>AAZW01000039.1 GCA_000169995.1 Vibrionales bacterium SWAT-3 | reverse complement strand
AGTCGATATCAACACTATCGCAAATTCATTTTCAACTATGGTTCCTATCGTAGAGGGAACCTATGACCTAACACCTGATGCTATTTTGCTTGAGCAAGAGCAGCACGAATCGGATGTTCGCTCATACCCAAGACGCCTACCAATTGCTATCAAGCGAGCATGCGGTGCCTTGGTTGAAGATACTCGTGGACAACTATTTTTAGATTGCTTAGCCGCTGCGGGTACACTTTCTTTGGGTTATAACCACCCAGAGATTAACCAAGCACTCAAAGACCAACTCGATTCTGGTTTGCCATACCAAACTCTTGATATCACGACTCAAGCAAAAGAGACGTTTATCAAGCGAGTTAAAGCTTTTCTTCCTCAAGACTTTTCAGATAACTCGGTTCTTCAATTCTGTGGTCCTTCAGGCGCGGATGCGGTGGAAGCGGCAATCAAACTAGCGAAGCAAACCACAGGTCGTAATACCATGTTTGCTTTCCGTGGTGCTTATCATGGTATGACTAACGGCACCATGGGCATGATGGGTAACCTAGGTACAAAAGAACGTCGTAGCGGCTTGATGTCTGATGTGCACTTTATGCCTTTCCCATACAACCTTCGCTGCCCGTTTGGTATTGGTGGTGAAGCAGGTGCTAACGCAAGCATTCGTTACATCGAACGTATGTTGAACGATGACGAATCTGGCATCATGAAACCGGCTGCGATGATCGTTGAGCCTGTACAAGGTGAGGGCGGTGTGATTCCAGCTCCTGCGTCTTGGTTGCAAGGCTTACGTCGCATCTGTGATGAGCACGGTATCCTACTGATTTTTGATGAAATCCAGTGTGGTGTTGGTAAAACAGGTCATCGATTTGCGTTTGAAGAGTCAGGTGTTAACCCTGATATCTTATGTTTGTCTAAAGCGATTGGTGGTGGACTACCAATGTCGTTGCTTGTATTCGATAAGAGCATCGATACATGGAAAGCGGGTGAGCACACGGGTACTTTCCGTGGTAACCAACTGGCAATGGTGTCTGGCGCTAAAGCTCTTGAAATCATCGAGCGAGATGGCTTGGTTGAGCATGCGAACATTGCAGGCCAATACCTACGTCACGGATTAGAGAAGATTCAATCTCGCGTTAACTGTATTGCCGAAGTTCGTGGTAAAGGTCTAATGCTTGGCGCTGAGATCAAGCAGCCAAACGGTGAACTCAATAAATTTGGTGAGCCGAAATCAGACGGTGAACTCACGCTAGCGATTCAACGCGCAGCATTAGAGCGTGGTTTGATGGTCGAGAAGGGCGGTCGTGATGGCTCCGTGCTTCGCTTCCTACCACCGATGATTATCTCTTTCGAGCAGATCGACTTTGCACTGCGCGTGATGGAAGAAGCCATCATCGCTGCTGGCGGAGGTGTGCAAGAAGATCAAGCTTCAACTGAACAAGCAAGCCAAGAGTGGAATAAGCATTTCATTCACACAGGCTTAGGCGGTAGCGACGAATTCGCAAACGTGATGAACCAAACCACTCAAGCAATGAAAGCGGTTTTTGAGCAGGTTGAAACTCCATACTCAGGTCTAGAACCAAAAGTGCTGGAGGCCGCTATCAAGGCTGTCGATCTAGACAACAACCAACACGCTTTGGTTGACGTTGTAGATAGCACTGCAGATCTTGTCGCTGCAAACTCCATCTTCGTGCAACACCCAGATTGTATCGCACACCTTCATACGCCTCCTCTTATGGCATCAGTAGCAGCGGAATCAATCATCGCAGCTCTGAATCAATCAATGGACTCATGGGATCAAGCATCGGCTGCTACATATGTTGAGCAGCGCGTAGTTGATTGGATGTGTGACAAGTACCAACTTGGTGAACAAGCGGACGGTGTTTTCACCAGCGGCGGCACGCAAAGTAACCTAATGGGCTTATTGCTAGCGAGAGACTGGGTTGCGGATAAGCACAATGGTCACTCAATCCAAAAGTTAGGTTTACCAGATTACGCGAGCAAGCTTCGTATCTTGTGTTCAAACAAATCCCACTTCACGGTTCAAAAGTCCGCTTCATTGCTTGGTTTAGGCGAGAACGCGGTGTGCTGTGTTGAGACCAACGCAAACGGCACCATCAAACCTGATTTGTTGTGCGCAGAAGTCAAAGCACTTAAAGCTCAAGGTCTGATTCCTTTTGCTGTAGTGGGTACGGCAGGTACAACCGATCACGGTGCTATCGACGACCTTGATGCGATTGCAGACATCGCAAGCCAACAAGGCCTTTGGTTCCATGTCGACAGTGCTTACGGCGGTGCGCTTATCTTAAGTAGCCACAAAGCTCGCTTACAAGGTATCGAAAAAGCAGACTCTGTGAGCGTCGATTTCCACAAGCTTTTCTACCAAACAATTAGCTGCGGCGCGGTGTTGTTGAAAGACAAAACGAACTTTAAGTACCTTCTGCATCATGCAGATTACCTAAACCGTGAACACGATGAGTTGCCGAACTTAGTCGACAAGTCTATCGCGACAACTAAGCGTTTTGATGCATTGAAAGTCTTCATGACTATGCAGAGCGTAGGGCCAAAGCAATTAGGTGAGATGTACGATCATCTTCTTGAGCAAACGCTAGAAGTGGCTGACCTGATTCAAAACCAAGCTGACTTGGAGCTGCTCGCGGAGCCTTCACTATCAACAGTGCTGTTCCGATCTAAGCCCTCAGCAAACGGTGACCTAGATTTAGACAAACTGAATCAAACGCTAAGACTGGAAGCGCTGACTCGTGGTGTTGCAGTACTCGGTGAAACGGTCGTAGATGGTAAGAGTACGCTTAAATTCACTATCTTGAATCCGTGCCTAAAGACATCAGATTTCAAATCTATAATTAACAAAATTCAAACTCTAGCCACTGAGCTAGCAGAACAACAAGGGTAATTAATACTATGGCTATTCTACAAATTGGTGCAGGCGGCGTTGGTTGGGTTGTTGCACACAAAGCAGCACAAAATAACGAAGTACTGGGTGATATCACAATCGCTTCTCGCACAATCGCGAAGTGTGAAAAATCATCGAATCGATTAAAGGTAAAACAACCTTAAAGATTCAACTAAAAACTAGAAGCTCGCGCAGTAAACGCTGACGATGTTGATGCTCTTGTTGCTCTGATTAACGAAGTGAAACCAGACCTAGTCATCAACGCTGGTCCTCCTTGGGTAAACATGGCGATCATGGAAGCGTGTTACCAAGCAAAAGTATCTTACCTAGATACATCGGTAGCGGTTGACCTATGTTCTGAAGGCCAACAAGTACCACAAGCTTACGATTGGCAGTGGGGTTACCGTGAGAAGTTTGCTGAAGCAGGCATCACAGGTATTCTTGGTGCGGGTTTCGATCCAGGTGTGGTTTCAGTATTTGCAGCGCACGCGGTTAAGCACCTATTCGATGAGATCGATACGATCGACGTAATGGATGTAAACGCAGGCGACCACGGTAAGAAGTTTGCGACTAACTTTGACCCAGAAACCAACATGCTTGAGATCCAAGGTGACTCTTTCTACTGGGAAAATGAAGAGTGGAAGCAAGTACCTTGTCACTCTCGTATGCTCGAGTTTGATTTCCCTAACTGTGGCACTCACAAAGTGTACTCAATGGCGCACGATGAAGTTCGTTCAATGAAGGAATTCATCCCAGCTAAGCGCATCGAGTTCTGGATGGGCTTTGGTGACAAGTACCTGAACTACTTCAACTGCATGCGTGACATCGGCCTTCTGAGCCCTGATCCGCTAACACTGCACGACGGCACAGTAGTTCAGCCTCTGCACGTGCTAAAAGCACTGCTACCAGACCCAACATCTCTTGCTCCAGGTTACACAGGTTTAACGTGTATCGGCACCTGGGTTCAAGGTAAGAAAGATGGTAAAGAGCGCAGCGTGTTCATCTACAATAACGCAGACCACGAAGTGGCATACGAAGACGTAGAGCACCAAGCAATTTCTTACACAACGGGCGTTCCAGCTATTACGGCTGCACTTCAGTTCTTCCGTGGCGAATGGGCTGATAAAGGCGTGTTCAACATGGAACAGCTAAACCCAGACCCGTTCCTAGCAACCATGCCTGAAATCGGTCTAGATTGGCATGTTCAAGAGCTAGAGCCGAAAGCCGGTTTACCTCTGATCCACAAATTGAAGTAATACATAGTAGGTTCTTACCTCGCTCTGAATTACTGGGTGAATGACGAAGGTGATGGTTACTTCTTCCGTGAGATGACTAAGAGCATCGTCATTTCCTATAGAGAGGGACGAGCGTAATCGGGAATCTTGATTGCTGTCTATCTCTATTGAACGACAGGTGGTTTTGGGAGATCCCCAACTCGCTCATTCTTCCCTCTTGGGGATGACGGAGAGTGTATTTACTCCGTTAGAGGATGACGAAAGGTGATTACTTTCTCTGGTATTTGATGAAGACGATATTTGCTTCATCTAATCGGCAATGCAGAAATCGTCATTCCCTAAAGCGAGGGACGAGTGTAATAGGGAATCTCTAATACACTTAAAGACTTCCAATGTACTTACTTATATCGAGCCGATGCATTAGCGTCGGCTTTGTTCGATTATCATGTGCCTTCGTGAACTCGAGGGCCGCAAGGTATTAACATGCAAAACAACGAACTAAAAACGCCGTATTTCATGATCAACGAAGACAAGTTGGTTGCGAACTTAGAGAAAGCAAAGCAGCTGAAAGAGATTTCAGGTGTGAAGCTGGTATTGGCACTGAAGTGTTTCTCGACATGGGGTGTGTTTGACATCATCAAGCCTTACCTCGATGGCACGACAAGCTCTGGCCCATACGAGGTGAGACTTGGTCACGAAACCTTTGGTGGCGAAACGCATGCTTACAGTGTGGGTTACAGCGAAGACGACGTGAGAGAAGTGGCTGACATCTGCGACAAGATGATATTCAACTCTCAAAGCCAATTCGAAGCGTACCGTCATATTGTTGAAGGAAAAGCGTCGCTGGGTTTACGTCTAAATCCGGGCGTGAGCTACGCAGGACAAGACTTAGCAAACCCTGCGCGTCAATTCTCGCGTTTGGGCGTACAAGCTGACCATATCAAGCCTGAAATCTTTGATGAGATTAATGGTGTGATGTTCCACATGAACTGTGAGAACAAAGATGTCGATGCCTTTATTGGTTTGCTTGATTCAATCTCAGAACAGTTTGGCGAGCACCTAGATAAGCTAGATTGGGTGAGCATGGGCGGCGGTGTGTTCTTTACATGGCCGGGTTATGACATCGAGAAACTGGGGCTTGCGCTGAAAGCCTTCTCTGAAAAGCACGGTGTGCAGATGTACCTTGAGCCGGGTGAAGCGATCATCACGAAAACAACAGACTTGGTTGTGACAGTGGTGGATATTGTTGAGAACGTGAAGAAAACAGCGATTGTGGATTCAGCAACTGAAGCGCACCGTCTTGATACGCTAATTTACAATGAACCAGCATCGGTATTAGAGGCGTCTGAAAACGGCAGCCATGACTACGTGATTGGTTCGTGTTCATGTCTTGCGGGCGATCAGTTCTGTGAAACAAGCTTTGATGAGCCGTTGAAGATTGGTCAAAAGCTTCACCTTTTGGACAGTGCGGGTTACACCATGGTGAAGCTCAACTGGTTCAACGGCCTGAAGATGCCATCTATCTACTGCGAGCGCAGCAATGGTGAAGTGCAAAAGCTGAATGAATTTGGTTATCAAGACTTTAAGCGTTCATTGTCTCAATGGTCAATTAAGTAACTGACTGACAAGTCGAGAGTAATAAAAAGAGCAGCTAGTAAGCTGCTCTTTTTTGTTTGTAGATAGGACTTAGTTTGTATGGTTAAGCACTAACAACTAGTTCTCGATCATTACTCGAGTGTCTTCACTGAGAGTTTCTAGCTCATTGACTACGTCATCGATTTGAACTTCGATTGGTAACTTAACCGCGATTTTAGAAGTGAATAAGCTTGAACTGACACCGCCGCCACCTGCGATAAATACGCGTTGGCAATCCATATCGAGAATATTGATACCTTGTCTATCAAGGACGTGAGTGACTTCATTAACGATACCGGCACGGTCATTAGAATCGAGTCTTAGGTGGTGTATTGTGTCTTGAACATTATGTGCATGGTCTGAATCAACGAACTGGACAATCAGGTCCGGGTTAGCGCTGAATGCCTCTTTAACAATCGATTCATTGATGGCTGGAAGTTGAACCTTAAGTACGCCTGCAACTTGGTCTTCAATAAAGTTCACTTTACTGATGAGCCATTTGCCGTCGTTTTCATGAGTCACCGCAGCGAGTTGTTTAATGGTCGCAGGCGACGCTTTTCCGATAAAGTTTACGATAAATGTACTGTTCATATCAGCCCCCAAAGTTTCAATTAATCATTGCTAATTAAATGTTTGATATTAAGCGATAAAGTTCGTTAATTTCAGTGTAGAAGTTTATATCGAACAATGTTTGACCTGTGTCAATTTTTGAAACTAAGCTGTGATGCAAAAAAAGAGAATGAAGAGTAGGGCACAAAAAAAGCGGCTTAAGAGCCGCTTTTTAGAAAAGTTTTGGTTATTACCGAAAGGGCTCTTCTCCGCTTAGATGAGCTTGATTTCCGGATAAATGGTAGAGTGAGTTTCTAGGATTGAGGTTTGTCTAATCTTCAATTTAAAGTAATCAGTATCCCTTACTCCTCGGGCTCTCCGTCTAAGAAGACCTATCGATACATTCCCTGCTTCCACTCGGGCATTCGTCAGCTTATATTTTGCATAGTTGCAGATCCCAACTCTTCTCTCCCAAAGCGCGTCTGCAAAGTTGATGAGAGATAAGATCCTCGTCTTTTTAGCAAGCTGGCACCACGCATCAAGCGCTGCGATCATCAAGTCAAAATTACGTTCATCCCATAAGGCTTGAAGCTGCTCTTTGAGCATATAAATCGTACAAAGAGTCTTATTGCTTTCCAGTAAATCATCTAGCCTATCTGACTGCTTATCGCTTAATTTCGGCGCATTTTTGAGGAGTAAAAATAGCGTCCCTTTAAGCATTTTCTTCTCGTCATGTGTTCCTTTCCTAAACGCTTTATTACGCTCTTTCCTTATCAGAAGAGAGTAGTTCTGCATAACGTGAAACCGGTCAAAAACGATGTCTGCATTCGGAAGAGCGTTTCTCACTGCTGATTGGTAAGATTGCCCCATATCCATTGATACCGCTTGGATGCCGTCTCTCGTTTGCGGTGATAATTGTTCAAAAAAGTTGATGAGTACGTTTGAAGTCCGCCCATGGTCAACCCAAATAAGTTGTCCTGAAACGAGATCATAAACGACGGTCATATAATCATGGCCTTTAGCCCTGGCGACTTCATCAACGCCAATATGAACAAGGTTGGTCAACTTCTTAGGCTCTAAAGCAGGCAAGGTAGAGAGAAGGAATGCTTTATCGATATTTTTCACGGTTTCCCAGCGTATGTCTAAATGCTTCGACACTGCGTGGATGCTCATATAGCGGCACAGTCCACTAATAAAGTGACAGAACCTCTTTGTATAACGACTCCCCTTATCAACAAAATCAGCCTCTTCAATCAACCTTCGGCCGAGCCTATCCCTTGTCTGAGCCAATTCAATTTCTATAACGCAAGGGCGACCACTGACAGGTAAATCCGACAGGCGACGGTGAACGTAGTGGTCGACGGTGCGCGGAGCTCCAGTCTCAGGATCAACAACTTTACAGCGTCTATCTCGCTTGCACTTGACGAGTACTGAATGAGAGCTTTCTTCAAGCGTTACAGACTGTACGGATTGGCCTTTAAAGTTAAATAGAGCGGAAGATAATAACGACAAACTACAACACTGATATATAAGGTGGGAAGCGATTGTAAATCAATGTGTTAGCGGTTTTATTGTTAGTTTATAGACTCATCTAAGCGGAGAAGAGCCCCGAAAGTAATCAGGTCGCTGTATTAGAAGGTTACTTTAAAGTTCATACCAACAAACTGAGAATCGTATGGCGCGCCAGCATCGTAAGCGAATCGAGCTGCGTCTTGATTATCCCACCAAGGGTTAGTATTCAGGTTAACTTCTGCGTCACCACCCCAAGCATCACTTACCCAATAGTGGATATGACCGACAGGGTTTAGGAAAAATAGAGACACATCACCCATGGTTTGAGAACCCATCACTTCACCGCCTGAAGCAATGATGTCTTGCTCGGTTTCTAGCATTATTTCACCCACAACCGCACCGAAGAAAGGTGTGATGAAAAGGTCTTGCCATGAAGGTACTTCAGCAAATGCTTCTACGCCGTATTCCCAGAAGAAGGTCGACATCGTCCAAGAGTACATAAACGATTCAAACTCGTTGTAACCCGCGTGACGTGCAGCTGTGTAGTAAACACCACCAAAATACGGGTGCATCACATAGTTTAGGAAGTGTTCGTCACGGTCCCACACTGGGCCTTCAGAAACGTTATCTTTCCACTTTTGACCTAACTTACTTAAGTCGCGTTGGTCGTCGTCCCATTTAGTGATACTTTCTGGTAAGAAGGTCATTAAACCAACGGTTGCAACACTTAAGCCAAGAATCGTGTAAGTTTGACCCATTAGGTAATCCCAATCTTTCTCTTCGCTAACCAAAAGGTGCTTTGGTTGTTGGATTGAGAAATCGTACTCTTCGCTTGATTCGCTCAGTGCGTAATTGGTACTAGGCTTGTAGGTGTACAAGCTATCATTAACACAGTAATCTTGAGCACATTCATCCGAATAAGAAAGGTTGATTGGCTGGTCGAAGTCGTATTGGCTTGCAACCGAGTTAACTGACATTAGCATTGTAAATGCAGCAGTAACCTTTGCTAGTAACGGTGATTTGGCCACAAGGGTCTCCATGAGAAAATTTAGAATTGATCAGGGTCACAATTATCCATTAAATGCCTGATTTAGGGAACTAATAATTTATCGCTTTTCCTAAGAAAACCTTAGATTTAACATTATTAATATTTGTTAAAAAGCCAAATAGCTCAAACTCAAACATAGACCAGTTTGTAGATAATGCAGCGTCTTTTTATGACTACAAGGGATAGAAACATGACGAAAATCGCAATGTTAAGTACAGGTGAAGAAGTTCTTCACGGAGACATTGTAGACACGAACGCGGCTTGGATGTCAGCTGAGTTTTACCAACATGGTTTTGCTTTGGCTAAACGCTCCACTGTTGGTGACCAAATGAATGCCTTAGTCGAAGAGTTGTTGATGCTGAGCTTTAACTACGATGTGGTTATCGTGAATGGTGGATTAGGCCCGACTACCGATGATATGAGCGCGGCTGCAGCAGCGGCGGCGTCAGAGCAGAAACTAGTCATGTTTCCTGAATGGCTAAAACGTATGGAAGAGATGTTTTCTGGACGTGGCATGCCGATGCCAGACAGCAACCTAAAGCAAGCTTTGTTGCCAGCGAGCTCAGAAATCGTCGATAACCCTGTCGGAACAGCATGTGGCTTTAAGCTGAAGATTAACGATGCGACTTTCTACTTCACGCCGGGCGTACCGAGTGAGTTTAAGCGCATGGTGAGCTTTGAAATTATCCCTGACCTTGCTCGCACTTATCCTCAAGTAGTCGCTTCTGAATGCAGCAGGTTATTTACCTTTGGTTTGTCTGAATCCGGCATTTCTGATGTGTTAGACCAACTGAAACTGCCGGAAGGTTATGAGCTGGGGTACCGCTCTTATCTGCCGTTCATTGAAGTGAAACTGTTTGGGCCTAAGTCGGATTTAGAAACTCGCGTTAAGCTACTGCAAATGGTGTACAAGCTGTTGGAGATTAACGTTGTCAGTGTTGATGAGCCTATGATCGACCATATCGGTCATATTATGGCGGAAAGAAAGAAAACCTTGTCGGTATCGGAAGTATCAACCAAAGGTGCCCTTTCGGCTTGGCTACAATCGAATGAACAAGTTGAAGATTGCTTTGGGCACTCTTGGGTAATGGCAGAGCCAAAAGAGAGCGAGCTTGAAAAGAATGACACACTAGCCGCAACGTTTGCTCTGGCTGGCGCGACAAGAGAAAAGTGCGGCACCGAGTTGGCCTTAGTCACGGGTAAGTTAGAGGGCAATACCTTTAGTGTTGCTTTATCGAGCGAAGCGGGTGAGTGGGGACAAGTGTTGGAGTTTTACCGCCAATACAAGCGCGAAGATGCACGCACCATTATCAAAACGGTCGCTGCAGACATGCTAAGAAGACATCTAGACAATAAACCTATGTTTGGTGATTACTCGTCAGTAAAACGCGTGAAGGATATGTTTATCCCTTCAGCGATCATCAAGTAAGTCGCTTTTGTTGCTAACCAAGTTATCTTGAGCCAAGACCTCTTGAACTAAGGTTAAGACCGAGCAAATAAAAAGGCCCAACATCTAAATAGGTGTTGGGCCTTGAGTTTATCTAGCCTTCTAGATAACCAAATAAGGAGCCTGAGATTACAAACCGCTTGTCATATGTAGGCTGTAGAACAAGCCACGGCCGATTAGTTCTGACGCTAGGAATAGTACTAATGCTAGGCCTAGATTGACTGGGTTCACTTTTGCTTTGTTAAGCATAGGTAGAATCCAAATCAATAAGCTTGCCATTAGCAATGCAACTTGAAGAATCACATAGCTGCCTAGACCATCAACCAACTCCGAAGCTTTTGCTACAGAAGTTTGGATGTCACCGATTAAGTTCAGTTTACCGACTGTCACAAGCAAACTGATCGCAACGGCAATCACAGCCAGCATGGTGATGTTACGGTCAACCGTAAAGCGACTGTCGTTAGCAAATACAATCACGAACTGAGACAGCAGCAAGCCACCCACAACCATAGTCATGACGAAGCTCAGTGGTGTGTAGATGTTGTCCCATGTAGGTACTGTGTTGATCATGTATACGTTGATCATCGCGTACATAAAGATAACACCCAGCACCATAGCGCCAACCATCAGTGCTTTTTGGATAGCAAGGCCACCTTTTTTGACCACTGACAGTAGCCATTGCAGGCCGCCAACGGCGAAGAATGCCGCACCGAAGAACACTTCGTTAGACAGCCAAGCCGAGCCTAGTTGGTTAAAGGCATTAAACGCACGCAGTGGAGAGCCGAGGTGCGTTGTCGAGAACATAAAACCAAGCCCCATTAATGCCCACAGAATGAACATTGGAACTTTGTAGCTGTTTAGTTTCTCTTCGTCGTGACCAAGTACCAGTGCGCGCGCACCGATAAGTAGGTAACCACCGACAGCGGTTTGAGCCAGTACCGTAAAGAAGATCAAAGACCACTCATGAAAAATCATCTTACACCTCCTTAGGGTTTGCGGCTCTTCTCCGCTTAGATGAGCTTGATTTCCGGATAAATGGTAGAGTGAGTTTCTAGGATTGAGGTTTGTCTAATCTTCAATTTAAAGTAATCAGTATCCCTTACTCCTCGGGCTCTCCGTCTAAGAAGACCTATCGATACATTCCCTGCTTCCACTCGGGCATTCGTCAGCTTATATTTTGCATAGTTGCAGATCCCAACTCTTCTCTCCCAAAGCGCGTCTGCAAAGTTGATGAGAGATAAGATCCTCGTCTTTTTAGCAAGCTGGCACCACGCATCAAGCGCTGCGATCATCAAGTCAAAATTACGTTCATCCCATAAGGCTTGAAGCTGCTCTTTGAGCATATAAATCGTACAAAGAGTCTTATTGCTTTCCAGTAAATCATCTAGCCTATCTGACTGCTTATCGCTTAATTTCGGCGCATTTTTGAGGAGTAAAAATAGCGTCCCTTTAAGCATTTTCTTCTCGTCATGTGTTCCTTTCCTAAACGCTTTATTACGCTCTTTCCTTATCAGAAGAGAGTAGTTCTGCATAACGTGAAACCGGTCAAAAACGATGTCTGCATTCGGAAGAGCGTTTCTCACTGCTGATTGGTAAGATTGCCCCATATCCATTGATACCGCTTGGATGCCGTCTCTCGTTTGCGGTGATAATTGTTCAAAAAAGTTGATGAGTACGTTTGAAGTCCGCCCATGGTCAACCCAAATAAGTTGTCCTGAAACGAGATCATAAACGACGGTCATATAATCATGGCCTTTAGCCCTGGCGACTTCATCAACGCCAATATGAACAAGGTTGGTCAACTTCTTAGGCTCTAAAGCAGGCAAGGTAGAGAGAAGGAATGCTTTATCGATATTTTTCACGGTTTCCCAGCGTATGTCTAAATGCTTCGACACTGCGTGGATGCTCATATAGCGGCACAGTCCACTAATAAAGTGACAGAACCTCTTTGTATAACGACTCCCCTTATCAACAAAATCAGCCTCTTCAATCAACCTTCGGCCGAGCCTATCCCTTGTCTGAGCCAATTCAATTTCTATAACGCAAGGGCGACCACTGACAGGTAAATCCGACAGGCGACGGTGAACGTAGTGGTCGACGGTGCGCGGAGCTCCAGTCTCAGGATCAACAACTTTACAGCGTCTATCTCGCTTGCACTTGACGAGTACTGAATGAGAGCTTTCTTCAAGCGTTACAGACTGTACGGATTGGCCTTTAAAGTTAAATAGAGCGGAAGATAATAACGACAAACTACAACACTGATATATAAGGTGGGAAGCGATTGTAAATCAATGTGTTAGCGGTTTTATTGTTAGTTTATAGACTCATCTAAGCGGAGAAGAGCCGGGTTTGCTAGGTGACCACTGGTATCGCCAGTCGGCTTCGCGTTTTTGTTCAGCTTAATCACGATGTTTGGTAAGGTTTCGGTAGAAGATGGAAGCGGCGCAACATCAGCACCAGAACCGTACTTCTCGCGAAGCGTATTGATTTCGCCAAACTCCAATGCACGAAGTGGGCAAGACTCAACACAGATAGGTTGTTTGCCTTCAGAAACACGTTGGTAGCAGCCATCGCATTTGGTCATGTGACCTTTCTTAGCATTGTATTGTGGTACGCCGTAAGGGCACGCATTGCTACAGTGCTGACAGCCGATACACACACTTTCATCAACCACAACCAAACCGTCTTCATCGCGTTTACGCATTGCGCCTGAAGGGCACACTTTCACACACGCAGGGTTAGTACAGTGGTTACAAGCGATAGACAGGTAGTAAGAAAAGACATCTTTCTGAACCCAGGTATCGCCATCTTGAGTGAAGCCACCGCCCGCGTACTCATAGACGCGACGGTAGTTCGTTTTGATGTCGAGATCGTTATAATCTTTACAAGCAAGCTGACAGGTTTTACAACCCGTGCATTTACTTGAATCAATGTAAAAGCCGTATTGTTTCATTCCAACCTACCTTATGCTTTCTTAAGCGCTTTGATTTGAACTAGGTTTGTGTGCTGAGGGTTACCCTTAGCAAGTGGGCTCGGGCGCTGAGTAGTCAGCACGTTGATAGAGCCTGCATGGTCGATCTTCTGACCATCGGGTGCGTACCATGCACCTTCACCTAGCGCGACAACTCGAGGAAGAATCCTTGGTGTCACTTTCGCTGGAATATGAACTTCACCACGGTCGTTAAAAATGCTGACCATGTCGCCGCTTTCAATACCACGCTCTTTTGCATCGATTGGGTTGATCCACAACTCTTGTGGTGCAGCAGCTTTGATCTCTGCAACGTTACCGTAAGTGGAGTGGGTACGAGCTTTGTAGTGGAAGCCTGTTAGTTGCAGTGGGTACTTCTCTACTAATGGATCGTTATGTCCTTCGAAAGAGTCCGCGTAAATTGGAAGTGGGTGAATCACTTCGTCTTCTTTTAGCTTCCAAGTCTTCGCAATCTCAGCCAGTTGCTCAGAGTAGATCTCGATCTTGCCACTTGGTGTGGTCAGTGGATTCGCTTCAGGGTCTTTACGGAAATCTTCGTAAGCGATGTAGTGGTGGTCGTAGCTACGCTTGTAGATACCCAGTTCTTTCATCTCTTCGAAGGTTGGTAGTGTTGGATCGTTCTTACGAGTTTCCGCGTAAAGATGCTCAATCCATTGCTCTTGAGTACGACCTTCTGTGAACTCTTTTTCTACGCCCATGCGCTTAGCAAGCTGAGTACACATCTCGTAGATAGATTTCGCTTCAAACTGAGGTTCAATCGCTTTTTGTGCGTAGATGAAGTAAGGCATGTTCGATGCTTTACCATCCATACACCAGTCGTCTTGCTCTGATGTGGTTAAGTCAGGCAGGATGATGTCGGCGTATTTCGCTGAAGAGGTCATATGGTTATCAACTACAACAATCATTTCACACGCACTCTCATCTTGAAGAATCGCGTGCGTCTTGTTGATGTCTGAGTGTTGGTTGATGATGCAGTTACCTGCGTAGTTCCAGATCATCTTGATTGGGTTCTTAAGGCGCTCAGCACCGCGAACACCATCAGTGATGTCTGTCATCTCGTGGTGACGGTGAATCGCGTCTGTCCACATGAACATTGAAATTGATGTTTCAACAGGGTTTGGCACAGTCGGGAAGCGAACAAACGGAATGTTGATGTCACTTTCACGAGCGCCTGTTGAACCGCCAGATACACCGACAGAACCAGTGAGTAGCGACAGCATTGCGATTGCACGACTAGCTAGTTCACCGTTCGCAGTACGTTGTAGGCCCCAACCTTGGTGGATAGCACACGGTTTCGCTGTGCCCATCTCACGGCCAAGCTTAACGATAGTATCAACCGGAATGCCTGTGATCTTAGAAGCCCACTCAGGTGTCTTCTCTACGCCATCTTCACCTAAACCTAGGATGTAAGATTTGTAGTCACTGTTTTTAGGCGCTGATGCAGGAAGAGTCTTCTCATCGTAACCGACACAGTATTTGTCTAGGAACGGTTGGTCGACTAGGTCTTCAGTGATCATCACGTGCGCAAGACCGGCTACCAATGCAGCGTCGGTAGAAGGACGAATTGGGATCCATTGATCTTCACGACCACCGGCAGTATCGGTGTAGCGTGGATCGATGATGATCGTTCTTGCGTTTGATTTGTTTTTGCTTTCTACGTAGTGGTGGATCAGACCGCCGCCAGACATACGAGTCTCAGCAGGGTTGTTACCAAATTGGATGTTAAGCTTAGTGTTCTCTAAATCAGAGAAAGAGTTGTTGTTTGCCCAACCACCGTAGGTGTAACTCAAGCCTTTTGCGATTTGCGCTGTTGAGTAGTCGCCGTAATGGTTTAGGTAACCACCACTTAGGTTCATTAGACGCGCAATCAGCGTTTGTGCTGGTGGCCAAGACTTAGTTACCGTACCACCAAGCGTACCTGTGCCGTAGTTTAGGTAGATAGTGTCGTTACCGTAGTCTTTGATAAGGCGCTGCATGGTGCCAGCGACTTCATCATAAGCTTCTTCCCAACTGATACGCTTAAACTTACCTTCACCACGTTTACCCACACGTTTCATTGGGTATTTCAGGCGATCTGGGTTGTAAACACGGCGGCGCATAGAGCGACCACGCAGGCATGCACGCACTTGGTGATGACCGTATTCGTCAGTACCTGTGTTGTCTGTTTCTACGTATTTGATTTCACCGTTTTGTACATGCATACGTAACGGGCAGCGAGAGCCACAGTTTACTGTACATGCACTCCATACGATTTTCTCATCCACATTCTCAGCAACGGCAGCCGCTACTGGTTTGGATTTGAAAGGTAAAGCGATACCGCCCGCAAGCGCGGCTGCACTACCTACCGCAGAAGAAGCTTTCATGAAGCCTCTTCGAGTAAGATTCATTACCCCAGATTCTTTCTTATTCGTCATTCTAAGATGCCTATTGTTATTGATGGGTAGCACTTTATAGGTAGTTTTGCTTCTATTGTTTTATTTCCAGTTGTTGATTGATTGGCATCAAATAAGTGCGAAATTTAAATGTTATGAATCGAATGTATAAAATAGATCAAAGAATGAAATGAGTTAATTAATATAATTATCTTTAAACCTATAACGGTATAAATAATAATGATTATCGATACGCATAAATTATTGGGTTCGCTATTTTATCAAGCGACAAGTAAAGAACAGTTAATCACCATTGTCGAAGCTTTGGTTGAGAGCGAAGTACTCTCTGAAGAATGCTTGCAGGCATTGAGATGTGAAGACGAAGATGCACTCTCGGCTGAGTTCAGCCGCCTGTTTGAAGGGGTTGGAGAGATGCCAGCGCCACCTTGGGGCTCGGTTTATCTTGATAAAGACCGCGTTGTGTTTGGCGAGTCAACGGTCGCGTATCGACAGTTTTTAGAATTAAACAAAATTGAATTAGATACCGGTTTAAGAGAGCCCGAAGATCAGTTTGGTTTAATGTTATTCGCTCACGCTTATTTGTTAGAAAATAATAATATAAATTCAGCTCGTGAATTATTAGAGCGCCACTTATTAACATGGTCTTCTTCTTATTTAGATATGCTAAATAAAAGCTCAGAGTTATCCTTTTATAAAGAGCTATCAATCAATGTAATTGATTGGCTTAATTACCTAACATCTGAATATAAATTAAGCGTTGCTACTAAAAAGTTATATATTGATTAATGTCTGAGCAAATAAATTCAAATAGGCGTGGTTTTTTAACTCGGTTGTCTAAACCTGTTAAAGCCGCAACCAGTTATGAAGAGAAATCACAGCGCCTGCACGCTAGGCCACCACGAGCTGTCGATGAGGTGCTGTTTGAGCGCCTCTGCGACGGTTGTGGCTTGTGTGAGCAAGCATGCCCAAATAGTGTCATTGAGATACAAGAGGGCAATGCGCTGCTCAATTTGGATTACAACAGCTGCTCTATGTGCAACAAGTGCAGTGAAGTGTGTCCGACTGGTGCGCTTCACCCAACGGTCACGCCTTACATTGATTTAAAACCTAACTTTGCTGATAGCTGCAATAACTATATGCAAATGGATTGTCATGCCTGCCAATCTGCGTGTTCAGTGGGCGCAATACAGATTGAAGCCGGGGAGTTACCTACGGTTGCTCAAGATAAGTGCAATGGCTGTGGAGAGTGTCGAAGCGCTTGTTACATCGGTTCGGTGACATTGAACCTGACTCAACAGTAAACATCTGGGTTGGTGGTTGAGAACTAAAGACACGAATAGAAAAAGGGTCCGCATTCCAAGAGGAGGCGGACCCTTTTTAGTCTGTATTGCTTTGAAGTCTCTAATCTTCGCTTAACTCACTCTCTTCGGAACATAACGTACTTAAGCCGATTGGATTAAGCGCGCTTTTGCTTGTTTCGATGAATCACGTTACTCAGCGATAGATCGGATTTCGCTTTGCAGATACAAGGCAAAATCTCGTTGCCTTGCGTGTAAGCCATAGCAAAACCAACGTACTCAACCTCACCAGAATCCAACGTACAGCGGCATGCGCCACAGTGACCGTCTCGGCAGTTGTATTCTGGTTCTAACCCAGCTTGTTCCATTGTTTCCAATAGCGTATTAGAAGGGTTAGATTCAATTGAAGTTAGCTTGTTGATTTTGATTGTTGGCATTACAGCTCAAATCCTTCAAAGTCGTCAGCTTTCACTTCGTTGTCGATCTGACCAACTAGGTAAGAACTGATTTCAGCTTCTTGTGGAGCAACTTGTACGTTATCAGAAGACAACCAAGCGTTGATCCATGGAATTGGGTTCGATGTTGCTTCTGGGTAAGCTGTACCTAGACCTACGGCCTGCATACGGATGTTGGTGATGTACTCAACGTATTGGCAAAGGATGTCTTTGTTCAGGCCAATCATAGAGCCGTCTTTGAATAGGTATTCTGCCCACTCTTTCTCTTGCTCTGCAGCTTCTTTAAATAGGTCGAAACACTCTTGCTTGCACTCTTCAGCGATTTGCATGAATGCGAAGTCATCTTGACCGTTACGTAGCAAGTTGATCATGTGCTGAGTACCCGTCAGGTGAAGCGCTTCATCACGAGCGATTAGCTTGATGATTTTTGCGTTACCTTCCATTAGCTCACGCTCAGCGAATGCAAATGAACATGCGAAACTCACGTAGAAACGGATTGCTTCTAGTGCGTTTACCGACATTAGACATAGGTAAAGTTTCTTCTTCAGGTCGTGAAGAGAAATCTTAACGTCTTCGCCGTTGATGTTGTGGTTGCCTTCGCCGTAACGATGGTAGTCAGCGGTTAGCTTGATTAGGTCGTCGTAGTAGAAAGCGATGTCTTTAGCACGCTTTAGGATCTCTTCGTTTTCAACGATGTCATCAAATACTAGACCTGGATCGTTCACGATGTTACGAATGATGTGCGTGTAAGAACGAGAGTGAATCGTTTCAGAGAAAGACCAAGTCTCAATCCAAGTTTCAACTTCTGGTAGTGATACTAGCGGAAGTAGGGCAACGTTCGGGCTACGGCCTTGGATAGAATCCAGCAGTGTTTGGTACTTCAGGTTAGAGATGAAGATGTGCTTTTCATGCTCAGGAAGCTTGTTGTAGTCGATACGGTCGCTAGACACGTCTACTTCTTCTGGGCGCCAGAAGAAAGAAAGTTGCTTCTCGATAAGCTTTTCGAAGATTTCGAATTTTTGTTGGTCGTAACGTGCAACGTTAACCGACTGACCTAGGAACATTGGTTCTTTTAGCTGGTCATTTTTTTTCTGAGAAAAAGTACTGTAAGCCATAAATGCCTCAAATCCTTTAAAGACTCGTTATAAAACGAACCCTGTTAATGCTTTAAACCCAGAGAAGATAACTTCTCTGGGGTCTTAATGTTTTACTGCGGTTTAGATCTTACAACCGCCGCCTTCACAATCTTCTTCCGGCACTGTTACTGCGTCGCCTTGGTCGTCTTTAGCACCATCACGAGTGTTATGGTAGTAAAGCGTCTTAACACCAAACTTGTATGCAGTTAGTAGGTCTTGAAGCAGCTTCTTCATTGGTACTTTACCGCTGTCGTAAACACTTGGATCATAGTTAGTGTTTGCAGAGATAGCTTGGTCAACGAATTTTTGCATGATACCCACTAGGTGTAGGTAACCGTCGTTAGAACCAATGTTCCAAAGTAGCTCGTAGTTCTCTTTAAGATTTAGGAAATCTGGAACCACTTGCTTCAGGATACCGTCTTTCGATGCTTTCACTGATACGTAACCACGTGGTGGCTCGATACCGTTAGTCGCGTTCGAGATTTGAGACGAAGTCTCAGAAGGCATAAGCGCAGTTAGCGTAGAGTTACGCAGACCATGCTCCATGATCTCTTCACGTAGTGCATCCCAATCGTAGTGCAGAGGCTCATCACATACTAAGTCGATATCTTTCTTGTAAGTATCGATTGGCAGTAGGCCTTTCGCGTAGTTAGTCTCGTGGAAAGATGGGCAACGACCTTGCTCTTTCGCTAGTTCAACAGACGCTTTTAGTAGGTGGTATTGAATCGCTTCAAAAGTACGGTGAGTCAGGCCATTTGCGCTGCCGTCAGAGTACTTCACACCATTCTTCGCTAGGTAGTATGCGTAGTTGATAACACCTACACCTAGAGTACGACGGTTCATTGTCGACTTGTATGCTGCTGGAAGCGGGTAGTCTTGGTAATCAAGAAGTGCGTCTAGAGCACGAACAACCAGTTCAGAAAGCTCTGCTAGGTCATCCAGTTCGTTGATTGCGCCAAGGTTAAATGCTGAAAGCGTACATAGTGCAATTTCACCTTCGTCATCTTCTACGTTAGAAAGCGGCTTAGTTGGCAGCGCGATTTCTAGACATAGGTTCGATTGACGAACAGGTGCAACTTCAGAGTCAAACGGGCTGTGTGTATTACAGTGGTCAACGTTCTGAATGTAGATACGACCAGTAGAAGCACGCTCTTGCATTAATAGAGAGAATAGCTCTACTGCTTTTACTGTTTCACGCTTGATTGACGGATCGTTTTCGTACTTAACGTAAAGTTCTTCAAAGCGTTCTTGGTTTTCGAAGAACGCGTCGTATAGGCCAGGTACGTCAGATGGTGAGAACAGGCTGATGTTGCCACCTTGAACTAGGCGAGAGTACATAAGCTTGTTCAGCTGTACGCCGTAATCCATGTGACGAACACGGTTCTCTTCAACACCACGGTTGTTCTTCAGTACTAGTAGAGACTGAACTTCACCGTGCCATAGTGGGTAGAATACCGTTGCCGCACCACCACGAACACCACCTTGAGAACAACATTTTACTGCTGTTTGGAAGTATTTGTAGAAAGGGATACAGCCAGTGTGGAACGCTTCACCATTACGGATTTCAGAACCAAGCGCACGGATACGACCTGCGTTGATACCAATACCAGCACGTTGAGATACGTAACGAACAATTGAGCTTGCTGTTGCGTTGATAGAATCAAGGCTGTCACCACACTCGATCAGTACACAAGAACTGAATTGACGAGTAGGAGTACGTACACCAGACATGATTGGTGTAGGTAGAGAAATCTTAAACGTAGACGATGCGTCGTAGAAACGTTTGATGTAGTCAAGACGAGTCGATTTCGGGTATTTAGCGAATAGACATGCAGCAACTAGAATGTAAAGGAACTGAGCACTCTCGTAGATTTCTTTCGTTACACGGTTTTGTACGAAGTATTTACCTTCAAGCTGTTTAACCGCTGCGTAAGAAAAATCTAAGTCACGCTTATGGTCGATGTACGAGTCAAGTTCGTCGAACTCAGCCTTCGTGTAGTCTTCCATTAGGTGGCTATCGTATTTACCCATATCAACCAGTTTTGCAACGTGGTCATAAAGTGCAGGTGGCTCGTATTCGCCGTACGCTTTCTTACGTAGGTGGAATACTGACAGACGTGCTGCAAGATATTGGTAATCTGGAGTCTCTTCAGAGATTAGATCCGCTGCTGACTTGATGATTGTCTCATGGATATCAGTAGTGGTAATGCCATCGTAAAACTGAATGTGAGCTTTCAATTCTACTTGTGATACGGAAACATTGTGCAAGCCTTCCGCTGCCCATGTAATCACGCGATGGATTTTTTCTAAATCGATAGTTTCTTTGCGCCCGTTACGCTTAGTAACAGTAAGTTGTTGGTTCATTCTGCTTAATTTCCCTAACAAAACTGAACAAGGCCGTGTTTTTGTCTATTTCTGTGTAATTTTTGTAAATTACGTTTCGGCTTTGTGATCTTGGTCTACCCATATATTGTAGTTCAAACACAACATATAGGGGTCATTTGTTTGTTGGGTTACAAGATAGTGCTACAACTGACATTTTTCAAGGTAAAGAAATGGGGTTGCTTGTGGATAAGTGGTGGATTGAAAAAAAACTGTAAGTGACCACTAACTGATGAGGTTAGATGTCACTTGATTGTATAAAACTCGCCTTTTAAGGATGCTTTATTTTTGCACGCTGATAAAAAAAAATACCTTGATCTTTGGGCAAAATGAGCGATGAATTTTCGGCGATTAAATTTAAATCGAGGTGGTTAAAATGGAAGCTGGCGCACGAAATTTAGACTGAAAAAAGTCGCAAACTTATGTTAATTGCAACTCTTTTCATTAGTCTTTTTTTATAAAAGATTTTACGGTTGGCTTTTTGATATTGGTTAGGCGAAATTTTGCGTATGAACTATGTAGTTAACATCTACATTTTGCCCTAAACGGTAACTGTCAGTTAACGGATTATAGTGCAGGCCAGTGATGCCTAATTCCTGAAGTGGGGTGTTGTCTATCATCTTGATAAGTTCAGCTGGGCGAATGAACTTGTCATGCTCATGTGTGCCTTCAGGAACAATTCTAAGCAGTTTCTCTGCACCAACAATAGCAAACAAGTAAGATTTGAAATTGCGGTTCAGCGTAGAGAAGAACACGTGTCCACCCGGTTTTACCAATTTTGAACACGCAGTAATCACAGATTGTGGGTCTGGAACGTGCTCTAGCATTTCCATACATGTCACCACATCGTAAGTTTGCGGGTTTTGCTCTGCATGATCTTCAATCGTGCTTTGGATGTAATCTAGCTTGGTGCCGGTTTCTAGAGCATGAAGACGTGCTACTTCGAGCGGCTCTTTGCCCATGTCTAAGCCAGTGACTACCGCACCTTCAACAGCCATACTCTCTGCTAAAATACCGCCGCCGCAGCCAACATCTAGGACTTTCTTACCAAACAAGCCTTCGGTTTTTTCTAACACGTAATTTAGGCGAAGTGGGTTGATTTGGTGTAGAGGCTTAAACTCGCCTTCGAGATCCCACCAGCGCGACGCCATGTCTTCGAATTTCTTAATTTCTGCTGGGTCTACGTTCTGTGATTTAGTCATAATCGGCATTTCCAAGTTAAATAATGCATCCATGAAATTGCAGGCATTATAACTTGCCTTTTCGTGCTGACCAGAAGATCTACAATTTTGCGAATTTATTGGATGTAAAGTGACCATGTTTCAGCGAGATATGATGCTGAGGTGCAATTTCTCATCAATTGATTGGCTACAAGGGTTACAAGATGGTAAAAGGATAGGGAAAGTGATGCCTCCGTAGGTAAATTTGTGTTATATTTTTCGGTCTTATACGTATTCAAATATACGATCTGACTATAGAGGGAAAATGGCTCTATGAGCGATCTAGCGAAAGAGATCACGCCCGTAAATATTGAAGATGAGCTTAGAGGTTCATACCTAGACTATGCGATGTCCGTCATCGTTGGTCGTGCCCTTCCAGATGTGCGTGATGGCCTAAAACCAGTACACCGCCGCGTTTTGTTCGCGATGAATGTACTAGGTAATGATTGGAACAAACCATATAAAAAGTCTGCTCGTGTAGTAGGTGATGTAATCGGTAAATACCACCCGCATGGTGATAGTGCTGTATACGACACAATTGTTCGTATGGCTCAACCGTTCTCACTGCGTTACATGCTAGTTGATGGCCAAGGTAACTTTGGTTCTATCGATGGCGACTCCGCGGCTGCAATGCGTTATACCGAAGTTCGTATGGCGAAAATTGCTCACGAGCTTTTGGCTGACCTTGATAAGGAAACTGTGGATTACGTACCGAACTACGATGGTACTGAACAAATCCCAGCAGTTCTTCCGACAAAAATTCCTAACCTATTGGTAAACGGTGCTTCTGGTATCGCAGTAGGTATGGCTACCAACATCCCACCTCATAACCTAGGTGAAGTTGTTGATGGCTGTTTAGCACTTATCAATAATGAAGAGATCACGATTGATGAGCTAATGGACTACATTCCTGGTCCTGACTTCCCGACAGCAGCACTTATCAGTGGTCGTAAAGGCATCGTAGATGCATACAAGACTGGCCGCGGTAAAGTTTACATGCGTTCAAAAGCGGACATCGAAGCTGACAAGAATGGTAAAGAGACCATTATCGTTACTGAGATCCCTTACCAAGTAAACAAAGCTCGTCTGATCGAGAAAATTGCTGAACTGGTTAAAGATAAGAAAGTAGAAGGCATCAGTGCTCTACGTGACGAATCTGATAAAGATGGTATGCGTATTGTTATTGAATGTAAGCGCGACGCTGTGGGTGAAGTTGTTCTGAACAACCTATACGCACAAACTCAGCTGCAAACGACTTTCGGTATCAACATGGTTGCTCTAAACAATGGCCAACCACAGTTGTTTAACCTAAAAGACATGCTTAAGTGCTTCGTTGACCACCGTCGCGAAGTAGTGACACGTCGTACTATCTTCGAACTGAAGAAAGCGCGCGACCGTGCACACATCCTTGAAGCTCTGTCTCTAGCATTGGCTAACATTGACGAAATCATTGAACTTATCCGTAACGCTCCAACACCAGCTGACGCAAAAGCTGGCTTAGTTGCTCGCGGCTGGGATCTTGGTAACGTGGCTTCAATGCTTGAGCGTGCAGGTACTGACGCAGCTCGTCCTGATTGGTTAGAAGACCAATACGGCATCCGCGATGGTCAATACTTCCTAACGGAAACACAAGCACAAGCAATTCTAGAACTTCGTCTTCACCGCCTAACTGGCCTTGAGCACGAGAAGATTCTAGACGAGTACAAAGCACTTCTAGAAGAAATCGCTGAGCTAATGCACATTCTTGCAAGCACTGAGCGTTTGATGGAAGTTATCCGTGAAGAACTTGAAGCGGTACGTGAAATCTATGGCGACGAGCGTCGTACAGAAATCACAGCGGCAGTTCATGACATCGATATGGAAGAGCTGATTGCTCAAGAAGACGTTGTAGTAACGCTTTCTAATGCAGGTTACGTTAAGTACCAAATCCTAAGCGACTACGAAGCTCAGCGTCGTGGTGGTAAAGGTAAGAGTGCAACTAAGATGAAAGATGAGGATTACATTGAGCGTCTGCTTGTTGCTAATACTCACGATAACATCCTATGTTTCTCTACTCGTGGTAAGACATACCGTCTGAAAGTTTACCAACTGCCATTAGCAAGTCGTACTGCTCGTGGTAAGCCTATCGTTAACATTCTTCCTCTAGAAGAAGGTGAGCGTATCACGGCTATCCTGCCTGTTTCTGAGTTCTCTAATGAGAAATTCATCTTCATGGCAACGGGTGACGGTACTGTTAAGAAGACATCACTGGATCAGTTCGCAAACGTACGTGCTAACGGCCTAATTGCAGTTAACCTACGTGACGATGATTCACTGATTGGCGTTGACATCACTAACGGTGATAGCGACATCATGCTGTTCTCTAAATCGGGCAAAGTTGTTCGCTTTAACGAGGACAAAGTACGTGCAATGGGCCGTACTGCCTCTGGTGTTCGTGGTATGAAGCTTCCAGAAGACGATCAAGTAGTATCGTTGATTGTTCCTTCTAACGAAGGCGACATCCTAACTGTGACTCAAAACGGTTACGGTAAGCGTACTGAACTAGCTGAATACCCAACGAAAGGCCGTGCAACGCAAGGTGTGGTATCTATCAAAGTCTCTGAACGTAATGGCCCAGTTGTTGGCGCTGTTCAAGTTGAAGAAGGCGACGAAATGATGATGATCACCGACGCAGGTACGCTAGTACGTACTCGCGTTGCGGAAGTGAGCCAAGTTGGTCGTAACACTCAAGGTGTAACACTGATTCGTACTTCTGACGACGAGAATGTTGTAGGTCTACAACGTATCGACGAAGTAGAAGAAGCTGAGGTTGTTGAAGGCGAAGCTGATGTAGCAAACGCTGAAGCACCAGTGGCTTCTGAGTCAAGTGAAGAGCAAGCATCAGACGCTTCTGATGGCGAGCAAGACACAGAGTAATCTTTCACTTCTATAAGAAGTTGAGACAAAAAACCGAGCTATTGTGCTCGGTTTTTTATTACCTAAAATTCGCCGGTGACTTGCTTAAAAGCCAATAGCTCAACCTCGATCAATATTGTTTTAGTGAGAAAAAGGTAGAGTAAAAAGGTCGATGAAAGGAGAGTGGAATGGATATCTGGTTACTGATTGCTTTGCTGCTAATGAGCTTGTTCTTGGTGGTGATCGTGGTTGCATCAAACAGAAATACCAATAATCTCAAAGGTAATCTTGTTACCTCACTTGTTGCAATACTAGCCAGCGTTCTGGTTTGGTCGCAGATGAAGCAAGTGACTCCTCAACCCTCTTCTGATGATGACACTAGTTACACGGCAACAGACTTCCAAAACGAACTTCAACATAGCCTTAAGCAAGATCCTAATCAATCAGACCTGTGGTTTAAATTAGGTGGTGTCTATATGCAGAAAGGGGAGTTTGACGCAGCCTATACCTGTTACGACTACGCGATTCGTTTAGATCCAGAGGCGCCTTCTGGGCTTTACGCAGCTAAAGCGAGCGCCTTATATTACCTGAGCTCACAGGCGATGAGTGACGATGTGAAAGGACTACTAAAGCAATCTATGAATCTTGATCCCAACGATCGTACGGCATTGATGTTGATAGCGACCGATCACTTCATCAGTATGCGCTACCAACAAGCGATCGATGCTTGGACTCAAATCCTCGACTCTAACCAGAAAGGCATTGATCGTGTCTCTATCATCCATTCGATCAACCAAGCTAAACAGATGATCCATTAAGCTTGGTATCACCCAAACCTTTAAGTTATTTACTTTCTTGCATCTCAATTAAACCGCCAGCGTTGTGGATCTGTGTAAACCCTTGAGCTTTCAAATACTGGTAAGCTTGCCCTGAGCGGTTACCACTGCGGCAATACAAAACGATAGGCTGAGCTTTGTCTATGCTAGCAAAGTGCGTTGCAACCTCAGAAAGAGGGTAGTTAATCGCATTATCTAGATGCCCTTGCTTGAACTCTCCCGGTGTTCTGACATCAACGACCAACGCACCTACCTCTATCATTTCCCACCCTGTTTCTGCTCGTTCTGAGGCGTGAAGTCCTGAACTTAATAGTGCGATGCATAATGCTGAAAGCGAAAGTAAGTGCTTCATTCTTTGTTCCTTGAATTAGCTAAAAGGTAATGTGAAGTTGGGACGGTTGAGCGTGCCCAAATCTAAAAAAACCAGCCACACTACTATAGTGTGACTGGTTTTCTCTTATTGGTCTATTTGGAGGAACTAGTATTCGTAGCTAGCTTCACGCTTTTCAGCTTGCTCTTCCCACTTAGGTACCACAGTGTCTAAGAAGTGTTGCTTCTCAGCATTCATTTTATCCATATCCATTCCAAGCGCTTTTTGAGCTGCTTCCTTGGTTGAGATATCTGGAATCTCGATTGGATCGGTAATGCCTTTCTTCGCTAATAGACGAACAATCTTAGTACGCGCGTCTGCTGCACGGTCGACAGCTGTACCAAGAACTTCTAGAGCAACTTCTGGTGCATGCATATGAACACCATGAGATGCGATAGCGTAGTCCCAACGCCATTGAGCATGACGGATATCTTGTAAGATAGGTGCCATCTCTTGTTCTGTTGCGCCTGCTTCCCATGCTGCGCCAGCTTCAAAGTGAGCGGCTACGATTTGTTTCTCAGCAGTAAGCTTCATGTTTAGTACTTGCGCTTTACGGCTTGAAACGATGTTACGCATGGTCTCTTTAGATTGAGTATGGCAGTTAGCACAGGTGTCTTCGAAGCGGTCAAACGGGTTACCTACCTTGTGGTCGGTATAAACGGTGCCATCTTCTTTCGTCACTTTAGGCATATGACAGTCAACACAAGCAACGTTGTTCTTGCCGTGAATGCCTTCGCGCCAAGTTTCGTAACCTGGGTGCTGAGCTTTTAGCATCGGTGCTTTAGAGACTTTGTGAGTCCAATCTTTAAAGCCGATCTCATCGTAGTACTCTTCCATTTGCTCAACACGAGTGCCTTTATCCCAAGGGAACTTAACGCCTTTCGTTGGACCAGTGAAATAGTATTCCACGTGGCACTGCGCACAAACCGAGGCTTGTTGATCAAAACGACCCTGTTCTTCGAAGTTCTTGCCGATCGCATCGAATGCACGCTCAACATAAGGACGAGTAACTTTTAGTGCTGGTTCGCCATTCTTAAAGCCTTCGCTCTGAGTATCATGACAGTCTGCACAACCGATAGGATTTACAATTTCGCTGCCAAGACGAGCCCACTTGCCTTCGAAGTAGCCGTCTTCACCACGCTCCTCAATTACACGAGCTACGTCTGGGCTTTTACAGCTCCAACACGCCATTGGCATTGGGCCAGAGTTTTCGTCGGTTGGTCCGCCAGTACGAAGGGTTTGTCTTACATCGTCAACCGCATAAAAGTGGCCGCGGGCTTTGTTGTAGTCTTTCGCGAAACCGTAGCCAGCCCATAGAATAACCATGTTTGGATCTTCTTTTAGTGCGTCTTCAATGGCTTCGCTCTCTGACGTTTGTCTCCATGAATGATATTGATCAGGGTGGTTTTGCTCGAACTGGTCGTTACGAGGATCACCAATTTCTTTTTGTTCAGACGCAGCAAAACTGGTCGCGCTTGCGAGTGACGCGCTAACCATTAATAGTGCTGTGACCGAATTACGTATCCAATGCTTTTTCACAGTGATATCTCCAATATACTGATTTTTATACCAAGCGTTGTGAGTTTGCTATTCAAATTAAGAATTGGAGAATTGCTGTTTATATTAATTCATAAATAAACACATTTTGTTACGTGTCGGATGTTTGCTTGTTTTAGATCAATTAATGGTAGTGACTTTAATCACGTTGAAGTTTATATAACCCTAAAGGGGTATGTGGATGGTAGGTGGAAAGAAATTAATTGAGAATTATTATCATATATAACAGTGAATTAGCAAGCATGCCCCTGTAATAAATAGGGTGATTGTGTTCACATATTACCCGTTGCATATTTCGCATTACCTAATTAGGGGGATATTCTAAATATAGAAAGCGTTGTGGCTTATCCAAAATAAGAATTGATATCATTTAAGCGGTAATAATATCGTTTAAGGGTACTTTTGTTTAACCGGAATATTATTTAGTTGAGAGTTAAATAATGCCGGTATAAGGAAAGGATAAAATGGGCAATATTAAATTGGCCATAGTCATAATGCTTAAATCCCTTCTAGCATTCTGCCTCTATGGTTATTCCATTCATGCTGTTGCGGAGCCCGCTGTTACGCCAGTAGGGGAGTCAACAAGACATGAAGTCGAATTAATACGTGACAAAGATTACAAGTGTGTTCAATGCCATAAAGATTCTAAAGAAACGGTATTTGGTTCACACGGTGAGAGTGCGCACGCTTTACTTGGTCGTGAAGTGAATTGTACCGATTGTCATAGTTCTATTGGCCCCGATCACCGTGATGGTGCACCTGAGGTGGTGAAGTATCGTGCGGCTCAATCACAACCCGGAACTGAAAAGGTTTTCCTCGATCCTAGCTTAATCCTAGATGCTAACAGCCAGTGTATAGATTGTCACAAGCCTGATGATCTGCGCGAAGCGAGTTGGACCCATGACGTACATGCACAAAACTTAACGTGTTCAAACTGTCACGACGTGCATGCGAGTGAAGCGAAGGTGCTTGGCTTAGATAAGAAGCAAACCATCAAGCTGTGTGTGGATTGCCATTCAGACTTCAACCAGAAGAAAGAAGGGGAGTAATCTATGAACTGCTCAAGAAGAAACTTTTTAGCTGGCGCGGGTGCCGTGATCTTCACAACGGGTGTTGCGGGTACTGCAGCAGTCACTAGCCGCAAAACATTGGCTAATGTACAGGAAGATGGCGCTAAACGTTACGGAATGGTTCATGACGAAACCGCGTGTATTGGTTGTACTGCCTGTACTGAGGCGTGCCGTGAAATGAACAAAGTACCTGAAGGTGTATCGCGATTAGAAATTATTAAGAGCGAGCCTCAAGGCGAATACCCAAATGTTGATTACCGTTTCACTCGTAACTCTTGTCAACATTGTGATAATGCACCTTGTGTGATGGTTTGCCCAACAGGCGCCGCCGGCTTTGTTGCGTAATTCAGTTTAGAGACAGAGCAGCCCCATTTCGTGCATTTCTTAGTCAATACGGCAAGTTTCAGGCATACCTAACCCAGTGAGCTTGTTCAACGCTTTTATCATCGCGTAAGTTTCTCCCACTTGTGCATTGTAATTTCTTAAACTTAAACGACCACCAAGTAACTGTTTAACTCGATACATCGCTGTTTCTGACAGGGAGCGTTTGTGGTAACCATACCGCTCTTTCCAATACTTATTTGAGCCATATAACTTCTGGCAACCTACTGCGAGATTTCGGGGATGACCCCGCTCCCAGAAGGCAGCCCCTTCTCTTGGAGGAATAAGCGCAACGGCTCGCTTAATCTTAATTGCATCGTGACATGCTCTCGTATCATAAGCGCCATCACCAGACACCTCGTGGATACTTCGGCGAGTTTGTTTCAGTAAATTCGGGAGTACTTCTCCATCTGTAACTGTCGATAGACTTAGCTCGGCTGCAATAATTTCATGAGTGTTTGTATCCACGGCAATATGAAGTTTTCGCCAGACTCTACGTTTGCCATCTGTCCCGTGTTTTTTGACTTTCCATTCACCTTCGCCATAAGCCTTAAGGCCAGTCGCATCAATAGCTAGATGTTGTATCGTACCTCTCGTTTTTGTCTTAAGTGAGACCTCAACTTGCTTGGCTCTACGACTGATGCAGGTGTAATGCGGACAACTTAACGGTACATGGGCTAACCTAAATATCGAGTTGATAAAACCTTGCAGCGCTCTTAATGGCATAGAAAAAACTCGTTTCACCATGAGGGCTGTCGTGATAGCTAAATCACTGAACCGACGAGGCCTCCCGCGCTTATTCTGTTTGCTTTGCGTCCAGCCACTTATCGCTTCTTCATCAATCCAAAAGGTCAAAGAACCGCGGTTAATGAGTGATTGGTTGTATTGCTTCCAGTTGGTTGTTTTGTAACGAGGTTTAGGCATAGGGCTACGAGAGGGAGTGAATATAGCTGATCAGATCGTAGGTTTTAGGTTTAGTTCCAATGAATTACGCAACAAAGCCGGCGCCGCCTATAAAGATGAGAAGACCGGCATTGTTGATGTGCATAAAGAGAAGTGTGTGGGCTGTGGTTATTGCCTGTTAGCTTGTCCATATCAAGTGCGCTTCTTCCATCCTGAGAATAAGTCGGCCGACAAATGTAACTTCTGCCGCGATACCAATCTTGCGCAAGGTAAATTACCTGCTTGTGTTGAATCTTGCCCTACCAATGCGTTGATATTTGGCGACTTAAATGACCCTAAGAGCGAGATAAACCAGGTACTTAAATCTGAAGTGGTTTACAGAGATAAGGCTTATCTAGGTACTCAGCCAAAACTCTATAAAGTGCCACACCAAAAAGGGGAGATTTGATTATGAGTGCATGGGATACAGCGTTTCAATCAGGTACCGTGGTTTGGGACTGGATCATTGCTATCTATCTGTTTTTGGCGGGTATGTCAGCGGGTGCAGTGATGATTTCGATCTATCTCAAGAGAAAGGTTATTGATGGGGATCCAGCGAATAATGGTGTATTAAAGGCAACGGCTTTTCTAGCACCATTCGGGATCATTTCAGGTTTATTGATCTTGGTTTTCCACCTAACGAAACCACTATCATTTTGGAAGATCATGATCTTCTATAATCCGACGTCAGTGATGTCGATGGGTGTGATCTTATTCCAAGTGTATATGGTGATCCTATTTGTTTGGATCGGCATTATATTCCGAAATCAGATTGCCGTATTCTTGAGTGGCCAAGCATGGTTAAAAGGGCGACTCGATTTTGTCAGTAACTGGATTGGCAAATTAGAATCTTTTGAGAATGTTTTTGAAATATTCTTAGCTGTGCTTGCGCTATTACTTGCGGCTTACACTGGCTTCTTACTCTCTGCGCTAAATACCTTCCCAATGCTGAATAACCCAGTGTTGCCGATATTGTTCTTATTCTCGAGTTTATCCTCGGGAGCGGCGGCATGTATTTTATTTGGTGTGTTGGTCTTTAAGGAGTCTCCGCATAGTGCGAGTATTTCTTGGATCCACGGCTTCGAACGTCCTGTTGTTATGTTTGAACTGTTTGTCCTTGTTACTTTCTTCACTGGGTTGATATTTGCTGGTGGTCAAAGTGAGCAGGCAGTATGGAACGCGATTGGCGGTGGTTTCTGGGCAAGTTGGTTCTGGTATGGCGTGATTGGTGTAGGTATGGTTTTACCCTTGTTGCTTAACGCCGTGACACCAACATCGGTTCGCCATAGTACTGTGTATATTTTCTCTGTTACTTCGCTGAGCCTGATGGGCGTATTAATGCTAAGAACGTTTGTCCTTTACGCAGGGCAATTAACGTTAGCTTAATTTCGCCCTAGTAAGCAGATGTTGGATACTGAACATCTGCTTACTAACTCTCAGTTTCTTTATGTAAAGAAGCTAACTACGGTTTAACTTGGTTCTGCTTAGGTAGAGCCTGATTGAGGTGATATGGTCGGTTCTTTGGGACTGTTTAGTTTAATTTTGGTCGCTGTTCTCAGCAGCATTACCGCTGTGTATTCGATGTATCAAATGCTAACTAAACAAGCACAAAATGTGGCTTTAATTCGCAGTTTCTCCCTCTCTAGCGCTTTGTTTTCCATTGGCGCTATCGTTTTACTTGGCTATGCCTTTGTCGGTGACGACTTTTCCATCCTCTATGTTGCAGAACACTCTAATACTCAATTACCTACCTTCTTCAAAATGGCCGCTGTGTGGGCTGGACATGAAGGCTCATTGCTATTTTGGGTGTTAACCATTAGCTGTTGGTCGGGTGTGATTGCCCTACAAAAGCAATATTCTTCGGAGTATCAAAGCCGCGTGTTGTGGGTGATGAATGTGTTACTCGCGATATTCGCCTGGTTCACTTTATTTGCTTCGAACCCATTTGAATTGAATTCGACCTTGCCACTTGAAGGGCGCGATCTTAACCCTATGCTGCAAGACGTTGGTTTGATATTCCACCCACCTCTATTGTATTTGGGTTATGTTGGTTTCTCTGTGGTCTTGGCATTCGCTGTGGCCGCTTTGCTGGTGGATCCGATTGAGTTCGATTGGGTCGCTCATTGTCGCAGTTGGTGTTTAGTTGCATGGATCTTTTTAACCGCGGGGATCATTCTTGGTTCTTGGTGGGCATATTACGAATTAGGTTGGGGCGGCTGGTGGTTCTGGGACCCGGTAGAAAATGCCAGCCTATTACCTTGGCTAACATCAACCGCTCTATTGCACAGTTTGGGTGTTGCTAAAGGCAAGCAACAGTTGCTGAAGTGGTCACTTAGCCTTGCTTTCATTACGTTTTGTTTAAGTATCCTCGGTACCTTTATTGTTCGATCTGGCGTCCTCACTTCCGTTCATGCTTTTGCTGTTGACCCAACGAAAGGTATCGCGCTATTGCTGATACTGGTTTTGGTATTAGTGAGTTCGTTTTCTCTTCTTATTGTTCGTGGTGAATCTTTCGAGTCGAATCCAATCACTAGCTTTGCGAGCAAAAGTTTTTTGAGTTTAGTGGCGGTACTTATATTTGTACTGGCTACGGCGGTGGTGGTGTTTGGTACCTTCTACCCAATGGTTTTTGAATTACTTGGCCTAGGAAACATATCGGTAGGTGCACCTTATTTTAATTTACTCATTGCGCCGGTAGCTCTGCTCGCGATGGCAGTGGTAGGTTTAGCGCCATTACTCAGTATTAAACCTCAAGCATCGAAAGGTGTGATTGGGTGTATTGCTTTGTTGTCCTCCGGTCTTGGCTTGCTAACTTACATTTTACAAGTAAGCACGACCCAAGTGATGGTACTGCTGACATGGTCACTCGCTTTTTGGGTAGTCCTTACTCATGTTTACGGATTAGTGGTAACACGCGATTCTAAGTTTCAACGTAAAGTGTGGGTAATGACGTTAGCGCATGTTGGCGTCGCAGTATTAGCGATAGGTGCCGCGATGAACAGTTACTACTCTTATGAACGCAGTTATAAATTGAGTCCTGGAGAGCAGGTAGAGTTCATGGACTGGACGCTCTCTCATCGCGATACAGAGCTCTATGTCGCTTCGAATTTTACGGCGGAAAGAGCCTTGCTCAACCTCCATGTCGATGAACAAGCATTTTCTATTGCACCAGAGAGAAGACATTACCAAGTCAGAGTAATGAACATGAGTGAGCCAGCAATGAAGTGGTTCTGGCATGGTGATGTCTACATCACTATGGGAGAGAAAGTTGACTCGACAGCCTATGCATTTCGTGTTCAGTACAAGCGTATGCGCGCTGGATTGGTTCGGTGGTTTGATATCCATACTGGGGCACTGCTTTCGTTAACTCATCGTAAAAAGAAAACCGTTAAGCGTCACAGTATGCATACCAGCGTTCGTAACAAACTTATTATGCTTATTGTATTGGCACTGGTGTTGGTGTTGGTATTTTTGTTTGCTCTTGATAACAAACAGCAAACCACCACCGTATCGATACAACAAAGAGCGTTTCCTGAATTTACTTCTATGGCTTTAACGGATAAAGAAGGCATCAGCAGCAAACAAAAACTGACGTTAAAAGACATTACTGAGCACCCTTACCAGTTAGTGAATGTATGGGCTTCATGGTGTGGTATCTGCAAATCGGAACATACTTATTTGTTAGCACTTCGCGATAAAGGGATTCCTATTGTTGGGCTTAACTATAGAGATAACCCCGCGGCTGCAATGAATGTGTTATCAAGCGATGGCAACCCCTATACAAAAGTGATTAGCGATCCTCATGGTAAGTAAGGGCGCGAATATACTTTGTTAATCTGATGTAAAAAGAACTTTTTCCCTGTAATCTTTATTCCATGCGGCTTGGTTCATCTTTCTTGGTACAGACAAGTTACCCTCTGATTTTCTAAATAGGTTCTGCACAAAGCGACGACAACAAGCCATATTCAACGCTGAATCCCCAGCGTAAATTCGCTGCTCGTCTTCTTTGAAAATTACGTCCAACGCCCAGTGCTGCTGATTCTCAATATGCCAATGCTTTCTTGTTGCCTTTGAGGCTAACTCTAAAGATAAATGGTCTGTGCAAATATAGTACGAGGTTTCATAACTTCCTTTCCCTTTGACACTCCTATCTCTTACCACTGCAACAATGCTTTTTACGAGACACCACTTCTGTCTGAGTGCTTCGCTGAAGGCTGCAGGAAGCACGTAAACCTCACGAACCTCTTTTCTACCATGCCCTTTCTCTTCCGTGATGTATGATTCCTGTTTATCTTCAGGCAAAGCCCAATAGTCTTGGAATTGCACATCAATTTCTGCTAATAAACTTGGTTGATTCAGTTTAACTTGTACTAGGATATCTCCACCTTTATCAACTACTTTATTCAGTGTTTCAACCTGACAATGCAGGGCATCAGCAGTTAATAAACATCCTTTGATATCTAAAGCGTCTAGCATGTTTCTTATTGCTAGCAGCTCCATACCTTTGCCGTCACAAGGTTGGTGTGTGAGAGTCAAACCCTCGTCTACATCAAATGCCGAAACCATATAGAGGGGGTGCTGTTGTTTGCTTGCTTTTGCCCCTTTTAGAACCTTCCCATCAACACTGATTATAGGCTGAGCATGCTTCTCTCTGTGCAAATTGACCCAGCCCACCATAGCTTCCAATAGCGTCTCTGGCACAACGGATCTCATGATCGCAGCTATATTATGTCGAGTGGGAAGACCATTTTCGTAGGGGAAATACTCACGTAACCACTCGATATTTCCTTCACCGAAATCCTTAATCTCTGTCCATTTATTTTGACCACAAATCATGGCTGTTATGACCACGAAAGCGACTTCCATAACAGGATAAACTTGATTGATGTGCGAACGGGTATCTTTCACTTTTTTAAGTTGCTCAATGATAATCATGTGCGAATTTCTCATGTTTTTTTACTTCATGATCAGATCGTGATTATCTAAAAAAGTTCCCTGTAAAATAAATCCATTATTTTCAATGGTTAAAGTTCGATCCCGCCCTTCATGGTAAGTTGGCTTTAGAATTAGGTGTAATAGGGACCCCGGAGACATATTTGGTTGATGCCAAAGGAAATATTGTGAAGAAGTTAATGGGCGTTATTAATGAATCTGCATGGCAAGATGAGCTCGCCTTATATTTTGATGGTGTGGATGGATGATGAGATCTTTAGCCCAAATAATATTATTTGCCTCTATGATTATCGTGACGAGTTTGCCTGCGGTGGCGGAAGACTTGTTTACACCCAGCGATAAGAGCACCAGCATTCAAGTAGAACTGTTTGAGTTTGAAAGTCCCGACCAACAACAGCGCGCTATTGCTTTAGCAAAGACACTGCGTTGTCCTCAATGCCAAAACCAGAACCTGATTGAATCAAACTCTCCGATTGCAAAGGACTTACGCCTTGTTGTATTTAATATGGTGAAAGCAGGGAAGAGTAATCATGAAATTACTCAATATATGACAAAAAGGTTTGGTGAGTTTGTACTTTATAAACCAGCGATGAGCGTTTCAAACTTATTACTTTGGCTGTTACCGAGCCTATTATTCCTGTTATTTATATATTTATCAGTAAAAAGTGTTAGAAAGCGCTCATAAAAATTGTGTATTACTGTTTACCAATTGAGCTGTATTTTGTAACATTAAAGGATTATAAAGGCTACGCACTGTTATATAAGGATGTGTCTGTGGATAACGTTATCTCAAATTTAAAAAAAGAGTTCCATACCCATGTTCGTTCCGACAAATGGGCAGAAAGATACAGTGCGAAATCGAGCATCTCGACTCTGACACAAGAAGAGTTAGCTGAGCTAGAAAATGCTTGGGTTCAACTTGTTATTTGGAAACAGACTCAAGTAAGTTAATCGTTCGGTAAAACGAGCGCGATTCGCCGCAACTGATTCATTTATAACCCCATGTTGGTCATTCCAATGTGGGGTTTTTTCTTACCTAGAAGAATGGTTGTTATAATATAACAATTTTGTCACCATCGACCTTGAAAAAAATTGTTAACAGCCTCATAGTGTCTATCATTAGATAGTTAGCTACAAAATATTGCCCAGACATATAATGTAGTGTTGTTAAATACATCGAATTTTCAAGTGAGTATAACTATGGCGGAAGTGCGTGCCAGAATAGATTTCAAAGTAGGGGTAACAAGCAGTATTGATGCTGAATTACTCTCTTTTCATGGATTGAAAACAGATAAAGAGCATGTTGCTGTAATATTTAAATCAGCAGATAAAACACAAGATGTCCCTCTTGTTCGTATGCACTCTGAGTGCCTTACTGGTGATGTTTTCCACTCTTCTCGCTGTGATTGCGGTGAGCAGTTAGATGAAACCATTAGAATCATGGGCGAAACTGGCGGTGTGATTCTTTATCTACGCCAAGAAGGCCGTGGTATTGGTTTATATAATAAGATCGATGCATACCGTCTTCAAAGTGAAGGTATGAACACCTACGAAGCAAATAACCATCTAGGCTTTGGTGATGATTTGCGTGATTTCACTGAAGCGGCTGAGATGCTGCGTGCGCTAGGTATCCCGAAGATTCGTTTGTTGACGAACAACCCTAAGAAGATTAATGAGCTTAAGTCATATGGTATCGAGATTGAAGAAGTGGTGAATACTTCTGCTCATATCAAATCTGGTAATGAAAGCTACCTAAAAGCTAAAGTTTCACACGGCAAGCATAACCTGGATATCTAATCCGCTGCTTGTTGCACCTAACACAAAAATGTTTAAAGACCTCACATATGTGAGGTTTTTTTGTATTTATCTTGCAATAAAATTGTAAGTTTGTATTATTCGAATCCGTAGTGTAAATGATAATGGTTTGCACTATTACTACGAATAATAATTTAAAGCTCAACAAGGATGCTTCATGACTATCAAATCTTTAGTGACAAAAGCCGTAACTTCGTCACTCATTTTTGCCTCTGCTTCTTCTTTCGCTGCAGTAACTCAAGATCAAGTGGTAGAACATTACGCAGATATTGCACACGCGGTATTTGCTGACTCAGTAATCACAGCAAAAGCGTTGAACTCTTCTATCGATACCTTCTTAGCTTCTCCTTCTGCTGGCAACTTCGAGAAAGTAAAACTAGCTTGGCTTGAATCTCGCGTACCATACCAGCAGTCTGAAGTATTCCGCTTCGGTAACGTGGTTGTTGATGATTGGGAAGGTCAACTAAACGCATGGCCACTAGATGAAGGCCTGATTGATTACGTTTCTTCTGATTACCAATACGAACTAGGTAACGAAGGCGCAAGCGCTAACATCGTTGCAAACAAAACGTTCCAAATTGGTCAGACGACAGTAGATGCGACGAATATTACTCCTGAGCTAATCGCAGAGCTAAACGAGATCGGTGGTTCTGAAGCAAACGTAGCATCGGGTTACCACGCGATTGAATTCCTACTTTGGGGTCAAGATATGAATGGCACAAACTCAGGTGCAGGTGAGCGTGCTTACACTGACTTCGTTGTTGGTGCTGAGTGTACAAATGGCAACTGTGACCGTCGTGGCGCATACCTAAAAGCATCAGCTGAGCTACTAATTCAAGACCTAGAGTGGATGGAAAAGCAATGGGCTGAAGGCGAGAAAGGTAACTACCGTCAAGAGCTTCTTTCTGAATCAAGTGAAAACGGCCTACGTAAAATGCTATTCGGCATGGGTTCACTGTCTCTTGGTGAGCTTGCTGGTGAGCGTATGAAGGTAGCTCTAGAAGCTAACTCTACTGAAGATGAGCACGATTGCTTCTCTGATAACACGCACAACTCTCACTACTACAACGAGCAAGGCATCTACAACGTTTACACGGGTCTATACAAGCGTGAAGATGGTACTCTACTTTCTGGTCCAAGCCTATTTGACCTAGTTGAGCAAAAAGATGAGCAAGCTGCGAAAGAGATTCAAAAGCAGTTTGACCTAGCACGTGCACAAGTAGGCCAGCTAGTAACATCGGCTGAGAAAAACAACCAGCACTTTGACCAGCTAATCGCTGCTGACAACGCTGCAGGTAATGCATTAGTAAACAAAACAATTGTTGCTCTAGTATCTCAAACTGCTGCAATTGAGCGTGCTGCTGGTGTGATTGGCATTGATAGCCTAAACCCAGACACGGCTGACCACGAGTTCTAAGAACCCGAGCCAGAAAATAACGTAAGGGCTCTAATTGGGCCCTTAATTGTTTGCTAAGAAAAAAGCCACTTCCTTATAAAAACTAAAATCAAAAATTCAGCAAGGCACTGTATGAAGTCGTATCTATCAGCCTCACTCTTAACTGCACTGTTTTTCTTATCTCCATTACACGCCCATGAAACTTACTCCGGTGGTAAAACAACCGTGAAGAAAGACGGGGCGAATGCTTTTTCTCTTCCTGCTGCTAACTTGCCAATGAGCAAGCGCTTAGATTTCAGCGTAGGCAACAGCTTCTTTAGAAACCCTTGGGTACCCGCGCCATCATCAACTGACGCTCGTGATGGTTTAGGCCCGTTGTTTAACACCAATGGTTGTCAAAACTGTCACATCAAAGATGGGCGAGGTCACGCGCCAGAAAAAGGCGATGAGAACGCCGTGTCTATGCTGGTTCGCCTTAGTATCCCAGCAGAAACACCTGAGCAGCGACAAGCCTTTATTCGCGATGGTGGCATTCCAGAGCCAACATACGGCGGTCAGCTTCAAGACTTTGCGCTTCAAGGGGTAAAACCAGAGGGCAAGGTGAACATCAGCTACACAGATGTGCCTGTTACTTTTAAAGACGGCACGGTTGTTACTCTGCGTAAACCTTCTTTAAAGATCACTGAACTTGCTTTTGGTGAAATGCACCCTAAAACAGAATTCTCAGCTCGTGTTGCGCCACCGATGATCGGTTTGGGCCTACTCGAGAGTATTCCTCAAGAGACGATTCTTGGTTTCGCGAAGCAACAAGCAGCGGAGAACCAAGGCGTATCGGGTAAAGCCAATTACGTTCTTGATGTTCGCACGAACGAAATGGCACTGGGACGTTTCGGTTGGAAAGCTGGTCAGCCAAATCTCATGCAGCAAAATGCGGCAGCATTTAACGGTGATTTAGGCTTGACAAGCAGCTTATTCCCGAACGAAAACTGCACCTCAGCCCAATCAACTTGTGATGACTTCCCAAATGGTGGTGAACCTGAAGTAAGTGACAACATTCTCGACTTCGTAGAGTTCTATTCTCAACATTTGGCGGTTCCAATCCGTCGTAATGTTGATGATCCGGCAGTCATTCAAGGCAAACAATTGTTCAATGAGGTTGGTTGCCAAAGCTGCCACCAAGCTGAAATTCGTACAGCTAAGCGCGAAGGTTTGCCAGCACTATCTGATCAGTTAATCAGCCCTTATACCGATATGCTGCTGCATGATATGGGCGAAGGCCTAGCGGATAATCGTCCAGAGTATCTAGCGAATGGACGTGAGTGGCGAACCACACCACTGTGGGGTTTAGGCTATACAAAAGAAGTGAATGGCCACACCTTCTTGCTGCATGATGGTCGAGCAAGAAACGTGATGGAAGCGGTGCTTTGGCATGGTGGTGAAGCTGAGATGGCTAAACAGCAAGTGTTGTCACTAAGTCGTAGCGAACGTGAAGCACTGCTGGCGTTCTTAGATTCACTATAAGCTAACTTGAACTCATTTGAGCTAGAGGCTTGATGAGTAAAGCAAGTAGCAAATAAATGACTGACTGCCGCTGAACTTGTAGAAATACGAGCGCAGCGGTCGTTTTCATATTTAATGAACTCATATAATTAAAAGAAAAATTAGGAAGTAAGGTAACAGCATGGCTCAAAAATTATTGTTAATGCCTTTGTCGGTTTTAGCCATGGCAGGCTGTCAATCATCAGGGGAGCAAGTGGCTTCGTCTGAGGTTAACGGTGTGTCTTATCAAGCCGACACGACAAGTCATATTAGTCGTAGTGTGTATCAACAGGAGTTTGATTCAGCAGTACTATTCGCTAAGCAATCGAGCGAATTAGAAGCCTTGATGCAAGGTTACTGTGAAACAAATAACGTTGAGTTGGACGCTTTGAAAAATCAGTGGCAGCTCACCATGAACAGTTGGATGGCGCTGCAAGGGCAAGAACGTGGTCCAACGGCGGCATTAGAAGAGAGCTGGAATGTTCAGTTCTGGCCAGACAAAAAGAACACGACGGGCCTTAAAATGCGTCAATTGACTCAACAGAACAAAGCTTGGACACAAGACGAAATCGCGCAACAAAGCGTGACAGTTCAAGGTTTAGGCGCGTTGGAATGGTCACTTTATGACGAGCAATCACCACTGATTAAAGATAAAGCATCGGGTTGCCTGTCTTCACAAGCAATTGCACAAAACTTGGCAATGAAATCAGCTTCAATTGCTGAAGCATGGCAAGTAAACCCATGGCTTGCTTTGGATGAGATTCGCTGGGAGTCGGAATACATCGCACTACTGACCAACCAACTTGATTACAGCATGAAAAAGCTGAGTCGTCCGATGGCTAAAATCGGTCATCCGCGTCCTTACTTCTCAGAATCATGGCGTGCACAAACCTCGATGACTCAACTAAAAGCCAATGTAGCGGCACTTCAGAATCTGTACCTTGCTGATGGCAATGGCCTAGACGGATTATTGAGAGAGAAAGGCTTAAACGACCTTGCAGATCGTGTTGCTGACCAGTTCACATTGACGCTAGATACTTGGCCTACTGATTCAAGCTTGTTTGAGTTATTGCAGAGTAAAGAGGGTTACCGCGAGGTCCTGACTCAGTACAACAAACTTGAGCGTTTGAAGTACCTGATTCATGAAGAAGTGGCGATAGAGCTTGGCGTGGTAATAGGATTTAATGCTACCGATGGTGACTGATACTACACGAAGAACCCTACTGAAAGCAGCACTGGGTTGTGCTGCTGTGCCAGTGCTGCCGTTCGGATGTGCAAGCCGTTCAGGTGAAAACGCATCGAGCAAGCCTCAGTTGATTGGCTGCGCACTTAATGGTCGAGGTCAGTATTCCGCGGTTGTTGCTGATGAATATGGCATGCCACTGACTCAGTTACCGATCCCTGAGCGCGGTCATGGTGTCGCCATTTGTCCAATGTCATCCCATGCGGTGGTGTTTGCTCGTCGACCTGGTGACTACTTTATGGTGTTTGACTACAAAAGTGGTGAGCAGATAAAAATGGTAGTGAAGGGTAACAACCGTCATTTCTATGGTCACGGCGTTTACTCCTTAGACGGCAAACTACTGTATGCGACTGAAGGGAAAACGGACACAAGCCAGGGCGTGATTGGCGTCTATGATGTTGCACAAGGGTACCGTAAGGTCGAGGAATTCACTGGTTTTGGTATTGGCCCTCACGAGGTGATTATCATGCCTGATGGTAATCTTGCTATCGGAGTTGGCGGTGTACACACTGATGGTCGAACACCGAAAAACTTGGATTCCATGCTGCCTAGTTTGAGCTACGTTTCATCGCAAGGTGATCTGCTTGAACAGGTGGAATTGTTGGATAAGAAATTAAGTATTCGACACTTAGCGCATGATGGGGCAGAGACAGTACTTTGTGGTCAGCAATACCGTGGTGAACCTGATGAATATCCTTCACTTTTGGCGATGCATACGAAAGGCGGCGAGTTCGAATCCTTGAACGCAGAGCCAGAGCAATGGGCGCGATTTAATCACTACATTGCAAGTATCGCAGCATCCGATGATTGGATTATCGCCACCTCACCACGAGGTAATTGCTACGGTATTTGGTCTAAACAAACCAAAGAGTTAGTAGAGCTATCCGCATTGTCTGATGCTTCCGGTGCTGTGCTTCTTGATGGGGAATTTAGATTGAGTTCTGGGGCAGGGAGTGTAGTTAGCCAACGCAAACCATATGAGAAATCAACGCAGCAATCATCCATTCAGTGGGACAACCACTGGAGTTCTATCTGATTCATAACGTCATCTAAAAATAACATGCTGACTCCAATTTCTTTGCCATACTTATGAGATGGATAAAGGTGGAGTGAGCATGTTAGCGAAATACTTTTGTGGATTATTGCTACTAGTTTCCATGAACACATGGAGCTATACGAGTTCTGAGGAGAGTCGGTTTATTCCGGTAGATTCAGAGCTCTCTTTCATGCTTATCTATCCCGAACTCACCCAGAGTATTTATCAAGACACCTCATTTCCATTCTTGTGGGACTCCCCGGAGCTTGTTAAAGCGTTTGAATTCCAGTTATCGCTGATTGAACAAGCGAAGATGGCACCGCTTTTCGAACGACAGCTCAAACAGATTCGCCAATATCAATCTCGCCAGCAGTGGCAAGAGTTAGACATACTGCTCACCGACACCTTCATCTACTATCTGAGCTACGTTGAGAATGCGCCAATCATAGGTAAGGAGTGGTATTTCTCTGGGCAGCTGCACTCTAAATTGCCCGCGCCTTCACCTCATATTGTTATGAGACTTAAAAGCAGCGTCGCCAATGACTACTTATTGGAGATGGTGTTGTCTTACGCGCCACCGGTTGGCGATTTTGACCAATTCAAAGCAACCTATTCTGTTTTAAACACGGCATCAGAGCTTGGTATTGAACGTTACCGACAAAAAGGTTTGAAACGCTTGGGAGATAAGCTTTCAGACAAAGCGACATTAGTTGAGCGCATTGCATTGGTTGGTGTAGATACTTCAATGATCGCTGTCGACTCCCCTCGGTTTGATCGAGACTTGCAAATCGCGACTAAAGCTTTTCAGCGCATGCATGGGATTACCGCGGATGGGATTATCGGACCAGACACGATCAAGTGGATCAATATGGGCTTTGATGATCGACTTACTTCCCTAGCATTGAACGCCGAGCGTGCCCGCTTATGGCCAAGAAATAGAGACTCACTGATTGTGGTGAATGTACCTAGTTTTGATATGAAGTATTGGGAAGATGGGGAAGAGGTTTTTGAATCTAAAGTTGTGGTCGGGAGAAAATCGAGAAAAACGCCACTCTTAGAGATAAAACTTGATTCAGTGATCTTAAACCCGACTTGGAACGTACCATGGAAAATCATGGTTAAAGATATCTTGCCTAAAGTAAAAGCCGACGAGAGTTATCTTGAAACACACAATTTTCAAGTGATCGATGGTTGGCGTTCGATGGAAACCGTCGATACTACCGAGATAGATTGGCAGACGATCAACTTCAACTCGTTTCCTTATCGAATGCGCCAACAAGCAGGCTCTAGCAACGCATTAGGTTTGTATAAGTTCAATACACCCAACAAGCGAGCCATCTATCTTCATGACACCCCAAGTAAAAGCTTGTTTAACGATGACTTCCGCGCCTACAGCTCAGGTTGCATCCGTGTTGAGCACGCCGAAGAACTCGCGGAGTTGTTATTTGCGACTAAGGTAAAGAAAGTGCCGAATCAGAGTGATGACCTAGCACCCAATACTAAAGTTCGACTCAAAAAACGAATTCCCGTACACATCATTTACCAAACCGTGCTATTTGGAGAAGAGGGCATACAGTACCGAGGCGACATCTATCAATACGATAAACAGGGTGGTTAATGGCAGATATGCATAGAATGGTGATCTTGACCAAAAAATGACAACTCGCCTCCTATTGATAAAATTATAATGAGTATCAATAACTAACCGTGCAAAGGTTACAAATACTAACTTTTTGCGCGGTTTTTGTACGTTGACGCAGCAAATCCCATTATGTATCGTGCGTTTTTTGTTCGATCTAATTGGTTTTCTTGCTGTATGTCTCAAAGTTTATTTTCACGCCGTCAGTTTCTGACTTACGCTGGTGGTACTGCTGTTGTCGCCTCACTTACTCCTTCTATTGCTTTTGCTTCATACCCTGATCAACCAAGAACGATTAGCATGAACAACCTTCATACTGGTGAAAGATTAGAGACCTGTTATTTCGATGGGACTAACTATATTGGTGATGAAATGGCTCGCCTTAGTAAGTTATGTCGAGACTTCCGCCGCAATGAAATCCACCCAATGGATAAGAACCTCTTTGATCAGATCACTCAGATCCAAAATATCCTGGGTATTCAAAAAGAAGTTCAGATCATCTCTGGTTACCGTTCACCGGCGACAAACGAAGCATTACGATCTAAGTCGAGTGGGGTTGCGAAAAAGAGCTACCACATGCTTGGAAAAGCGATCGATTTCCGTATTGATGGTGTTGATTTAAAGGAGCTGAGAGACGTAGCTAAAAGTCTGCAAGCAGGTGGTGTTGGTTATTACGCTCGTAGTAACTTCATCCATATTGATACTGGCCCTGTACGAAGCTGGTAGAGCAAGATTCAGTGGTGAGCTGAAGCGGTAGGCACTTGTCAAAGTAGACATCCAATGTCATAGTTTGCCCAAATTTTAGTTTGCCCTTTAAGGTTTGTATATGTCTCTTAAGTATCAAGTTGTACCTGTTACCTCTTTCGCTCAAAACTGCTCGATTGTGTGGTGTGATGAAACCATGGAAGGCATCGTTGTTGATCCAGGTGGCGACATCCAACAGCTAGCTGCAATCATCGAAGAGCTAGGTGTGAAGGTAGTGAACTTGGTGCTGACTCATGGTCACTTAGATCATGTTGGTGGTACGGTGCCACTTTCAGAGATGTTAAATGTTGAGATTGTTGGCCCACATAAG
>AAZW01000040.1 GCA_000169995.1 Vibrionales bacterium SWAT-3 | reverse complement strand
GCTTCAGAAGTACGTCTGTTGTTTCAGTAGTAACACCTGAATCTTGACCGCCAAAGATACCAGCGATTGCTAGTGCTTTGTTGTGGTCAGCGATAACAAGCGTGTTGCTGTTTAGTTCAGCTTCGTTGCCATCTAGAAGTGTTAGCTTTTCGCCCTGCTCTGCTAGACGAACCACGATACCGCCTTCGATCTTAGCTAGATCAAATGCGTGCATTGGTTGGCCTTGCTCTAGCATCACGTAGTTTGTGATGTCTACAACTGGGTCGATTGAACGGATACCACAACGGCGCAGTTTCTCTTGCATCCAGATTGGAGATTCCGCTTTCACGTTTACGTTCTTAACCACACGGCCAAGGTAACGTGGACAAGCATCAGTTGCTTTGATTTCAACAGATACTGTGTCTTCAATGCTTGTTGCAACAGCTTCAACTGTTGGCTCTGTAACGTCTGCTCGGTTTAGTACGCCAACTTCACGAGCAAGGCCACGGATGCTGAAGCAGTCTGCGCGGTTTGCTGTTAAGTCTACGTCGATAGTTACGTCGTTAAGCTCAAGAAGCTCACGTACGTCCATACCTAGCGTTGTGCCTTCTGGCAGCTCAAGGATGCCGTCAGACTCTACGTCGATACCTAGCTCAGAGAAAGAACAAAGCATGCCGTGCGATGGAACGCCACGTAGTTTTGCTTTCTTGATTTTGAAGTCACCAGGAAGTACTGCGCCAACTGTTGCTACTGCTACAGTTAGGCCAAGACGACAGTTAGATGCACCACATACGATGTCTAACAGCTCTTCTTCGCCGATATCAATTTTAGTTACTTGTAGTTTGTCTGCGTCTGGGTGCTGACCGCACTCAACCACTTTACCTACTTTAACGCCGGTGAATTCACCAGCAACAGGTTCTACATCGTCAACTTCCAAACCAGCCATAGTGATTTGGTGAGCTAGCTCTTCGCTGTTAATTGCAGGTTTAACCCACTCGCGTAGCCAAGATTCACTGAATTTCATAGTTTTGACTGCCCCGGATTACTTGAATTGTTTAAGGAAACGAAGGTCGTTCTCGAAGAACGCACGAAGGTCATTTACGCCGTAACGAAGCATCGTTAGACGCTCTACACCCATACCGAATGCAAAACCAGAGTATTTCTCAGGGTCGATGCCAACAGAGCGAAGTACGTTAGGGTGAACCATGCCACAGCCTAGAACTTCTAGCCATTTGCCATCTTTACGTTTCACGTCAACTTCAGCTGAAGGCTCTGTGAACGGGAAGAATGAAGGACGGAAACGCACTTCAACTTCTTCCTCAAAGAAGTTACAAAGGAAATCGTTAAGAATGCCTTTAAGTTGTGCGAAGTTTACGTTCTCATCAACTAACATACCTTCCACTTGGTGGAACATTGGCGTGTGAGTTTGATCGTAGTCGTTACGGTAAACACGACCCGGAGCAATGAAGCGGAATGGCGGTTTGCCGTTTTCCATCGTACGGATTTGAACACCAGAAGTGTGCGTACGTAGCATTAGATCAGGGTTGAAGAAGAAAGTATCGTGATCAGTACGAGCTGGGTGATCGTCTGCGATGTTTAGTGCATCAAAGTTGTGGAATGCATCTTCGATCTCAGGGCCAGACTCAGTGTTAAAACCAAGCTCACCAAAGAACTGTTCGATACGCTCAACTGTGCGAGTAACTGGGTGAAGACCACCGTTCTCAATGCGACGACCTGGTAGGCTCACATCGATAGTTTCTTCAGCTAGTTTCGCTTCAAGCTCTGCACGTTGTAGTGCGTCTTTGCGAGCTGCGATCGCTTGTTGAACAGCACCTTTCACTTTGTTGATCTCTTGACCAGCAGTGCGACGCTCTTCAGGTGGAAGTTTACCTAGGCTTTGTAGTTGAAGAGTTAGTTCACCCTTCTTACCTAAATACTGAACTCGCACTTCATCAAGTGCGACTAACGAATCTGCTGTATCAATAGCAGTCGTTGCATTAGCAATGATCTCTTCTAGATGTTGCATCATTTCCTCATCTACCAGTTGGTAGTGTCCGTATCGGATGATTAGTTTTTTTAGATAGCTACACATAGTAATCAAACACGCAACCAATGCCAAATTGAATCGCTAAAAGAACAAGTTATTGCCTAAAAACACGGCAAATTTAACGTTAGAAAACAGAATTTCATTGAAATCGGTGAAATCAGAGAGAAACCGATACAAAAACATCACCAAGTGAGACAGTTTGATTACATTCACTAAACCTAGGTTGAGACATTGGTGTTCACAGGATTTGGATAGGAAGGATGGAACTGAGATAAGAATGTACAACTGAGATAACTAGGTAGAACAGAGATAATAAACCAAGGAGCGAAGTTTAAGGTCATCGCTCCTTGGTTTATTCGTGAAAAAGCTGAATTTGAACGTAAAAAATCGAAGCTAAAACATCGAAGCTTTAGAAGTAATACTCCAACGCTACTTCGACAAAATCATCTTTACGAGCGAAGAATAGCAAGTCCTCTGGGGTTTCGTTCTCAAACAACCACGCATTCAGTCGCCACTTGAGGTTATTGTTGATGCGGCTTGAGGCCTCTAGCTTGGCGCTGTAGACATCACTGTTATCTAAGTCTTGAGTGATACCAGTAAGCACTTCGGTGCCGTCTTCATCGTTCAAGGCGAAACGCGCCCCTAGGAACACATCGTTTTGCCCGATGGTTTGCGCGTTATTGCCTCGGCTGTCATACAGGTATTCAGCAATGAAGCCGACGTCCCAGTATGATTCAAGCGCCCCAACCCAAGTGTATTCAAAGCCTGTCGCTACGCCTGTGTGGTTGTCGTAACTGTCGCGATAAATGCTTTCCAGCTTCCATAACCAATCTCCGATAATGCCTTGCACATCCAATCCGAAGTGCTGCATTTGTGCGTAGTATGGCTTGAGTTGGTTGCCTTGCATACGGTAATAAGGGTCGCGGTTTGTGCCGCCTAAGTAACTTAAACCGACATCCCAATCACCGTACATTTGGCTATAGCGCAACGCGACATCCACATGCTTTTCTTCTCGCGAGGATTCGTAAAGCGCATCGTCCGATACTGGCACGGTTGGCCTTAATCGACCGTCTTCGCCTGCGAAGGTACGCTCACGAAAATACGGCAGTAACATGGCGTCGATGGTGCCCCACTCTTTTATCGAGGTGAAGTGCACCATGGGCTGACCTAACTTGGATTCGCCATCGACCGATTCAATGGCATCGGTCTGGTTTACCACATCCACTAAATGCGCCGATTCGGTTACGCCCCAAAATACCTTTCCAACACCCGCCCGCAGTTCGTAGTCATCCCAATAGGTTAAATACAAAGCTTCGCGAATATCACCATGAGTTCGCTCATCGTCTTCGCTGTCTAGGCGATAAAATGGGGTGAAGGTAAAGCTGCCATTACCCTCTTCTTGCTCCCAGTAAAATTCTGGCTGCAACACCAGTGAGCTTTGCCCTTTATCTTGCCCTTGTAAGCCGTCGCTAAAGAACTGCCTGTGTTCAATATTCACCTGCCCTGCAAGCTCCGGAGTCACCTGCTCTACAAGGTCAGAGTTAAAGCCAGCTGCCACACAAGGCAACGACACCTGCATAAGCCCGACGGTCGCCGCCAAGGTTAAGGATAATTGGGTTCCTGTTGCCACAATCCTTTTCATATTCCTGCCTTATTTCGCACGTTTTAGTGTGTTCTTTTGGAAATCCTTGTCTTTAAGACCGGTCTGGAACACTAAATCTGTCGTGGTTAATACAGTGCTTTTGCCTGTTTGATGGTTTTGCATCGCCATGGTGTGTGCGCGCCAGTATTGGTTTAGGTACTGTTTGTAATCTTGGAACGATAGCGTCTTAAGCAGTGCACCTTTACGGTCGTAAAACTCGACTTTCATTGGGCGGTAGTGCTGTTGGTCTAGCCAGACTTTCTGCATGGTGTAGCCTGAGTTTTTGTCGGTCGGTACTTGCTCTAAAACAAAGGTGTCTACGCCTTCCAGTTTCGCGTCTTCAATGTAGTTGAAGGTGTACTTTTCTAGCTCAAACGAGCTTAGGTCTTCATACGCAAATTCACTGCCCATAAACGGGCCAGATTTGTTGCGTGAAGAGATGCGTTTCACACGCTTAAGTGCAGGCAGATACAACCATTGATCATCGGATTTAGTGATGTGTGAATGGTTTAAGAAAGCCGTGCCTTTTACATCGCGCGGCTCATCAAAAATGGTTAAGCCTTTATCGCCATCGTTATCGACTTCTAATGATTTCAATCGCATCAGGCGTGTGCTGCTTTCACCCTGTTTATTGCGAAGTAGCATTTCCATGGTCGCGACAGAATCGCCCCACCCAACATCGACCGCTTTACGTTGCTCGGCGATTTCTAAGCCTTTAGCTGGGTCTGCTAACGCTGGGAAAGCTGCCAACGTGCTCAGTGTAAATAATGTAGTAACGAATGATTGTTTAACGCTTTTCATAAATATCTCCTTGAGTCAGCCCACCGCAGCAGGCTGACGTTTCCTCATTTGGTCGATGTAGTCAGTTCGGCTGTTGGGCTAGGCTGCGACTTGGTGTCAGGCTTTGATTCGTGCTGAGTGTTAACTGAATAGTGAGTCTGCTTGTCGAAGATCATCAGTAAGCTTGGTAACAAGATGAAGTCGACCACCAGCGCAATGAAAATCACAATCGCGCTGAGTAAGCCCATATCGGAGTTGAGTCTGAAGCTCGACATCGCCAATACAGAGAAACCCGCCACGAGTACCACTGTGGTGATCCACAATGCGCGTCCAACGGTGTGGAAGGCGTATCGAACCGCTTCTTCTGCTGATTTCCCTTCGATTCTTGCGCGCTGATATTTGCTTAAGAAGTGCACCGCATCATCAACCACGATACCCAGAGTGAGCGTTACCACCACGGACAAACCAAGGTTGATTTCACCGGAGATAAGCGCCCATAAACCAAAGCCAATGATCGCAGGCGCTATGTTTGGCACTAGGCTGATCATGCCTAAGCGAACTGAGCGCAATGCAAAGATCATCAAGCCAGAGATAAACACTAAGGTGATAGGCAGAGTTGATAACATGCTCGCCATGTTGGTTTCGCCAATGTGTGCAAACATCAGTGATGGGCTCGACGCGACCACTTCATACTGAGGTGCATTGGCTGCAAACCATGAGTAAATACGTTCTTCGAGTTCAACCAATTCCACACTACCGAGGTTGTCGACGGTGAGTACCATTTTGATCGATGACTTATCGACGTTGATCTGGTTGTTCAAGTCCAAACCATACGGCAGAGACATTTCGTAAAGCAGCAGATATTGCGCGGCAAGTTCACGGTTAAGCGGTAGCTTGTAGTAGCTGTCATCGTCGCCATGCATATTCTTGTTCAAACGCATGTAAACATCAGAAAGCGTTGCCACGTGGTCGATCTCTGGTTGAACGCGTAGCCATTCAGTAAAGTCACCAATTGCTTGCAAGAACACAGGATCGGCAATCGCTTGAGACTCGTTGGTCTTCACAGCAATGCTGATGGTGGTCATGCCGCTTACGGTCTCTTCCATAAAGTCGGCGGCTTGTCTAAATTCGCTTGAGGTATCGAAATACTTCACCGATTCATCGTTCACTTTGTTGAGTGGAATTAACGCGGCAGCGCCAACAATTACCAGAGTTGAAATCAGCAGCAATGCTTTACGGTTGGTGACGACAAAATCGCCCAGCTTATCCATAAAAGTGACTTGGTCTTCCGCTTTAGGATTGGCAGGTAGGCGTTTGACTGGCAGCAGTTTTAGCAGCGCAGGCAACATAGTCACAGATAGGAAACATGCGATAAGTACACCCAGTGCCGACAAGTTACCGAAATCACGTAACACTGGAGAGTCCGACATGTTCATCATCAAGAAACCGATCGCAGTGGTCACTGAAGTGATCAGAATCGGCATGGCATTGAGCTTGATGCTGTATTGAATGGCTTGTGCTTTCTCCATGCCGCGTTGCATCGCTTGTCTCATGGTCACAATCACGTGAACACAATCGGCCACCGCCAAAGTTAAAACCAAAGTTGGAACATTCACGGTTGCGGTGCTGAGGAACATCCCTGCCCAACCGGATAAACCCATGGTGGCAACAATTGAAGAGATGATCACAATAAGTGTCGCCACCACACTAAAGAACGAGCGCAGCATAAAGGTCAGGAACACCAGCACCACCAACAGCATTAAGGGAACGAGGGTCGAGCTGTCTTGTTGAGCCGAAGTCATAAACGCATTGTTCATCGCAATTATGCCCGCTTTATGGAACTCGACATTCGGATACTGAGCTTGGTACTTGCCGATCATGGCATTGATCGCCGCAATCACCTCTTGCACTTCCGCAGTCTTGTCCACTTCTGGCAGCTGCACGGTTACGTTAACAATCGTCACGTCGCCAGAGGCCGACACTAAGGCATTCTTAAGCAACGGTTAGTTAAGGGCGATCTGTTTTACTTTGGCGATGCGCTCTGGTGTGTGTTCGTACTCTTCATACAGCAAGTCTTCCACCAAAAGATCATCTTCAATGGCTTCGGTGTGCTGATAATTGGCAAGGGAATCCACACGGCTTGAATACGGAATCTGCCACGCATCGACCGTGAGGTTTTGAATCAGGGAGAGGGTTTCAGGGGTGAAGACATTACCATCTTCAGGGGCGACAACAATAGCAAGGTTGTCGGTTTTTGCAAAGGTGGTTTGGATTTCATCGAACGCCATCAACTGCTTGTTGGTGCCTTCGAAGAAGATGTTGTAGTCCCCTCTAAAGTAGAGGTTCTTGGCCCCTAATGCAGAGAGAATGATGATTGAAAACACCACCAGCAGAACGATAAACGATCGCTTGGTCGGTATTGAGTGCCAACTGTTTAGATCTGCGTTTGCACTATCGGCATTAGGGTTATCTCGGTTTTGCTGATCTAACGTGGGCTTCTGGCTGTCATGTTTCATCACAGTCTCCATTTGTGACGATTCGTCATATATGTGTCATAAAAAGCCAGCCGAAGCTGACAAAAGACACAATGCTTAGTCAAATACTCAAGAAAACAGCAACCACAGTCGGTCAGTCTCAAGTTTGTGACGAATCGTCAAAAATGGTTATTAATAAACCCACATGTGTGGGCTTAATGGAAGCTATCGACCTACAGATTCTAAGTAAGCGATCTCTTCACTGAACAGTTCTTGTTCTACACGACGCCAAGTTTTTCGGTAATCCCAATCGCTTGAAAGGGGCTGCCAATTGAGGCCGTCTAGAATCATGTTCGCGTTGTGTAATACTGAATACGGGTCTTGTAACCGCTTAATACAATGACTGTTCGATGCATTCTGTGACAAGGCATTTGAACCAAATGCAATTGACCAGTTAGCAAAAACGATGGCATCTGAGCCAACACCAGAAGAGAACTTTAGGTCACCCGCTTCTACCGCTTGGTTAACCATAGAGTCGCATTGTTCAATCACCAACTCTTCCAGTTCATTCATCTCGGCGACGCGTGCACTAGACGCTTTCTCCAGTACCCACGGGCTTTTAGCCATGATCGCACAAGTTGATAGTACCGGTTCCATGCGAGCATAGATTCGGTAAGCAACGTGCAGTGCGACAATCTTTTCACGCGTGTTACCTTCAAACTCTCCAGAACGAGCAAACATCATTGCTTCTGTTTTAAGAGAGTGAATACATAACGCTAAAACGACGTCTTCTTTGCTGCAAAAGTGATTATAGATTGTACCTTTCGAATAAGAGCTCGCGGCCGTTAGCTTATCCATCGTGAGGTTTCCGAACCCTTGTTCTCGAACCAGATCTTTTGCCAACAACATCAACTCTACTTCTCGGTCTGCAATAGACTGCTGCTTTTTAGACAACACGCCTTTGCACCCAAAGATACCTTGTTTATCGCCTTTACAACCAAAGCCAAACATAATTTCTCAGTCCGTATTTTAGCTTAACTATTATTTAAGCTTAGCCAGTATTTAAAACACTCCTATCCAATATATTAACACGAATAGTAAATTCATGTAGTTAACCATTTTATGACTTATCGTCATAATAGCTCATTTATTGATCATATCAAGATGTTTTATAAATTTAATATGACCTGTGAATAACTGGGTGAATATATGAGATAATTATCAATAGCCAAAAGGTGTGATGGGTATGTGAACATCCTACGAAAAAATTGGCGTGTCATGCTGCCTTTATGGGGCAAACCTCTCCTTATGGTTAATATTTGTCTCACTGATGTGGTTTTCTGCTAAGTTGCTATAAATTCAGTATGGGGTGACTTACAATAGAGTCAACGACCTACCTTTTTTGAGAACACGATATTGAGCGCCAAATATTCTTATTTAGCTTGGCAAGTGAATACTTCTAGCCCAGCAGAAAAGCTTGTTTTATTGATGCTTGCAGACGGTGCGGATGAATCCGGTTACACCAATGTGTGCCTGCAATCGGCAAGTCAGCTTTGTGCTCTCTCTACGTTTGGTTTAGCCGACTGCCTTAAGTGCCTAGTCGACCAAGGTATTCTCGATAAGGTAAAAGTAGACTATCGAGATCAAAAAGAGATCCACGTATTCAAACTGCTCATTGAGCAAGAGCAAGCTGCGGCGCCCGTTGAGGCTCAACCGGTCAATAGTATTCCGGTCTACTCTACTGCACCTGCACCTGCACCTGCACCTGCACCTAAGTTTCAGCCTGCTCCGGCACCAATGCAAAACATGCAGCATGCCCCTCGCCCACAAAGTCGAGGCTCAATGACCAGCAACACGGTTTCCACTCATGATTTGGATGAAGAGATCATTCCAACATGGGCAGAACGTGCATTTAAATTCTCCGGCCTTGCTGGTGACCATAGCTTAATATGGAAAAAATTTGTCCTCTGGTATAAAGCCAAAGCCAATGAACTCATGCCAATCTCTCGCATCGAATCTAAGTTGCAGTACTGGTTAGTTAACGAGAAGCAAAATGAAAGACAACAACAGCAGAAGACCTCTCAATATTCAGGAAATGCAGGACAAGCTCAAGGAAATGGGTATCGACAAAAGCTTAGCCCATCTGAACGCTTCAGGCAGCAGCTCATTCAAAAAGGCAAAAAGCCAACCTTCTGATCCTGCGCCTACAGTCGTTCCAGAAGTTTTACCGGCAGTTTCGTCGCCATCGGTACCTGTTGTTGAATCAGACACTGGCTCAAATCAACAAGTACCTGTCGTTGACCAAGATCCTGCTGAACTAGAACTGACTGATTGGTGTATCCATGTGTTCGGCTCTTTCTTGAGCGTGTACGAAACTCAGTGGGAATACCAATACGGTAGTGAACCAAGCGGTAAGTTCATTGAGTTTGCTAACTCTGTCGATTCTGACGGGCTTAACCGCGTGCTCATGCACTGTCATGAACGTATTCAGCTTGGCAACAGCTGGCCACCTCAAATGGGTGAGCTTTGGATTCTGAAAGACTCTCTAACGGAAGAAGAGCTGTTGGATAGCCGCATTCGAGTATTGTCTCGCACCGCTGCGAACAAGATTGAGAAATGGCTGATTCAAAACAAGCTGTATGACTTAAAACGCACAGCGGAAAACAAGCTTGATGGCCTGTTTAAGAAGTACTACTTGGAAGCGAAGCGTTTAGACGAGAAAGGCATGCTTGAAACGGAATTACCACAATTCCTACTTGCCGCTAACTCAGTGAAGAACTTGAACGATTTGAAGCGTGAAGAGTACGAAAGCAAACACGGTAAAGCGCTTAATCCAAGAATCCAACAGATTCTCGACAGCAAAAAGTAGCCTCCCGCTTTCTAGTGTGAAAAACACAGTGTACAGATACAAAAATGCCAGCAATTAAGCTGGCATTTTTTATGAATTCTTACGAACTCTTTGGCGACTAAGACCGACTAATTACAGTAGGTGGATAGTTGCGTTTAGAGAGAAAACGCCTGCGTCGTCATCTTTCATTTTGAAGTTTTGGTAGCTAGCGCCTACAGATAGTGGACCAAAGATGAAGTATTCAGCGCCTACAGCGTACATGATATCAACGTCGTCTTGCTTGAAGCTATCGCCTTTCACTTCGTAAGAGTGAAGACCACCCTTCGCGTATACGTGAAGAGGACCGAAGTCGATGCTTGGTTTGATAGCTAGGTAAGCAGTGCTTACGTCAACACCTTGCTTATCACGGTTGCCGTAGCTAACGTTGTCGAAAGAACCTAGATCCCAGTAACCTGCTTCAACACCGATAAGTGGCAGGATACCTGTACCCACGTGGATGCCCACTGCGTTTTCATCTTCGCCTGCGAATGAGTTTTGACCGCCCATTACGCCGCCGTACAACCAAGAATCAGCCATTGCTGTTGAAGATGCACCTAGCAGTGCTAGTGCCAATAACGTTTTTTTCATATTCGACCTTTTTCGTCCTAGTGGCAGGCCTTGAGTGGTAATAAATTGCCACCAAGTCGCCCTGTATGTAATAACTATTCAATTAGTAATGCAATAAGCAAGATTTATACCCAAACCTTGCCATTGCGTCTAGCATTATTCCTTTAGCAAGCATCGATAGCGTTTTTAACACGCTTATCTGACACTGGATAAGGCGTACCGAGTTGCTGTGCGAAGAAGCTTACACGAAGCTCTTCTATCATCCAACGCACCTCTTTTACGTTTTCTGGAACCGCGATCCCTTTTGGAATTTTATTCAGCAGCTCTTTGTAATCATTCATTACTGACTCAACTTTGATCATATGCAAACGATCTTTGTTAGGGTCAATTGGCAGCTTCTCCATGCGGCGTTCGATTGCCTTCATATAGCGTAGGATATCTGGCAAGCGTTTCCATCCACATTCTGTGGCAAAACCCTTAAAAATCAATCCTTCTACCTGAGCTTTTATGTCAGAAAGTGCAAATGCCATAGAAAGATCCACACGCCCTTTCAGCTTCTTGCTAATGCTGAATGCCGTAGTAAGGATGGTTTCTACCTGCTGAGCAATCTCAACCACAGTATCACCCAACTCCGCACGTACGTGTTCTTTCAGTGCTTCAAACTGCTCTGGTTCCCAAACCAAACCGCCCTTCTCTTCGATCAGCTTATCAATACCACAAGCGATACAGTCATCGATAAGATCGAGAACCTTGCCGTATGGGTTGAAGTACAAGCCAAGTTTCGATTTGTTCGGCAAGTTCGAGTGCAAGTATTTGATTGGCGACGGCACGTTCAACAAGATCAAACGACGCTGACCCGATTTCATTGCTGAGATCTGCTCTTGCTCTGTCTCGAACAGTTTGATCTCTACGCTGTCTTTGGTATCCACCAACGCTGGGAAGGCTTTTACATCGTAGCCACCACGCTTCTGTTGGTAGACTTTTGGTAACTCACCAAAGCTCCACGTATGCAGGTTTTGCTGCTCGATATCGTCATCCGCAACTTTAGAAAGCGTTTCTTGAACTTTGTCTTTCAGGCTCTCTTTCAGTTCATGTAAGTCTTTGTGTTCTTTCAACTTACGTTTGCGATGATCCACCGCACGGAATGTTACCTTTAAGTGCTCTGGAATCTGGTCTAACTTCCAATCATCTCGTACCACTTCTACACCCGTCATACGGCGTAGCTCTTTCTCAAGAGAATCCAGTAGTGGCGCTTCGAGTGGTGTCACACGAGCCAAGAACGCATCGGCGTAATTTGGCGCAGGTACAAAGTTACGTCGTAACGTCTTTGGTAGTGACTTGATTAGGCTAACCACCAATTCTTGACGTAGACCTGGGATCTGCCAATCAAAACCGTTCTGGTCGATTTGGTTCAAGATAGGTAGCGGAATGTGTACCGTTACACCATCGTTGTCATCGCCCGGCTCAAACTGGTAGCTCAGTTTTAACTTCAGGCCATTTTGGTGCCAGAAGTTCGGGTAATCTAAATCAGTAACATGGCTTGCATCACCGCGGAACAGCATCGATTTCTCGAAGTTAAGCAGCTCTGGAGTCTCTTTGCTGGTTTTCTTCCACCAAGTATCAAAGTGACGGCCTGAAACCACCTCTTCGCCTACGCGCTGGTCGTAGAATTCAAACAGCTCGTCATCATCGATCAAGATGTCGCGACGACGTGATTTGTGCTCTAGCTCTTCCACTTCTTGTAGAAGTTTGCGGTTCTGTTTGAAGAACGCGTGCTTGGTTTCCCATTCACCTTCAACCAGTGCACTACGCACGAACAACTCACGACTAATCGTTGGGTCAATCGCGCCATAGTTCACTAGGCGTTTCGGAACAATTGGAATTCCGTAAAGCATCACTTTTTCGTGTGCCATTACCGCCGCTTGTTTCTTCGACCAGTGTGGTTCGCTGTAGCTGCGTTTAATTAGGTGCTTCGCTAATGGTTCAATCCACTCAGGCTGAATTTTAGCAATCACACGGCCCCAAAGTTTTGAGGTTTCCACCAGCTCAGCAGACATGATCCATTTAGGCTGCTTCTTAAATAGGCCAGACGCAGGGAAGATATGGAAGCGTGCATTACGCGCACCTTGGTATTCATTCTTCTCTTGGTCTTTCATACCGATGTGAGAAAGCAATCCTGATAGTAGCGACTGGTGAATGCCATCGTAACTACCCGGTTCATCGTTGAGCTTGGTATCCAGCTCACGCATTGCTTGGTGAATTTGGAAGTACACGTCTTGCCATTCACGAATGCGCAGGTAGTTCAGGTAATCTTGTTTACACTGCTTACGGAACTGGTTACTCGACAGCGCTTTTTGCTGTTGCTTGATGTAGTCCCACAGGTTCACAAAGGTGATGAAGTCTGAGTCTTTGTCGAAGAAACGCTTGTGCTTGTCGTCAGACGATTGCTGTTTGTCAGACGGACGCTCACGCGGATCTTGAATCGACAATGCAGACGCAATAACCATCACTTCGTGCAGACAGCGATTGTTTGGCGCTTCGATAACCATGCGCGCTAAACGCGGGTCGATCGGCAGCTTAGATAACTTACGACCAATTGCCGTTAGCTTCTTAGTATCGTCGCCTTGGTTCTTGTTCTTGTTACTTGGTTTGCCCGAAGCAATCGCACCTAACTCTTCAAGCAGCCTTACACCATCTTGAATGTTGCGCTTATCTGGCGCTTCAACGAATGGGAAGGCTTGAATGTCTCCTAGCCCTAGTGCCGTCATCTGAAGGATAACCGACGCGAGGTTGGTACGTAGGATCTCAGGATCGGTAAACTCTGGACGTGACTCGAAATCTTCCTCAGAGTACAAGCGAATACAGATACCCTCAGCCACACGACCACAACGACCTTTACGCTGGTTCGCACTCGCTTGAGAAATCGGCTCAATAGGTAGACGTTGTACTTTGGTGCGGTAGCTGTAACGACTGATACGCGCAGTACCTGGGTCGATTACGTACTTGATGCCCGGAACCGTTAACGAGGTTTCTGCTACGTTGGTTGCCAGTACAATTCGACGACCAGTGTGTGACTGGAAGATACGGTTCTGTTCACCCGCTGAAAGGCGCGCGTACAAAGGTACAATCTCGGTATCACGCAGATTACGCTTACTCAGTGCGTCTGCGGTATCACGAATTTCACGCTCACCATTCATGAAGATCAGGATGTCGCCTAAGCCTTCATCACACAGCTCATCAACCGCTTCGAAGATACCTTCCATTTGGTCGCGGTCTGAATCGCTGTCGTCACCACCTAATGGGCGGTAGCGTGTATCAACTGGGTAAGTACGGCCCGACACTTCAATGATTGGTGCATTGTCGAAGTGTTTAGAGAAACGCTCTGGGTCGATGGTTGCCGACGTGATGATCACTTTTAGATCAGGACGCTTTGGTAGCAACTCTTTCAGATAACCCATGATGAAATCGATGTTCAGGCTACGTTCGTGCGCTTCATCGATAATGATGGTGTCGTACTGATTTAAGAAACGGTCGTGTTGAATTTCCGCCAGTAGAATACCGTCGGTCATCAGTTTGATTTGTGTGTTGTCAGAAATCTGGTCGTTGAATCGAACCTTATAACCAACAAACTCACCCAGCTGGGTTTCCATCTCTTCAGCGATACGGTTCGCAACCGAACGCGCAGCCAGACGACGAGGCTGAGTGTGACCAATTAAGCCAAAGCGACCACGGCCAAGCTCAGAACAGATCTTAGGTAACTGAGTGGTTTTACCCGAACCCGTTTCACCCGCCACGATAACCACTTGGTTTTCTTCAATGGCTTTCGCAATATCATCGCGCTTTTGGCTAACAGGGAGAATCTCTGGGTATTCAATGGTTGGTTTTTGCGCAGCACGCTGGGTTGCCGTCATCATCGATTGGGCAATGTCTAATGCGATTTCATCGAAAACAGCATGCTTGGATTTTTCGTTCTTAATACGGCTTGCACCAGAAATACGCTTACTTAGACGGAAGCGGTCGCGCATCATGCACTCATTTAAGGCCTTACGAAGAGAGGCTGGGCTATTTTGAGATGCGCTTGCTTTAGGTGCTTGTTGTTTGTTGTTTTGCTTTTTTTGATTAGCTTGATCAGCAGCAGAATCCGATGTTGCGTTAGTATTCGCTACATGGTTATTTTTATCTGCTTTTTCCGGAGACGAAGTCACAGCGTGTCCTATTCTTTCTCTTATATAAACTCGCGCGATTGTAGCACATAAGGGCTAAAACAAGATAATGGAAAGCGGCACTTAGCAGTCATTCAATTTTTTCGAATAAGTTCAGCGAATAAATCGCCTTTTGAGCGTTTTTAGTTTGCCTATAATGCATCACATAACAAAAACACTTATTCAAGGATTCCCATTATGTCTCGTGTACTGGCCCTAAAATCAAGCATCCTAGGCGACTACTCTCAATCAACTAAACTGGTTGAAGAGTTCATCAAAAATGTAGACCAAGATAAACTTACGGTTCGCGATTTGGCTGCAACCCCATTACCAGTGTTGGACTTCTCGGTAGCGACTGCACTTCGCGCGACGGAAGACCTATCTCAAGACCAACAATCGATTGTTGATCTATCTAACACGCTGATCGAAGAAATTAAAGCGGCAGATACACTAGTGATTGCTGCACCTATGTACAACTTCACTATCCCGACTCAACTTAAAAATTGGATTGACCTAATTGCTCGTGCTGGCGTGACGTTCACTTACACAGAGAATGGCGTTAAAGGTCTAATCGAAGGTAAGAAAGCGATCGTAGTCACGACTCGTGGCGGCGTCCATAAAGACGCAGCGACTGACAGCATGACGCCTTACCTACGCACAGTACTTGGTTTTGTTGGTATCACAGATGTCGAATTCGTTTACGCAGAAGCACTCAACATGGGTGAAGACGCAGCAGCAAAAGGCATCTCAGAAGCACAGAGCCAACTGGCTGAGCTAGTTTAAAACTAAGCCGACGCAGCAAGCACTGACTTCGCTTGATAGAAGAAAATAAGAGCCCCCTTTGGGTACAGTAACCTAAAGGGGGCTCTTCTGTTTTGCTTTCTATGTGAATTGACTAAAGCATGTTTGGGTTATTTCAGAGTCACAGTAACTTTGTCTGTCGCTAAACTGCTTCCACCAACATACACATCCACTTCGCCCTCTTCGTACATGAAACACGCTTGGCTGCCGTAGAACTTTAGGTCATCTGCATCAATTTCAAGCCGAACTGTTTTGCGCTCATGCCCTTCTAAATGGCACTTAGCAAAGGCTTTTAGCTCTCTCTGTGGACGAGTCGTCGAAGAGACTTTGCGAGAGATATAGCACTGAACGACTTCTTGCCCTGCAATCGTAGACGTGTTTTCAACTTCAACAATTAGGTTCTCGTTCTCTGTAATTTCAGGCGTCACCGCAGTCAATTTCCCATACTCAAACTGCGAGTAGCTTAAACCGAAACCAAATGGGTAAAGCGGTGTATCTTGCTCATTCTTATATGGCATGTACTCTTGATACGCACGCATTTTACCAATCGGCTTGCGACCGTAATACATAGGGATTTGCCCTGTACTTCTTGGTACTGTCATGGTGAGTTTGCCACTCGGATTACTATTACCAAACAGTAGGTTACCGACCGCATTGCCTGTCTCTGTACCACTTTGCCATGCATAAACCAGTGACTGGGCGTATTGCTCACTCTTAGGTGATGGTACAGGTCTGCCTGTACACTGAACCACTATCAGAGGTTTGCCCGTTTTGCCAATGGCCTCAATCAGCTCTTCTTGGCCAGGTGGCAGCACAAGCTCGGCGATGTTACGTGCTTCACCCGTTCGACGATGGCTTTCACCGACACACAGCACGACGACATCACTGCGATGCGCGCACTCCATCATGTCATCACTGAATGCACTTGAATCAGTAATCACGGTATTCTCTGGCGCAGCTGCTTGGATGCCATCGGCTATCGTTGCAACGTCGTCGGCATTGCCATCTAAACACCAAGAACCAAGGTGCTGCCTCTGTGAATGAGCATGGGGGCCAATCACCGAAATGGTTAAGCCTTGCGAGTTCAACGGTAGCAAACCACCATCGTTTTTAAGCAGTACCATACTCTCTTCAGCAAGAGCTAATGCTTTACGCTGATGCTCTTCGAGACCCAGCACGCTCTTATGCAACTCAGGGTCGATGTATGGTCGTTCAAACAACCCAGCGCGGAACTTAGTTAACAGCACACGGTAGACTGCTTCATTTAGATTTTCTTGCAAGCTTGGATTGTTCTTGACCAGCTCTTCAAGGGTATCTTCGTATGCTTCGTGCGTCATCGCCATATCCACACCCGCATCCAACGCCTTTAATGCCGCAGCCGATGGGTCTTTCGCAACTTGGAAGTATTCCAGATCGGAAATAGAGCCCCAATCACTGACAACCATGCCATCAAACTTATGCTCGCCTTTGAGCCAGTCTCGAATCAATGGACGAGAGCCAGTTACCGGTGTACCACCAAGGTCGTTAAATCCAGACATCATGGTTGCAACACCAGCTTTCACTGCTGCAGCAAACGGCAGCAAATGCACATTGTGCAAGGTGTTGTCGCTCAATTCCGTCGTGTCATAATCACGACCACCTTCTGATGCACCGTAGCCAACAAAGTGTTTAGCACACGCCACCAACTTATTTGGCTGTGAAGGGTCATCCCCTTGAAAGCCTTTCACTACGGATTTTGCAAACTGACTGGTTAGGTACGGGTCTTCACCTGAACTCTCAATCACTCGGCCCCAACGAGGGTCTCGAACAATGTCGAGCATCGGAGCGAAAGTCCAATTGATACCTAGAGAAGCCGCCTCAGCCGCAATGCACTCGTAAGCTTCTTCAACCAGTGCTGGGTTCCAAGAACATGCTTGAGCCAAAGGAATTGGCAGCACTGTCTTTTGGCCATAAATTACATCGCGAGCGAATATGATGGGAATCCCAAGGCGGCTTTTTTCCATCGCCACCTTTTGGATCTCATTAAGTTGGTGCGGGTTAACCGATTCACCCGGAGCGTTACCTGCCCACGCCGTGTCAGCAAGGATTCGCGAGCCGTACGCACCCTGCTCTACTTTAATCAAATACTCTTGCTTGTTGTCGTCATAATCCAGCATTGGCGATTGGCAAAGCTGACCCACTTTCTCGGCAAGCGTCATCTGAGAAAGTAAATCTTGCGCTCTAGTTTGGTCACTCGCTGAGCTGTCTTTGTATAGAGCCATCGATTAGATCTCTTTCATTTTGTAACGTGGGAAAGCTTCGGTTAGAAACTCAGTCATCTCTTGGTATAACGCATCATTGCCAGACTGTTTTGCCAAGCGTCGCAGTTGGTCGGCCGCCGTTGGCACATATCGAGAATCAAGCTGAACGTAGATCTCGATGAACTCAATTAATTGTTGTTCGTTGAGTTGCTCAATGATCAATGCAGGTTTTTCTAATGACGCGTAGTACGCATCAGGCTTAGGACCAAGTGTTGCGTTTCTCCAAGTTTCAATCACCTGCTGATAGCCACCCAAATACTCGTCTTCAATTCTAAGCTCGAGTTTGTTCATCCCTTTTAACGCGGTCACTAATTCACCTTGCTCGTATTGCTGCTCTGCGTATGCAAAGTAGTTTTCAGATAGTGAATAGGCTTTCAACCAAGCCGAACCGTAGGCGATTAAAACAACCGAGGCCAGCGCTAATAATTTATATCCTGTCGATACTTTCATTACTTAACCCCTACGCCAGTAAATGCCTTGATGAAGTTCTTCTGTAGGCAGAAAAAGACAATCACAACAGGAACCGCAATCATGGTGGTCATCGCCCACAGTTGCTCTAGGTTGGTTCCCGGCACTTCAGTTTTAAAGTTGTACAGAGCAAGCTGCAGCGTCATCAGAGAATCATCTCGTACGTAAAGTAGCGGCCCCATAAAGTCATTCCATGCACCCATGAAGGTCAGGATGCCGACTGTTGCCAAAGCTGGTCGCATCATAGGCAGAATGATTTTGAAGAAGATACGCATCTCGCTCGCGCCATCAATACGTGCCGCTTCCAAATAGGCGTTGTCTATCTGCTTCATGAACTGCACCATCAAGAAGATGTTGTATGCACTGATAGCACCCGGAATGATCAACACGCGATAGGTGTTAATCCAGTTCCACTCATACATCATCATGTAGGTTGGGATGGTGAACAGAATCGCCGGAATCATCATCGAACCAAGAATCACTTTCAGCCAAAACTCGCGGCCAGGTAAGTTGGTTTTGACAATCGAATACGCGACCATCGATGAGAACAGTGTGTTCAGTACCGTGACAGTGACCGAGATGAAGATGGTGTTGAAGAACACTCTCCCCAAGTTAACTGAATCAAACACCTTGATGTAGCCAGCAAACGACCACTCTTTTGGTAAGCTGTTCGGGCTGTGCATGATCTCAGGGCCGGTCTTAAATGAGTTGATCACCATGTAGAAGAACGGGTACAACACAATAAGGGTGGCAACCAGAAGTGTGCCGTAAATCAGTAGGTTCTTTTTCTTATCAGCATTCATGATTAGTCTTCCTTACTGGTGATTTTTAACTGCATCATCGTCAGCAGGTAAATTACGCAAGCGAGCATTAAGCCAATGGTTGAAGCTTCACCCATCTTCATCTGCTCAAAACCGGTTTGGTAGAGGTAGAGCACAGGAGTGAGTGCCGATTGGTAAGGACCGCCGTTTAAGTCGAAGTTCATGAACACTTCGATAAACATCTGCAGGCCATTGATGATGTTCATTGTCATCACGAACACGATCTGAGGCATGATCATCGGCAGAGTAATTTTCTTGGTCTTACGCCACCACGACGCACCATCAATGTCAGCGGCTTCGAACAGAGATTTGTCGATGCTGGCGATGCCACCAAGAAAGATGATCATTTGAACACCAAACCATTCCCAAGCACTGAATACCGCAATCACAGGCATTGGTAACCATTCTTCAAACTTCCAGAACACTGGCTCTAAAAGAAGATTCGCGCCCACCATGGTATTTTGAATCGGACCTGAAGGGCCTGATATGAAGTCAAAAATGATCATCGCTACGGTAATCGAGGTCACCACGGGAATGAACATGATGGTGCGGAACATGCTCGATAAGAACTTAATCTCATTGAGGAGTAAGGCCAAACCCAGTCCAATCACGAAGCTCAACGAGACGAAAATGACTTGGTTAAACACCACATTGAACAACGACTTCCAGAACAAGAAGTCCGTTACCACGGTAATCCAGTTGGTTAAACCGATGAACTTGGTGTTCTCTGGCATCAAGATATTTACGCTTAGAAAGCTGCTCTCAAACGACAAGAAGAACGGGTAAATCAAAAAGACCGCGAAGTACACAATCCATGGTGCAAGGAACAGGTAGCCGGTTATGAGGTTATCTTTTTTCATAGTTTCACTTAGACCTATCACACTATTCGTTAATGAGTTTTTCAGCTTGCTTCGCCGCTGCTTCTACCGCTTCCTCAGCAGAAATATCTTGCTTAACCACCGCTTTGGAATACTGCTCAAGAATGACGCCAGCCATGTCTGATGACAGTGCAAAAGGTTCATTCAATTTTGCATTTGGTAGTTGCTCAACAAACGGCTTAGCTTCTGGCGTGTTGTAGTAAGGTCGGTCTTTTAGCGAGAGCAGTGTTGGCAGTTGACCCAGAGCCATGTTGGCCTTGTGGTTGAACTCATCTTCCATCATCAACTCCAAGAACGCCCAGGACAGCTGCTCTTTCTCGACACTGTTTTTGAAGATCATCAGCGCGCGGCCATCCAGTGTGGAATATGAGGTATCGCCTTTGTTCAGCGTCGGAATCGGTGCTAATCCAACATCTTCTCCCACCACCATCGGCTTACCAGCCGCTTCAGTTAGGTTTGCTTTCCAGCCAAAGCCAAACTGTGGCCACATGCCAATGGTGCGTGAGAAGAAGTTCTTCTCCATGGTCAGTGGAGCATACTGCTGCGCCTTCGCCATGGTTTCAAAGAACAGCGCTAGGTTCGCTTCTTCTCTATCGAAGTTAGGGTTGGTACCGAAACGATTAAGCAAGCCATATTGGCCGTCGTTGAAGTTGTAGTACATCTGAGCCAGCATGCTCCAGTACCAGCTACCCCAAGACAGTGCTTCGTTCCAGAATACGGTGCCGTACACTGGGCTGCCATCTGCTCTTGGAGGCAGTTGGCTGATCTTTTCTGCCGCGTGTAAAAATTCGTCCCAGGTTTGAGGTGGGCTCTCTGGATCTAATCCCGCTTCAATGAACAGCTCTTTGTTGTAGAGCATCAGCGTCGTTGTTGCATTCCAAGGAATGTAGTAGTTTCGACCGTAATTTTTCTGCATGAATACAGGATCGATCCTGTCCTCCATCGCATTGAATCCTTCGAACTGCTCTAAGTAAGCGAGCTTACCCATCTTCGCGTATTTCGCGGGTTGGTAACCAAACACACCTGCATATAGATTTGGCACATCACCAGCTGCCATACGGGTCTCTAAGTTTTCATCGTTTGATACGACTACATCTACGTTGGGATACCTTTTTTTGAACTCAGGAACTAACTCAGAACGGACAAAGTCCATGTAGTTACCCACTGGGGTCATGACTTCGATACGGGTATTATCTGCGAGTGATACTTGCGAACTCAGCGCAAGCACACATCCAATCAACCACTTTTTCATAACTATCCTACAGAGTTTCACGTAAAATTAATGAGGTTGGCAAAATCGTTAATGCTTGTGAGTCTTTCGCTTTGTCATCAAGCGCATTGATTAATGTTGATGCTGCAAGCTCCCCCATCCCCTCTTTCTCATGGGTGACGGTGGTTAAACTCGGAATCATTAACTCTGCCATTCTTATATTGTCGAAACCGACGAGCTTCATTTCGCTCGGAATGTCTATTTCAAAACGCTTCGCTGCGCGAATTATGCCGATCGCCATTTCATCATTGGCCGCAAATACGGCGTCGGGTCTGCGCCCTTGCTCCAATAATTCTTTCATCTGCTTGTACGCGGTTTTTTCTGTGAAATCGCTTTTGATCAAGTGATGATTTTTGACCGGCATATTGAAATAGCCCAACGCTGAGATGTAGCCATCCAGTCGCTTCTTGCTATCGTATGAGTCTTCTGGTCCTGTGAAGAAGTAGATGTCCTTGCAGCCCTTAAGCACCAACTCTTTGGTTGCACTGAACGCGCCACCAAAATTGTCGATTAGGATGTTATAGATACCCGGAGCACTTATTTCTCGGTCTAGAACCACCATAGGGAAATCTGGGCCTGCGACCGACTTTAGAAACTCGGTATCAAATGAATTGGTTAAAACCACCGCGCCATCAACAACTCGATCTCGAATATACTTGTGAGCCGTAGAGTCTTCATTGCCATACATGCTACAAGCCACGACATCATAGCCACGCTGGTGACAGACCTTCTCGATACCTTTGACAAGCTCGCTGTAAATCGGGCCAAACCAATTGTTTAAAAACAGGCCGATGGCGTAGCTACGACGCTGCTTCAACTGCTTAGCATTGGTGTTAGCGACATAATTCATCTCGTGAGCAATATTGAGAACATGCTGGCGCGTCTTTTCACTGACGCGATTGCAGTCATTCATTGCGTACGAAACGGTTGCGATGGAGACATTCGCTTTTTTAGCTACGTCTTTAATGGTCACTTTCATTTCACTTCTTTCCTTTAAGAGCCCAGCTCTTCACACCTTGCATTTTTCTCATACTCAGCCTTTTGGGTTGGGCCCATCGCTGAGCCCAACAGATTATTAAAGGGAGATATGAAGGGTGTTTTCTTCACTACTCAATCTCTGAAGCAACCATTCGCGTGAGATCTTCGCACCACCAGAACGGTAGCGGTTCTCAGTCAGTTCGAATGGCACCGTTTCACCGTTTATCGAGATAGCTTTTGGCGTGTGTGAACCTTCAACCAAATCGATAACTAAGGTCACTGGCTTCTCATCAAGCTCGAACTGGATCTTCGTTTGACCAACTCGCGTAGAGATAACTGGGTCAAGAATGAGATCGTTGTGCGCGAATCGAACACCAAATACGTTAGAGATAAGTTGGTTTACGTAGATACCTGGGCCACTTGAGTAGATTCTCCAGCCGCCTTTCACTGCAACGTCACCGTTTTTAACTTGGTCAAAGTTGTCGTATGCCGTTGGTCTATCGTTAAACTTCGCATCTGAACTTGAGAAGTACGCATTCGACTGACGAAGCTCAGCATTTGGCACGTGGTCTTGAATACCTACTGGGATAATCTTGTACAGGTTGTCGAATACCGCTTCAGCATCGCCCAACTTACATAGCGCTTCGATGAATCGAATATGAGCGTGACAGTATTGAAGGCCCACTTCACGTCCAAGGTTGGCTGCCAGCTCTGCACGTTTAAAGTAGCTCTGCTTACCTGCTTTGTACTCGGCCATTTTGTCCATCAAGCGAACACCGTCTGGGTGAACAAGGTTTTGCTTGATGATGTCCATGTGAGAGCTCGCCATTTCTGGTTCAAACACTTCTGAAATGATTGAACGGCTTGCTGGCAGTAGTCGGTAGTTGATACCCGTTTTTTGATCCGATGGGTGCAGCAAGTGTTCAATTTGCTTAACGCTACCCTCTTCATCGCGATCGAAGTGGATAAAGCCTGCAATCACGCCATCTTTAATCAAGTAGTGGTGGTAATCACTTTCCATCTTGTCAGCCAATTCCATCAAAGAAGCAGCGTAGTCTTGATGCTCACTACCTTGAAGGGCTTGGTACATACCTTTAAGGGCTTGTAGCGTTAATGGAATTGTCCAACCACTCACCATGTTTTCACGCAGTGATTGATTCGCTGGTTGTAGTGTATCGTCCCAGTCGCCATCACCGTAGCAAGAGAGCGATGTACCCGGTACAAGGTTATCAAGCATATGCTGAACTTGAGTCTGTACGTGGTGCATTAACGTGAAGCGGCTTTCGCTCTTTACAAAGCCCTCTTCTGCTAGCGTGTACGGCAGTTCAACATCCAGAATACTGATGTCGCCCGTCGTATTTAGGTAGTCAGCTAAAGCTTTGAGCGGCCACACTACGATATCACCGTGCGCTTCTTCTTGTTGGATAGTCGCATACTGATCGAACATGAACCATTGAGGCCAAGTGCCCGTTTCTTGATACTGGTGGCTGTAGATCTCTTCTAGTAACGCTTTTGCCTTTGCGTATTCCTGCATCGACTTAAACAGTTCGAATGGGCCTTGAGACACATCACGCGTACCCCATGCTGCACCTGAGTATTGCTCTAAGCCATGTGGTGTTGAGTAGTGAACTAAAGCGTTGTGAGTGAACCAGTTCAGACACGTATTAATGCGCTGGCTATTTCCATTGTCTTCACTGAAATCAACATTGAAGCCTTTAGTCAGAGACTGAATACCTTTTTGGTATTGCTCGCGTTCCGCCTCAAACGCCATAAATTGTGCAGTAGTATCTAGCGCGCCCGTCTTACCGCCAATCGCGATTGAGCAGTGGCTTTCAAGAGAGCCCTTAAGTACTAGATATTCTACTGAGCCCGAATCCGCACGCCCGATCGTTTCAGCCGTTACGTCCATGCCTGACACTGCAAGGCCATAGCTCAGCTGCGGCATGAATTGATCAATCAATTCATTTTTGCCTGTCACTGTGAACAGTTCGCCATCTCTTGCAATCTCAACACTGCCTTCACCTTCGTTGTTACCGAAAACAAATTGATGTGACATTTTGATTGAAAGCGGAGCCTCAATGCCGTGCTTAGTGATATCTAGCTGGATTATTGGGCTTTGCGCACTTGAGAACGAAACGATCTCTAGGTAGCCGCCAAGTAGTTTATAGATCCAACGCGAATAGTTTTGGCCAGTTTCGTAAGCCGAAGGCATGCCCAATACGCGGTAGGTTCCTTCCACTTCAACCCATACTCTTTGCCCTGCATGAGTGAATTGGTTTAACGGGTTTCGGCACACACCCAATAGTTTATTGAATGAGGTATTACCAAGCGTCAACTGTGAGTTGAAAACACCGCTGATGTAGTGTGTCGAGCTCATGATAGATTGCTGGTAATCTTGATTATTACCCGACGCAATCACATGACCTGTCATACGCTCTAGGTGCTTCTCTTTCTCTGGCAAGGTCACGTATTTGTTGTCGCCATAGAAGAATGACAGCAGTTCACCGTCTTTAACGTCTGCGAACGTTTGATCATCACCGAAGAACTCTGTGATCTCTTTCTCGCTCAGCTTTTCGCCCTGCAAGTGCTCGCCTCTAGGTTGGTGCACACGAGATAAAGGCTCACGTTCCATCTCTTCAGATAACGTCAGTTGAGCGTGCTTAGCTGTAATCTCTTCCAGTTCAATAGGCTCGCCCGAATTTGATTTCGGGAAATCCGCAGTGACAACACCGTAGAAAACCACTTCTTTAGACGAGTCAGCTGCAAGCGTGATTTCTTCCGTCTGAAGCGCGATGTAGCCCATCTCATATTGATATTTTTTGTTTTCAAGTTGAGGCGCGTTCAATGCTACGGCCTCACCTGTTAACTTGAACTCTTTACCAAAGAACTGGAAACCATCGGTGCTATAGCCAACGATAGGAGAAAGAGAACCCAATTGAATGCGAGGGTTGCCTGAAGATTGAGGCAAATTCTGACGGCTACACACCACGTAACCCATTTGGTTTTCAAAGATTTGATGGTCAAGATACTGAGAGCAGTACAGTTCATTCGTTTTAACTGCGCCTTCATCCGCAAGGCCAACATCTTGACCGTAAATCAGGTCATACGTCAGTGGCTGTGAAGAGAGATTGGTAATGCTCACATCGTAGAAAAACGTATGGTCAGCCGTTTTAATCGACACAACAGCTTCAAAGTCTTCCGTTGTTGTTACCCACTGTAATGAACCATCGCCCTGCTTAAACGTTTCAATCTTGTTATTAAAAAAAAGCAATGGTGTGACATTTAATTTACCTTCGCCTTTAACACGAAGAAATACATTCGAGATAGCCATTTCTGAGTCAGGCGTATCGAACAAAGACACCATTAAACGATCACTGCGAATTGCGCCTAATACGCCATCTGCGTTGAATGTGAGGTTTAGACTTTCGTTGCCAACGCTCATTTGTGATCCAGGTTGAATGTGGTGCATAAAGCTTTACTCCAAACTTATTTTGATTCTGTGTAGTGGATATTTTCTTGAGAAGCGTCATCAAAGACGTGGCATTTCTCGACTTGAAGTTGAATGTGACAATGAGTGCCGACATCAGGTGTTTGCTCGGTATCGAGTAATTTGCAAACCACCGGTTTATCGAAGATGGTGACGTGTAAGTAGACTTCTGACCCTAACTCTTCTTTCGCCTCAACTTTTGCCGGTAGCGTGTTTTGATTCGCTTGATTAGAGACCGACAAGTGCTCAGGGCGAATACCAAGGTGAACACGGTGACCTACCCACTCTTTCGCTTTTTCTTGATGTGCTTGCGACAATTCGATGGTGTGCTCATTAAGTTGAACGCACACTTTACCGCTTTGATCCAATAGAGTGCCTTCAAGCATGTTCATGGCTGGGGAGCCAATAAACTCAGCAACAAACTTGTTTTTAGGGTTGTGGTACACATTCATCGGCGTATCGACTTGCATGATGCGACCTTGGTTAAGAATACAGACACGGTCTCCCATGGTCATCGCTTCAACCTGATCGTGGGTTACATAGATCATGGTTGCAGGCTTGCCTGATTCTTGAAGTTGGCTGTGCAGACGAATAATTCGGCGACGCATCGACACACGCAATTTTGCATCTAGGTTAGATAACGGTTCATCGAATAAGAACACATCCGGGTTACGTACCATTGCGCGCCCTAAGGCAACACGTTGGCGCTGACCACCTGACATCTGCTTTGGCTTTCTATCGAGCAGGTCGGTGATTTCAAGAAGCTCAGCGGCTTTGGCGACACGCTCTTTGATTTCGGCTTTCGATTTCTTTGCCGTTTCCAAACCAAATGCTAGGTTTTCGTATGCGGTCATGTGGGGGTACAGAGCGTAATTCTGGAATACCATTGCGATGCCACGGTCTTTTGGCGGCAGGTCATTACACTCTCGGTCACCAATCACAAGCTGCCCATCGGTAATGCTTTCCAAGCCCGCGACCATTCTCAGCATCGTGGATTTAGCACAGCCCGATGGACCAACAAGCACCATGAATTCACCATCTTTGATGTCTAAACTCACATCGTGAATAGCGTGGAAGCCGTTGTCATAGACTTTGTTTACATTTTGTAGCGTTACTTTCGCCATGATTCTGCATTCCTATTTATAAAAGCGTTCACTATTTAGGTCACACCTTCCTTCGCGGTATATCCAAACAATAGTGCAAGTGGTTAAGTGTGGGATTATCAAATTTGCGCCTTTTTGTGGCTAATCAGTAATCCCACGGTAACTAAAGTTGCTTATTAGAACTTCCAAACAATCCCGACTTTGGAGAACCATACCAATTGGTCCCCAGTCCAAGGTGCTGTATCTGCGTGGCGATCTTTAACCTGAATATCAGCCAAGAAGGAAAAATGTTCATTGATTGGAAGATCCGTGTATAGCGCATAAACATCATAGTCATAATGGTCGCGATTACTTGGATCTGAACCCATATCTAACGTACCTCTTTCATAACGCAGCTCTAAGTAATTGCCGTTATCAAAGTTAAATTGTACTAAAGGCTTAACGGCAAACTCGACATAGTTGAAGTCGTTATGCTCTTCAACATAGATGACCTTTGCACCGATATTGATGCCGTTATCTAAGCGGTAAAGGTACAAAGGCTCAGACTCAATGAACGCTCCACGACTGCCCGGACCTTGCCTTTCATCTTTGTAGCCAAGCTCTGCACTTAAGTGTAAGAAGTGACGGCCAAAGCTTAGGTCTATGCCCGGTTTTGCCATGTACTTGTCGTAGTGCCATTCGCCAATTGTTTTTTCATATGACAACATCAGGTTGTAAGCAACATTGTCATTTTGACGCCAGTAAAAACTTGGAATCAGCTCGGAATAATTACTCAATCCAGTACTTTCACCACCTCGGCTATGGTGTATTTCTTTAAATACGTAACCCATGCTGAAGTTGTCAGTCACACGGGTGAAACCATCAGCGTAGATATAGTGAAGAAGCTCTTCATTGGGTTGGTTTTCGTTGTCAATATGCTCGTACTCGATACCCGTTAGTGCACGAGTTCTCGGGGCTGCATTACTGCTTTGTGCTGATTCGGTACTTAAAATAAGGTCCCTATACTCATGATCACTCCACAATCCGACTTCTGTTTCTATTTCAGCTTGTTCTTCTGTTACAGGCTCATCAGCATTGGCTGTCAGAGGAATAGCTAGCGCTAACAACGGAACGAAGCTTGTTAGTTTTATTGCGTTCGCTGCTTTTTCAAAGTTCACGGTTCATTCCTCTGTCTATTTATTATTTGGTTCAAAGGTTTCATACATATCAACAATGGCGACGTAGTAATTTTTGCTTTCTAGGTACTTACGCACATCTTGGTTGATAGCCGGTGAAAGGAAGGCACCGACAAACATACCTTGGTCTAGAGACAGAATTTTCGTCGAGGTTTCACCTTTGCCGTTTATCGCGTCATACCAGCCATATGGCGTTTCAAGTTGTGGGTAGTAGTCGATCACTGTGTTCAACAGTTTTACGGCTTCAAATGGATTCACCATGTAAGAAAGCGCTAGCGCATGAGGTGTACCGGTATCACCACCAGCGATATCAGTATTGTTAAAACGAACCTTAGATTCTGATAGCTCTGGGACACCGAATGCCGCATAACCATCGTCAACCGTTGCTGCGGACGACACGAAAGGAATTTGATGCTTGATAGCGTGGTACTTTTGGATCTCTGTCATATCTTCGATCATCGAGAAATCTGGGATCAATGAGCGTTCTTCCAACCAAATCATCGAAAGCATGCCTTGGAAATACGCACCATCCCAAGTCAGCATCGGAGAGTATTTCTTGCCATCTAGGTAGTAGTCTTGCGTGTATAACTCCATGTTGTTAAACGCAGTTTTTGGAACTGTGCTTTCTGAGTCTCGAGTGATCAGGTGGGCCCAGATTGGCGCGAGTCGGCTTTCATTGGCTTTACGATCAATATGGTAAGTCAGTGGCGCTTGCTTGGTTGTTGACCAGCCCGAGTAAAGTAGCCCGCGGCTCTCATCATAGAGTTCAGCCCAGCCGTCGGTTTGGCTGTTAAGAATGGATTCAACCTTAGCGATGACTTGCTTTTCATCGGCTTGTTTTGAATCCAGATAAGCACCCGCCACACCCGCAAGAGCAAAGGCTAGGTTGGCGTTATCTACCGCAGGAACGATGCCATCTTTATTCGGTTTAAGTTGATCACCCTCGATGTCATAAGGCCAGTAAAATAGTCCTTTCCAAGTCGGAGCACTTGCTAGCGCATCCAAGGTTTCATTAATACGCACTAACGCATCGGCATTGCCATTTTTGTGCGCTTCGACCAGTACGTTTAGGTAAAGACCAATCTCTGTAGTATTGACGTAATACGCGTGTTCAATCTGGCCATCTTTATCGACAAAAATCGTGTCGTATGGAACTTTGGCTTTTTGATCTACACCTACGCCATCAACAAAGAAGTCCAAATTTCTCTGTAAATGTTCTTCAAACCCTACCGGGTAGAGTTGCGGGTTAACGGTAAGTTCAGTGATAGTGACATCAGCGAACGCAGACATGCTAGCCATAAGGGTACAGGTGGCTAAAAGGCTTTTTTTTATCATTTCTCGTATCGACCTTTGTGTATAAACGTTTCACAACGGATATTCCCATCTGAGTAACATTGTCAGCAATGTGGTCATTTACCTTTTGTGATTATGGGATTGTCAGATCGAAACTTACTGCTTAAACCTTTAAGCATTTAAGCTAAAACATGTGAGAGGACTAGCATGTTCTAGCCAGTCTCATAAAATGAACAAGTAGCGTATTACACGGATATGAAGAGGCGGCAACTAGGAAGAGAGGGAGCGAACATGGCTAATACATCGCGAGCGATTTACTCCAGTGACGGTATTCTTACCACGTGAACAGAGTATAAAAAATGTTGGCTTAGATTGCCCAAGCCAACATTAAGTGGAAACACGTTATCGGTAGAGACTCTGAATCTGATAAGAGCCTCACCGTTCTCGCGTTTAATATTCCAGATTAACTTCGTCTTTTAATAGCACAGACTTATCGACCGGCTTCATTAGGTAATTCATTACGGTGATCGAAACCAGCAAAGCAGCGTAAGCCAAATAGGTATTTTCAGCCGTCCCCGCTACGGAAGCGAGTATTCCTCCGAAGAACCCTGACACACCCCATGCTGAATAGAGTATTCCAAAGTTGGTTCCATACGTCTTCAAACCATAATCGACCGCGGTTACTGGAGGGAACACACCAAATAACGCACCATAAGACATGGCGCCTGCGGAGATGCCGATCATGAGAGGAATCGTGGTTTCAATAGTTGTAAAAAACACCATATTGACCGCTTGCAACATGAATATTAAGCCCAGTGTATGAACACGCCCTATCCTGTCGAATACAACCCCACCAATGACTCGCCCTGCGGTATTAAAAATCGCTAATAAAATGATACCTAAAGCAATTTCTTCAGCGGTTAATCCTATCGATTTACTAACGTTGCCAATAGAGCCGATAAGCATGATACCTGCTGCTGATGACACCATGAACATTAACCAGATCTGGTAAAATTGAGGGGTTTTCAGCATATCTAGCCACTGGATGTTCACGTCTGATCCATATTCCGCAGCCTTTCCTCCGGGAATTTCCGAAACATACCCTTTGGGTGGGTTGACCAGCAGAGAAGCCATCGGGATCATAAAGAGCAGGCCGACACCAAGGATCTTGAACGTATCTAAGATGCCATAGTGTTCGATGAGAACGGTCGATAACGGAGCCAAATACAGTGCCGCCATCGCAAACCCACCAGCGGTTAAACCACTAACCAAGCCCTTTCTGTTCTCTGGCCACCACTTCATAGTGCACGGACCAATACAGGCATAAGCAAAGCCCATCCCCGCACCAACCATACACCCGAAGGTAACCTGCAATTCCGCTAATGTTGAGGCATAGCCGGACGCTAAAAGACCCGCCCCGACAAGAAACACACCAAGTATTGTGACCTTCCTTGGTCCTATTTTGTCTTGCCATACCCCAGCCAAAAACAGACTTACCGAAAATGCGAACACGGAAGTCTGGTAAGGCCCATCTACGTCCTTAGGATCAACACCTAGCGCCTCAGCCAAAGGTTCACTGAAAACGCCCCATACATATAGGATACCGATCGATAGGTTCACGATTAAACCTATCACGAGTATTTTAAATGGTTTACTAATCAAGCTAACCTCAACAATTCGCTGTTTATGAACAATCGTTAGAAATGATGACTTTCAACGACTTGTGGTCTGAAGCATGGATAAATGTTGAATAAGCTTCTTCTGACTCTGTTAGATTGAACTGGTGACTAATCAGTTTTTGAGGTTCCAAATAACCCGCTCTAATTTGCTTGATTAACATTGGCGTTGTGTTGGTATGAACCATGCCAGCTGTCATAGTGAAGTTTCGTTTCCACATGTCTTCTAGGTTAATCGTTGCAGATTTACCGTGAACACCAAGTACTGCAATATTGCCTCCTGGGCACACTAACTTCTGAGACATATCCCAACCAGCAGGAATACCGATAGCTTCAATCACCACATCCACACCCACATCGTCGGTCATGTCGAGGATTTGCTGCACAGCGCTACCATCAGAGTTATCGATCGCATGGGTTGCACCTAGCTCTTTGGCCACTTGCAGTCGATGAGGGTTAGTATCGATTGCATAGATTTCGCTTGGAGTGAAGAACTTAGAGGTCATCAGAGCTGCAAGGCCAACGGGACCACAACCAATAACGGCAACAGAGCAACCCGGCTGAACCTGCCCATCTAATACACCCACTTCGTAACCTGTTGGGAAAATGTCGCTCAATAGCACAAGAGAGTCTGTATCGATGTCGTCAGGAACGAGGTGTAGACTTGTATCACCATAAGGAACGCGAACGTATTCCGCTTGGCATCCATCAATTTCATTACCAAGTAGCCAACCACCATCTAAGCATTGACCAAATTTAGACACTTGACACATTTTGCAGCTACCACATGAAGTAATGCATGACACGATCACGCGATCGCCAGGCTTAAACTTACTCACCAACTCACCGCATTCTTCGACGATACCAACCCCTTCATGCCCCATGATTGTGCCTGGCTTAAATGTCGCAACGTTGTTTCTTAATATATGTAAATCCGTACCACAAATTGTGGTTTTCTCGATTCTTACGATGACATCGCTTTGCTTCTCGATTGTAGGGATTGGACGTTCTTCCAATTTCGCGCTGTCTTTTCCATCAAATACATATGCTTTCATTATTCTTCCTAGCTGACGTTGTTGTTATATAAATTCGAGCTCATCATATAGAGGCAATTAAATAATTAACGTGACCAGCACAGCGATTAACAATCGATTAACAGATAACAAACACAGTTAGAACACCATAAAAACCCAGGATGGCAACATAATATAAGTCATTGTAAATAATATAAAAAAGTTAACAAACAATGAAAGAAAGTTAAATAATCAAATAGTAGTAAAATAAAAAAAGCAGGTAGAAAATATTAGATAATCAGAATAAACTCATATATTAGGTTTCAATTAAAGTGGCTTTTGAATAATTGATTAGCAGTGGCTAATAGTGGTTATCTCTGTTTTCTTTGATGATAAAAAAATGCCGCTCATTAAGAGCGGCATTTTTATATTGTAGAAATAATGGCTTAAAACTCGTATTGGAAGTAAACCGTGTTGTAGTTACTGCCACCTTTGATACGTCCAAACTGGGACGCATTTTCAAAGATCGCCGAGCGGTGATGCAGTGAGTAACCAAACCATAAATTATTGAGGTCATTCTTACCGATAAGGTCACCGACGTTCACATCAAATGAGAAGTCCAAGTAATTTAACAAGTGGCTTGCCGTGTAGCCCTTACGATCCATTTCAGAACCTTCGATGTAAGTAATCGAATCTATGTAAGACATACCCTCTGCAACACCGAATCGCCACTGAGTTGGCCAGTTAAAGGTGTAGTACGCTTTAATCGCAATGATGTATTCCGTACTACTGGATTGAACCTCTGAACTCCAATGGTGAGCGATACCTGGCGTTAAGTAGATATCCAACGGCAAACCAAAGATCTCATCAGTCAAAGGGTGGCCATAAAAGAATGATGTAAGTTGGTTATTGTACTCGTCTTTCTCGGTGTTGAATTTCATGATGTCGCCGATATTCGACGGCGTTGCCCAACCGTGCGCCACACGTAAATAAGGTGCGTTGCTTAACTTAGGCTTAGGCGCTTTCTCTTTGTCATTAAAGAAACCAAAACCAAGGTAAAGTTCACCCTGATAACGATCTTCGATAATGGAAGAGTCGTAGGCGTTATCATCCAATCGAGTCACACTGGTTGAACCCAATAGGTAAAGGTTGGAGATAACATGGTAACGCGCTTCAACGCCAAGATTTAAATCTACACCTGCACCGATCGACTGACCCGCAGCCGAGTAGTATTCACTGTTAAAATCAGCGCTTTTATAACGCAATGTCGCACTTGGGTAGAACTCCCAATCGCCAGTCTCGTACTTGGCTTTCGCACGTAAGTTACTGTGAAGGTTGAATTCACTATCACTCATGATTTCCGTTTCAACCGCCCACTGCTCATCTAACTGGTACGTCAGTTGTCCACCAAAGTCAGCGGTATCACCTTCAATCGCATTCTGTTCAGAAGCCGGGATATCAATAAAGCGCATTCGAGATATGGCATTAAAAGACCATTTTTCATCTTCGGTTTGATATAGGTAAGCGCCCATTTCCGTGCCATCAATGAACACGTAGTCGTTTTTAAAGAACAACATCGGAACAAACGAACTTACTGTCTTATCACCACCAGACGTGTCATACGGGATACTGGCAGTACGGAACATTGCCGCGATGCCCCACTCTTGTTCTTCAGCAGCCCACGCCACGCTATTCGCTAAGAAAGCGTTACTTAATAGAATCGTCCCATACGAGATGAGCTTCGGTGAAATTTTGCGCTTCATTCTTGTTTAATTACTCTTTGTAATAAATTTTGTGGTACTGGTTAGACATTTATTGACCATTGTAGCCAACAAATTTTAGGTTTGATCGGAATAGACCGTTACAATGAAGAATATTCTCGGTTAAATGAAAGTATTGTGAAAGTCTCAGAATTACAAAACATTATAGACCACTTACCCAATGATTCCGACCCAGATATCGTTATGGGTGAGGATTGGTTGCCAGAGCGACTGATCAACACAAAATTAGACGGTGAGATGCTCTTTCTTGAATTCGATAACGCCCCTGAAGAAAACCAAGGGGACAGCGAAGGTCGTGGCTTTGTAGAGCACGAGATCGCAATGATTCGAGAAAAACTCGAGCAAGTGTTGGATGAGCCTTCTGATACCAAAACGAAAGCCGACGCCCTATTAGCAATATTTCTGATGGGACATGAACTTTCTAGTTCAGAAGTTATCGAAATCCTGGAATCAACAGAGCCAGACATTGAACCCAATGAAGATGAAATGGCCGCTCCAGAATGCAACGCCCAAGTGCTGAACGACTAACCACCAAAGATTTAGGAACCGACTTGAAACGCCCGATGACATCTTCTCTTCCCTTCTTACTCGCTGGCCCTATTTTAAGAAAGACGACCGAAACTGAGGTTGTGCTTTGGGTTGTCACAAGTACACCACTCAATGGTAATGCAGAGCTATATAACCAAGGCCAAGAAGCCCCTTTCTATACGTCTCCACTCAGCGAACACGAATCGATTCAGGTCGGCACACATGCTTGGGTAAGCTTGATTCAATTAAAAGGAGAGTTTCCAACCAACACGCACTTGGAATATCAGATAGAGACAGATCAAGGTGCGTTAACCAAGTTGGCTCCGCATTTAGTGTACCAAGAGCAACAAGACACCACTGGTGCGCCAAGAATAACCTTTAAGATCTCAACCAGCGCCGACTACATCTTGCATGGTTCCTGTCGTAATCCTCATCATCCAAGCAAAGACAGCCTAGTCGCAGCCGATAATAAAGTTGAGCAGCAAGCCGTATCAGAGCGTCCAGATATGCTGATGATGAGCGGCGACCAGATCTACGCTGATCACGTTGCCGGTCCAACACTCGATGCGATTCATCAAGTGATTCAGCTGCTTGGATTAGTGAGCGAAGAACTACCGACCGATTCATTAGACGGAAAAATCGATAGCAGTGAAGCTCTGTTTAACAGCGACTATCACCTCTATCAACGTGATCATTTACTACCACACCATAATACATCACATTCATTGCTCGATAAGTTGTTCCCTAAACGCGGAATACCCATCTTCAGCTGCACTGATTGTGAAAATCACTTGGTGACATTGTCTGAATTTATTGCCATGTATCTGCTGGTTTGGTCACCGACGTTGTGGCAGTGCATTAATCGCGAACGGATGATCGAGAATAACTTCATGCAGGCTGGCCGCCAGCTCACACCAGCCGAGCAGCAACAATGGCGCGATGAAAGTGTCATCATCGATGATTTCATCGCCGGTCTGCCGCAAGTACAGCGTCTATTTGCTCATATTCCAACGTACATGATCTTCGATGATCATGATGTCACTGACGACTGGAACCTCACCGTTGGTTGGGAGTATGCGGTGGATCAAAACCAGTTTGCTACACAAGTCATTGGTAACGGCCTTGCGGCTTATTGGATGTGCCAAGGTTGGGGTAACGCACCAGAGAACTTCAACCACGATTTTATGGAGCAAACAAAAGAGCTGTTCTCGGAGTTGGTGAATACCAATCAGAGCGAAAAAGTTGTTGAAGCGCCTATTGGACAACTCGAACCTACAAGACACAAACATTATCTTGAAATGCTTGATCGCTTTGAAGAGTGGCACTACACCATCAACACTTCTCCGAAAGTGATTGTGTTGGATACTCGTACCCGCCGCTGGCGCTCCGAGTCTCGGATGAACAAACCTTCCGGCTTGATGGACTGGGAAGCATTGGTTGAACTCCAACATCAGTTACTTCATCAAGATAAAGTGGTGATTATCTCCGCCGCACCGATGTTTGGCGTGAAGTTTATTGAAACGCTGCAAAAGATGGCTACCACAGTAGGTAAGCCACTGGTGATTGATGCTGAGAACTGGATGGCGCACCCTGGTAGTGCCAACACGCTGATTAGTATCTTTACCCATACCAAAACACCAACTAACTTCGTGGTACTTTCTGGTGACGTGCACTACTCCTTTGCTTACGACATTAAGCTTAGATATCGCCGCAACAGCCCGAACATTTACCAGATTACCTGCAGCGGTATTAAAAACCAGTTCCCTGCACCATTGCTAAAATTCTGCGACGTATGTGACCGGCTGTTGTATAGCCCACGCTCGGTGCTTAACTATTTCACTAAACGTAAGCGTTTAAAAATAGAAAAGCGAAGCCCAGACAACCAAACCTTCTATCGCCTTTCGAATCGCAGCGCGATTGGTGAGTTAAGGCTAGATAGCGAAGGCAAACCACAATCCATCACCACCCTAAGCGGCGATGGCAAAGTGACACGCTTTCCAGAGCCAACCTAGGGCGTGTTAATCTTTCGAGCTGATTTTTGCAGCGAGTTGCTGGGGATTTATACAAGGCAGAGGCGTCGATGTGTAGCTAGCCTACATGAGAAGCCGATAACGTAGTAGAAATGACCAGCAAACGCTGCCCGAAGGGTTCGAGCTGGGCGCCCCCGCAAAAAGCGCTTTACTCTTTGTTGAGGGAGATTTGCTTAGAATAACTAGGCTACTTCCCCCTTGCCGCGATTAAAACGCTTTTGACTAGGCGTCCCCATCCGAACAAAATTTAACCGCGAAAGGTCAACACGCCCTATTATGTTCCTTATTACTGGCTTATACGTAATGTCAGTTTTAAGTAAAGGGGCTTGCGATCACACTCTGTAGGCCCAATAGTTATAATATTCACCATTACTGGAACGCTCTTATGTTTAATTCACTTACATCGTTATTTAAACAGTTGGTTGAAGGCTCTGATTTAGGCAAAACGCCTACCGCCTCACCAAACTTAGCTATCGCCAGTTTGTTATGCGAAGTCGCAGGCGCAGACCATGAGATCAACGAATCAGAGCAAGAAGCGAAGTTGAACTTACTGCAACGTCTGTTGGGCATTACAGAAGAAGAGTCGAAAGCCTTGTTACAACAAGCTGAGCCGCAAGTTGAACAATCTGTTTCTTTGTATGATTTCACTTCACAACTGCGCGAGTTATCACAGCCAGTGCGAATCGACCTGATTAAGGCGATGTGGGAAGTGGCGCATGCCGACGGAGAGATTGATCCACTTGAAGATTCAGTGATCAGAAAAACCGCTGAACTGCTCTACGTTGACCACAAAGACTTCATCAAGAGCAAACTTGACGTACTTGGCGAAGACTAAACACCAAAACAATTGAGCAGCGTTTGAGGCTTAAACCTAACGCTGCTTAAGATTATTATTAACACCCCAATCCAACCAACCAGACCTAACTAATCTCCTCAGTGTGCTACATCATCAATCATCGCATGGCCTTACCATAGAGAATGCCGTTGAGCTCTAGGATCGTACCGTCTTTCGTAATGTACGCGCCTCGCTGGTCGGATATCAAAACACTACGCTTGTTGTCATGGTGCTTGATAAACAGATTTTTAACGTTGAAGGTTTGGTTTCCATGGGCTTGGTGCTGTTCAAGCTGATAGAAGTAATAGTGATTCCCCCAACGTAGGAACACACCAAACAACTGCTTGGTTTGCACGACTCGTCCATTTCGGTCATAACCGACATAACGCATTTTTGAGCGTCCATTCTTCAGCTCAAGGGTCAAGACCTCCCAGCCATAATTCTCGTACTGGCTTTCAAACTGATACGAACCTTTGGTCGCTACTCCAGAGACCAAACCAAACGCTAAGATCACAAATACGGTTACAACAATTGGCAGCCAAAAGTTACGCTTCATCTGCAGTTCCTTCTACCCTTTCACCCTCTTTTTGGCCTTGTGAACAGCGCCCAGATTTGAAATCTGTACTAATGTCTTGCCAACCATTTTCGTCTAACACCACCACTTGCATGCCACCACACTCTATACCCATACGGTGGAGATAGATCGCCTCTACGCCCGGCTTCGCAAGTGAGGTTAAGTCTTCTACCAGCTCTTGTTCCAACTCGATGTTATCATGGTATACATCGATGCCGTTGATGGAAGCTCTTTCCATAAACAACCCAAGATAAGACAGGATGATGACGATAAAGAGGCTTACTGCAAGTCCACTAATAAGCGGGATAAAATTAGAAGATGCTTGCTTGCCTTTTGCCTGAGTATTCTCTGATAGCACTTGAGCGTCAGCTACTTCATTTAAATCAGAAGCTAATTTTGACTCCAACACAGTGGATTCCGAGCAAGTAGAACTATCCTGTTCACTCAAACTGGCAGATTGCGGTATGCCTTTACCTTGTTCGGCAAGGTTTTCAGACACAATATTGCGCTCGAGAGCGATATCGCTATCTGTTTCGACACTGTTCTCAGGAGCAACAAAACAGTAGCCTTCCTTTTGTACCGTAATCACTTTGCAGTCGGACCCTACTTCTTTGAGAGCACTGCGAACATTTTTGATTGCGACATTCAGAGAGCTGTTAGTAACAATGCGCCCCGGCCAACAATGCGTTAAAAGGAATTCACGACCTAAAGTTTGTGAGCAGTTGTCCATTAAATACTTTAAAAGCAGACATTCAGATGGCGACAATGTCACAACTTTATTCAATGACGGGTTAATCAATGTACGGTCATCAAGTTCAATAACCAAATCATACTCTTGTAATTTATTATTATTCATAAGGTGAGTTAACACTGTTAATAATCTCACCTTAGAATAACACGAGGGTTTACATTAATTCAAAATCACAGGGATAATTTAAAGCCCAATTCACTAATATTGACGCTAGCAAAGCCTAATTTAACGGCGTTAAGTTCACTTGCAATATCAAGAGCATGTTGCTCATCCTTTGCCAATACCGCGATAGAATATATTGGTCGAATCATCGCTATCTGATTTGGCTTTGACTCAGCAATAGACTGATTTTTTATATAAGCTGAAGTAATCACACCTTGAGTGCTCCAATCGACCACTTTTTGCAAATCAACACTAATAATTTTATCTACCAGCATTTGATCTTCTGGCTCTTTCCAAGTCAACTCAATCGCATAGTTTTTAAAAGCAACTTGAGTGTCTAGCCATTTACTTCCGATGTCTCTTACTTCTGTTATTTCAGCTAGCTCTTTAAATTGAAAAGGAAGGTTTCCAATAACGCGTCTTACTTCCTCTTCGCTATCGGCTTCCATCACAAATTTAATTATTGGAAACTGTTTTTCGCCAATAAAACTTTCAGAAACAAACATATCGTGAATTAATCCAGCATCAATTAAGTTAGCAAATGCTTTCTTCTGTTGAGGCATAAGGGCGGGATCGAACTTTAACCATTGAAAATAATGGATTTATTTTACAGGGAACTTTTTTAGATAATCACGATCTGATCATGAAGTAAAAAAACATGAGAAATTCGCACATGATTATCATTGAGCAACTTAAAAAAGTGAAAGATACCCGTTCGCACATCAATCAAGTTTATCCTGTTATGGAAGTCGCTTTCGTGGTCATAACAGCCATGATTTGTGGTCAAAATAAATGGACAGAGATTAAGGATTTCGGTGAAGGAAATATCGAGTGGTTACGTGAGTATTTCCCCTACGAAAATGGTCTTCCCACTCGACATAATATAGCTGCGATCATGAGATCCGTTGTGCCAGAGACGCTATTGGAAGCTATGGTGGGCTGGGTCAATTTGCACAGAGAGAAGCATGCACAGCCTATAATCAGTGTTGATGGGAAGGTTCTAAAAGGGGCAAAAGCAAGCAAACAACAGCACCCCCTCTATATGGTTTCGGCATTTGATGTAGACGAGGGTTTGACTCTCACACACCAACCTTGTGACGGCAAAGGTATGGAGCTGCTAGCAATAAGAAACATGCTAGACGCTTTAGATATCAAAGGATGTTTATTAACTGCTGATGCCCTGCATTGTCAGGTTGAAACACTGAATAAAGTAGTTGATAAAGGTGGAGATATCCTAGTACAAGTTAAACTGAATCAACCAAGTTTATTAGCAGAAATTGATGTGCAATTCCAATACTATTGGGCTTTGCCTGAAGATAAACAGGAATCATACATCACGGAAGAGAAAGGGCATGGTAGAAAAGAGGTTCGTGAGGTTTACGTGCTTCCTGCAGCCTTCAGCGAAGCACTCAGACAGAAGTGGTGTCTCGTAAAAAGCATTGTTGCAGTGGTAAGAGATAGGAGTGTCAAAGGGAAAGGAAGTTATGAAACCTCGTACTATATTTGCACAGACCATTTATCTTTAGAGTTAGCCTCAAAGGCAACAAGAAAGCATTGGCATATTGAGAATCAGCAGCACTGGGCGTTGGAGGCTTTGTTGCGTAATTCAGTTTAGAGACAGAGCAGCCCCATTTCGTGCATTTCTTAGTCAATACGGCAAGTTTCAGGCATACCTAACCCAGTGAGCTTGTTCAACGCTTTTATCATCGCATAAGTTTCTCCCACTTGTGCATTGTAATTTCTTAAACTTAAACGACCACCAAGTAACTGTTTAACTCGATACATCGCTGTTTCTGACAGGGAGCGTTTGTGGTAACCATACCGCTCTTTCCAATACTTATTTGAGCCATATAACTTCTGGCAACCTACTGCGAGATTTCGGGGATGACCCCGCTCCCAGAAGGCAGCCCCTTCTCTTGGAGGAATAAGCGCAACGGCTCGCTTAATCTTAATTGCATCGTGACATACTCTCGTATCATAAGCGCCATCACCAGACACCTCGTGGATACTTCGGCGAGTTTGTTTCAGTAAATTCGGGAGTACTTCTCCATCTGTAACTGTCGATAGACTTAGCTCGGCTGCAATAATTTCATGAGTGTTTGTATCCACGGCAATATGAAGTTTTCGCCAGACTCTACGTTTGCCATCTGTCCCGTGTTTTTTGACTTTCCATTCACCTTCGCCATAAGCCTTAAGGCCAGTCGCATCAATAGCTAGATGTTGTATCGTACCTCTCGTTTTTGTCTTAAGTGAGACCTCAACTTGCTTGGCTCTACGACTGATGCAGGTGTAATGCGGACAACTTAACGGTACATGGGCTAACCTAAATATCGAGTTGATAAAACCTTGCAGCGCTCTTAATGGCATAGAAAAAACTCGTTTCACCATGAGGGCTGTCGTGATAGCTAAATCACTGAACCGACGAGGCCTCCCGCGCTTATTCTGTTTGCTTTGCGTCCAGCCACTTATCGCTTCTTCATCAATCCAAAAGGTCAAAGAACCGCGGTTAATGAGTGATTGGTTGTATTGCTTCCAGTTGGTTGTTTTGTAACGAGGTTTAGGCATAGGGCTACGAGAGGGAGTGAATATAGCTGATCAGATCGTAGGTTTTAGGTTTAGTTCCAATGAATTACGCAACAAAGCCGGCGTTGGACGTAATTTTCAAAGAAGACGAGCAGCGAATTTACGCTGGGGATTCAGCGTTGAATATGGCTTGTTGTCGTCGCTTTGTGCAGAACCTATTTAGAAAATCAGAGGGTAACTTGTCTGTACCAAGAAAGATGAACCAAGCCGCATGGAATAAAGATTACAGGGAAAAAGTTCTTTTTACATCAGATTAACAAAGTATATTCGCGCCCTTGTTGAGGCATAACATCAAATACAGCTTGAGCATCTTGTGTTTTCCAAGCAACCGATACGCCATAGGCAGCTGAATAGCTATTAACCGAGAAAAAAAAGCTAAAAATAACTAAAAACAGTCGTGGTACATATTTCATTCAGAACACTCTCTATTAATTTCGGATGACTTCGTAAAGGTTAGGATCAGCAGTAACACCCTCAAGATTAAGAGCAGGTAGCTCCTCTCTCATTACAGAGATAGCATCTATGAAGTGCTTTTGGCTTTCCCAGTTTGCGACGTTTACGTAAAGGTAAGTGGCGTCTGCGCTTAACGCTCGATGTAATGTAGTAGAGATATAACCGGGTTGTTGGACTAGCACGTCCCTAGCACTTTCCCAATAGGCTAAGGTTTCTGCATGCTTACTCGCATCTACTGAAAATGTGTTGATAAGCACAACGGGCTGTGCAAACGCTAATGAACTTAGACTTAATAAGCTAAATGCGATGGAACTTTTAATAAACCGCTTCATAGGACCTCCGTTGGTTAGATGTTGCACACGCTAACAGAGATAAAAGACTCATCAAGAGCCAAGCTAACGATTTAATATTAATTAAATGGCATCCGATTATTAATATTAAACATTCGACAAACACATCCATAACAAAGCCATGAGAAATATAATAGATTTTTCACACGCTAATAATGGAACTCGTAATGTTCAAAAAACGATCAAATGATATAGTAAAGAATAACCTCACTAATAAAGTCGATTTTCTTCACTGGGGGATATTTAGTGGAGTAATGTTAACGTTAACTCTCGGTTTTATATCAAGCCGAATTCTGCCTTTCTCGGACAAGTATCCAACGATTTTAATTCATCAGATACTCGGCTCAGTTGTCCTAATTCTCATCAATATATTGATTGCAAGAATGTTAGTTAAGCCCGAACCAGAGAAACGTAAGTTCACCTTCCCTAAACTGGTTCAATTAGTTCAAGCAGTGACATTGACCTTTATCGCTATATCAGGTTTAAGCATGGCACTGATTGATACGCCAGTATTCAGTGTGTACTCATGGGCATTTAGCGACAGTGCAACCTCTAGAGAAGTATTTTCTCTACTGTTTTTGATTCACGCTACTGCGATTAAAGTTTTTATGTCGTTAGTGACATTACATATATTGGGGGCATTGAAGCATCACTTCTTTGATAAAGGCGATAAACTCAAGTTAATGCTAGGGAAATAAATATCTTAATACGCGAGCGATGATGATTTATTTAGTCGCTATGGTAATAACACCCCACAGGAAGATGTAAAAAAGCCACCTTATCCAGGTGGCTTTCTTATATTTCGGAGCAAATATTAATATTCGCTTATTGCTAAAGCATCGTCAGAGCGAGCTTCGCTAGATTGTAAGCATCAACGTAACCAGAATGCTGGCGACCTTCCCACTCGATGTTTTTTGCTTCTTGAGCCGCTCGGTGGCCAATGCGTTTGTCTTTCAAGCGGTTCTGCACGCGATAAAGCGTCGCAATATTGATGAACTCGCTAAATGGTGGCTCGATACCTTTCTCTTGACACTCTTTGTGTAAAATCAGGTCATCACGTCCCCACGCAGCATAGATCTTGTTTGGACCACCGAAATTCTTAATCATCGATTTGATGACTGATTCTAGCGGACGCCCCTGCTTTTCAATCTTACGGGGAGTAATGCCGGTTAGCTCGGCACAGAACTGAGAGACTTCGTCTTTTTCTGGCTTAACGTAGTATTGCGCTCGTTTGACGATGGTTCCAGATGCCAGATCAATCTCAGCAAGACCCACTTCAATGATCTCGCCTGTTGTACCTACACCATTTTCGCTCCAACAGCACATTTCCAAATCGAAACACACCACTCGATTGTGATTCATACGTCGCCTAATTCTCTCGTCAAAAATTTTGTGAAATTGTACATGAGCCCAATACAGAACTCGACCCTAGTTGTATCAAGTGCTCATTTAGCCTGCAATTGTGACTCGATTTCGACCATTTAACTTACTTTGATAGAGCATGCTATCTGTTTTTTGGAGCAGTTCTTCAGTGTCTTCATTGGTATGGATGGCCGCACCAATACTCAAAGTACAGCTTAACTGTTGCCCTTTATGCTCACAATGAGAATGACTGACGGTGTTTAGAATGCATTGTAAGTAACGGTCTAGTGCTTCAGGCTCCGAGATACTCGAAATGATACAGAACTCGTCTCCGCCCAAACGGAAAAG
>AAZW01000041.1 GCA_000169995.1 Vibrionales bacterium SWAT-3 | reverse complement strand
ACAGCCCTGCAGACGTGGTATTAACTGTTGATATCAGCCGTCTATCTGAGTTAACTGAAAAAGGTTTGGTTCAAGCGGTAAACAGCGACGTTCTAGAAAAGAACATCCCTGCTCAATACCAAGATGCAGACAACGAGTGGTTTGCTCTAACAACTCGTACTCGTAGCGTATACTCTTCACGTGACCGTGTTGGCCGTCTAGGTGAAGACTTCACTTACGCTGATCTAGCGAAGCCTGAATTCAAAGGTAAAATCTGTACTCGTAGCGGTAAGCACCCATACAACGTTTCTCTAGTATCTTCTATGATTGCTCATAAAGGTGAAGCAGAAACTAAAGAGTGGCTAGAAGGCGTTAAAGCAAACCTAGCTCGTAAGCCTCAAGGTAACGACCGTGCACAAGTTAAAGCTATCAAAGAAGGTCTATGTGACGTTTCTCTTGGTAACAGCTACTACCTAGGTAAGATGGTTAACGATAAAGAGCAAAAAGCTTGGGCTGACGCTGTTTACATCAACTTCCCTAACCAAGAGACGACTGGTACTCACGTAAACATCTCTGGTATGGCAATGGCTAAGTACTCTCCAAACAAAGAGAACGCAGTTAAGCTAATGGAATTCCTATCTGGTAACACAGCACAAGGTATGTACGCAGAAGTAAACTACGAATACCCAGTTAAAGCTGATGTTAAACCTTCTGAGCTAGTAGCTTCTTGGGGTGAATTCAAAGCAGATACAATTTCTCTAGACGAGATCGCAGATCACCACGAAGCTGCAATCAAGCTTCTAGACGAAGTTAAATTCGACCTGTAATTGTTAATATAGGCTTCGGCCAATATTAGATTTAACAACCTCAAGTTGCCGTTTTGGGTACTTGGGGTTGTTTTGTTTTTAGTTAAGTCACTTTTTGAAACAAAGCTCTCGTTTGATCTTGAGAGTTATTAGCACAGCTCCTTGAAGTCATTACCGTATATGGGTATAAATAACCCCCACCACTAAAAGGGCATGAGATGTATTTGCAACTGCATTTGTGTTTCATTAAGCCTCGTTGTAATTAGGCGATGAAAGAAAAGAATTATTTATGGAACACCAGTAGTGGTTTGATAGCTTTACTACTGGTTTTTCCGATCTTAGCGATATTCACCACCGCTGTAGGTGAGACAAATGAGCTGTTTTCTCATTTGATGTCTACAGTGATGCCGACTTACGCTTATAATACGGTTGTTTTGGTGATCGGAACCATGTTCCTATCGCTATTATTTGGTATCCCTTCAGCTTGGATCATGGCGATGTGTCGCCTGCCAGGTGAGAAAGTGTTGCAGTGGGCATTAGTTTTGCCACTCGCAATGCCAGCTTATATTGTCGGATATATCTTTACCGATTGGTTTGACTTCGCCGGCCCAGTGCAGATTCTGCTTCGCGACCTAACTGGCTGGGGGCCAGGAGAGTATTGGTTCCCGGATATTAGAACCTTGTCTGGCGCAATTATTGTTCTGTCGCTTGTTCTATACCCTTATGTATACCTGTTGTGCCGTGCTGCATTCATGGAACAGAACATCTCTCTACTTCAATCCGCTCGGTTATTGAAATGCTCACCTTGGGAAAGCTTCCGTCGAATCTCTTTGCCGCTTGTGCGCCCATCAATGGCTGTCGGTTTATCGCTTGTTGCTATGGAAACCATCGGTGATTTCGGCACGGTCAGCTATTTTGCGGTGAACACCTTAACAACGGCGGTTTATGATACCTGGTTAGGCTACTCAAGCTTGACCGCGGCAGCGAAAATATCGGCAATCATGTTGGTTATCGTGATTCTATTGCTAAGCTCGGAGCGATACAGCCGCCGTAAACAGAAGCTATTTCAAAATCAATTCAGTAGTAGTGAAGATTTTCGTTATGACCTGTCTGGTTGGAAAAAATGGCTAGCAATGTTTTGGTGTTGGGGTCTAGTCTGCGTCGCATTCTTGTTCCCGCTTGGCCAGTTAATTATTTATGCTTATAAATACTTCGGTCAAAGCTGGACTCCAGAATTTAGAGAATACGCCGTTAACAGCTTATATGTTTCTATTGTGGCTGCGATTATCGGTGTGATCATTGCTCTCATTGTGAACTTTAATCAGCGAGTAAGCCCAGGTAAGAGAAGTCAGGCATACATGCGTCTTGCTTCTATGGGTTATGCCGTACCTGGCACCGTGTTGGCAATTGGTGTGATGGTGCCGGTTTTGTTCATGGACCACTTAATTAATGATATTGCGAAAGTGATGGAGTGGGGACGTCCGGGGCTGATCTTCTCTGGCTCTATGTTCGCGCTTATTTTTGCGATGGTAGTGCGTTTTTCTGCGGTTGCTATCGGCAGTGTGGAAAGTAGTCTAAGTAAAGTGTCGCCGTCTTTGGATATGGCTTCAAAGACCATGGGTTGTAACACCAACCAGATGTTACGCCGAGTGCATTTGCCTCTGATTAAGCGTGGTGCTTTGATTGCAGGACTATTGGTGTTTATCGAATCGATGAAAGAGTTGAATGCAGCGCTATTGCTGCGTCCGTTTAACTTTGAAACTCTAGCTACCTATGTTTATAACTATGCCTCAGACGAGCATCTAGAGCTGGCTGCGATGCCTGCTGTGTTACTTGTACTTGTGGGTCTAATCCCATTGATCATCGTCAACCGTTCTTTGGAGCAAAAAAACTAATGAGCTGTGCATTATCTATTAAAGATCTGACTTGTAAGTATGAGTCTCAAACGGTTCTCGAGTCGCTTTCTCTTGAAGTTGAACATGGCGAGATCGTATGTCTACTTGGCGCTAGTGGCTGTGGTAAAACAACCTTACTAAAGGCGATTGCTGGATTACTTCCGTTGAGTCATGGGGTAATGAATCTTAACTGTCAGACTATTGATGATGGTAAGAATTGGCTACCACCAGAGCAACGTAACATCGGTATGATCTTCCAAGACTATGCGCTGTTTCCGCACCTGACCGTCAATCAGAACGTAGCATTTGGCCTGCGTGATATGTCTGAGCAAGACAAGAAAGCAAAAGTGAAAGAGATGCTAGAGCTGGTTCATCTTGATCAATATGGTGAACGTTATCCTCATCAGTTGTCTGGTGGGCAGCAGCAACGTGTCGCTATTGCTCGCTCTTTAGCTTACAAGCCTGATCTACTGTTACTCGATGAACCGTTCTCGAACATTGATACCCAAGTTCGTCACGAGTTGATTTCTCAGATCCGCAAGATCTTTAAGAAGCAGGGCGTAACCGCTATTTTTGTTACTCACAGTCGTGAAGAAGCGTTTGCCTTTGCGGATAAAATGGCCGTAATGAATCATGGTGTGATTGAGCAATATGGTTCGGCATCTGAGCTTTACTTCCACCCGTCGAGCAAGTTTGTTGCCGATTTCTTAGGTGGTGGTAGTTACTTAAATGCTCAGCGTATCTCAGATAATGAATTCGAAACCAGCTTGGGCTTAGTGGAAGCAAAAGCGCAAACGGAGATTGATGTTGGCTCTGAGTGTGCGCTGTTACTACGACCTCAGCACATTGTCGCGAGCTACGATACAGACAGTAACTTGTCAGTATTGGAGCAGCAATTCATGGGTGACCATTGTCGCTATGTGATTGAAGCCAATGGGCAAAAGCTACTGGCGACTTCGTCGGAAGCGTTAGAAGTTGGTATGCCAGTGACCGTGAAAGTAGACACTAAAGGCGTACTGGCTTTTTAGATGGTTTAGTGGCTCAGCTATAAAAAAGCCCAGTACTTTCACCAAAGTACTGGGCAAGAGTTCTTCACCTATAGGCTTTAACAAGGCAGTGATTTGTTAAGTCCCATCCAAAACTGCTGCACTCTATAAGCCTATAGAGAGAGGAAGTCTTTCACTTTTTGAAGAACACGTTCTGCTGTCTCTTTATCTTCCATTTCTGCGAAGATTCGTAGTAAAGGCTCTGTTCCAGAGAAACGAGCAATCACCCAACCGCCATTCTTAAAGTACACCTTGGCACCATCTTCATAGCTGACTTTTTCAATCTCGTACTCAAACTCAGGCAGCTGTTTCTCTACATAGACCTTGGTGTAGAGCGCTTCTTTTTCTGAAGGTTTGAACTTGCAATCGCCTTCCGCGGTGTAGGCATAGCCATATTTAGAGTAGATCTCATCAAGGAGTTCTGACAATTTCTTACCCGTTACACTGATCATCTCAACCAGTAGGCTTGATGCAAAGACACCATCTTTACCTTTGATGTGGCCGCGAATGGTTAAACCACCCGAACTTTCCCCACCAATCAGAGAGTCGTCGGCTTCCATTTGCGAGCTGATATGCTTAAAGCCTACTGGAACCTCAAAGCTCTTTTCACCATGATCGGCCGCCACTTTATCGAGTAGATGAGTGGTTGCGATATTGCGAACTACCGAGCCTTTCCAGCCTTTGTACTCCAACAAGTAGTAGTAAAGCAGCAGTAGCACTTCGTTAGGGTGAATGAAGCTACCTTTCTCATCGATGATACCTAGGCGGTCGGCATCGCCATCGGTACCAATACCGATGTCGTAACCTTCAGCCGCAACCAAGTGCTTCAAGCGATACAATGTTGCTGCGCTCGGTGAAGGCATCAAACCGCCGAAGTCTGGGTTTTTACCATCGTTGATAACGTCGACATCACAACGGCCATTGATAAGAACCGTTTGTAGGGCGTTCTTCGCTACACCAAACATAGGGTCAATCAGTACGCGTAGGTTCGCTTTTTTGATCGACTCGATATCGATGAAGTTAATGATCGAATCAACAAAGTCGTTCATTGGGTTGATGATCTCGATCTCTTTGTCATTCAACGCTTGTTCGAAGTCGACGCGGATAACGTCTTCGTTGGTTAGAGTTGCGATTTGCTGTTCTATCTTCTCTGTGATGATCTCATCAGCATCCCGACCACCTTCAATGAACACCTTGATACCGTTGTAATCCGCTGGGTTGTGAGAAGCGGTAATACATGCTGAGTAGGTGCAGCCCATCTCTTTCGCTTGGAACATCACGATAGGAGTTGGAACAAACTTATCGATGAAGCTGACTTTGATATTGTTAGCGGCTAATACTTCAGCAAACCAACATGCAGCTTTATCGGAAAGAAAGCGACGGTCGTAACCGATCACAAATCCGTTTTTTGCTGCATCTTCATTGTTGATGATGTTTGCCAGAGCCTGTGCCACAAGGCGAACGTTCTCTCTGGTGAACTCTTCACCAATGAAAGCACGCCAGCCACCTGTACCAAATTTAATCATTAGAAAATCCTTTTAGTCTCTTTGCCTCAAACCCAATAGGGCTTGAGGCAAGAGTGGTTGGTTAAGTTGCGTGACTAGCCTAGAACAACGACAACATCGTTCACGCTGCCTTCTGCTTGAACTGGGATTGCGCCTTCTACTGACTCACCGTTGATAGTGATAGAGGCAACCCCTTTGCTTACTGCATTCGGGTTCTGTACTGTGATGTTGTATGTCGCACCACGCCATTGACGAGTCACTTCAAACTCTGGCCAATCTGTTGGGATACAAGGATCTACGGTTAAGCCTTCAAAGCCAGTACGAACACCAAGAATGAAGTTGGTTACCGCAAAGTAAGCCCAACCAGAGGTACCGGTTAACCATGGGTGGTTTGCACGGCCGTGGTCTTGGTGGTCTTTACCCATGATGAACTGCACGTACGAGTATGGTTCTGCGTAACGTGTTTCAATCATGTCGTTTTGGTTGTATGGGTTAAGCGCATCGTAGAATTTCATCGCACGGTCACCACGGCCAAGTTTCGCTTCTGCTACCCAAGCCCATGGGTTCGGGTGAGAGAAGATAGCGCCATTCTCTTTTACGCCTTGGTAAACGCGAGTGACGAAGCCGATATCATCGTTTGGTGTCGCGAACGATGGAGAGTTTAGGTGCAGGCCGTATTCAGAGAATAGGTTCTCATCGACAGCATCCATCGCTTTCTCACCGCGCTCCTGAGAAACCGCACCAGATAGAACTGCTAGCGTGTTTGACTCAAGGTGTACACGACCTTCAGCTTGTTGAGCTGTACCGATCTTGTCGCCATTTTTGGTTAGACCACGAATGTACCAACCGCCTTCATCATCCCAAAGGTGTGTTTCACACGCTTCACGAACGTTCGCTGCCATTTCTGTGTATTTCGCAACATCAACGTCGTTATTGCGGAACTTAGCTAAGTCTAAGAATTCTTGCAGAGCCCAGAAGTGTAGGAATGAAACCATTGAAGATTCACCGCCACCTAGGTTCAAACAGTCATTCCAGTCAGCACGTAGACCTTTACAGATACCTGTTTGACCAACGTATTCTGCAGAGAAGTTCAGTGCCGCTTTCATGTGTTCGTAGACTGTCGCTTCACCGCCGTCTGCGTAAGGAATCACTTCATCAAAGAACTCATGCTCACCGGTTTCCATCACGTATTTAATGATGGTCGGAACGATCCATAAGTGATCATCAGAACAAGTATCTTCGATGCCGTGGATCTTGTCGTCATCTGATGGAGTTGGGACTACCGTTGGTGATTTTGATGGCTCGACGTCTGCTTTCTCTGGATCAAACCAGTCTGGATCGAAGAGGTGTAGGCCGCAGCCCGCTTTAACTTGGCCGCGTAGTAGGTCGACGATACGTTTACGAGTCATCGCAGGGTTCGCGTGAGGCACTGAGATAGCGTCCTGCGCGGTATCACGGTAGCCAAGACCTGTACGGCCGCCCACTTCAATGAATGATGCAAAGCGAGACCACACCACACAGGTTTCTGCTTGGTATAGTGTCCAGGTGTTGATCATGGTGTCTAAGCCTTCGTTTGGAGACTTAACTTGGAACTTGTTGCAACGCTCGTCCCAGTGATCCTTGATGCCTTGGAACGCTGCATCTACGTTTGCAGTGTCTTGGTACTTTTCACGCAGGCGCTCACCGTTGCCTTTGCCGATACCTAGTACGTAAGCAAAGCGAACTTCTTCACCTGGTTGAATGGTAAATTGCTTATGCAGAGAACCACAGTGGTTGTAACAGGTTTGAGCGCTGTTAGAACACTTACCGTTTTCAACCGCAATTGGGTTAGCTTCATCGCGGTATATGCCAAGGAAGTTGTCACGTTGACCGTCGTAGCTGTCTGGTGAGAAGGTTGACGCTAAGTAGTAGAAGCCTTCAAAGTTGTTAGTGTTGTAGTACAGATCGTATTCCAACACACCTTCTTGGTAAGACGTGCCCGCAGAATACAGAGACATCTGGTGGTTTTGGTTGTCTGATTGGATGTGGCTGAACGAGAACTCTACAAATGAGAATGTGCTGATAGTACGTGGTTTATCAGTGTTGTTCTTTAGTACAACGTCCCAAACTTCTGCATCTTCGCCCTTAGGTACGAATAGCGTTTTGGTTGCGGTAATGCCGCTGTATTCACATTTGAACTTTGAGTATGACAGACCGTGACGAACCTCGTAGTTCGCTTCATCTAGGCTCTTTGCCACTGGCTGCCAAGAGATAGACCAGTAATCACCAGTCTCATCATCACGCAGGTAAACATAGTGTCCTGGACGGTCAAAGGTGCCGTTTGGACGGAATTTAGTAACACGGTTGTATTCCGGAGAATTGTAGAACGAGTAACCGCCCGCATTGTGCGAAATTACAGTACAAAACTTTTCAGTACCTAGGTAGTTGGTCCAAGGTGCTGGTACATCAGGGCGAGTGATGACGTATTCGCGATTGTCGTTATCGAAATAGCCGTATTTCATTGTCATTTCCTTTTTAACAAACTGCATCTATGCAGCTAATTTTTAAATAGTGATGCTGAGTTTTGTTGGACTGAGCACCTTAATTTGAATCAGCTATCACTCGGTATGAGCATGCTGTGGTTTTGCTTTATTCAGCTTTCCAAGGGTTGCGGTAATCAACATTGAGTCTGTCGAGTAGCGGCAAGTGACCCTTTAGGCGAGACAGGTAATCAAGCCAGTTTCGGTTGTTTTTGTGTGTCCAACATCCTTCAGCTAAAGCGCTAATTCTTGGGAATACCATGTAATCCATACGCTTTTGGTTGGTGACGATCTCACACCATAGAGCACACTGAATTCCGCGGATCCGCTTACGAATTGGGTCGGTGTCGGATATCTCAGCAAGCGCTTCATAGGTATAAGCTTGTTCTAATGGGATAACGGCAGCCCAATCTACGCCCGGCTCTTCCGGTGCATAATCTTGGGTCATGTCGAGATAAGTAAATTGTGCGGGTTGCAGAACCACATCAAAGCCTTGGCGAGCACAGTTCACGGCGGCTTCTTCGCTGAGCCACGAGTAGATGATGGTCTCTTTGCTCACCTTGTCGCCGTGTTGTGCCTCTTCCCAGCCCACCATGCGTTTGCCTAGCTGTTTAAGTTTGTTCTCGGCATAGCGGAACAGGTGGCCTTGTAGATCTTTGCTGTCTTGGTATTGATGTTCTTTCATCAGTGCTTGAGCAGCAGGGCTGTTGGTCCACACTCCAGGTGGCACTTCGTCTGCGCCCATGTGAATCAATTCACTCGGGAAGAGTTCAGCGACTTCTTCAATAACGATATCTAAGAACTGATAAGTACCCGATAAACCTGGATTTAGTACATTGTCGTTGTAGTGCTGAATGCTCTTATATTGAGTGGTGTCCGCTTGCTCTACCAACATATCAGGCAGTGATTTGATCGCGGCGCGGCAGTGTCCCGGGATATCGATCTCTGGGATCACCGTGATGCTACGTTGCTCTGCGTATTCAATAACTTCGCGAATCTGTTGCTGTGTGTAGAAGCCGCCGTAGTTCTCCGCAATATGGGTATATTGCGGTTCCAATGCATAGTCAGGGCCGTGCCAAGCACCGATTTCAGTGAGTTGAGGTAGTCGCTTAATCTCTATTCTCCAACCTTCATCATCGGTTAGGTGCCAATGAAAAACGTTGAATTTGTAGTGCGCCAGTTGGTTGATTAAACGCTTCACTTGCTCCACAGAGTGGAAGTGACGTGCGCAGTCCAACATCATGCCTCGGTATTTGAAACGAGGTTGATCGGCGATGTTGCAACATGGCACAGAGAAGTGTTCAGCATCTTGTTGTTGAACCAATTGGATTAAGCTAGCGACGGCATGAGTAAAGCCTGATTGGCTACCGGATTCTACGACCACCTGCTGAGCTGTGATCGTTAGCTTGTACTCGGCTTCATCTAAAGTTGGATTACTACGCAGTAGAATGTCACCGTTTTCTTCTGGTGAGAGTTCTGTTGAAACCGCTAGCTCAAACGTAGTCAGTAATTCTTGTTGCAGCCAAGCACTGGCTTTCTTAGCCAAGTGAGACTGAACTTCAACTTTGCACGCTTTGTTCAGTGCGAAGCCGCCTTGTTTCAGCTCGAATTGATTCGGTTGGGGGATCAGTGCTACTGCTGCCGCATCTACTTCTGGGATTTGGCTGCGTTCACGATATGGTGAAGCCAGCACTATTGGTGATATTGCTACTGGCAATACCGAGGTTTCGCCTTGGTTATGCGTTTGGATAAAGGCGTCATTGAGACCATCAGAATAGAAACGAAATGGAGCGCTTTGAATGCTGAATTCTAGGTAGTAATGGTTGTTCGCCTTTAACACGGTGGCACTTGGCTGGTAAGCACAAAAGCTTCCTACCTGAGTCAATTCACCTTGCGACAGACTCTCTGGAAGGATGAATCGGTCAAATGCAAAATGGAGTGACCAATCAGTAACGTCAAGATCACTTAAGTTATGTACCGTAAGGCCAAATCGGCAGTTGTTTTTTTGTTCAGAAAGAACAGCTAAGTCGATGCGATAATTCATATAACTTCCCTGCTAAGCCTGTTGATACAAGTTGTGTTGTGGTTTTCCGGCAAACATCAATGCGCCTTCGATAGCGTCAAATTGAGGTTCAACGATCCATTGTTGTACTGGTGGTGATAACCAGTTGAGAATGCGCTCTGCGATACTGCCCATCAGGCATACCTTGTCCGCACCTTTGCGATGCAGTGCTAGTACAAACATTTCGATATCAGCGGCGGTTTGCTTGAGCATCTCGATAGCGAGCTGATCGCCTTTGTTAGCCAGTTGAAAAATTACTGGCGAGAATTGACCGTAGTCTTTTGGAATCGCGCCTTTTGACCATTCGACGATGGCATCAACATCATTGCCAAAGTGGTTCATCACGTGTTGAGTCAGTGCTGTCTTGTTGCGAATGCCATCTTCTGCCAGCAGAACTTGCTGAATCAAGCGAAGGCCCATCACAGCACCGCCACCTTGGTCAGAAATTGGGAATTCACGACCGCCAACCACGTACTGCTCACCATCTTGTAGGTAGATGCCGCATGAGCCAGTGCCACCAATCATGATGGCGCCGTTTTGGCCATTGTGAGCGCCAATGCAAGCGCCGTAAGCGTCAGTGTTGAGCGTCATACTGGCGAAAGGGTGTGGCTGAGCCATGAAGTTGAACCATGCTGACTTTTGCTCAGCGCCAGCCAGTGCAAGGCCGACATGCATATTTGAAAAATGACTTGATTCGAGTTGCCCTTGTTGTGCTGCTTGAGTAATCGCATCAATAATTGAGCTCATTGCAACATCAACACCCAAAAGGATGTTGGCACTGCCACTCTTCGCTTCACCAATGAGTTTGCCTTGCTCATCACGAATACGAGCACGACAAGAGGTGCCGCCACCATCAATACCTACGTAGTAAAGCGTCATGATTATTGCTCCTTACTCTGTGCTAGGTAATTGAATTGCGCTGCGGTTGCCAATAGGAACCATGCACCGTGAGGGATCCATTGTTCGCCCCAGCGCCAGTTTTGAAGCATGTCATCTTTTTGTGCTGGTGGATTGAACGCAATGTCTTGATCATCTTCAAAGCCAGCGGTAATGCCGTTACAGATACCGCCTTTGGCATTGAAAAAACCAAGTTGAGGTAAGTAGTCAGGGTTGTTATGACCGTGACCATCAAGCATGCACATGTGGTAAGGGTTGAGGCCTAAGACCCAGTCGAGGCTGTTCTGTGAAAGCTGGATCAAGCGCTCTTGCAAGTCGTGATCTTTAATATGTGGTTGAACGAGGTAAGCCATGGTTGCGATGGAACCAAGACGTGCGTTTTCACCTTGCCACCAGTAGCCGGTTTCGTTCTTTTGAGCGACGAAGAAAGCATCGCGCTTATTACCATCCACATTCTTAACGTATTGTCTTGGATAGCCAAATGGGTTGGTGACTTTATCGGTGATGTTGATTTCGAACTGACATGCTTGTTCAACAACAACGCGAGCTTGTTCTTTGAGCTCCGTATCGGTTTCATTGTTGATGTACTCACACAAAGCAATTACTGGAAGGCCAGCTTCAGCTGCATGAAAGTATGGGCGAGAGCCATCAGAGTTTGCTGACCAGAAGTGTTCAAATGAATCATCAGATTGCTGGCGAGCGCTCAATCTCGCAGCCCAAGTTCTGGCTTCTGAAAGGTACTGTTCGTCTTGTGTTACTCGGTAAAGCTCGTTGGCTGCGAGTAGGGCGCAATACTCATCGATGATGTTCTCTTCACCATCGTTTAGGTACTGCAAGTTGTATTCTTTTAGGTGCCAGTAACCTTTGGTCGCGGTATCAAGATAGGTTTGGCTCGAGTAGCTACCCGATATGTCTAGTTCAGACGCTGCGGCAAGTGCTGCAATAGCAACACCAGCACCTTGTCGGTAGCCGGCTTGCAAATCTGTTGATTTATGGCCTTCTTGAGTGGAGTACGCGCAGATGTCGCGTTGGTTGATATCTTTACTCCACTTATCGAATACTGTCATGTAGAAGTATCCAGCAGCGTCTTGCATACGTACTAAGAAATCGGCACCGAATAGCGCTTCTTCTGTTAGTCGTGTCATAGAGAATTTAGGGAAGTCTGGGTTGTTGCTGGTTAAGCGCACGCTTTTAAGCATGTTCCAAACTACCATTGGAATCTGTTGTGGGTTTAGGTAATTGCCATAAGACAAGTGACTAAAGTATTTACTTACATCGCCTGATGCGTCGTACCAACCACCATGCACATCAACGTATCGGTCGGTGCCAAGAATTTGGGCTTGGCGATCTTTTTTATCAAAAATGCCGCCACAACGTTGAGACTTAAAGTAGTGAAGCACATCAGAAAATGTTTGGTTCATTAGCAGGTTATTACCAATCTCAAACACTTCAGAGCGAAGGTTGTCAAAGCGTAGGTAGTAACGTCCGCTCTCAGTGAATGCGCTGAAATCGATCGTGAAGAATTGCCCTTGATGCCAGTTTGCTACGCGACCCTGTTTTACAACGTCGAAGTTACCCACGGTAATGTGGTTGTCAGCACACACGAGCAATGCAGTGGTACTGGATAAACGCGCTTTCTTTGTCTGCAGAATAGCTTGCTTAGGAGCCGAAGATTCGTAGCCAATATGGTTGGTCAATAACAGCATCAATATTCTCCAAAGGCCCTAGTTTCTTGTGGCTAGGTACCTGAATTGTTTTGGATATAAGTAGTTAGGGTCCGCAGACCCTAACTCAGTCTTAATGTTTAGCTTTCGTGTAGGTAGCAACGAACGAAGTGGTTCTCTGCTAATTGAGTCACGCCAGGAAGTTGCTCTTTACACTTGTCCATCGCGTGAGTACAACGGCCAGCGAATGGACAGCCTACAGATGCTGGCGTCCAAAGCGGGATTTCACCTTTGTTGCCGGCCAATTGGTCATGGATTGATTTCTTTGGATCTGGAACCGCTGAAACCAATAGTTGGGTGTAAGGGTGCTGAGGGTTAGCGATAACGTCATCGGTATCGCCCCACTCAACCATGTGACCCACATACATTACTGACAGGTCTTCAGCGATGTAACGCGCAGTGGCGATATCGTGGGTGATGTAAAGCAGAGACATTTGTTTCTCAAACTTCATCTCTTCCATCAAGTTCAGAACACCGGCACGAATCGAAACGTCGAGCATCGACGTCGGTTCATCGGCAAGGACGACTTCTGCACCTACCGCGATGTTACGTGCAAGGTTTACACGCTGACGTTGGCCACCAGACAGCTGGTGTGGATACTTTTTCGCTGTCTCTTTTGGTGGGATTAGGCCTACTTGCTCTAAAAGATCGTATACACGCTCTTCTAGCTCTCTCTTGTTGCCAGAAGTCACCTTCTTGTGGATCAGTAGTGGTCGAGCAATATGGTGGAAGATGTTATGGGTTGGATTCAGAGAACCAAACGGGTCTTGCCATACCATTTGCACACCTTCACGGTAATGCATTAGATCTTTACGGCTTGAGATATCTTGAATATCACGGCCTTTATACTCAATGGTGCCGCCTGAAGGCGCGTACATTTTTGCGATCATTTTTGCTGTGGTTGATTTACCTGAACCAGACTCACCAACGACGGCTAGGCCGCGGCTTTTGTACATCTTGAATGACACGTCGTTAATCGCACGCATCATTGGGGTTTGAATGGTGGTACTGCTTATTGGGAAGTCTTTTACGACGTTCTTACCTTCTACCAATAATTGACCGAAATCTTTGCTCATAATTGTCTCCAGAATCCTTATTCGCTTTGCTTGCTTTTTGGCGGACGATGCCGCCTTATTCGTTATTCACGCTGAATCAGCGTGCAAGCTATAGCTTCCTTTGTACTATTGGGTCACCGTACAGGTGGCAGTTCGACAAGTGTCCCGGCTCGATAGAGCGCAGCTTGGTTGGCACCTTAGTACAGGTTTCATGTACACGGTCACAACGAGCTTGGAAGCGACACCCTTCAGGAATCTCTAATAAGTTCAGAGGGTTGCCTGGAATACCTGTTAGTTTTGTCTTTGGCCCTGTTAGTGGAGGGAAAGAACTACCCAGCCCTTTGGTGTAAGGGTGGTAAGGGTTTTCTAGAATATCTTGAGAGTTAGCGACTTCGATAAGCTCACCTGAGTACATGATGCCGATGCGGTCAGAGAACTCGACCATCAACGATAAGTCGTGGGTGATGAACAGAATCGAGAAACCAAACTCTTCTTTTAGCGCATAGATCTTTTGTAGGATTTCGCGTTGTACAACTACATCGAGTGCTGTTGTAGGCTCGTCCATGATGATCAGTTTTGGATTCAGTGCTAACGCAATAGCAATAACCAGGCGTTGACGCATACCACCAGAGAATTGGTGAGGGTAGTCACTCAAACGGCTAGGGTGGATATCTACGATTTCCAGTAGGCCTTCTGCGCGTTTTTTAGCTTGCTCGCGAGTCATGTTAGTGTGACGCATGATTACGTCACAGAACTGCTCTTCCATTGGTAATACTGGGTTGAGTGCGTTCATCGCACTCTGGAATACCATCGACATCTCACTCCAACGGAACGCTTGCATACGGTCATCGCTGTATTCAAGGATGTTTTCACCATTGAAGATAACCTCACCACCGCTGATGTAAGCTGGCGGCTTATGAAGGCGCATTAGCGAGAAAGCAACGGTTGATTTACCACAACCAGATTCACCGGCTAGACCAAATACTTCACCTGGTGCGATATCGAAGCTAACGTTGTTACACGCACGCACATCGCCTGACTCTGTGATGTAATCCACGCATAAGTTGCGGATAGAAATTAGTGGTTCAGACATGATTATTTATCTCCGCTCCAAAGTGCATTTTGTGGTGGTAGTTCTGGTTCGCGTTCTTGTTTGTCTTGAGCTGCAAGCTTCTTCCAACGCTTCATACCTTTGTGAGAACGTAGTTGCGGGTTAGCAATCTCATCGACAGCGAAGTTAAGCAGAGCAAGGCCTGTTACTAGCATTGTCAGTGCGATACAAGGAGCCAACAGTTCCCACCAAGCGCCAATCAGCATTGATGAAGAGGTTTGAACGTTGTAAAGCATGATGCCCCAGCTGATTGTGTTCGGGTCACCAAGACCTAGGAACGAGATGGTTGCTTCCATCATGATTGCGTACATTACTGAGCCGATGAAGCTTGCACCTACGATAGAGATAAGGTTTGGCAGAATCTCAACGAAGATGATGCGAATTGGAGACTCACCAAGCACTTCCGCTGCTTTAACAAACTCTTTTTCACGTAGTGCTAGAGTTTGGGAGCGAACAACACGAGCACCCCAAGCCCAGGACATAAAGCCGATAACCAAGGTTATTGTCAGTGGCCCTGCCTCACCGATGAAAGCTGCTACCACGAACAGTAATGGGTATTGAGGGATAACCAGCATGATGTTCATTGCAGCGGTTAGTACGTCATCGACACGACCACCGAAGTAACCTGCCGAAACACCGATAACTGTTGCTAGTAAACATACTGTTAGACCAGCACCGAAGCCTACAGCGAGTGATACGCGTGCGCCGTATACCACTTGTGACCAAACATCACGGCCCATACGAGTCGTACCTAATACGTGGTCAGCCTTTTTAGACATAATCAGTGTGCGACGGTCGTCTGCAAGGTTTTGTGCTACCCAGCCGTTCGGGCTAGTTTGTGCAGACTTAACAACAAAGCCAGGGTACTCGTGTGGGTTACCTGTACGCTTGTCTGGTGCATGTTTGGTGATCAGTGGAGCTGCAAGAGCGCCAAGAACAAAGATGCTTAGGATGATGACGCCTGTTAGGGCCATCGGGTTACGCCAAATGAGTTTTAGAAAGTCTTTCATGATTATTTACCACCCTTACGAAGACGAGGGTCAAGAACTACGTAAAGCATGTCTGCAACCAAGTTAAAGAACAGCATGAATAGCGTCATGATAAGTAGCTGACCTTGCAGTACTTGGTAGTCACGAGCGTTAATTGCGTTGAAAAGTACGCTGCCAAGACCTGGGTAGTTGAAGATGATTTCGATAATTAGCTGACCACCGATTGCCATACCTAGCGACATAGAAAGTGCGGTCACACTTGGTAGCATTGCGTTACGTGCTGCGTAGTTGAATACCACTCGGTTTTCGCTCAGGCCTTTGCCTTTCGCCATAGTGATGTAGTCTTCAGCAAGTAGGTTGATCATGTTGTTACGCATGTTGACTAGGAAGCCACCAATTTGAACAACTGAAGCACAGAACAGTGGTAAGAAAGCGTGGTACGCAACATCTTTGATGAATGCCCAGCTTGTCCAATCAGGCACAGTACCAGCGGTGTAAGCGTAACCCGTTGGGAACCACTTCAAGCCGATTGCAAAGGTAAATAGTGCAATCATCGCGATAACGACTTGAGGAACGGCTTGTAGAATCAGCATTCCTGGCGTTACAAAGGCATCGTATTTGCTGCCACGTTTCCACGCCGCGAAAATACCTAGGATTGAACCGATAGAGAAAGAAAGAATTACAGCGGTACCAGCTAAGAAAAGCGACCAGCCGAATGCTCCACCCAACAATGAGTTTACAGAAAGAGGGTAGAATTGAATTGATGTACCAAGCTCCCAGCTAAGGATGTTCTTCATGTACGCTGCGTATTGAACTAGCAAGCCGCCATCAACGAAACCTAATAGTTCTTTCATTGCAGCAATACGTTCTGGAGTAACTTGTACCGAAGCGTTCGCAAACATCATGGTAACTGGGTCACCAGGCATTGCTCTTGGAATAATAAAGTTTAACGTCGCTGCAACTAATAGCGCGACAAAATAAAATGACAAACGTCTTAAAAAATAACCCATAACTCACACCTTACTCACCCAGATTGTTTCCCTGTTTCTGGATTCAGGTCGCTCCTAGCGAAATTTGGAACGAAAAATCCCCTGACGACGAGCGCCATACTTTCAATTGAGAGTGTGGGGATTTTTATAAGCGGCGTAAGAGATTACGCCGCAAGGATTGAACGATTACTTATTTAACTGGTTTTAGGTCCAGTACATGAAGTAGACGCTCTGGAATACCAGCCCAAATGTTTGGACGGCCTTTTGGATTTTCTTCGTTCCACCAACCAGTGAAGCGAGTTGTGTTGTATTGGTACATGTAAGCACCAGACATCACTGGGATTGTCACTTGGTCTGCAGCGATGATTTGCTGGATACCGTGTGCAATGTCTAGCTGTTCGTTCTTATCAGCTGTTTTGTAGAAGCTGTTTAGAAGACCATCTAGTTTGTCGTTTTTGTAGAAGTGCATAGCGAAACGAGGCATACCGTCACCAGATTGTAGTGATGAGTTGTAAGCACTGTTCCAGTACGTGTATGGATCCGCACCGTGGAAGTAGTTTGTGTATGCTACGTCGTATGTACCTTCAAGCATTGCTTGGTTGTATACAGAGAAGTCTGGCGTACGAGCTTTCGCTTTAATGCCTACTTCGTTTAGCTGTTCTACCGCTAGTTGAACTGTGTTGTTGAAGTCAGTCCAGCCGTTTGGCGATTGGATCATTAGCTCGAAAGACTTACCAGATGGAGTGTCAACAAAACCATCATTGTTTACATCTTTGAAGCCAGCGTCAGCAAGAAGCTTCTTCGCGCCTTCAGCGTTGTAAGTGTTAAAGCCTTTGTACTTGTTGTGAGTCTTTTCATCAGACCAAGCTTCGAATGCATAGCCAAGGCCAGATGCGAAGTCGTTCACTGTACCGCCACCGTAGAATGCGATGTCGATGATAGTTTGACGGTCAAGAGCCATAGAGAAGGCACGACGGAATTCAACGTTGCTCAATGCTTCATGCTTCGCAGCATCTGGGTGCTTGAAGTTAACAACGAATGCTTGCGTACCTGCTGGCGGGTACCAGTAGTGGTGTTTAGGGCTAGCTGCCGCGTACGTACGGTCGATATCTGGAACGAAAGAAGACGTCCAGTCCATTTCACTGTTTACAACTTTACCTAGGAATTGGTCGTTGTTAGCAATTTGTGGAACACGTAGACAGTCAACGTCTAGGTTGTCTGCATCCCAGTAGTTCGGGTTTGCACACTGGATGTATAGTTGCGCTGTAAACGTATCGATTTCTGTAAATGGACCAGAACCTACCGGGTTTTCATTGGTAAACGTTGATGGATCTTTAACGTCTTTCCAGATGTGCTTAGGTACTACAGGTACTTTAGCAATCTCGTAAGGTACGTTTGAGTTTGCTTCTGTCAGGTTGAACTTAACTTGGTTGTCGTTTAGTTTTTCTACAGAAGTTACCCAAGAGTTGATACCAGATTGGTCAAGCTCTGGCTTCTCTTTTACAAGGTTGAAAGAAAAAACAACGTCATCAGCAGAGAAAGTTTCTCCATCAGACCATTTAACACCCTTACGAATGTCGAAAACAACGCTCATCAGATCATCTGACATTTTGAAGTTTTCAGCTAGACGGAACACTGGAGTGTTACCGTGCATTTCGTTAAATACTACTAGCGGCTCGTATAGGAAGTCAGTTGTAGTATGAAGGTTAGTAGCACCAAGGTACGGGTTAAAGTTACGTACGAATGTTGTGTACTCTTTCGGGTGAATAGTCAGTTCGCTGCGTTCTGCAGCTGTTGCTACTGATGCAAAACCTGTCGTAGCAGTTGCAATAATTGCTGTTGCTAGTGCTGTTTTTTTTATATTGGCAAGCATAGCTGTTCCTTACTATTTGCTTTCATTTCACTAATGGATTGAATGTTATCTATCGCTAATTGGTTAGTAGATACACACTCTGGTTAAAGGCCTACCTCTTCTTCGTTGCTCCAGATTCATCGCTGTTTCTGAGAAGTGGTAAGAGTGGCCTGTAGGCCTTTGGCAGGAGTAAGAAAACACCTTATCGATGAATTAATCAAACTCGTTTCCCGTCAAAAACGTTAAAAACAGATAACCTCACGTCATTAACGTCAAAACAGGGCGCTTTGGTGGTTTTTTGTTCGTAATTGTTAGGGTGATGTGACTCGCAACTAGTTTAGTGTTGAATGTTGTATGTAAGTGGTTACTTACATCGAGTGTTTTTAAAGATGGCGGTTGTTTCTAATTTAATCTAATTGTAGATCTTGGTCACTTACTAATTTTACGTTAAATTTTCCGAGAAAATTAAATCTGCCGTTCTGTTGTGACTCGCTTCTCAAACTGCAACAAATAGTCAGGCTACGGTTAGAATCGGTGGAGAATAGAGCGAAAATTGGTAGCTGATGCTGATACTCATTACGTCGAAATAGCGTGATATTTCTCTTGTTTAAAGCTGTAAAAGAAGTGGGTGCGAATGGCTCTAATTGTGCTTTTTACGACTCTTATATGTACAAAAAAGCCCACGCAAGGTGGGCTAATAGAGTGATGTTAGTTCAGGATTAACTGGTCAGTAATTTCTGTAGTTTGTCTCTGAGCATCTCAATGTGCGTTCTCTCCGGTGTCTGTTCTTTACAGTGTTCGAGAATGAACTCGATAGAGCTTAGAACGGTTCGCCAGCGAGGTGTTTTAGGCAGCGTTTCTACACGTAGATATTTGTCTAACGTTCGCGTTTGTAGCGTGCTTCTGTCTAGATAAACGCGCCATAAGCCACTCTTCTCTGCGAATGCAAACTTGGTTTCTCCGGTAACCGATTCCCAGTAAAGGATGGCGTTGGTCATTGCGTCGACTAAAACTTCACGCATTAACTCTTGTTTGTTTTTACCTTCTCCAGTGGCTTTATCTGCTAGACGAGTAAACTCACCACCGAGCTCTTTCAATTGTTGCAGTTTGTCCTTATCACCTTCAAAGGCATAGCTAGAAAGTGCTTCAACAGCCGTCTCAAGGTTATTGATACGGTTTGAGTTAACGCCACCGCCAACATTGAAGATGTACATGGTGTCTAGCCCAGAGCCTTCAGGTAACTTGAGGATGTCACTCGGTATGCGCTGGCGAGTGTCATCTATATAGATGTCGATATCGCCACAGTAGTGTGCTTGTTCCACCTTAAGGTATTTAGGCGCGATGATTTCGTCGGCCATTGAGCGCTTGAGTTGCTCTTGGCCACGTCTAAATAGCTTGGCAGCGGCTTCGTTGGCAAAGCGAATACGTTGGTCATCACGAATGCAGATGATGGCCTCTGGCGCTGATTCCAGTTGTTCGAGTAAACGACCTTGAGTTTCTAGCAAGTTAGCTTCAACCATCGCTCTGTGCTTGAGTTCGAGTTGTAGTTGGTCATTCTCAAGGCGTCTCTGCTCAGCTTTACTTGCTGATAGATGCGCTGTAATTCGAGCTGCAAGTTCTTGTTTATTGAATGGCTTAGACAAATAGTCATTAGCGCCAGCTTCGAAGCCACGTACTCGGTCTTCCGCTTGGTTGAGCGCGGTCAGCATTATGATCGGTAGTTGCGCATGGTCATATTGCTTACGCAGTGTTTCACACACTTGATAGCCGCTCATGCCCGGCATCATGATATCGAGCAGCAGTAGCTCTGGCTTCTCTTTTTCAATCAACTCGATGGTTTCAGGGCCATCGCAGGCTGTACGTACTCGATAACCTTCTAGTTTTAAGAAGCTGTCTAAGACACGAAGGCTAACGGGTTCATCATCCGCGATAACCAGTAGCGGACCATCAGGGTTTTCATTGATGACGCTGTTTTCCTGCTGCGTGTTATCAATCAAATCAGGCGCCTTGAAGTGTGAGTAGCTACCTGATTCGTTGTAGTTTTTAAGTTCTTCTTCTGTCGCCAGAGGCAGAGTAAAGCTGAACGTAGTACCTAACATTGGCTGGCTACTTACGTATAGCGAACCACCCATTAATTCAATTAATTGGCGACTGATCGATAAGCCAAGGCCTGCACCTTGGCGATAGTTACTGGCGTCTTGGCCTGCTTGAATCAGAGGTTCGAAGATATGTTCAAGATACTCTGCTGGTATGCCTTGGCCAGTATCGACCACTTGCACACGAATGTTGTCGTCGATTACGCTCGCAGAGATAACGATTTTACCTTCTGATGTGTACTTGATGGCATTGCCGACCAAGTTATACATCACCTGCTCAAGGCGCTGAGGATCGGACGATACTAGCCCCAAATCACTCGGCACTTGGTTAATAATACGAATCGGTTTATTGCCCAACAGGTGATGAGATAGCTCAAGCACCAAGCTGGTCGCAGCAGACAGATCAACCGCAGATTTCTTAATGTCCAAGCTACCGTAACGCATCTTGTGATAATCAAGCAGGTCATCAACCAAGGTTGCTAGTCGCTGACCACTATTGATAATGATATCCAACTGATATTTCTGGTTAGCCGGGATAGGACCATTCGCGCCTGATATCAATGCTTCAGCAATGCCAACCATACCGTGCAGAGGTGTTCTCAACTCATGTGAAGTGGTTGCCAAGAATTCATCTTTGAGTTTATTGGCGAGCTGCAACTCATCATTTTGTTTCTGAATGGTCTTAAGGTTGTCCTCAAGTTCATCATTTTGACTCTTGATTAGCTGCATTTTGTCACGAATCGAGCGCTGCATTCGCTCAAAGCTGACAGCCAAGCGGCCGATTTCGTCTTTGCGCTCAGTATTGATCATGGTTTCATCAAGATCGCCAGCAGAGACTTTCTCGGCTGCCCATGTCAGTTTAAGCAGCGGGGAGGTGATGAAGTTTGATAAATAGTGCGATGCAACCACCACCAGAATGATGGCGGTGAGCATGACGATAACGAAGATCTTTTCTAGCTGGTGAATACGTGCGAAGGCTTCTTTTTCTGGAAGCTCAACGACCAAAGCCCAAGTGGCGTACTTAAGCTCAATAGGTGTATAGGCCGCAATGATGGCTTGATTCTGGGTGTTATCGAATGTGCCAACAGCGGTTTCGCCAGCCAGTGCTTTGTCCACTACATCTAGGCTTAAATTGATAGATTCTTGCGAATGAGCAAGGCTACGAGGTAAGTGGTCACTACCAACGAGCAAAGTCTGAATGTTAGAGCTCTTGTTTAGATCGGCAATCAGCTTAGTGATGCCGTTGATTGGCAGTCTGAACATCGCGTAACTGTGCAAGTAACCTTGCTGCACAATAGGCGCACCTAACCATGCCGTCTGTTTACCGTTCTCGTCCTTAAAGTCAGAGACAATAACTGGCGTGTAATCTTCGTTGGATTTACGTCGGTCAGTGACGTCTTTGGCTAGTCGCTTGAAGGTAATACCTAGGTTTGAGTCCTTGTATTTACCAGTTAGCAAGTTAGTGCCGTAATCGTCATTCTTAAAGACCGAGTAAGCCACGTTACCGTTGATATCAACCAATAAAATGTCGTCAAAATCAGAGCGTTTAAGCAGCTCTAGATACGCGTTATGGTAGCGCTTATGCAGTAAGCGATAACGCTCACTACCAATATAGCTGCTCGACTCTGGAAGAATAGATGTTTTGATCTGATCACCAGAACCTTGGATATAACGTTGCTGAGCATTGCTGCGAGCTTCGTCAATATCCAAGCCTAGGCGTTGGAAGGCATTGATTAAGCCATAGAAGCGTCCGCCACTGGCGTTGGCTAGTTCTGAGCGAACAAAGCCCATGACTTGGGATTCTTGAGCCTGTAGGTAGTCGACAATCTGTTGTTGCTTAGTATCACGAACAGAAACAAGGTGCGAAGTGCTTTGTTCCTGAAGATCCTGACTGTGCGATTGGAGGAAAAATATCGCGATAAGTGTCACTGGAGTAATACTAAGGACAAGAAATGCCAGCATTAGGGTGTTTTGAAGGCGCTTAAACTTCTGCTTACGATAAAATCTAAACATAAATTGGGTACTACTTTCCTTTGATGTACTGCTAAAAGGGGCGAAAACAAGTACAGAGAATAGAATTAATGGTTTCCAATTTAACGAAATTAACGAGTTTTTTTACTTTGACAAGTAAGTGGTATTTAAAGCGTGTGCAAAAGCTCACTTTTATAGACTTTTGACAAAAATATGAACAGACAGCGCAGATAATGACCCTGCGCTGTGCTAGAGAGGCTACTTGTTTGCGTGGTAGATCGCGAATTTGGTGGTCTTATTTAGAGTCGCGCATTTTCCAAATGCTTGCTCAATAATTGGGATGTATTTTAAAAAGCTGTTGGCAACAATGATCAGCTCACCAGAACGGTTTAAATACTGTGGAGCCTGTGCCAGAAGGGTTTCTGTTGCACTGTAGCTCGTATCCAAGCCCGAGTGGAATGGTGGGTTGCTGATAATGAATTGATAGTCTTGCGCTGTATCAGAGTAGACATCAGAAGCGAAAACTTTGCCCGTTAAGCCGTTCGCTTCCAAAGTTGCTTGGCTAGACGCTACTGCAAACGCACTGATGTCACACATCTCAAGCTCAATATCAGGATTGCGAGAGGCCATCACCGCACCGAGTACGCCGGCACCGCAACCGAAGTCCAACACTTTGCCCTTTAACGTTGGTAAAGTATCGAGCAGAAGCTGGCTACCGACATCAAATTCACCATGGCTAAATACACCTGGCAGGCTTTTTACGGTAAGTGACTGCTCACCAATGTTCACCGTGTAGGTTTTAAACCAGTCTGGCAGGTTAAAAGCGGCTGGTTGCTCAAAGCATTGACCCCAATAGAAAGAGCAACGACGCGCTGAATCATATTTTACGACCTTACCGTAAGCGGCAAACATCTTCTCAATGCTTTTCACACCAGAGCGGTTCTCACCAACCACAACAATCTCAGTATCTTTGCCTAGTTTGGCAAACAACATCGCTAGCAAAAACTCAGCTTCAGCTTTTGCTTTTGGCCAGTACAGCATCACTAAGTCAGCTTTGGTCTCTTCGGTAAACTCAGCACCGTAAAAACGTTGAATAGTGCTGTAGCCTTCAAGCTGACGGTAGTAGCTGTAGTTTGAAGTAAATACAGAGACTGATTCACAGTGTTTTGCTAACTCAACAGGGAATAAGTCTTCAGCCTCACCGGCAACTAAAACATGTTTACCTTCAAAGTAGGCAAGTTGGCGCTCAGCAATCTGGCTTGGGGCAATATAAGCTGACATAGGACACTCTATTGAATCGTTAGCAAAAAATGAGGGCGGATTTTCGCATAATCCGCCCAAAGCTTGAAGTGTTTAATACTCGTTCGGCAAGTAAGTGATTGAAGAGCGGTTTAACTCTTGTCTTGCTGATTTAAAAAGTCCTTAAACTCTTCATCGTAGATGTTAAATAGAACAATGGTAATAGCAAAAATCAGTGGGCCGTAGATAAGACCAATCAGTCCGAATAGCTGGATACCACCTAGTAACGAGAAGAAGATCATTAGAGTGTTCATACCTGCACTGCCTTGCATTAACAATGGACGAAGTAGGTTATCTATCGAGCCAACAATTGCCACGCAGTATACCGTTAGGAAAATGGCCCAAGTTGTGTCGCCGGTTAAGAACAAGTAAGCCGCCGCAGGGATCCAGATTAGCGCAGTACCGACCACAGGGATGAAAGAGGCAAAGCCCATCATGGTGCCCCAGAACAGGCCTGGGAAGCCAGCAATCCACATACCGAAACCACCAGCAATACCTTGTGCGATTGCAGTTAGAAATGACCCCATCACTGCTGATTTTGATACTTGCTCAATCTCAGCGAGAAGTTTGTCTTCTTGGCTGCGAGACAGAGGAAGAATGTGGCGAACCACACTGATGATTTTGTCATGATCTCTAAGTAGGAAGAACAGGACGAACAGCATCAAGAAGAAGTCCATCAAGAAGTTGGTCGCATCACCAAGGATCTTCGCACTGATGCCGACAAGCTTAGAGCCAAAGCTCGTCGCGAACTCGCCAACTTTTTGTGCGATAGCCTTAGGCTCAATGTTATCGAAAGGCAGGTAGTTATTTACGAACGACAGCGCTTTAACCACGATAGGGTGCTCAAACAGGGTTTGAATACCGCCATGGGTTACCCATTGATAGGTGTTTTGAGAAAATAGAGAGCCTTGTTGCACGATCGCTGCAAACACCGCCAATAGAGGGATAACGATAATAAAGGTTAGAATCACACACGAAAGCAATGAGACGAGGTTTGCTTTATTTGGGATCTTCTTTTCAAGCCACTCATGGATCGGAAACATCAACAGTGAAATGATGAAGGCCATCACGATTGAGTTAACGTATGGTTCTATGAGTAAGTAACAAGCATAAGCTGCAGCGAGCAGCGCAATGATGATTACCCAGTGACTGGAATTGATTTTAATTTTTTCTGACACGGTAATGGTCTCTATATTTGCGTTCTGAGTTTATAATGGCTGCAAAACAGAGAGTTAGCAATGAGGAGTTTTGATTATGGGATGCTGTAATAAAGATAAGAAATGCCAAGATGAAGAGCAGCAAACGAAAAAAGAGATCCCTTGGTTCAGAATGTTCCTTGGTACGCTGATGCTGTTGGTTTTCTTGTTCTGGGAACGTTAAGCGCTTTGCCGACATAGGTCGACGGATGTGACAGACGGAATTCCCTTTGTAAGCTGAGGGCTATCCATTAAAAAGGGCTGCGTAAATGCAGCCCTAAATTCAATCAGTTAGCGACTTATCAGCGCTTATGATTATTTGCTTTCTGCAGCAATAATCGCAAGAGAGCGGTCAGCGGCTTCTAGTGTCGCATCAATCTCTTTTGAACCGTGAGCAAGCGATGTGAAGCTCGCTTCGAATGCTGAAGGCGCAAGGTACACACCGTGATCTAGCATTAGGTGGAAGAAGCGCTTGAAGCGTTCTACATCACACTTAGTTACATCTTCGTAGCAAGTTACTGTTTCTTGCTCAGTGAAGAAGAAGCCAAACATGCCACCAACTTGGTGTACTAGCATTGGGATGCTGTGCTTGTCAGCAAGTTGCTTGAAGCCATTCGCTAGCTGCTTAGTTTTTGATGCTAGACGCTTCTCGTTGCCTTCTTCACGTAGAAGGTTCAGACATGCATAGCCTGCAGCCATTGCTACTGGGTTACCAGAAAGAGTACCCGCTTGGTAAACTGGGCCTGTTGGTGCGATGTATTGCATCACGTCTTTACGACCACCAAAAGCACCGACTGGCATACCGCCACCGATAACTTTACCTAGACACGTTAGGTCTGGCTTGATGTTGTAGTAAGCCTGCGCACAGCCTTCAGCCACACGGAAACCTGTCATCACTTCATCAAAGATCAGTAGTGCGCCTTCTTGGTCACAGATCTCACGTAGACCTTCGTGGAAGCCTTCTACTGGTGGGATACAGTTCATGTTGCCCGCTACAGGTTCAACGATGATACAAGCGATCTCACCTTTGTTTGCTTCAAACAGCTCACGCACAGAGTCTAGGTTGTTGAATGTCGCCGTTAGTGTGTGCTTAGCGAAGTCTGCTGGTACGCCTGGAGAGCTTGGCTGACCTAGAGTCAAAGCGCCAGAACCTGCTTTTACAAGTAGGCTGTCTGCGTGGCCATGGTAGCAGCCTTCAAACTTAAGAATTTTGTCACGACCAGTAAAGCCACGAGCAAGGCGAATCGCGCTCATGGTTGCTTCAGTACCTGAGCTAACCATACGTAGCTGTTCCATTGAAGGAACCATCTCAGACACAAGCTCAGCCATTTTGATTTCAGTTTCAGTTGGAGCACCGAAGCTAAGACCACGTTGAGCCGCTTCAATTACTGCATCACGGATAACCGCGTGGTTGTGACCAAGGATCATTGGACCCCAAGAGCCAACGTAGTCGATATATGCTTTACCATCAGCATCAAAAATAAGTGGGCCATCAGCGCGTTCAACGAAGATTGGAGAACCACCTACGCCATTGAATGCACGAACTGGAGAGTTTACGCCACCAGGAATAGTTTGCTGTGCTTTTTCGTACAGCTCTGCTGATTTGGTCATTGATATATCCTCTTTTGACTGTCGGACCAATTGGCAGGCATTGTACCTATCCATAATCCAACTAGGAATGGTTTAGCTGATATAATCGCCCGAATCTGATTATTTTGTGTGGTTGCACATTCATTTTGTTTTTATTTGATGAGTTTTTAGCAGGAAAAACGGCGATCAGGTGGTGAATACTTGAACGTTTCAGTCAGGTATTGGATAATCAGCAGAATATAAGAAAATACTCAACAACTATGGTCTCGAATTAGATTTGTATCATGTTGTTTTTGACACAGGTAAGAGAGGTTGTCGTGAGCGAAGCAAATATCCCATTGTCTTTTTCTGATGCAGCAGCTACCCGCGTACAAACGCTGATTGCTGAAGAAGAAAACCCAGAGCTAAAACTGCGTGTATACATTACAGGTGGTGGTTGTAGTGGTTTCCAATACGGCTTCACATTCGATGAAAAAGTAAATGATGGCGACACTACTATCGTAAACAGTGGTGTAACGCTGGTTGTCGATCCAATGAGCCTACAATACCTAATGGGTGGCGTGGTTGATTACACTGAAGGCCTAGAAGGCGCCCGTTTCTTTGTTAACAACCCTAATGCAACAACTACATGTGGTTGTGGTGCATCATTCAGCGTATAGGCCGAGATTAACGTCGCTTAATTGAAAGCCATATTCGAAACACCGTAAACGCCGGACTTATGTTCGGCGTTTTTGTTTTTTATCCGCTTCATTTTTACTTCCTTTAGTACATGGCATATTTTTTAAACTGTCGATAACGTCCTCAACTTTATTTCTCCTGTCCTGTTAATATTACTTATTTGTATCAGTGCATCTCTTGTGACGCTGTTGCGTCAATTAATGCACCTAATGCGCCAGAAAAGGATTTGCTATGCCCACTCTATTTTCTAACTCGTCACTTTTTCAGAAACTTAAGCAGCCGTGGTTGGTCTCTCTGACTTTGGTCATACTGCTTTCTATCTGGCTGGGTTTAGGTGTGGGACAAGCTGAAGAGTCGCCTGAGCGAAAAGCGACAGAGATTCCATTAGCCAAGGTTTCCTACCAAACATTTACTTCATCACCCACCTTTAAGACCATTGATTTATACGGTCGAACAGCGCCAGATCGACATGCGCGATTAGGCGCAGAAGTTGCAGGTAAGGTCGTTAGGTTGAACGTTGCCAAGGGTGATACTGTAAAAGCAGGCCAAGCCATTGCTCAGATCGATAAAGGCGACTTGGAAATACAGTTAGAACGAGCATCGGCTCTGTATCGCCTAAAGCAGAAAGAATTTAAAGCGGCGCAGTCACTGAAGAAAAGAGGGCTGCAAGGGGAAATTGCTTACACTACCGCTGAGGCCTCTTTAACTGAAGCGAAGGCTATGATGCGCAATGCGGAATTGGCGTTAAAGAATACTGTGATTACTTCACCTTTCTCGGGTGTGGTTCAAGATTTAATGGTCGAGCTCGGTGATTTTGTTGGTGTTGGCGATCCCGTTGCTAGTGTGATTGACCTCGCCCCTCTGGTGATTGAAGCGGATGTCAGTGAGCGTCATATTCAGCACCTGTTAGCCAATCAAGATGCATTGGTTCGTCTACTTGGCAGAGAGGAAGTAGAAGGGCGATTACGTTATGTGTCTCGAATCTCTTCAGCTTCTACTAATACCTTTCCAATCGAAATTGAAATCGATAACTCTGATGGCTTACTGCCAGCTGGTGTCAGTGCTGAAGTAAAACTCAATCTAGAAACAAGAGATGCTATCAAGGTGACACCTGCGATGTTGGCTTTGGATGAGGCGGGTAATCTTGGGGTTAAAACTCTGGTGTCAGTTGATGATGCGCCAAGCGTTAAGTTTGTCGGCATACAGCTAGTGAAGGCTGAGCAAGATGGAGTTTGGCTCACGGGCTTAGGTCAACAGGTCGATATTATTACCGTCGGACAAGGCTTTGTACGTGATGGTGATTCGGTGATTGCGGTTGAGCAAGGTGCTGAACTCTCAAATACAGTGGCTGAGTAGGAGATAACTGATGTATTCAATTATTGATGCAGCTTTGTCTCGTGCTCGCACCATGCTTTCTCTATTGGCGCTTATTTTGGTTGCAGGTGTTATTACCTATATCACGATACCTAAGGAGTCGAGCCCCGATATTACCATCCCGATTATCTATGTTTCAGTTGGGCATCAAGGGATCTCGCCAACCGATGCTGAGCGTCTGTTAGTTCGACCTATAGAACAAGAGCTTAGATCCATTGAAGGCGTAAAAGAGATGAATTCAACCGCCGCAGAAGGCCATGCTTCTGTGGTGTTGGAGTTTAATGTCGGAGTTGACCTTACCAAAGCGATGGCCGATGTGCGTGACGCCGTTGATCTTGCTAAGCCAAAACTGCCAGAAGACAGCGATGAGCCGACGGTTAATGAGGTCACGCTCGCCTCTGAGCAACCTGTTCTGTCTGTGGTGTTATTCGGTACTGTTCCTGAACGCACCATAGTGCAAATTGCTCGAGAGCTTGGAGATAAATTAGAGAGCTATCGCCAAATATTAGAGGTCGATATTGCCGGTGACAGAGAAGATATCGTTGAAATTATTGTTGATCCTCTATTGATGGAGAGCTATAGCCTAGATCAAGCGGATATCTATAACCTGATCGCTTTGAACAACCGAGTGGTTGCAGCGGGTTTTGTCGATACGGGCTATGGTCGCTTCTCGGTCAAAGTACCTTCGGTGTTTAATTCCTTAAAGGATGTGCTTGAGCTACCAATTAAAGTGGATGGCAAACAGGTGGTCACTTTTGGCGATGTGGCTACGGTTCGTCGAGCGTTTCGAGATCCTGAAAGTTTTGCGCGTTTAGATGGTAAGTCTGCGGTGGTCTTGGATATCAAGAAGCGTGCAGGTGAGAACATTATCGAAACCGTTGAGCTAGTGAAAGCCGTATTGGCTGGCGCTCAACAGCAAGCAGAATGGCCAAATAACCTGTTGGTTAAATACACCTGGGATGAATCTAAAGATGTGAAGATCATGCTTAATGATCTGCAAAACAATATCTTATCCGCCATTATTCTGGTGGTGATCGTTATCATCGCTATTCTTGGTGTGCGTACTGCGTTATTGGTGGGTATCTCCATTCCTGGTTCATTCCTCACGGGGTTATTGGTTCTTTCTGTGTTTGGCTTAACCGTCAATATCGTGGTGCTGTTTTCGCTGATCATGGCGGTGGGTATGCTGGTAGATGGCGCGATTGTGGTGACTGAATTTGCAGACCGACGAATGCAAGAAGGAGAAGGGCGCAAAGATGCCTACCGAGATGCCGCTAAGCGGATGGCGTGGCCTATCACCGCTTCTACAGCAACGACTTTAGCGGCATTTGCTCCGTTGCTGTTCTGGCCGGATGTAACGGGCGAATTCATGAAGTTCTTACCGCTAACTCTGATCGCGACTTTAACAGCTTCATTGATTATGGCACTGCTGTTCGTGCCGGTTTTAGGTGGCTTGATTGGTAAGCCTCAATACGTATCCCCTCAGAACCAAGCTCGAATGGTCGCCCTGCACAACGGCGATTTTTCTCAAGCGACAGGCTTAACTAAGGCGTATTACCACACACTTTCTTTAGCGATTAAGCATCCGTTTAAAATTCTCTTTAGCGCGATATTGCTTGCGGTTGCAGTCGGGTTTACTTACGCCAAAGCTGGCTTAGGTGCCGAGTTTTTCCCAGAGGTTGATCCGCCATTCTTTAACGTTAAAGTGCGCTCGCATGGTGATCTTTCTATTCAAGAAAAAGATGACATCATGCGCGATCTTGAGCAAGTGATGCTGAATCATGAAGAGTTCGACAGCGTTTATACGCGTACCGGTGGTGACGACCAGATTGGTTTGATCTCGATTACACCGGTCGACTGGCAATATCGCCGCAGCGTGAAAGCGATCATTGAAGAGTTAAAGCAACAAACTGACCAATACGCTGGCGTTGAGATCGAATATAAGTTCCCAGACGCTGGCCCGCCAGTTGAAAATGACTTGGTGATCGAGCTGTCGGCTAAAACTCCCGAGCAGCTTAATCAGGCAGCAAAGATCGTAAGAAGCTGGGCGGATGGTAATCAAGCACTGACCAATATCAGCGATACTGCAAGCAAAGACGGTATCGATTGGAAAGTGGATATCCGCCGTGACGATGCCGCGCGTTTTGCAGCTGATGCCACCTTGGTAGGTAATACCGTTCAATTTGTAACGAATGGATTAAAGATTGGTGATTATCTTCCTGATGACTCAGCAGAAGAAGTCGATATCTTGGTACGTTATCCGAATGATAAAAGGGATATCGGACGCTTCGACCAGCTTAGGGTGAAAACGCCAGCAGGCCTAGTTCCGATAACTAATTTTGCTCAGATCGTTCCAGACCACAAGCAAGACACCATCAAACGCCTTGATGGTAAGCGAGTCGTCAACATCATGGCAGATATGGAAGAAGGGTATAACCTTGCTTTAGAACTGCCAAAGATCGAGCAGGCGCTAGGTGAATTAGGGCTTCCGGATAGCGTTGACTTTCGTATTCGTGGTCAAAATGAAGAGCAGGAGAACTCGTCAGCCTTTTTGCAAAGTGCATTCTTAGTCGCACTAGCGGTCATGGCTTTGATTCTTATCACTCAGTTCAACAGCTTCTATCAAGCCTTCTTAATTCTAAGTGCAGTCTTGTTTTCTACGGTTGGTGTGTTCGTTGGCTTACTGATCTTCCAACGTCCGTTTGGCATTGTGATGTCGGGAATTGGGGTAATAGCGCTCGCCGGCATAGTGGTGAACAACAACATCGTGTTGATTGATACTTATAATCAGCTGATCAAAAGAGGCTTGGATAAGCGAGATGCGATTCTGAGAACCGGTGTTCAGCGTTTAAGGCCTGTAATGCTGACGACGGTTACGACTATCTTAGGTTTAATGCCGATGGTGTTAGAGATGAACATCGATCTGATTAATCAAAAGATAGAGTTTGGTGCGCCGAGTACGCAGTGGTGGTCACAGCTTGCGACCGCGATAGCTGGTGGTTTGGCGTTTGCCACTGTACTGACCTTGGTGTTGACTCCTTGTTTGTTGATGCTAGGGCGAAACAACAAACCCGAAAAACACTAGATGGAAGTGTTACGCGAGCATAAAAAAGAGCGCCTTGATGGGCGCTCTTTGCATTTTCTATATTGCTGTGAAGCTACAAGCTACAAGCTACAAGCTACAGGTCTTGAACTTTCTAGTTCGTCGCTAGTAACTGACCGTATCGCTCAAGGTTTTTCAATCGAATCTCTGAGTTTGCAATAAAGGTTGCTTTTGCCTTACCTGTTAAGGATTTAGATTGAGGTAACTTCACAGTACGCGCATTCTTATGAACGCCATTAACTAAGAACTCGTAGTGCAAGTGTGGGCCAGTTACACGACCTGTACCACCCAGCGTACCAATCGTTTGACCTTGCTTGACTCGTTGCCCTGTTTTCACCATGCGCTTCTTCATGTGCAAGTACTTAGTGATGTAAGTGTTGCTGTGTCGGATGAACACGTAGTTACCGTTGAACTGGTTGTAACCAGACTTCTGTACGATACCATCACCGGCGGCCCAGATAGGAGTGCCAACTGGGGCTGCATAGTCGGTGCCTCGGTGAGCACGAACCTTGCCTGTTACTGGGTGTTTTCGGCGTGGGTTGAAGTTTGACGTTACACGACGAAAATCAATAGGAGAGCGCAGGAAGGCTTTCTTCATCGCTCGGCCGTTTTCGTCGTAGTAGTTACCGCTTTTATCGTCTAATACCGCAGTAAATGAATCACCTTGGTTTTTGAATACAGCTGCCATGATTTTGCCACGACCAATCACTTCGCCTTCAACCACTTTCTCTTGGTATAAGATTTTAAAGCTGTCGTTCTTACGAATATCCAATGCAAAGTCGATATCCCAACCAAAGATACCCGCAAGCTCCATGATTTGGTTGGCGGTTAGTCCTGCGCTGACGCCTGCATTCCAGAAGTTAGAGGTAATATTGGCTTCGGCATAGTTGTATTGGTAAGCCACTTCTTTTTTATCAAAACTTGAAGTGAATGAATCGCCAGATTTGGTGATTTTGAAGCTTTCAAACGCGCTTAGTTGTCGTTTGAGCTGAATCAGGTCGTTGTTTTCATCAAATCCGAACTGCAGCACATCACCAGGTCTTAGGTTCGAGAGCTGCTTTTTGATGTCTTTATTGGTATTGAGAAGGTTGAGTAACAAGCGGTATGAGAGACCAATACGTTCAAATAAAACGGAAGTGCTTTCGCCGGAGCGAACTGTGTATTTTTCCCAGTTAAGGACAGCTGTTGGTGGTGCGTCATTCGAGCTTACTAGCGCGGAAGCATCGATGCTCAAAGGGTAGTGTTTTCCTACGACAAGCGCGCCCGTATCGTCGCGTAAGCTGTTGACGTCGGGAAGTAAGAAAATCGCTATGAAAATTATGGCACTAAAAAATGCGATAAAAGCCCGGTGCAATATAGGAAGGCGTGCAAAAATAGACAACATGTTCCGGTTCGTTCTGTAAATATTATGAAAATCGACGACGGAATAGTGTAACTGGTTTCAAAATACATCGCTATTCAAGTAAGATGTCTAACTATTATATTTTTGCCAAATCTGTGGGAGTGAACAAGAATGGCGAGTATTGAAGCTGCACTAGCCGAGATCAAACGTGGCGTAGAAGAACTAATTCCAGAAGACGAGCTGATTGCTAAATTAAAAGAAGGTCGTCCTTTACGCATTAAACTGGGTGCCGATCCAACGGCTCCAGATATTCACCTAGGCCATACGGTTATCTTTAACAAGCTTCGTGCTTTCCAAGAGCTTGGTCATGAAGTGACATTCCTGATTGGTGATTTCACTGCAATGGTTGGTGACCCATCAGGTAAAAACTCAACGCGTCCACCACTAAGCCGTGAAGACGTATTGAAGAATGCTGAAACTTACAAAGAGCAAGTATTCAAAATTCTAGATCCTGCGAAAACACAAATTCGCTTCAACTCTGAGTGGCTGTCTGATCTTGGCGCAGAAGGCATGATTCGTCTTGCTTCTAACCAAACTGTTGCTCGTATGCTTGAGCGTGATGACTTTAAAAAGCGTTACGCTGGTGGCCAGCCGATCGCTATCCACGAATTCATGTACCCACTTCTACAAGGTCACGACTCTGTTGCACTAGAGAGCGATGTTGAGCTTGGCGGTACTGACCAGAAGTTCAACCTGCTAATGGGTCGTGAACTGCAAAAAGCGGCAGGTCAAAAACCACAAGCGGTACTGATGATGCCACTACTTGTTGGTCTAGACGGCGTTAAAAAGATGTCTAAGTCAGCGCATAACTACATCGGTATCAGCGAAGCGCCAAGCGAAATGTTTGGTAAGATCATGTCTATCTCTGATGACCTAATGTGGAGCTACTACGAGCTACTGTCTTTCCGTCCGCTTGAAGAAGTGGCTGAGCTGAAAGCTGGCGTTGAAGCGGGTAAAAACCCACGTGACGTGAAAGTAATTCTGGCTAAAGAGATCATTGCTCGTTTCCACAGTGAAGCAGATGCTGATGCAGCAGAGCAAGAATTCGTTAACCGCTTTGCTAAAAACCAAGTGCCAGATGATATGCCTGAGTTCGAATTCGAAGCTGGCCTACCAATCGCTAACGTTCTAAAAGAAGCGGGTCTAGTAAACTCGACTTCTGATGCAATGCGTATGATCAAGCAGGGCGCTGCTAAGATCGAAGGCGAAAAAGTTGAAGACAACAAACTGGTACCAGAAGCTGGCACAGCTGTTTACCAAGTAGGTAAGCGTAAGTTTGCTCGTATTACTATCAAGTAATAACGCGCATCAATGATTGAATGAAAGGCATCTACGGATGCCTTTTTTATTGACAGAGAATTGACGAAGTCTTTTTAACAGGATTGCTACACTATGCGCGCTGTCGAACTGACAGTAATTTTGGAGATTTTTATGAACAATACCGACCATCCTCCTAGTTTGAATGGAGAAGAATAACCTGTCTCGGTATTGATCTATTGTCCTGCCGTTCAGGTAGGGTATCTTTGTTTTCCCCTCATTCTTTTCCACACTCTAGATTCTAACAAGTAGACACATCAGTGCTTTAAGCTCTTGGTGCGCTCAGTTATATGCTTTATGTATCGAGTTATACGCTCTTGGTGTATACCGCTTTATGTTTGTGAAGTACTCACTCTAGGCTACTTGTTTTGATGGTCGTTACCTTTGCCAATCGGGAGATTCGCCATGACGGTAATGAACAACACTTTTTTATCTATTGAAGCTCTGTACTCAGAGCAAGACATTCAAGCTGTATCGAATGCATTTCAGCAATACGGACGTGAACAGCAGGTCAGGCTTTTGAACTGTATGCCGCTTGAAGATGCAGTACTTGTATTAGGGCAATGCTCTCTAAGTACGATTCAAGCTCTACTTAGTGAGTTAGAGGAGCAGGGCTTTGAAAAGCGCTCGCGACATCTAGCTCACCAACTAGGGCTAATCTATTCAGAGGTGGAGCCTCAACAGGGGTATCTTTCTACTGGTGTATTGAGCCACGTTAGGCAGCGTATCGGTTGGATCATTGCGCTGGCATTGCTGGGTATCGTTTCTGGTCTTATCATCGCTCAGTACGAAGACATTCTAAGCCAATTGGTGCTTCTAGCTATCTATATGCCAGTCATCGCCGCGGCGGGAGGTAACACGGGAACCCAAGCCGCCACTCTGGTAATTAGAGCCTTAGCCACTGGTGAGTTGAAGAAACGCCAGTGGGCCAATGTTCTGTGGAAAGAGTTTAGAGTGGCTATTTGTTTAGCACTGGCGATTGCAGCGGTAATGATTGGACGTATTTTGCTGTTCAGTGAAAACCAATCCACCGGTGGTTATGACATTAATATGATTGCCTTAGCTATTGCTGTTGCTCTGTTTATTCAGGTCACAATATCGACGGTTCTTGGTGGCGGGTTGCCTATCGTAGCTCGTTTGTTCAAGTTGGACCCTGCGGTGTTGGTGAGCCCGGTATTAGCGTCAATAGTAGACATCTCAGGGATGTGGATCTATTTCACCGTCGTAAATGCGTTTTTAGGCATTGCCTAGCGCCTATTAAATAGTAACAGCACTTCGAAAATAAAAATGGCGCTGAAGATTTAAGATCTTCAGCGCCATTTTTTATTGTGTCATAAGCCGCTTATAACAAACTGGTCGTTATTTGGACTGGCTCTGTGTTTGACTGTATTCAACCACATCTTTGTAGAAAGCACGTTCAAACTGTGTAATCGGTGCTTCTACTGGTTTGTCCGGGTCTCGCTCTTCAGGGAAGTAATCACGAACAAATTGCACAAACAGAGAGTTTGGCTTCCCAGACTCATCCAAACCATATCCCGCCATATTATACGTTCCGTACAAAGAACCACTCTTAGCGATGATGTTGCCTTGAATCGGTGGTTTCCTCATGCTTTGTCGGAACTTAAGCGTTCCATTCATGCCTGATGTTGGCATGGCATTGATTAGGTTGAGCTGTGAGTCGTTTTCCCAGATATAACGAAGCACTTTAGCCATGGTCTGCGATCTCATTCGGTTGTTTCTAGATAACCCAGAACCATCAACGAGCTGCGCTTTGCTGAGGTCGATATTCGCTTTGGTCAGCAGTATCTGTTTTATTGCTTCAGTACCGTTATTGAAACTGCCCGGCTGCACATAAAACCTTGCTCCCAAGGTTTTGGTTAGGTTGTCTGCGATCAGGTTATCTGATTTTTTGAGCATGGTATCGAGCAGCTCTGGAAGTTTCGCTGAGTGATGGCTAGCCACTAACGTCGTTTTGCTTGTACCTTCTTTAGCTCCAATGATCACATCCCCTTTAACTTGTATTTTCAGCTCTTTAAGTAGTGAGATCACCACTTGAGAGGTGTAAAGCTCAGGATTTTGAATGGCGAACTTTAGTGGAAGTGGCTTCTTACGTTCCACTAAGCAGCCAGAGAGCGTGTACGAGTTATCAGGCGTGGTGATGAGTTCCAAGTCGCACTGGGTAGCTTTTTGTCCTGAACGCGTTACGGTGGAAGCATTAGTTGTCACGTCTATTGGATAATGGGCTGGAATATAGACGCGAGTGCTACCGTTATCTTTTGTATAAATAGAGGCTTGTGCGCAGTTGCTGTCTAAGGTCATTGCACTAGAGGGCGCGCTGTAACAAACGCCCAGAATGTCCCAAGGCCAACCAACAGCTCGCTGATAGCCGGTATAAGCCGTGTTATCTAGGTATAAGTTGCCTTTGATGGTTTTGGATTGAGACTTAGCGTACTGAGCTAACAGGCTTTTTAGCTGCTCACGTTGTAGTGTTGGGTCGCCGCTAAATGAAATGATTGAATCATTGCCAGAACGAACAATGCTAGTCGTGTAATGAAAGTTATCTCCCAACTCTAGCTTAGCCGCTAAAGCCGTCACCAGTTTTAACGTGCTGGCTGGTGGGTAAAAGTCATCGCTATTGGTATTAAGCTCGCTCGAATCATCACTTAACGATTTGAGGATCAAACTCGTACTACTACCATCGGGCAGTGTATCAAGAGGGACGTATGCGAAAGCGTTAATAGAGAAAGCACTAATGGAAAAACTACATACCAGTAGTGTGGATAGAAGGCGCATAGAAGATTGTCTTGGATGGCTGATGTTTTCAGTATACAGATATAAAAAACGCCCGCTAGAGAGCGGGCGTTTTGATTCTCAATTAACTAATAAATCAATTAGGTAATCAGAATTAGAAGTCGTAACGTAGACCTAGAGCTAGCTCGTCTTCAGCTTCAGCAGAAGTTGCGCCACGGTTTCCTACGTTACCAACTTGACCGTACTTGTCGCCTTTAGAGATAAGGTTGAAGTTGTACGAGATGTACGTACGGAAGTTAGGCTTGAAGTAGTAAGTTGCATCGATAGCAACGTTGTCAGCCGATGTATCACCATTTGTTTCTGCATTGTTGTACGTTAACGTGAATGCAGTTTTGTCTAGCGTGTATGCTGTAGCGAATTCGTAGCCAGTGTAGTCGCCGTTATCTTTCGCTAGCTCACCGTCTGTGAATGTACCAGCAAAGTAAAGCGCTTCAGTACGGAAAGATGCCGCTAGCATGTATTCGTTCTGCTCGTCTTGGTCAGCGTAACCTGCACCTAGCTTAAAGCCGGAGTCGCCGATAGCGTAAATACCAGATAGAGAGTAACCGTCTGCTTCGTTATCATCGTAAGAAATTACAGTATCGCCAACTTTATTTTCAGTACGGTCAGCAAAACGGTAGCTTGCTTTAACGCCAAGATCTTGGAATTGACCTTTGTATGAAACCATGTTGTCAGTACGGTCAGCTACACCAATTTTGTATGCCGCTGAGTTACCGTGGTAAGACATGATATCAGTAAAGTCTGTGATAACGCCTAGCGCACCGTCGTTTTTACCGTAAGTCACTTCACCGAATGTACCGCCGATACCTGCGTACGTGTAACGGTTGTCAATAGTGTTGTCACCGCTAACATTGTTACCGTTTGCATCGTAGTCAGAAGTAGTGAACTCACCTTCGTAGAAACCAACGCCGTATAGGCCGTCTTGGATTTCAACTTTACCTAGGAAGTTAAGACGTACACGAGAGTTATCTTGTGCTTTGCCGTCTTTTAGAGATAGACGAGCTTCAGCACGACCACCGATCTCTAGAGAAGTGCCATTAGAGCTGTATACAGAAGTGCCGTCGATACCACCAGCTTGTTTACCGTCCGCTGCTACTGCGTTAGTAGCAAGAGCTGCAGCAGATACAGCAAGCGCGATCATAGTCTTGTTCATGTTATTATTTCCTAATTACTGTCCATAGAAGTTTTATTAAGGATTTGAACCCTTTTGTGTATTGCCCGTATTAATCAGGCTTCATAACCATGATTAGAACAGAAGTCTGAAAAATGCCAGTGCAATCCATGGGTTACTTTTTACCTCTAAAGTTCCATTGTCAGTTAGTAAAATGATATAAAACTAAAAAATGAACACTGTTTTATTATATTTGTTGTTGTTTAAGTGTTTGTTTTATAGAGATTTTCATGAAAGTGTGATCTGCGTTTATTTTGTTTGTTTTTTGTTTTTTTAGGTATTTACTTTTCAGCTTATTGATGGTGAGGTTATTATTCATTTTTGTGATGTCAGTAATTTAGACCTAGATACAGCTTTTAAAACGCAAAGTGGAATAAAGATGATTTAGCCATAAAGTTTGTTTACACTAAGCCAAATCGTTTTGTTTCTACTACCCAATAAATACGTTGGGTGTATTTATGTTCGCCAAAGAAAGTTTTGGCATAGAGGTAAAAAATGGAAAAGGTTCCAATGACAGTACGTGGCGCTCAGCAGCTACGTGACGAATTAGATCGCCTACTTAAGCTACGCCCTGTTATCTCAGCAGCTATTGGTGAAGCACGTGAACTAGGTGATTTAAAAGAGAACGCTGAATACCACGCCGCTCGTGAAGAGCAAGGTATCTGTGAAGCTCAAATCCGTGATATCGAATACAAGCTATCTTTAGCTCAGATCATCGATGTAACCCAAATGGAAAACACGGGTAAGATTATCTTTGGTACAACAGTCACTCTGATTGATGTTGATACAGACGAAGAGTACCGTTACCAAATCGTTTCTGAAGATGAAGCAGATATCAAAACTGGCCGTATCTCAGTGAAGTCACCAATTGCTCGTGGTCTTATCGGTAAGATGGAAGGCGACGAAGTAATGATTTCGACTCCTGGCGGTGATAAAGATTACGAAATTGACAAAGTAGAATATATCTAATTGAATTTTCTTCGTTTCTGATAAGTAAAAAGGTCGCTAAATGCGACCTTTTTCGTTTCTCACGCTACACTAAAAGATAAGCGCACTGGCTATCTCTTTGTGAAGCTAGCTTATTATATAGCTAGATTACTTACGTGGAATCTCGATTTTACGTGCTTCTGATTGACGGAACAGTACTAGAACTTTACCGATAGTCTGTACTTTCTCAGCTTTAGTTTCACGTACAATTGCATCGATAATCAGCTGCTTAGTTTCACGGTCTTCTGATGCAACTTTAATTTTGATCAGTTCGTGGTGGTCTAGAGCTAATTCGATTTCCGCTAGAACAGCTTCAGTAAGTCCATTTGCGCCCATTAGCACTACAGGTTTTAAACTGTGAGCTAGGCCCTTTAGATGCTGCTTTTGTTTGGTGCTTAGGTTCATTACGCGGCCAATTTTCTTTACTATTAGGGTTGAAAAAACCTATTTTAACGCCATCTAATGCTGAAGACTATAATTTATTCGGCAATTAGTACTTTCCTCCACTTTAGGTATCCAATGAGCAAACAGAAACACTCGGCCAGTTCAGGCCGTTGGTTGAAGGAACACTTCGACGACAAGTACGCAAACGAAGCAAGAAAGAAAGGCTATCGCTCACGTGCTTATTTCAAAATGGAAGAGATTCAAACGAAAGATAAATTGCTGTCTCCAGGGATGACTGTTGTGGATTTAGGTGCAGCACCTGGTGGTTGGTCTCAATATGCTGCTAAGATTGTTGGAGACAACGGACAAATCATTGCGTGTGACTTGTTACCAATGGATCCGATTGCTGGCGTTAGCTTCTTACAAGGCGATTTTCGCGAAGACGCTGTTCTTGAAGCCTTATTGGAACGTATACAACCAAACATGGTTGATGTCGTGATGTCAGATATGGCACCTAATATAGCGGGCAACAACTCAGTAGATCAGCCTAGAGCTATGTATTTAGTTGAATTAGCTTTGGATATGTGTCGACAAGTTCTAGCTACCGATGGTAGTTTTGTTGTAAAAGTATTTCAAGGCGAAGGGTTTGATCAATACGTTAAAGACGTCCGTGAGATGTTTAAAACGGTGAAAGTCAGAAAACCCGACTCTTCTCGAGCTCGTTCTCGTGAAGTGTTTATCGTAGCCACTGGTTACAAAGGTTAACGATTCTCTTCCAAGAGTGAGAGTTAACAATATGGCTACAGGTTACAAACTGTAGTACCCTACCTTTAATTACAATTAGTTATCGAGAGGCTGACACCTTGAGTGACATGGCAAAAAATTTAATTCTGTGGCTTGTTATCGCAGTAGTGTTGATGTCGGTATTCCAGAGCTTCGGCCCCGGGGAAAGTAACGGCAGAGCAGTAGATTACACCACGTTTGTACAGGAAGTTGGCCAAGGCCAGATTCAAGACGCACAGTTCAATAACAGCGAAATCACTTTCACACGTCGTGGCGGTGGTGCTAAGTATGTAACTTACATGCCTGTTTATGATCAAAAGCTACTTGATGACTTAATTAATCAAAACGTAAAAGTTCAGGGCACACCACCTGAAGAGCAGAGCCTACTTGGCACTATCTTCATCTCATGGTTCCCTATGATCTTACTGATTGGTGTGTGGATTTTCTTCATGCGTCAAATGCAAGGCGGTGGCGGCGGTAAAGGCGCGATGTCTTTCGGTAAGAGCAAAGCTCGTATGATGAGCGAAGAACAGATCAAAACGTTGTTTGCAGATGTTGCTGGTTGTGACGAAGCAAAAGAAGACGTGAAAGAGTTGGTTGATTACCTTCGTGACCCAAGTCGTTTCCAAAAGCTAGGTGGTAAGATCCCTACAGGTATCCTGTTGGTTGGTCCTCCTGGTACAGGTAAGACGTTGCTTGCAAAAGCGATTGCTGGTGAAGCGAAAGTACCGTTCTTTACTATTTCTGGTTCTGACTTCGTTGAAATGTTTGTAGGTGTTGGTGCATCTCGTGTGCGTGACATGTTCGAACAAGCCAAGAAAGCAGCTCCTTGTATCATCTTTATTGATGAGATCGATGCGGTAGGTCGTCAACGTGGCGCTGGTGTTGGTGGTGGTCATGATGAGCGTGAGCAAACATTGAACCAAATGCTGGTTGAGATGGATGGTTTCGAAGGTAACGAAGGTATTATCGTTATCGCTGCGACTAACCGTCCAGACGTACTAGACCCAGCACTACTTCGTCCAGGCCGTTTTGACCGTCAGGTTGTAGTTGGTCTACCAGACGTACGTGGCCGTGAACAGATTCTTAAAGTACACATGCGTAAAGTTCCACTATCAGGTGATGTTGAACCATCTCTGATTGCTCGTGGTACTCCAGGTTTCTCTGGTGCAGACCTTGCAAACCTTGTGAACGAAGCGGCGCTATTTGCAGCTCGTGGTAACAAGCGCAATGTCTCTATGGTTGAGTTTGAACTGGCTAAAGATAAAATCATGATGGGTGCTGAGCGCCGTTCAATGGTGATGTCGGAAGAAGTGAAAGAGTCAACGGCTTACCACGAAGCAGGTCACGCAATTGTTGGTCGTTTGGTACCAGAACACGATCCAGTGTACAAAGTATCAATCATTCCACGTGGTCGTGCGCTTGGTGTAACCATGTACCTACCAGAGCAAGATCGTGTGAGCATGTCTCGCCAACATCTAGAGTCTATGATTTCTAGCTTGTACGGTGGTCGTCTTGCTGAAGAACTTATCTACGGTAAAGACAAAGTGTCAACTGGTGCGTCTAACGATATCGAACGTGCAACTGATATTGCTCGTAAGATGGTTACGCAGTGGGGCTTCTCTGAGAAACTAGGTCCTCTTCTTTACGCAGAAGAAGAAGGTGAAGTTTTCCTAGGTCGCGGCATGAGCCAAGCTAAGCACGTTTCTGATGACACGACTAAGCTTATCGATGAAGAGATTCGTATCCTTATCGACCGTAACTACGATAGAGCTAAGAAGATTCTTGAAGATAACATGGATATCATGCATTCGATGAAAGACGCTCTAATGAAGTTCGAAACGATCGATGCAGGTCAAATTGATGACTTGATGGAGCGTAAGCAAGAGATTCGTGATCCAGCTGGTTGGGGTGATCAGGTAAAAGCTGAGCCTGCAAAGGAAGAAGCAAAACCTGAAGCTAAGGCAGAAGAAGCTAAAGCGGAACCTAAAGCTGAAGAGTCAAAAGTTGAAGAAGTTAAATCTGAATCAGATGATGCTCAAAACAAAGATTCTTAATCGCTAAACTATCAATTAAAACCCTGAGTACGCTCAGGGTTTTTCTGTTTATAGCCTATGGTGTTTTTCCCTTTAAGATCGGCCTTCCATGATATTAAAAGCAAATAATAAAACTCTCGTGTTAGATCGCCCACATGTGATGGGTATCCTCAATGTCACCCCTGACTCTTTCTCTGACGGTGGGAAATTTAACTCACTTGAAAATGCCTTACAGCAAGCTGAACGCATGGTTCAAGCGGGCGTTAGTATTATCGATATTGGTGGTGAGTCAACTCGACCTGGCGCTCCTGATGTTTCGTTAGAAGAGGAGCTTGCCCGTGTCATTCCTGCTATTAAAGCCATTCGTGCTAAGTTTGATGTGTGGATCTCGATAGATACCAGTAAAGCGGAAGTGATGCGCCAAGCTGTTGAAGCGGGCGCTGATTTGATCAATGATGTGCGCGCTTTGCAAGAACCTGGAGCATTACAAGTCGCCGCAGATGCTAATGTTCCGATTTGTCTGATGCACATGAAAGGTCAGCCGAGAAC
>AAZW01000042.1 GCA_000169995.1 Vibrionales bacterium SWAT-3 | reverse complement strand
TGCTGAAGCGCCTGCTGCTGACTTCATCAAACCAACAGCAATCCTGTTCAACGGTGGTGTTCTAAAATCTAACCTACTTGCTGATCGTCTTTCAGACACAATCAACGAGTGGCTGATCAATGCTGACGCTGAATTTGCGAAACAACTTTCAGGCCTAGACCTAGACCTAGCCGTTGCAAGTGGTGCTTCTTACTACGGTGCGGTGCGTCGTGGTCAAGGTGTTCGTATCCGTGGTGGTATCGCTTCTGCTTACTACGTAGGTATTGAAAGCGCGATGCCTGCAATCCCAGGTATGGCTCCTCCAATGGAGGCGCTATGTGTTGCACCATTTGGTATGGAAGAAGGCTCAAGCGTTCAAGTGCCTAGCCAAGAATTTGGTCTAGTGATTGGTCAGCCAGTTCACTTCCAGTTCTTCGGTTCAACAACTCGCCGTGAAGATCAAGCTGGTACTCACCTTGATCACTGGGCGCCAGAAGAGCTCGATGAGCTTCCTGAAATCCAAGTGACACTGCCTGTTTCTGAAGGCCGTCGCGAAGGTGAAGTGGTTCCGGTTACTTTGGCTTCTCGCGTTACTGAGCTAGGTACTCTATACCTAGAAGCGATTGCCACTGACAATGGTCAGAAATGGCATGTTGAGTTCGACGTTCGTGAAGATTCGAACAGCGATTCAAACGGCGAAGCATAATGAATCAACGGCACCTTAGCGGGTGCCGTTATTTTATCAATACCATTCCCAACTCAGTCCTCCCTGTTTCTCAGGAACGACGTATACGAATAACAACAATAAGACCATAGCTATCAACACACTGGTCATCACTCTGGAAGAATAAGGTTTTGTATGGCAACTCCTCGTTTTTTAGTCGGCATTGACTTAGGCACAACCAACACTGTGGTTGCCTACTGTGAAATTAACGACGACCTACAACACGCCCCCGTTTCCCTTTTCGAAATCGATCAGCTTATCGGCCCTGGTGAAGTGGTTCGCAAGCCTCTACTCCCATCGTTTCGTTACCACCCAGCACAAGGTCAAATCTCCCCTTCTGATCTGACGATGCCGTGGGAACCAAGCCCAGTACAAGGCGACATCAAAAATGTGATCGTCGGTGAATGGGCACGTGAACTGGGTGCTAAGGTCGAAGGTCGCCAAGTATCGAGTGCGAAGAGTTGGTTATCACACCAAGCGGTGGATCGTAGCTCAGACATTCTCCCTTGGGCAGGCGCAGCGGATGTCGATAAAGTATCGCCAGTTGTCGCGAGTGCGAGCTACCTAAATCACATTCGCCAAGCATGGAACTACCGTAACCCAAGCAACAAACTTGAAGATCAAGATGTTGTTGTAACGGTTCCCGCATCATTCGATGAGACAGCACGTAAGCTGACGCTCGAAGCCGCAGAGCTAGCCGGTTTAGGCAAGATCCTCTTACTCGAAGAGCCACAAGCGGTCTGTTACGACTGGTATGCACGCCACCAGCAAACGGCGGCGGAAGAGCTTCAACAGATCCCGTTGATCTTAGTGTGTGATGTCGGCGGTGGTACTACCGACTTAAGCTTAATTGAAGCCAAATTCGATGCTGATAGTGCTGGTCATAACGAACTAGCACTCGACCGTATTGGCGTTGGCGAACACTTAATGCTGGGTGGTGATAACCTAGATTTAGCTCTCGCTCACCTTGCAGAGCAGCGCTTCAACCAAAACAAAAAACTGAATGCCTCCAGCCTCACCAAACTGATTCAACAGACCCGCGCCGCAAAAGAGAGCCTGCTTTCTGCTGATGCGCCAGACGATGTCAAAATCACTATGCTTGGCAGCGGATCCAAGCTTTTAGGCGGCACTAAGAGTATCGGCTTAACCAAGCAAGAAGTTCATCAAATCGCGTTGGAAGGCTTCTTCCCACTCTCTGAGTTTACGGAAACACCAGACAAGCGTCGCAGCGCTGTAGTTGAATTCGGTCTACCTTACGTTGCGGACCCGGCGGTAAGTAAGCACGTTGCTGAATTCCTGACAACGCATCAGCAAGTGTCTAAAGCAGCGCTACAAAATTCAGATGCGGTTCAATTCGATGACACCAAACCAGCTATTCCTGTGGGCGTGCTGCTCAACGGTGGTGTGTTCAACAGTGAACTTGTCACAGAGCGTATTACTCAGCTTCTAGGTAACTGGAACGGCGCTCCAATCACAGTGTTAGATAACCCTCACCCAGATTGGTCTGTTGCCCTTGGTGCGGTTGCGTTTGGTAAGGCACGCCGTGGCGCCCAACTTAAAATCGGTGGTGGTGCTGCTCGCTCTTACTTCTTGCATCTACAAGAAAAGAACAAGATGGGTAAAGCGCTGTGTCTGCTTGCTAAAGGTACCGAAGAAGGCCAAGAAATCCGTTTGAACAGTCGCCGTTTCTCACTGACGTTAGGCGAGCCAGTTCGTTTTAACCTGCTGACTTCAACTCACGATCAAATTGCTCACGATACGGCAATTCAAAATGGTGTGATGGTCGATGTGGATGCGGACCTTTTCTCCCCTCTTCCACCTTACATCTCGACGCTGGAAGGCTCAGGTACCGCAGATCTTCAAGCTAACCAAAAAGAGCGTGTTGAAGTGCTACTCGCTTGTCAGTTAACCGAAGTCGGCACACTGAAAATGGAGTGTGTGAGCACCGAAGATGACTCGAAACGTTGGTTGTTAGAGTTTGAAGTAAGAAACAAACAAGGCGATGAATCCGATAACTCTACACTTCACCCACGCTTAGATGAGTGTAAAGAACTGATTTCTCGCCTGTACAGCGGCAACAAGAAGAGTGCTGAATCGAAAGAGATCAAGACTCTGTCTAAAGATCTTGAGAAACGACTCGGTAAACGTGATGAATGGGACTTCACGACCCTTCGTCACTTGTTCGATAGCTTCTCATTAGGTCGCAAACGTCGTCGCCGCTCAGAAGCACATGAGAAAAACTGGCTACGTTTAGCGGGTTACTCACTGCGCCCAGGCTTTGGTGACCCTACCGATTCATGGCGCATCGAACAGATTTGGGGTCTCTACCAACAGAACATTCAATTTAAGAACCACCAAGGATGGACAGACTGGTGGGTTTTCTGGCGTCGTGTTGCGGGAGGTTTAAACCAAGAGCAGCAAGAGACTATCTTGGCTGACATTGCGAAGTACCTTCACCCAGGTGCCATGAAGAACCCTAAGAGTGCTAAAGATGCCCAAGACACTGGTTATGAAGCCATGGTGAGATTAGCGGCATCCCTCGAGCAACTCGAAGTGGAAGACAAAGTGCTTCTTGCGTCTTGGTTCCTAAGCAAGGCGATCAATCACAACCAGTTTGAACAAGCACACTGGTGGGCGCTAGGTCGACTGGCTTCAAGAACCCCGTTGTATGGCAGCCAGCACAGTGTGATTCCTAGAGAGCAAGCAGAGCAGTGGTTACCAAAATTACTTGAGCAGAACTGGCAGAAAGAGCAGATGATTGCCTTTGCAGCTGTGATGATTTGTCGTAAGACTGGAGACCGTCAATTTGATATCTCTGACGATTACCGTAATCAAGTGATTGAGAAGCTTAAGCAGAGCAAGGTTCCAGAGTCTTGGTTAACGCTAGTTAGCGAAGTAACTGAGCTTTCCGAGAGCGAATCTAAGCGTGTGTTTGGTGATGCTTTGCCAAGTGGCTTAAGCCTAATCAACAACTAGGGCTGAATGCAGATATCGCTTCTACGCAGCTAGAAAAGAAAAAGCCACTTTCGATACGTTGAAAGTGGCTTTTTTATTGGTGGCTAAAGGCTGGTGTATGTCGTTGATATGTAGCTTTCGGGTTAAGAGCCTCAGCCGTGTTGCGGTTCATCATTGTTAATGTTTCGTTCCGTTTGGGTTGATAGTAAAGTCTGTATTCTCATAGATGTCAGACAATTTTTTGGGTTTCTTTTCTTTGGCTCCTTTATTGGGTTGATTATGAGTTTCGCTCAAAAGCCATTCCTCATGCATTTTTGCTGAATCCAAGAATTCTGGATCCTCCATTGCTTCCTTGCGAAGTTTATTTACACGTTCGAGAGTATCCCAAATCATAATACTTCACCTCCACTAAGGCAATACTATAAATATAGTCAATAAGACGAAAACTTCAACGTTCCCAATGAGATAGCGATCTCAGTTCTGGAATTTTATAGTTTGATTGTGCCTGCCACTAACAACGAAAACTAACCGTGAAACAGAGGATGTTATCGACGATCCTCTTCGATCTTTAGATACAAAAAAAGCGAGCACTATGCTCGCTTTTCTACCGCTTAAAATTCGTTTTCAGCTTATGCTCGGTTACCGATTTTCACAGTACCATTAGTCGCAAACCAAAGCGCTTCAGAACGGCGGCGACCTAATAGAATTGGACCATCATCGTAGAACAAAAAGTTCTTCCAATGCTTCTTAAAAACGGCCCATTTGGTTTCAAGAACATTATATTTTTCGTAACAAAAATAAACAGTTACGTCATCTTGCCAATCAATAAAGTTAAGGATCTCTTCTGGCATTTCCGGCTCATCAGCTTCCCAATGTGCCATCCAGCTGATCTCTTCTTTCCAGTTCGATGCTTTGCTAGGCCAGTCTTGCGAGCTTAGTCGCTCAGCGTCTGGGCTTTGAGGGCTCACGTTCTCTTTCCAAAACTGAGACGCTCTTGCCTGTGTCATTGGCTTAATCTTTTCCAAATCCTCAGCCGGAAGTGGCATCGATTGGTGAGTAAAAATCCATTTTCTTTGGTATTCGTCCAAAGTTGTGTATGACATCAAAATTCCTCAAATATCTTCTCAGGCCGATGGTTCATCCATGGCTCAATGTTCTTTTAGTAAAGACAGCAACGCTACATCGCTTAAGATTCGCTGCCTTTTTTTAATCGCTACTCGTTGGTGAGCTTATAGACTGCATTTTCTATATGTTGCGTCTATCTTCCCAATTAGGATTGACGAGCGCTGTCAGTATATGGTCTTCCCATTTACCGTTAATTTGTAGGTAATCTTTAGCAAAACCTTCACGTACAAAACCGAGATGCTCAAGTACGCCCGCACTTCGTTCATTGTGAGGCATATAAACCGCCATTAGGCGATGCATATTCTGCACATCAAACATGTAGTCTTTCGCCATGCTGAGGCCTCTACGCATGTAGCCATAGCCCTGAGCTTGCTCTGCGAGTGAATAACCCACGTTACACGCATAGAACGGGAAACGAGACAAATTACTGAACGAGATAGTCCCTAGCATTTCGTTAGTATCGGCATTAATCAATAAACAGTAGTAGCCGAGCCCCATTTTATGAAGCTCGTTTAGCTTAATTAGGCGCTGTGCCCAACCCGTTCTATCATAAAATGCATCTTCACGAATCGGTTCCCAAGGTTTGAGATACTCTCGATTCACCTGAAAGTACTCACTGATCAGAGTCGCATCGTCTATCTCAGCGGTACGTAGGATCAGATTTCCATCTCGCTTGTAAATGCGTTCTGGTGTGCTCAAATCTTCCATAATTTAGGTCTTATTCGATCAGTTCTTTCTAATACCGTAATCACGAAGTTTATTCGCAATTGAGGTATGAGACACGTTCAAACGCTTAGCTAACTTACGACTTGATGGGAATGACTGGTAAAGCTTCTCCAAAATCTGAGACTCATAGTCTTTCATGATCTCATCCAGAGAGCCATCTAAGCTCAAGTTCGCCATACCTGTTGTCATGGTTTCTAACTGAGGTAAGTGGAACTGCTCAACCGTAAGTGTGTCTGAATCCAGTTCAGTAAGTGCACGTAATACCATGTTGTCTAGTTGACGAATGTTACCCGGCCATTGGTAGTTACCAAGTTGGTCGATTAACTCTTGAGTAAGCTTAGGCTTAAGCATACCAAGCTGTTGTGCGTATTTAGCGACGAACAGTTCCAGTAATGGCGCAACGTCGTTAGAACGTTCACGCAATGCAGGAATAGAGAGCGTCAGTACATTCAAGCGGTAGAACAAGTCTTCACGGAACGAGCCTGAATCAGCAAGTTCAGAAAGACGGTGACGCGTTGACGCAATGATACGAACATCAGCGTGCATCTCTTCCTCTTCACCCACACGACGGAATGAACCATCTTGTAGGAAGCGAAGCAGTTTGATTTGTAGATGTGGGCTCATTTCGCCAATCTCATCTAAAAATACGGTACCGCCATTGGCTTGTTCGAAGATGCCTTTATGACCTTGTTCATGGTTGAATGAACCTGGGGCGTGACCAAACAGCTCGGTTTCAGCTACGTCATCAGGCATCGATGCACAGCTCAGAATCAAGAATGGGAAAGACGAGCGATTCGAGCGGTTATGACACGCTTTCGCCAACATCTCTTTACCTGTACCTGTATCACCTTCAATCAGCAGGGGCTGATCCAGCATCGCCAGTTTTTTAGCTTGGCTGATTAACGCTTTATGGCGATTAGAAACACCAACAAAATGCTCAAAGCCTAAGTTGTTCTGTTCCGGAATCGCATCAGGGGTATTCATCTCTTGGTTGCAAGAACGAATCGTCATAACCGCGCTCGCAAGCACAGGTTCGTTGACGTCACCACCTAGATAGATAGGTAGGATTTCAATAGAGAAATCTAAACCGTCCAACACGACAACTTCACGGTGGCGTGTGACTTCACCTTCGATCCAACGACCAAAGTTAAAGCTAGGTACGAAGGATGCGAGTGGTTCGCCAATCACTTCGTCTTCTTGCTTACCAAACAGGTTGAGTGCAGCGTGGTTTGCCATATCGACTGAGCCTTTAAGGTCAATCGCAATCACGGGGTCAGGTAGGTTCGCCAGCAAAGCGATCAGCTCCGTGTTGTGCCTTTCGCTTGGCATGAATTGTATTTTTCGTACATCCTTTACACCTGAAATTCGACGAATTTCAGCCATAAGTTCACTAAAAGCATCAAAATCAATATCAGGGCAGTTCAGGTAAATAATGCCTTTAACGTCGATTTCGATTCCTCGTAAATCAATGCTTTTTGAGGCCAAGATATCGAGCAACTCACGCGTTAAGCCGAGTCGGTCTTCACACAATACTTCAAGACGCACAAATAGTCCTATTATAGGTGTCAGGATAAGTTGACAGTAGTGTGAATTAAGGTCTGAGTTCAGTCAAGAAGAAGAGTAAACATATGTTTACTCTTCGCTCGCAAACCACTCAATGTCATACATTTTGTTTCAAAGACGTACGTTTTATTTGAGGGTGATACGCTTTATTTCAGAAAGGACGGCTTTGCGCATGTCGGCCAGTTTTACTTTGCGTTCATTATGCCAAGGCATAGGGCGAAGTAATGTCATGGCTTTTAGACCCAATCGCGCAGTCAGGATACCAACACCTAAGCCCTGCCCCGCTCTCGCTGAGACTTTACCAGCCAGATCCATGGAAACTAAATCCATACTTGCATCAATCGCGAGTTCACTGGCACCCGCTGCTGCCATGTTGATTAACACCAACTTGAACAGCTTGATGCGAGACCAGTATCCAAGTTCAATGCCATACACATCAGCTAGCTTGTCGATCATTGTGAAGTTACGCCAAGCCACCAGCAACATGTCTGCCGCTGCTAATGGACTCACCGCAACCAAAGCTGCCGATTCAGTCGAGAACTTAGTAACGATTTGAGTCGCCACTTTGTCTTGCTGAGCAACAACTAATGCATCGTACATATCCAACACTTCGGCATCACTGTGTGCAGGGTTGATGCTGTTTCTCCACTTATCGAACGCCGGAGACTCCGCAATAATGCCGCCCTGCTTAGCGATGTTTTCACAGAACGCTTTGCCTTTGCCGACACTTTGGCTTTGTAGCAGCTCTTCACTCTGCTCTTGAACGCTAAAGTGATCTTTCAATGAGCGTAGCTTCCAAAGCTCTTTGCCGATTGCACCCAAGCCCAGTGACGCGATTGCCGCGATAAAACCGGCCCAACCGAGTGCGAGCCAATCTGCTGATTGAACCGCCGTGATGACAGAATCAATCGCTTGCCAGCCCACTAAGCCTGCGAAAGCAACCATTAAGCCAGAACCCAGCCACTTTCTCTTTTTACTTGGACGAATGATCTGTTCCAGTTGTTGCTCGGCTTCACTATCTAGCTCGCTCTCAACTTGTGGTGCAACGGGTACAAATTTCTCTTGTTCGGTAAACAACTGCTGAGCGCCTAATTCTGGAGTCGCTTCGCCCACGCCTTGTTTACCAAAAGCATTATCATTGTCATCAAAAGAGGTCTTCAGCGGCTCATTAAAGACCTGCTTTGTTTTTAATTCACTCATCATTTATTGCCTCAATTACTTCAACTTGTCGCCAATGAGATACTCTAAAACCTTATCAATTCTTAGGTGTTGGCAAGGTTCATCCGAATGTTGCTCCATTGGCCTAAAGCTCGTGAAATCAAACTGGTTTGTTTCCCAGTACTGCTTGTTCGGCAGCTTGCGTGGCACCTCACCCGGATACATAGTCTGGGGAACGTTATCCAAAGTAACACCTTGCAGCGCTGGCACATTGTCCGAACCCGACGAGATATAACCTGCGCTGGTCGCTTGAATAGAAGCGATGCTCATGCAGCTCATATCGATATGTTCAAACGCCGCCTGTTGCCACGCTGGATGTACCATTTGTTGCAGCAGTGACACTAAGTTTGGATGCTGGTCTGGTGTTACATGGTCTGCCTTGGTCGCTGCAAACAGGATCTTGTCGATCTTCGGAGCAAACAAGCGTCTTAAGATATTGCTTCGACCATATTTAAAGCTCTTCAGTAACTGTTCAAGTGCACCACGCATATCCATGAAAGAATCGTAACCTGCATTGAGTGGCTGTAAGCAATCCACCAGCACTATTTGTCTATCGAAGGTTGAAAAATGATTCTTGTAGAACGCTTTAACAACCTTCTGTTGGTACTCTTCATAGCGAGCTTTCAGCACCGCATAGTTACTTGTTTTTGAGAATTTACCTTCTGGTGCTGCGCATGGGAAAAACTGCAACACAGGCGCGCCTTCAAGCTCACCAGGTAATACAAATCGCCCTGGTTGCACCCAATGTAGTCCATTGCTCTTACAAGTATGGAGATACTGAGTGTAGCTATCCGCAATGTTAACCAGTTTCTTCTCATCAGCCTCAGCCAACAGGTCAACGTCGCCAAGCATTGCGCTCCACTCTTGACAGTAAGTTTCTCGGTCACCTTTTAATGCGGCAAACTGAGATTGGCTCCACGTTTCAAAATCCATATCCAATAACGGTAAATCAAGTAACCATTCACCCGGATAGTCAACAATATCGAGATAAAGGGTACTGTTTTTACTCAGTAACTTCTTCGCGCCTTTTGCCGGCTTATATTTGATGGCTAAGCGAATTTCACTGACATCACGTGTTGGTACTGGCCACTCTGGTGGCTGACCATTTAATGATTCCATCGCTTCGTCATAAGAAAAACGCGGAATCATCATGTTGTGTTGTGGGATGCGCTTTGCACCAATAATTCTTCCATCTCTCGCTGATGCAAGAAGCGGTAAATTCTTATGAGTAGAGGTATGAAGAAGTTGGTTAACCAACGAGGTAATGAATGCTGTTTTACCTGCACGAGAAAGACCCGTGACCGCTACTCTAATGTGAGAATCCGTTCCTCTGCTTATAAAGTCACTCATTTCTTGAGTTAGGTGTTTCATTTGAACGACTCCGTGATATTTAGGCAAGCTGGTTATGATGATAGAGAGGCAAGCCTATATTCTTTCCCTATTGGGATAGTTTGTATGCTGTTGCTTGTTCTTTTGCTAATAGTGGTGAGTATGCAATACCCATTCTTAATGCTAGATGAATAAAAGCCCCTGACTACATTCATAATCAGGGGCTTTGAGATTTTTTAATGAATAGCAGACTAATCGTCTTCTATGAGTTTGTAGATAACAAACAGTGCTATCTCAGCAATCAACCACAATACACATGTAATGGTTACGTATTTTTCGTTAAAGATGCTGATTCCGTGCAAGATCAAATCGTAACCAATGAAACTACCAATCACCACTGCCAAGATAATTTGTAGGATCTGAATAAAACGAGGCATTCCTCTCTCCTATGTTCTTATATCAAACGATGTGTTTATCACTATATCATTGATAATAAGACAAAAGTGCAGATAATGCTGCACTTTTGTCTTTAACTTTCTGTCAAAACTTGCAATTCAAACGCTAGGGTCAGCATCAATTACGACTTTTTGACTTCGGTTGATTAAGCTTTTTCAGCTTCGGCAATTTTCACTTTCCACGTGTCAGGGCCGATCTGGTGAGCGTTTGCGCCCGTTGAATCAACCGCAACTGTTACTGGCATGTCTTCAACTTCAAACTCGTAAATCGCTTCCATACCAAGATCTTCAAACGCAACAACACGTGCTTTCTTGATTGCTTTTGCTACTAGGTAAGCCGCGCCACCTACAGCCATCAAGTAAACCGCTTTATGCTCTTTGATTGACTCAACCGTAGCAGGACCACGTTCCGCTTTACCAATCATACCCATGATGCCTGTTTCGTTTAGCATCATGTCAGTGAACTTATCCATACGTGTTGACGTTGTTGGGCCCGCAGGACCTACAGCTTCGTCGCCTACTGCATCAACAGGACCTACGTAGTAGATGAACTTGCCTTTAAAGTCGACGCCTTCAGGTAGACCTTCACCGCTCTCTAACATGCCTTGAATACGCTTATGCGCAGCATCACGGCCCGTTAGAATTTTGCCTGATAGAAGAACTGTTTCACCGGTCTTCCACTCTTGTACGTCTTCTTTAGTCACTTCATCAAGGTTCACGCGACGTGTATTCGCGCCCGCTTCCCAAGTGATGTCAGGCCACTCTTCTAACTTAGGTGGCGTTAGCTCTGCTGGGCCGCTGCCGTCTAGTGTGAAGTGAACGTGACGTGTTGCTGCACAGTTCGGGATTAGGCAAACTGGCTTAGACGCGGCGTGTGTTGGTGCAGTTTTGATCTTCACATCAACAACGGTAGTTAGACCACCCAAGCCTTGTGCGCCAATACCTAGTTTGTTTACGCGGTTGAAGATGTCTAGACGAAGCTCTTCTTCTGCGTTCTCTGGACCTTTCTCGATAAGCTCTTGGATATCGATGTGTTCCATCAAAGACTCTTTCGCCAGGACCGCGGCTTTCTCAGCAGTACCGCCGATGCCTATACCTAGCATACCCGGAGGACACCAGCCTGCGCCCATCGTTGGTAGCGTCTTCTCTACCCACTCTGCAATGTCGTCAGAAGGGTTAAGCATAATCATCTTAGTTTTGTTCTCAGAACCGCCGCCTTTCGCCGCGATTTGAATTTCAACTTTGTTGCCCGGAACCATATTAATGTGAACAACCGCAGGAGTGTTGTCTTTAGTATTAATACGCTTACCTGCAGGGTCCATTAGGACAGATGCACGCAATGGGTTATCTGGGTTGTTGTAAGCTTGACGAACGCCTTCATCAACCATTTGTTGTACTGTTAGATCCGTTTCCCATTTCACATCCATACCGATGTTCACGAAACAAGTAACAATACCTGTATCCTGACAAATAGGACGGTGGCCTTCCGCAGACATACGCGAGTTAATCAGAATCTGAGCGATCGCATCTTTAGCTGCTTGGCTCTCTTCTTTCTCGTACGCTTTTTCTAGGGCTTGGACAAAGTCTAAAGGGTGATAATAAGAAATGTACTGAAGTGCGTCAGCGACACTGCTGATCACATCTTGCTTACGAATAACCGTCATTGCATGCCTCTTTATTGTTCTAGTTCCATGTGGGTTCATTATTTAACGAATAACGCTAAATGAGATCAGTAGGTTTAGCTTTTTATAATGTTGAGCTGTATTTAGTTGCTTTAGCAATCGCTTGCATAGCTTTAAACTAAACCACTTGGATTACACCGTTCTAATCAAGAACCCATTTTATTTTCAATTTATGATACTCTTGCTTCCTCTCACAAGCCATGCAGTGATCGAACTCTTTGTCACAAATTAAACAAATGAATAACAACGAATTTCGCGCTATCCAAATCAAGCCGCTTGAATATCAATCAACTTTAGCTAAACAGCTGTTTTCTCATATCGAAAACCTGCCGTGGGCAATGCTATTACGCTCTGCTTCAGAAAGCCACGTTGATAGTCGATACGACATTTTAGTTGCTCAACCCATCGCCACCTTCGAAACAATCGGTGCAAAAACCACCATTAATGTTAAAGAGACGTGCGAGGTTTCAGATTCCGATCCTTTCGAACTTCTGAATCACTATCAACAGCAATTATTACCGGCCACGAATGAACACTCTGAGTTACCGTTCATCGGTGGTGCATTAGGCTACTTTAGCTACGACTTGGGCCGAAGAGTGGAAACACTTCCGGCTACTTCAACACGTGATATTGATGCACCCGATATGGCGGTGGGTCTGTATGAATGGGCAATTGTGGTTGACCACAAGTTGAAGGCAGCCTGTGTGGTTGGACAAAACATCGAAGCTCACTGGGATTGGTTATCTCAACAACAAGCTCAACCTAGCGTTGAAGAGTTTAGCCTAACGACATCGTGGCAATCGAACATGAGCGAGCAGAGCTACGCAGATAAGTTCGATAGCGTTCAAGAATATCTACTGTCTGGTGACTGTTACCAAATCAACTTGGCTCAGCGCTTCAATGCAAAATACCAAGGCAGCGAATGGTTGGCCTACGAAAAGCTTGAGCAGTATAACTCGGCTCCATTTTCTGGTTTCATTCGTCTGGCCAACAGTGCGATTATTAGTGTCTCACCTGAGCGCTTCTTAGAACTTAAAGACAATGTGATTGAGACTAAGCCGATCAAAGGCACTCGCCCTCGTTCTGATGACCAAGTGATTGATGATACTAACGCACAAGACTTAGCGAGCGCAGATAAAGATCAGGCTGAAAACCTGATGATTGTAGATTTACTTCGTAACGATATCGGTCGAGTGGCAAAGCCAGGAACGGTTCATGTCCCTAAATTGTTCGATATTGAAAGCTTCCCTGCTGTGCACCACCTGGTAAGCACCATCAGGGCTGACCTTGATTACCAATATTCTGCAACAGACTTATTAAGAGCTTGCTTCCCAGGCGGCTCTATTACCGGCGCCCCTAAAGTTCGTGCGATGCAGATCATCGAGGAGCTAGAGCCACATCGACGTTCAGCATATTGTGGCAGTATCGGTTACATCAGCCGAAATGGCAGGATGGACACCAGCATTACCATCCGAACTTTAGTGGCGGAAAACAATACGCTTTATGCTTGGGCTGGCGGCGGTGTGGTATTCGATAGTGATTGTGCGTCTGAATACCAAGAAACGCTGGATAAACTAAGTCGAATCCTCCCTGTACTGGAAGAGTGCTAAGTAACACCAGTTTACTGACCGCTTAGTACAAGTTCTAAGCCAAAGCGAAAAGCAGAAAAAAGCCGAAGTCATCGCGATGATCACTTCGGCTTTTTATTTCTAAACTTTTGCTATAGCTGTTATGCAGTCATCAACTATGACGTAGTGATAGGTCCAACACCCCACTTCTTAAGCATTTCTTTTAGGTCATTAGCCGTATATGGCTTACTAAGGATGTCGTTCATCCCACATTGAATACAACGCTCTCGTTCCTTTAATGTAGTCCCTGCCGTCAGAGCGACAATAGACCTAGAATAACCTTTTTCTCTGAGTGTCTCAGTTGCTTCAAAGCCATCCATGAGTGGCATCCGGCAATCCATAAACACAATGTCATATTCTGTGTCTGACGCGAGCTCTACCCCTTCAACACCATTGCTGGCAATCGCTGGCTCTATCTCATGTTTACGCAGCATCTGCTGAATGATGATCTGGTTCATCTTGATATCATCAACCACCAGCACTTTCAGTAGTGAAAGTTCAACTTCAGATTCAAACCCTTTGGAAATCGTATCGCTACCATCAGGAACATCGACAACTTGGAGGGGCACTGAGATGGTAAATGTCGTCCCTGAACCAACAATGCTGGTTACACCTATATCGCCATCCATCAGGCCGACTAGCTTACGGCAAATCGCTAAACCTAACCCAGTACCTTCATAATTACGGCTACTTGAGTTATCCGCTTGAGTAAAGGGTTCAAACAGCGTTTTATAAGCGGACTCAGCAATACCGACTCCGGTATCTTCTACAGAGAAAACGAAGTGCTGATCACTCCATTCAATATCAACGTTTACATGCCCTTCCTCGGTAAACTTAATCGCATTACCGATCAGGTTTACAAATAACTGAGTGATTCGCTCTAAATCACCTTTGAAGTGTGACGGGACGTCTGAAGCCACACTAATGTTAAAGTCGAGTTGTTTCTCAATCGCTCGATTGGTAAAGATACTCTCAATCGTATTTCTTAAGTCATGCAAAGAGAACTTTTTAGGGATCAACTCCAGCATACCCGCATTGATTTTGCTGTAGTCCAATAAGTCATTGATGATAGTTCTTAAAAACTCTCCTGATTGACTTAGGTTATTCACGATTTCACGTTGGGAACTGTTAAGCTCCGTATCACTGATTAATTCAGCACTTCCCAACAAACCGTTGAGCGGCGTTCTTAGCTCATGATTAATCATCGCAACAAAATCGCGCGTCGCTCGCTCAGATTCCTCCGCTCGCTTACGAGACTCAATATTTCGATTGATGGCTAATTGGTGAGTAATGGCACTGCAGATAAGATCTGTGACCAGTAAGAGTTGGCTCTCGATAAAGTCGATATCTTGTTCAGATAGGTTGACCTTTACGATCAATGCTCCAACGATAACCTTCTCAACTTCAAGTGGTACTGTGAGTAGATCACCTTCCCATTGCGTTGCTACGATTTCTTGGTCGAAATCACCAACCGATGAATCACCATAATCATAGGTTTGAAGTTGCGGGAGCAGCTTCGATGGCAATATTAAGCGGCTAGCTTCAATAAGGTAACTGTTGGTCACGTTTGTGGTCAGTTGAGACAGCATTACGTCATCTAAGTCGCTTCGAAGAAACGCGCGACCAAAATCTATCAATAGATTGTCGATTTGCTCTTGAAACTCGATACGACGAATGTTCGCGTTAGAGCGCTTTTCCAACTGGCGCAGGGCAAGCTCCAGCTGTTGGTTGGCTTCAAACAGCTCAAGACTTTTTTGCTCCAACAGAGCTTCAGCCGCTTTGCGGGCGGCTATTTGCCGCTTTAGTTTCTTCTCTAAGGCAGAGGCCGGATCCATATTACTTTTCTACTTTGAGATTAAACCTAACCACACTTTGGTCATCATTCTGAGGCGTCATTTCCACCGTGATCGATTCTCCGTGGTATTCCGCACACCCTTCAATTAGCCCTAAACAGACATGCGACATGCATCGTGCGCTCTTGTAATCGAAAACCAACTGGGCTTCTGTCGTGGTGATAAAACTAAACTCAGGTGGCTCAGCGTCTGGATAGAGCTTTTTCACTTCAACGTGAATGTACCGCTCAACGTGCTGAATAAATTGGAATGTCGTGTTGCTATGTTTAAGACTCGCTTTATTAGGAATGGAAGCCAAAAGGTTTTTAAATACCGATTGGCCAAACACTCGTTGCAAGCTGGCAGCGTCGATGTCTGTTTTCTTACTTAGGTTAATGATGAGTTTCACCAGATCTCTGTGGTCATAACTACCAACCGATGTGTAGATCCCCTCATCTTCCGACATTTCTAGCACTTCTTCCAAAAGCTCTAAACCGAATTTATCTTCAACAAGCTCTAAAAATTCGGTGAATATGATTCCTTTCATCTCATACCTTATCTTTTGTTTCTTTTTAGAATGGTCTACTAAGTCTTTGTTATCAAATTCCTAATCAAAAAAGTAAGGATTCGCAGCTTATTTTATGACATTGATAACGGATACTCATCTAGATGCTCACTTCAAATATAGCAAAAACCAACAATATTGAGCGCTTCAGCTAACCGATAGCCTCAATAGCGCTTACCTATTAGGTTGGCATTACGTGAAAGGTTATGCCTATACTTAAAGGCATAATAATCAATATATTGGCACGCCATGAACCGAGATAACTTCCTACAACAGTTTCAACTAAACCCACCTGTTGGCTATCACCCAGAATCCGTTGAGCGCGTTTCTCAAATCAGCGGAGAGGAATTGCGAAAAGCGGCAGTGGTAGTTGGTTTAGTAGAAAGGGGAGATGGTTTACACGTCATTTTTACTAAAAGAGCAGCCCATTTAAAACATCACCCAGGACAAGTTAGCTTTCCAGGAGGTAAACATGAGCTCTCTGACCCATCTATGCAATTTACTGCACTTAGAGAGCTTCATGAAGAGGTGGGAATTCGATCGGATCAGGTTAAAATTGTTGGGCAATTACCCGCCTTGAGTACTATTAGTAAATTTTCTGTTACACCGATTGTCGCATTAGTTGATCCCGACTATAAACCCATCATTGATCAGAACGAAGTTGCTTCCATTTTTGAGGTTCCGGCTACCTATGTTTTGGACCAAGCGAAATTGCACAGCCACACTGTTAACTTCAAGAAAATCAAGCATCGTGTTTTCGCGATGCCCTTCGAAGAGCACCTTATATGGGGCGTCACGGCACAAATCATCCAATCATTGCAGCAGCATGTAGTGCAACAAATCACATAGCAACTACGTTTTGTTTAATCTCTGTTAACAAACAACGCGCTTTGTATGGAACAGATTTATTAATGCAATTTTACGCAATCGTTTACTTGGTATAATTCTGTACAAGCGCCCCTTTGAGATAAGAAAAACGGCTCTTCTCCGCTTAGATGAGTCTATAAACTAACAATAAAACCGCTAACACATTGATTTACAATCGCTTCCCACCTTATATATCAGTGTTGTAGTTTGTCGTTATTATCTTCCGCTCTATTTAACTTTAAAGGCCAATCCGTACAGTCTGTAACGCTTGAAGAAAGCTCTCATTCAGTACTCGTCAAGTGCAAGCGAGATAGACGCTGTAAAGTTGTTGATCCTGAGACTGGAGCTCCGCGCACCGTCGACCACTACGTTCACCGTCGCCTGTCGGATTTACCTGTCAGTGGTCGCCCTTGCGTTATAGAAATTGAATTGGCTCAGACAAGGGATAGGCTCGGCCGAAGGTTGATTGAAGAGGCTGATTTTGTTGATAAGGGGAGTCGTTATACAAAGAGGTTCTGTCACTTTATTAGTGGACTGTGCCGCTATATGAGCATCCACGCAGTGTCGAAGCATTTAGACATACGCTGGGAAACCGTGAAAAATATCGATAAAGCATTCCTTCTCTCTACCTTGCCTGCTTTAGAGCCTAAGAAGTTGACCAACCTTGTTCATATTGGCGTTGATGAAGTCGCCAGGGCTAAAGGCCATGATTATATGACCGTCGTTTATGATCTCGTTTCAGGACAACTTATTTGGGTTGACCATGGGCGGACTTCAAACGTACTCATCAACTTTTTTGAACAATTATCACCGCAAACGAGAGACGGCATCCAAGCGGTATCAATGGATATGGGGCAATCTTACCAATCAGCAGTGAGAAACGCTCTTCCGAATGCAGACATCGTTTTTGACCGGTTTCACGTTATGCAGAACTACTCTCTTCTGATAAGGAAAGAGCGTAATAAAGCGTTTAGGAAAGGAACACATGACGAGAAGAAAATGCTTAAAGGGACGCTATTTTTACTCCTCAAAAATGCGCCGAAATTAAGCGATAAGCAGTCAGATAGGCTAGATGATTTACTGGAAAGCAATAAGACTCTTTGTACGATTTATATGCTCAAAGAGCAGCTTCAAGCCTTATGGGATGAACGTAATTTTGACTTGATGATCGCAGCGCTTGATGCGTGGTGCCAGCTTGCTAAAAAGACGAGGATCTTATCTCTCATCAACTTTGCAGACGCGCTTTGGGAGAGAAGAGTTGGGATCTGCAACTATGCAAAATATAAGCTGACGAATGCCCGAGTGGAAGCAGGGAATGTATCGATAGGTCTTCTTAGACGGAGAGCCCGAGGAGTAAGGGATACTGATTACTTTAAATTGAAGATTAGACAAACCTCAATCCTAGAAACTCACTCTACCATTTATCCGGAAATCAAGCTCATCTAAGCGGAGAAGAGCCAGAAAAACTAATACCAGACATGAACATAAATCACATGTGGCACGCCATTTTCGTGATCAAAAATCCGTTTTTCGCATATCATGTGACACGCCGTTTCATTACATGATTTAGATCTATTTTTTGCCGACGAAAATTCTGCAAAATTAGCCCCGACTTATTTCCTGTTCCCAAAAAATGAGTAATTTAACATGAACACAACAACTTCTTCGGCAAATGCCGTAAAAGACTCGAGCAAGTTTAACTATAAAGATTTTACCTGGTGTTTATCACTATTCGGTACAGCAGTTGGTGCTGGTGTACTATTCCTTCCAATTAAAGCTGGTGCGGGTGGTTTTTGGCCATTAGTTATCCTAGCTCTTATTGCTGCACCAATGACTTGGTTCGCACACAAATCTCTAGCACGTTTCGTACTGTCTGCAAAAAACCCTGAAGCTGACATTACAGATACAGTAGAAGAACACTTCGGTAAGACTGGCGCAAACCTTATTACTTTCGCTTACTTTTTCGCTATCTACCCAATCGTTCTAATTTACGGTGTTGGTATCACAAACACTGTTGATTCTTTCCTAGTAAACCAAATGGGCATGGAATCTATTCCTCGTCCTCTTCTTTCTGGTGCACTTATCCTTGCAATGACAGCGGGTGTTGTATTCGGTAAAGAACTAATGTTGAAAGCAACTTCAGCAATGGTTTACCCACTAGTATTCATCCTACTAGCTCTGTCTTTCTACCTAGTTCCTGATTGGAACACTTCAATGATGGAAGTAACGCCTGAATGGTCAACAATGCCTTCTGTTATCTGGCTTGCAATTCCAATCATCGTGTTCTCTTTCAACCACAGCCCAATCATCTCTCAGTTCTCTAAAGAGCAACGTCGTGTATACGGTGAAAACGCAGTTAAGAAAACTGACGCTATCACTGGCGGCGCAGCAATGATGCTAATGGGCTTTGTAATGTTCTTCGTATTCTCTGTTGTACTTTCTCTATCTCCAGAGCAACTAGCAACAGCACAAGCACAGAACATCTCTGTTCTTTCTTACCTAGCAAACGTTCACTAGTCTCCACTTATCTCTTACATGGGTCCTCTAGTAGCGTTCGCAGCAATCACTTCTAGCTACTTCGGTCACTTCCTAGGTGCTCACGAAGGTCTTGTTGGTCTAATCAAATCTCGCTCTGGTTCTTCAGTAAGCACTATCGAAAAAGTATCTCTAGCGTTCATCGTTGTGACTACTTGGATTGTTGCGGTAGTTAACCCAAGCATCCTAGGCATGATTGAAACAATGGGTGCTCCAATGATTGCAGCTATCCTGTTCCTAATGCCTGTATTCGCGATGAACAAAGTACCAGCAATGGCTAAGTACAAAACTTCAGCACCTGTACAAATCTTTACAGCTTTATGTGGTCTAGCGGCTATTAGTTCTGTAATCTACGGCGCTCTTTAATCTATAAGCAGCTTTTATAAGATGCCTTTCATCTTATATCGCGAGATTAGACACAAAATATAATGATAATAAATGAGCCTCCCTACTCCCCTTGGGAGGCTCTCTTTTTGAGGTAATCGCTATGATTAGTGTATTTGATATCTATAAAATCGGTGTTGGTCCATCGAGCTCACACACAGTTGGACCAATGAAAGCGGGTAAAGAATTTATTGATGACCTACGTTCAATGGGAAAATTGCGCGACATCACTAAAATCACCGTGGACGTATATGGATCACTATCACTGACAGGGAAAGGTCACCACACAGATATCGCAATCATCATGGGTCTTGCTGGCAATACTCCTGAACGTGTTGATATCGATTCTATTGCTGGCTTCATTGCTCGCGTAGAAGAAACTGAACGCCTTCCTGTTGGCATGCACTGTCATACAGTATCGTTCCCACGCGATGGCGGTATGAACTTCCATACTAGCAACCTTTCTCTACACGAGAATGGCATGAGCATTCACGCTTGGGTTGACGACGAAGTAGCATACTCAAAAACTTACTACTCAATTGGTGGCGGTTTCATCGTTGACGAAGAGAACTTCGGCAAAGAAGAAGAAAACCCAATCAAAGCACCTTACGAATTCACAACAGCTGAAGAGCTAGTTAATCAGTGTAAAGACAGCGGTCTTTCTATCAGCACTCTGGTTATGAAAAACCAAGCAGCTTTCCACTCAGACGAAGAGTCTCGTACTTACTTCGCAAACATCTGGAAAACGATGCGTGAGTGTATGGATCGCGGTATGAATACTGAAGGTATCCTGCCTGGTCCACTGCGTGTACCTCGTCGTGCTGCAGCACTTCGTCAACAGCTGATCACTTCAGAGAAAACAACGAACGATCCAATGACGGTCGTTGACTGGGTGAACATGTTTGCTTTCGCAGTAAACGAAGAAAACGCTGCGGGTGGTCGTGTAGTTACTGCACCAACAAACGGCGCGTGTGGCATCATCCCTGCTGTACTGGCTTACTACGATAAGTTCATCCAAACAGTGACAGAGAAAGACTACACTCGTTACTTCGCAGCTTCTGGCGCGATCGGTGGTCTATACAAGCGTAACGCTTCTATCTCTGGTGCGGAAGTTGGCTGTCAGGGTGAAGTTGGTGTGGCATGTTCTATGGCTGCTGCTGGTCTTGCTGAGCTTATGGGTGGTAGCCCAGAGCAAGTATGTATGGCTGCAGAAATTGGCATGGAACACAACCTAGGTCTTACATGTGACCCAGTTGCAGGCCAAGTACAAGTACCATGTATCGAGCGTAACGGTATTGCTGCAGTGAAAGCAATCAACTCTGCTCGTATGGCACTTCGTCGTTCTTCTGCTCCTACTGTTTCTCTAGATAAAGTTATCGAAACGATGCTAGAAACAGGTAAAGACATGAACGCTAAATACCGTGAGACTTCTCAAGGTGGTTTGGCTGTTAAGGTTGTTTGTTAATCGACTCTCGCTAACAAACAAGCAATAAAAAAGGAACGCATATGCGTTCCTTTTTTTATGTCTCAAATATCAGCTGCTGTTCAGCACAGCAATGGTTAAATCACTTGAGAGATAAGTAAGAAGCAACCAAACAGCAATGAGAAAAGTAACATTGGCTTGCCACCTTCTGCACTGTATCTGTCTTCGGCTAATTTCATAAAGCGTTGCTTGTGAACCATTACCAGAGGAACGAATACAGCTAAGAACGCCAGAATGATGCCAGCGTAGTTCAGCACTTGTAGAAACTTATCCGCAGCCAGTAGTGAGCCTGCTAGCGGCAGAATAAAGCTAATGCAGTAAGTCACCGCCGTGTTCTGGTTGAACATATCTCGGTTTTGGTTGAATAGCGACATTGCCACACCAAAAAACGAAGTCAGCAGAGCCAAACCAGTGAAGATAGATAGCACGGTACCCACCCATGGTGACTGAGCTTCAAATGCAGCCATCAAGTCAGATACATTGTGGAAGCTTCTAAACTGCTCTTCACTCAAGTTACCTACCACAGCAAACAACCAACATAGGTAGCACACTAGAGGAATAAGAGAGCCTACTATTACCATATTACGAAGCTGCTTATCGGTCGCTTCATGGTTGTAAGAAACCAACGTTGGAATCACGACCATAAAGCCAAAACTGGTGAACAAAATTGCACTCGTTTTGATTAGGTCAACATGATTGTGACTCGTTACCTGCATTAAGTTATCTTGCGTCATGCTTGGTGCTAAAAATGCCATCGTTGCAAACAAACTTGCCAGCATCACGAAGAACAGTGCACGGTTGAGTTTATCAATCACGCCAGTACCACTCGCCACAACAGCGCCCGCAATCAAGGTAAAAGTGATTTGACTCGTTGTTGCAGTAATCTCGACACCGAAGTTAGACAACAGCTTACTCAGCAAGTCGCCCGCGCCTAGGATGTAAGCCATTAGCAAGCAAATCAGTAACGCATAAAGCAGACCGTTAGTGATCAGTTGCCCTTGTTTGCCAAGTGTCTTTCTAGCGATAGAGTTTAATCCTAAGCCACCACCCGCTTTGATGGTTGCTTCAAGAAGTAGTAATGCGGCGTAAGTGGTACCGAAACAGATCAGAACCATTAGCATTGTGCCGTACAGCAATCCGAATTGAGCTAATACCATTGGGATTGCAAGCATACCAGCACCGAGAGCGGTACCAGCGATAATTAGGGAGCTACCCATCATTTTAATATTCATTGTCTTTAACTTATTTATTTAGTTTTTAATAGGTGTAGTTCTCTGTCATCAACCAAGATGCAAAGAAAATTCGAAAGAAGTTAAGCTTTAAAACGAATATCGATAGGAGCGATAAGCGGAGTTAAATCGCGAAAAGGCAGTAGAAAACGAATAGTACAAGCGAGAGTATAGAGAGGTGTGATCAGATGAAGAAGCCATGTTCTGATGTGGTGACCCTTCTGTGGGTTCGATGATCGGTGATGTAATCTTGAATTTCATGTATGTGTCCAATATCAATAAGTCACATTCCATATTATTTAAAGCAGCGTATCCGTTGCTGCCCTTCCTCTATCATTAGAGGTGACTTCATATTATCGAATGAACTCTGAAACACAACGCTATAACCACATTTTTTGCTATTAAATTGAACAAAACAAGCATTTGGATATTAATTAACCACCAAACATCAAAAAACAATAATCATTACTGATAAGAATCCAAATTATAAATTCACCAACACCATTAACCACAGCACCTGAACAAAGAATGATCAAAACATATAACAGCCGCAAAAGTGGCGTTTTTGTGAATGCCTTGAAACCTAATTGACCTTAAAAGCCTTATTAGACCCTGTAAATAATTCTGTGTAACTGTCGGGGTTACATATATTCAGTTAATCGGTCTTCGAACATAATCATAAAGCGGTTCAGGGCTTGTCGCCAGTTTCTAATTGGCATCGTCCATCTTTTGGAGGCATCCTGGATCGCTAAGAAGATCACCTTCCTTGCCGACTCATCAGTCGGGAACAGCTTACGCTTTTTAATCGCCTTTCTAATAACACTATTAAGTGATTCTATGGCATTAGTCGTATAAATTGCTCGCCTAATATCTTCTGGGTAGTTGAAGAGCGTATTCAGGTTAGCCCAGTGAGCTGTCCAAGAGCGGCTGATCTGAGGGTATTTGTCATCCCATTTATCTGAAAACTGCTCTAGCGCTAGCAAGGCTTCATCTTCTGTCTTCGATTGATAGATCTTCTTAAGATCGGCAGTCACAGATTTATAATCTTTCCAAGGTACATACCTAACTGAGTTTCTCACCATATGGACGATACAGAGCTGGATTTGAGTATTCGGGAATGCGGCATTAATGGCATCAGGAAAGCCCTTCAGACCATCGACACATGCAATGAGAATGTCTTTTACTCCGCGGTTTTGTAGCTCTGTTAGCACAGCAAGCCAGAACTTGGCACCTTCCGTCTCTGACAGCCACATGCCAAGCAGTTCTTTTTGACCCTCCATGTTCACGCCTAGCGCAAGATAAACAGCTTTGTTGATGACTTGTTTATCTTGCCTGATTTTAAAGACAATGCAGTCGAGATAAACGATTGGATAGACCTCATCTAGTGGGCGAGATTGCCATTCAACAACCTGCTCTAGAACAGAGTCTGTCACCTTAGATATGAGGGTTGGTGAGACATCCGCATCGTACATTTCCTTGAATGTGGCTACGATTTCTCTGGTAGTCATGCCTTTAGCATAGAGGCTTAAGATTTTGTCATCCATCGACTGGAAGCGAGTTTGGTGCTTGCGAACCAGCTTTGGTTCAAAGCTTGACTCACGGTCACGAGGAACGTCTATCGGCACTTCACCATCATCAGTGATAATTGACTTGCTGGTATACCCATTACGTGAGTTGGAGCTGGGTTTTGGGGAGTGTTTTTCGTAGCCAAGGTGCTCATCAAGCTCAACATTCAATGCTGTCTCAACAGTCACCTTGGTTAACATTTTGCGGAAGTCATCAAGATCAGATTCTGTCTTAATTGATTTAGCTGCTTCACGAGCAAAAGCTTCAAGTGCTTTCTTATCCATACTATCCATCCTTAGCCTTTAAGGCTTAAGTCTAGACAGTTACACAGAATTTAGGACAGTCTCCCTTATTAACTCATTAAGAAAAGTAACTGCACAATTCATCGATGAACGCCTTTACCTTTCGTGGTGTATTCACTCGTTCTCGATACAGTGCGTAAACCTTTCTCTCTTTAAGCACGTACTCAGACAAGATTTCCACAATGGAACCGGACTCTAAATCTTCTTTCGCCAATTGCCTTGGTAGCATCGCAATGCCGTAGCCTGAACGTACCGCGGCCTTTACCGCTTGCACACTGTTTACCGTGAGTTTTGGCTGCAGATTCACATCGTGGAAATGTCCACCCAAATCAAACCGCCACAAGCCATCATTTTTAAGGTTTGGGTCTTCAATGATGCAGTGGTTAGTTAAATCCTTTGGGGTTTGAATATCTGAATGGTTGGCCAAGTAACTCGGTGATGCACAAACCAAGTTCTGGTTGACACAAATAGTGCGTGCAATCATCCCCAAGTCTTTCGAAACTAAATCACCAGAACGAATAGCGATGTCGCACCCCTCTTCTGCAAGATCCTGAACACCATCCGAAAGCATCAGGTTCAGCTTCAAGTCTGGATACTTATCAGAGAACTCTAAAATGAACGGCATTAACATAATCTCGGTCAGCCCCTTGGGTGCCATCACACTTAGTGCACCCACCATTTCAGAGCTATCAAACCTTAACGAATCATTTAAATCTTCAATACGGTCAACCAGCCCATGCGCTTCACTAAAATAGCGACGACCCGCCTCAGTTAAAGACAACGATTTGGTCGAACGATTCAATAAGCGAGTATTCAGGTAAGTTTCCAACTCCCTCACATGTCGACTGACCAAAGACTTTGACACGCCGATCTTACTAGCGGCACCGGTAAAGCTGCCTTCCTCAACAGTCACAATAAATGACTTGATAGACATTAAAACGTTCATAACCCCTCCCTACTGTTTACATATTGTAGACAGACTATCCACCAAACAGCCTCTACTCAAGACAATGACGTTCAATTAAATTATTAGCACTCAATAAACATCAGGGTAAAAATCATGACAAGCAAACAAGTTCAGGTGGTAAAAGACTACTTTAAGCACTGTGTGGACGGTAAACAAACTCACCGTGTTGGCGAATACTTTTCTGAAGACACAATGATTCATCGACCAGATTGCAATAAAATCATCAACGGCCTTGTTGAGTTTGAAGCAATGCTAAAAGTTCACGTGACCGATCGATACCAATCACTTGAAACGACCTTTCAAAAGATCGTCGAAGAAGGAGACCAAGTTGTTGTTGCGCTGACTCACCGTGCAAAAGGCGCTGATGAATGGAAAGGCTACACGTTGAATAACGAAAACGTTACCTGGACGAGTCTCACTTACTTCCGATTCAATGAGCAAGGTAAAGTTGTAGAAGAGATTGTTGAGCGTAACGAGTTAAGTATGGCGCTTCAACTGGGGTTGAATCTAACTCGATAAACACTAATAAGAGTAATATTACATCAACGACTAAACCGATTCTTATGAACTAAAAACGTAGGCACCTGTTATTGGGTGCCTTCTAAAACATAGTTTAATCATGTTTTCATACCTACAAAGCTGACGCTAAACACCCATTCAAACCCTTCCGAACACGGTCACATTATCGCTACATCACAGAAACAAAACTACAACCGGAGTGTGGTCACACAATTCAATATACCCCATAGGTGGTAAGGTCTCTTACCAGTACAGTAGTTGCGTCATCAGAATTAATAAAAACACCTATGCGCTCAACAATAACCTTCAAGGTCCTGGTTGCTCTTGCCATTGTATTCACCTTTTTACTGGCAATATCCACCTATTTTCAATATTCCCAACAAAAGCAACTGGTTAATTCCGTTCTAAGTGAACAGCTTCACGATAAAGCGAGCAACTATTTCGATAGCCTTAATATGATGATGCTGACAGGCACCATGGCACAGAAAGAAACGCTGCGTCAGAAAGCGTTAGCGCAAGAAGGCATTGAAGACGTTCGAGTATTACGTGCCGAAGCCGTAAGTAAGTTGTATGGTCCAGGCAATGACAATCAAACACCTGTTGACGAGATTGATAAAAGAGCCTTGTCAGGCGAAACGGTCATCGAGCCATTTTCTGCTGACTGGGGTAAAGGGTTAGTGATCGCCCTGCCAATGAAATCGAGCGAAAACTATCGAGGTACCAATTGTGTCACGTGTCATATGGCACCAGAAGGTGAAGTATTGGGTGCAATTCGACTAGAGTACAATCTGAGTCATGTTAATTCGCTGATTAACACCCAAACTATGGCTGCGATCGGTATCATGGCCGTGATCTCCTTTGCTGGCTTTGTGCTGACGATGGGGCTGATTCGTAAAATCATTGTACGCCCGCTTCAGAAAACCTCTCGCTTTATGACTCAAGTCAGCAGCGATAAGGACCTTTCCACTCGCCTACCGGAACAGAGCCAAGATGAAATTGGCACTCTGGCGAAATCAATTAACTCGTTTATGGGCACAGTATCAAGCAGTTTGGAACAAGTACAAGATACCTCTCATAAGCTGAACGCGTCCGCTAATCAACTGACGAGCGTAGCTCAAATTACTGAGCAAGCCGCCAGCGACCAGCAGAATGAGACCGCTGAAGTGCAAAGTAATGTTGAAGGAATACAAGCTCAGCAGGTCAATGTAGAACAAGCGACATTAACCGCATCTGACCTCATCAATCACACTTCGGATGTGGCATGTAAAAGTGCGAACCAAGCCCATGATGCAAGTAGTGAGATAAAGAACCTTGTTACTAGTATTGAAGAGGTGAAGCACAAGATCACCACACTCAACGAACAGACAGGTGAAGTGTCTGCGATATTGAGTGTGATCCGTGGCATTGCCGATCAAACTAACCTTTTAGCACTCAATGCTGCGATAGAAGCTGCGAGAGCAGGTGAGCAAGGCCGAGGATTTGCAGTCGTTGCGGACGAGGTTCGCCATCTCGCCTCTCGAACAGCAGAGGCCACGGGCAGTATTGAATCAATTATTCACCAATTCCAACAAGGCAGCGAAGAGTCATTAACCTCTGCCGATCGCGTGTGCGAACAAGCACACCAAAGCTCTACTGACATTGATGCACTCTCTATTGAAATGAATAGTGTTGTCGAAGAGATGAAACAGGTGCTCGCCCATGCGCAGAACATTCAACAACAGACGCAATCTACTACCCAGGCAACCAAAGATGTTCAGCGGAAAGTCGAAACCATCACATCGCACGCTAACGACACATCACTATCGGCAGGTGAGACGCGTAATATCAGTACTGACCTAGAAGAGCTGTCTGACCACCTAGAATCCCTGATTAATCAGTTCACTTTATCTTGTACAAAAGACAAAGCCTAAACCGAGAACAAAACCTAACTGTCACCCAACAAAAAAGCACTCAACCACGAGCGCTTCACCTTTCTACGTAGCCATTACTTAGGCTATGAACTCTATGTTCAAACAGCCGCTAGTGCGTAATCGACACCGCTGATAAATCTTTATGTTTGTGGTACATCGCATGTTTAAAGATTAGCTTAGCACTGACCTCATCCATTCCAGATACATCGACATAAGCCCCTTTCTTACGAAACTTGAAGACCACCTTATCGAGCGCTTCAACCGAGGTGTTATCTAAAAATGACGCCTCAGAAATGTCGATCGTGACCAACGACGTCGCCTTGTCGTAATCGAACAAATCAACAAAGGCATCAGAAGAAGCAAAGAACACATGCCCCTTAACTCTATGAGTTGTGTGTAGTTGATTGGTCACGACTTCATCGGAGATAAAGACCATAGACTTGCTCGTGTGAGCATAAAATAGGGCCGAAAGCACCACGCCAACCGCGACACCAATCGCTAGGTTATGAGTAAAGACAACCACCACAACCGTTGCCAGCATGGTGACATTGGTCGGTAAGGTATGATCTTTAAGTTCGACAACCGAACGCCAAGAAAAAGTACCGATTGATACCATTATCATCACAGAGACTAACGCCGCCATTGGAATCAACTTTAACCAATCAGAAGCGAACACCACCATCAGTAAAAGAACTATGCCAGCGATCATGCTAGATAGTCTGGTTAGACCGCCAGATTTAATGTTAATGATCGACTGACCTATCATGGCGCAACCTGCCATACCACCAAACAGTGACGCAACAATGTTCGCGACACCCTGTCCTTTACACTCATTATTCTTATTGCTTTCTGTATCCGTCAGATCATCAACAATGGTAGCTGTCATCAAGGATTCCAAGATGCCAACAACTGACAAAGCAATGGAGTATGGAAGTATGATTTCGAAGGTTTCTAATGAGAATGGAATGTTAGGAATTAAGAAGATTGGGAGTGAATCAGGTAGTTTTCCCATGTCACCAATGGTTCTCACATCTAAGCCAAACATCAAACTGATAATAGTGAGGACAATAATCGCCACCAAAGGTGACGGTATTGCAGTTCCAAATTTGGGTAAGTAAGGCAACAAATAGATAATCGCCAGCCCCAAAACAACCAACAGATAAACGCTTGAGGGTACATTAATCAGTTCAGGTAATTGGGCCATAAAGATCAGAATAGCAAGCGCGTTTACAAATCCGGTAATCACAGATTTCGAAACGAAGTTCATCAAGTTGCCAAGCTTCAAATAGCCTGCAATTATCTGAATGACGCCCGCTAAAAATGAAGCAGCAAGTAGGTAATCGAGTCCGTGCTCTTTAACTAAAGTCACCATCAGCAGCGCCATTGCGCCTGTTGCGCCGGAGATCATGCCCGGACGGCTGCCAACTAAAGCGGTAACGACACAGATACAAAATGATGCGTACAAGCCAACCTTAGGGTCGACGCCTGCAATAATTGAAAATGCGATAGCTTCAGGGATCAATGCGAGTGCAACCACAATCCCAGATAATGAATCTCCTTTAATATTTATAACAAGTGTGTTTTTAAATAATTAAGCATGTAATTCTCTTTTACTTATACAGCCTGTCCTGCCTTGTTCAGACATATTGTATTCGACTGTTTTTCATGAATGAGCGAGCGCTCGAAAAGTGCGGGTGTAGAGAGAATGCAGGGGCTAAGGCGGCGTAATTAACACGTGAATATTAAACTCCTCTGGTAACTCTTTAGTTTGCAGCGACATGAGTTCGTGCCGAACAAAGAAGGTGAATGGTCTCCTAGGTAGGAGAAGCCGCGACAATATAGTGTGAGGTTCGATGCAATCACACAATCATTATTGGAAACAAAGTTTACGATGGAGCAGCGACCAACTCATCACAGGCGTAGCATGTGACAACATACAAGAAATGGAAACAGACTAAGAGATCGAACAAAAAACCAACCCTTTGTGAGTTTTATAGCGGACATACACAATATTTCTTTCTACAAGCAAGAATAAAGGTTGAAGCTCTCCGTATGACAGGTAATATGTTCCACTGATTTAAAAAGTTTATACAACTCAATGTTTCGATTGTTTTTTGTTCAAAATGTAGCGAACTATAAACAATCAATTGCAAACATTGCGTTGAATTTGTCCCTCAATGGAGAATGAAACCAACATGACTTACGCGCCTGTAAAAGACGTACTTGGCGGCAAGCTAGCGGTAGACAGTGAAGTAACTGTTCGCGGCTGGATCCGTTCACGTCGTGATTCCAAAGCCGGAATCTCTTTCCTTGCCATATATGACGGCTCTTGTTTCGACCCGATTCAGGCCGTGGTCCCTAATAATCTTAATAATTACGAAAACGAAGTACTAAAGCTAACGACTGGCTGCTCTGTTGAAGTAACAGGTAAGATTGTTGAGTCTCCAGCGAAAGGTCAAGATTTTGAGCTTGCTGCAACTGACTTTAAAGTTGTTGGTTGGGTTGAAGACGCAGAAACATACCCAATGGCGAAAACTCGTCACTCTATCGAATACCTTCGTGAAGTAGCTCACCTACGTCCACGTACAAACGTAATCGGTGCAGTAGCGCGTGTTCGTAACTGCCTATCTCAAGCGATCCACCGCTTCTACCACGAGCAAGGTTACTTCTGGGTATCTGCTCCGCTGATCACTGCTTCTGATGCAGAAGGTGCAGGTGAAATGTTCCGCGTTTCTACGCTAGACATGGAAAACCTACCTCGCACAGAAAAAGGCGATGTTGACTACAACGAAGATTTCTTCGGTAAAGAGACATTCCTAACAGTATCTGGCCAACTAAACGGTGAAGCTTACGCTTGTGCACTAAGCAAAGTTTACACGTTCGGTCCTACGTTCCGTGCTGAAAACTCAAACACAAGCCGCCACCTAGCTGAGTTCTGGATGGTTGAACCTGAAGTCGCTTTCGCGGATCTAGAAGATATCGCTAAGCTATCTGAAGACATGCTTAAGTTTGTATTCAAAGCCGTACTAGAAGAGTGTCGTGACGACCTTGAGTTCTTCGCTCAACGTATCGACAAAGAAGCAATCACTCGCTTAGAGCAGTTTGTAACTTCTGATTTCGCACAAGTAGACTACACTGACGCAATCCAGATTCTTCTAGATTCAGGTCGTGAGTTCGAGTTCCCGGTTGAATGGGGTATCGATATGTCTTCTGAGCACGAGCGTTTCCTAGCAGAAGAACACTTCAAAGCGCCAGTAATCGTTAAGAACTACCCGAAAAACATCAAAGCATTCTACATGCGTGCGAACGATGACGGTAAGACGGTAGCGGCAATGGACGTACTAGCACCAGGCATCGGCGAAATCATCGGTGGTTCTCAACGTGAAGAGCGTTTAGACATCCTAGACGAGCGTATGCGCGAAGTAGGCATCGACCCTGAGCACATGAACTGGTACCGCGATCTACGTAAATACGGCACAGTGCCTCACGCTGGTTTCGGCCTAGGCTTCGAGCGTCTAGTATCTTACGTAACAGGTATGGGCAACGTACGTGACGTTATCCCATTCCCACGTACTCCTCGCTCTGCGAACTTCTAATTCCGCGTTAAGCTCGAATTAAAAGAAAGAAAACAAAAACCTCCGCAATTGCGGAGGTTTTTTTATGTTCAGAATAAAACGCAAACCTCATCAGGAGTCATGCCAACCCAAGCTCCTTAATAGGTGTGCTAATCAACGTCCTGACTACTTGCATACTTTATCGCGAGGCCACAAATCGCCATCATTACAAATGGAATCGCAGCGGTGGTGTATTCCGCCCAAGCCATATCTGCGAATGCTTTTGCCAACAATACATGGCCAAGAATAAGTAGAAGCGCACACACAATCGCGACGACAATCAGCTTCACTTCATTTCCCATAGTCATTTTCAACATAACGGTATCTCCAATATTTGGTCTAACGTTATTGAATCACAACTGTTCGGTAAATAAGGCGTACAGTTTCCCCACAATAAAACCGTACAGTTAGCATTATGTTGTTTTCTATGAGTCAGTTAGCGTTTATGTCCGCACTTAGTGCACCAATTGATGGGCGAGTTTGCCAAGCAATACGAGGGCATGTTCTCTCTCTTGAGTAAGTTCGTAGGAGAAGTTCAGTCGAATAGCGTTATCCACACTACCCTGCTCACTAAACAAATCACCCAATGCGACACTTATCCCCTGTGCGATCGCTAGTTGATGAAACTGCTGGCTATCGAAACCAGCAGTGAAACGTATCCAAATAAAATAGCCACCAGCGGGCTCTTCAAGCTGAATAGAGTGTGGGAAATATTGTTTGATGACCTCTAAAAAGCGTGCTTTTCTCTGCAAGAGATTCTTACGTAATTTACGCAGATGATTATCGTAGCTTTCATGAGTTAGAAAATGTGCGACACCAAGCTGAACTGGCGCGCTACTAGAGAGCGTGGATAGCAGTTGCAACTTCTGAATCGCATCGTTGAAGCGAGTGTTGACCACCCATCCCACTCGATAGCCTGGGCAGAGACTTTTTGAATAGGAACCACAAAGTAAAACCGAATCCGTTTTATCAAACGCCTTCAAAGGCTTAGGTTTGTGTCCTTCATAGTAAAGATCACCATAAACGTCATCTTCAATAATGTAGGTATTGTGCAGCTCTGCTATCTCAACTACTCGGCGTTTGGCTTCATCCGATAAACTTGTGCCTGTCGGATTCTGAAAAGTCGTCATCAGCCAACATGCTTTCACATTATGGTTCTTCAGTACGCTTTCAAACTGTTCAATATCCAATCCGTTGACTGGGCAAACATCCACTTCTATCGGTTTGAGCCCTAACCTCTCTACCGCTTGCAAAGCGCCATAAAATGCCGGCGATTCAATCACAACATAGTCGCCAGATTGAGTCACGGTTTGCAGGCTCAAGTTCAGAGCTTCCATCGCACCCGACGTAATCACAATGTCTTGATGGTTAACGCTAATACCTTGTTGTAAGTAGCGCTGTGCGATCTGCCTTCTTAAGGACTCACTGCCTGGTGGCAAGTTATTAATCACACTTGCACCCGTCATTTTTCTTCCGGCGCTGGCTAAGTTGCGAGTTAAGGTGGGTAAAGGAAAAAGATCTGGGTCAGGGAAGGCGGAGCCAAAAGGAACAATACCCTCAGCAGAACTGGATTTTAGAAAATCAAATAAGCGATCGTTAATCGCCTTCTTCTCTCGAGCTACTGGCGCTGCGTAGTCAACGCCGTCTACCTTAGGGGCGACAAAGTAGCCAGACTGAGGTTTGGCAATGATCCAACCTTCGCTTTCTAACAACTGGTAGGCTTGTAGCACAGTACTATTACTGACGTTGTAGTTACGACAGCTCATGCGTACAGAGGGGATCTTCTCTCCTGAACGCCATGTGTTATTAGCGATCTGAGTTCGAATATCCTTTGCAAGCTCTTCATAACGCGCCATCTAATTGTACTACCTAGATAAATTCCTGTGGACGGGTGATCTTATCATTAACGTGATCAACTATTGCTTCTATCCATATGATTGCACCTAATTTCTATAATTGTGTGAATTAGTTCACAGATAACTTTGTAAGCTTTGCTAAGTTTGTACCCAAGGTAAGAGCTAAATTCGCTTTACGCCTCAATAATTTGATGTAACCCAAAAACATGCGAGATAACAATGAAAAAAATAGAAGCAGATCAGTTAAGTTATAAAGGAGAGTCAAACGGTGTTCATAGTTGGACAACACCGAGTGGCCAGCCATACTACTGGCACCCAGATTGGCTCCATATTGCTGAAGATGCGACAGGCTCACATCCAAAGCAGAAGCTAGATGTAGAGCAAGATCAAGCACCTACTGAAAAGCACGCGGTATCTGCAATTCTTAAGCACATCAACCAATGGGCAGCAGACAAGCTGGCGTCACGCCCAGAGATTGAAACTGGTTCAATTGAAGCTGAAATCAATCTGAAAAAGTAATCGCCTTTTAATAATCGTTAGGTCGCGTTGTAGCTAATCTTCTCAGCTCTCATCGCAACCTCAACGACGTAATAGCCTCGAGACTCAACCGAGGCTATTCAAACCTCTTCATAATAACGCTGTAATATTCCCCACCTAGCTAACAAAAATCCAACACTAACCACTTTCTTGTATCAATCCGCGAAAGCTATCGATAGAATTTCCGGTCTCATTCATGTCATCTATGTTAATCGTGCGTGCGTCCTTATCCGTCAATCAATCTAAGACTCATGTAAATCAACAAGAACAAAGGCTTATCGATGGACACTTCTAACTATAATAAATCGCTAACGACCCAGTTATACGCTATCGCCGGGATGCTCTTTGGCACTTATGGTAGCCGAGTGTGTCCGATGCTTGAGAGCCTATCCACACTCGAGATTTTCACTCACGTCAGCATCGTTTTTGTCTTGGTTTGGCTTGTTCGTCACTTTTTATTCGCCAATCACGCTTTGGTTAAACAAGGCAGGTTTGCTCAGCTTGATACCTTTCTGTTCTTCGCAGCGAGTATCCCATTCGCACTTTATTACAACCTTAGCTACGAGTTCACCGTAGACAGTAATCTAAAAGTCTTATTTGGAATGAGCTTATTTGGCTTCTTTACCGGCACCATTCTCCAGCTAAGCGCCAAACTAAAGCAAATGGACGATATGGAAGCAACAGGGACGTATGATTTTCAGCTGGTCGGTGAAAGAAGCTCGCTAGTTAAACAGATGATTGGCTTGGTGATGGTACTTCTTGTCACACTGACGACCATGCTAACCATGATTGCAGTCAAAGACATATTTTGGCTGGAACACAATCCAGCCCGCTTACTCGATGGCACAGGCAAGATCAGCGTAATCAAAGAATTCATCTATTTAGCACTTGTATTAGGCGGCTATGCCATTGTCATCATGACACTGTGGAGCAAACTGATTAAGCGTATTTTGCTTAGCCAAGAGTGCGCATTAAACAAGGTGACAAATGGAGAGCAAGGTGTCCGCCTGCCTATTTTCGGCTATAACGAACTTGGCTCAATGGCATCAATGACCAACACCATGCTCGATAGCTTGGAAACAGCGCAAAACGAAGTGAAAACCACACGCGATGTCGCGATTGTCAGCCTATCTGCACTTGCCGAATCGAGAGATAATGAGACAGGCGCTCATATCCTTAGAACTCAAGAATACGTTAAGGTACTCGCACAAGAGCTTAGTAAGTCTGAAGCCCATTCAGCCTTGTTAACTCCAAACTATATCGAGTTACTTTATAAGTCTGCGCCACTGCATGATGTAGGCAAGGTAGGCGTTCCTGATAGCGTGCTGTTGAAACCGGGAAAATTGACTGACGAAGAGTTTGAAATAATGAAGGGGCACCCTGCTATTGGCGCTGAAGCCTTATCTATTGCTGAAAAGCAACTCGGGAGCAGTTCTTTCTTAAGAGTCGCGAAAGAGATTTCCCTGACTCACCACGAGAAATGGAATGGCAGCGGCTACCCAAATCAATTGTCTGGCGAAGACATCCCTTTATCTGGTCGTTTAATGGCATTAGCCGATGTTTATGACGCATTAATCTCTAAACGCGTCTATAAGCCAGCATTTACACATCAACAAGCCAAAGCGATCATTTTAGAAGGTGAAGGTTCTCATTTCGATCCGCAAGTTGTTCAAGCCTTTTTAGCCGTCGAAGACCTTTTTGTTGAAATCGCAGCCACTTACAAAGATGGAAAAAACGAAGAAAACGAACTGGAGAGAGAAAGCCTTATTGCTTCCACCGCATAATCTTTTCAAAAACCACTAACTTCTTGCACCCTATAGGTTAATCCGTAGGGTGTTTTGTTATCAAATACCCTCTTTAGTCAATAAATCTGATTGAAATGGATTTTTTTTGGTCTTTCTGTTCACTTCGTATTGTCTTAAAAATTCCATACAGGTATAACTACCCATAGATACTATCCCCTCTCAATTGACATGGATGAAGATTATGTTTGAAAAAGTGTTAGCTGCGCCTGCCGACCCTATCCTCGGCCTTACTGAAGAGTTTAAAAACGACTCTCGTGCAGAGAAAATCAACCTTGGTGTTGGCATCTACAAAAATGAAGATGGTCAAACGCCAGTACTTAAAACAGTAAAGAAAGCAGAAGCTGCACTTCTTGAAAACGAAAAAACCAAATCTTACCTAACGATTGAAGGTACAGCTGAATACGGCCTAGCGGTACAGAAGCTGCTTTTCGGTTCAGATGCAGAAATCGTAAATTCTCAACGCGCTAAAACAGCACAAGCTCCGGGTGGTACTGGTGCTCTACGAGTTGCAGGTGAATTCATTAAGCGCCAACTTGGCGATGTGAAGATCTGGATCAGCAACCCGACTTGGGCTAACCACAACGGCGTATTCGCTGCTGCGGGTATCGAAACAGCTCGGTACAGCTACTACAACGCTGAAACAAAAGACAAAGACTTCGCTGGTATGGTTGCTGACCTAGAGAAAGCATCTGAAGGTGATATCGTTCTTCTTCACGGCTGCTGTCACAACCCAACAGGTATTGACCCAACAGCTGAAGAGTGGGAAGTACTGGCTAAACTCGTTGCTGAGAAGAAGCTTCTTCCACTATTCGACTTTGCTTACCAAGGTTTTGCAAAGGGCGTTGAAGAAGATGCTGCTGGCCTTCGCACTTTCGCTAAATACAACAAAGAGATTCTAGTCGCGAGCTCGTTCTCTAAAAACTTCGGTCTGTACAATGAGCGTGTTGGTGCATTCACTTTGGTTGCTGAGTCTGCAGACGTAGCAACAACAGCATTCTCTCAAGTTAAGAGCATCATCCGCTCTATCTACTCTAACCCACCAGCGCACGGTAGTGCTGTCGTAACTCACATCCTTGGCGATGCTGGTCTACGTGCTGAATGGGAAGCGGAAGTCGCTGAGATGCGTGACCGTATTCAAGAGATGCGCGAACTGTTCGTTGCAACACTGAAATCAGAAGGTGTTGATGCAGACTTCACGTTCATCGAGCGCCAAAACGGCATGTTCTCTTTCTCTGGTTTGAGCAAAGAGCAAGTAAACCGCCTAAAAGACGAATTCGCAATCTACATTGTTGGCTCTGGCCGTATCAGCGTAGCGGGCATGACTAAGTCAAACATGGGCCCTTTATGTAAAGGTATCGCTGCGGTTCTTTAATCGTAAAATACCCAGTCTGCTCTTACAGACAGATAGATATGCAAAAGCCAGCGATTAAGCTGGCTTTTTTGTAACTATCATAATGTGTTAGATTTAATTCAATTAGTACTCTAGGAAGAACTCGACACCTAACTCATTCGTCCTCTCACTTACGCCTGTGCTCCCCTCACCATCTCTATGTTGGTATGAGCCACCAATCGCAAACTTGTTGGTCACTAAGTAACGTAAACCTAGGTGGTAAATCTCTTCATCGAATAAATCGCTGCGGTTAAGCTGCACGCTACCGTTCGCAATCCAGCGTTTAGCAAAGCCATAGTTAAGCTCGGCTTTAACACCTTGGACAAATTCAGTGTCCGACTCTAAGGTCTCGTTGGTGCCATTCAGCTCAACTTCCCCTTTAGTCACACCAAGCACATAAGAAGCGACAATATCCAAGTCTTTCTTGATGCTATAACGATAACCCGCACCAGCCATTAGCGTATCAATTCGAGTCGTACTCTCGTCAGGGTGGATGAAACGTGCGGTATAATCACCAAGCAGTAACCAATCATCGGTCATGGTGTAGCTAACACCCAATCCAAACGCCGATGCATTATTATTGCCCCCAGCATCTTCGTTTAAACTGCCTGAATGCGCCGTTGCATAAACGTGGTCGTAATCAAGAATATCCACACTGTGAGTTTCTGCCCACAAACTTGGAGAAAACATAAAAACTGCAGATACAAAACTAAGCTTCCACTTCGACATTCCCATCATCCTTAAACTGTCACTCCATTATTTGAAAGGTTAGTCTATCCCTAAGACTTTAAAAAGGTTTTAGCTCACAGATTGATTTGTGACGGCAAATTATTATCAAATGTTGTACCATGAAATCATACAAACCAATGGATGATTACTATGGATGCTGAGTTATTAGAGATTCAAAACTTTCTGGCACAATACCCCCCTTTCAATGAACTCCCTGAGGAGATGTTGACGAAAGTGACCAGTAGCGTGGAAATTTCTTATTACCGCCAAGACACACCTATCATTCACTTTGGTGATCAAATTCATGATCTGTATATGGTTCGAAGCGGCGAAGTTGAAGTCTATCGTCGTAAAGGCGAACTGTATAACCGCCTTGATGAAGGCCACCTGTTTGGTCAAATGGGCCTGCTTACCAACAACAAGGTGCGATTCCCAGTAAAAGCGACCGAAGATACCCTGCTCTACTGCATTCCGGAGCCTATTTTCCAAGAACTCTACGATAACTACGACTCTTTTGCTGATTTCGTAGAAGTTGAAGATAACGCGCGCTTACGTCAGGCAAACTCAAGTAATAACGATGCCAACGACCTCACGACATCTAAAGTGAAAACGCTGCTGACCAGTGAGGCGCCGATGATCGAAAAAACGCGCACCATTCAACAAGCCGCTACCATGATGGCGGAAGAGAATGTCTCTTCCTTGCTGATCATCGACCCAGACATCGTTGAAGATGATGAAGATGATTCGACGCCCGTTATCGGTATTATTACCGACCGAGATTTGTGTACTCGCGTACTCGCAGAAGGTCTCGATCCATCCGATGAAGTCTCTAGCGTGATGACACCTGAGGTTATCTCTCTTGACCACAATGCCTATGTATACGAAGCCATGATGACCATGCTTCGTTACAACGTGCACCACTTACCTGTCCTGAAAGATAAGAAGCCAATCGGTATTATCGAAGCGACCGACATCGTCCGTTACGAATCTCAAAACTCGCTGCTATTAGTAAGTAGTATCTTCCAGCAACAAAGTATTGAAGATCTCAAAGTGCTCTCTGAGCAAGTGAAAGACAGCTTTGTCCGTCTCGTTAACGAAGATGCCAACGCTCACATGGTCGGCACCGCAATGTCGGTAATTGGTCGTAGCTTTAAGCAGCGTATTATCGAACTCGCCGAAGAGCAGTTAGGCAAATCTCCAATTCCATATTGTTTCCTAGCATTAGGCTCTATGGGGCGTGATGAACAGCTGCTGGTGACAGACCAAGATAATGCCATCATTCTTGATGACACCTATGACGAAGCAAAACACGGTAAGTACTTTGAAGCGCTCTCAAAATTCATTTGTGACGGCTTAGACCAATGTGGTTACGTGTATTGTACGGGTGACATCATGGCGACTAACCCAACTTGGCGCATGACACGCAGAGAATGGGAAGAGTGCTTCGCCGACTGGATTGATGATCCAAACCCGAAAGCGCTATTGAACGCATCGATCTTCTTCGACCTAGATGGTGTTTATGGCCGCCTGAAATGGGCAGAGCAACTAAACAGCTTTATCGTAAGACGTGCACGTAAGAACAACCGCTTCCTAGCATGTCTGGCACGTAATGCGCTCAACCGTACTCCGCCACTTGGTTTCTTTAAAGACTTCGTAATGGAGAAAGATGGTCGTCATAACAACTCCATCAACCTCAAACGACGTGGTACGGCTCCTCTCGCCGATTTGATTCGAGTTCACTCTCTTGCGGTGGGCTCTCGCTCTAAAAACTCATTTGAGCGCTTAGATGACATTATCGACGCAGGTATTCTGCCAAAAGGTATAGCACAAGATCTTAAAGATGCGATGGAATTTATCTCTCTGGTGCGTATTCGCCACCAAGCGCACGATGTTGATAATAATGTCGAGCCGGATAACAACATTGAGCCTGAGAACCTGTCTGATTTTGAACGTCGTAACCTGAAGGATGCATTCCAAATCTTAAGTAACGCGCAAAACTTCCTTAAGTTCCGTTACCAAGCCAGTAACAAGTTTAAGTAGGCCCTATGAACAAACTATTCAGATCACCTGCGGTCGATTGGCCATTTAAGTTTGCCCAAAAGCTTGAACGTGCCCAGGATGAACGCTTAAAGCAGTTCTATAGCCAGCCTCTTCCTGCGCCTGACACACCGCTTTCAGAGGTGATGTTCTTAGCTTTGGATTTCGAAACAACCGGTTTGAATCCTTCGAAAGATGGGATCATCACCATAGGTTTGGTGCCATTTACTCTTAACCGAATCTACCTTCGACAAGCAAGGCACTGGACACTGCGTCCGAGGCAGAAGCTAGAGGAAGAGTCGGTGGTAATCCACGGTATTACCCACAATGACATCATCGATGCGCCAGATCTTGATGAAGTGTTAGATGAAGTATTGCAAGCGATGGCTGGCCATATTCCCGTTGTTCACTACCGCCGTATTGAGCGAGATTTCTTAAACAACGCATTGAAAGTGCGATTGAATGAAGGCATCGAATTTCCGGTGCTGGACACGTTAGAGATTGAGTCTCAGATCCAGAACAAACTGGCTGGCGGCTTATGGAATAAATTAAAAGGTAAGAAGCCAGGTTCGGTTCGACTAGGGCAAAGCCGTCGTCGATACCACCTACCCGACTACACGCCACATCATGCGCTTACGGATGCAATTGCAACCGCAGAGTTGCTTCAAGCACAGGTTGCTCATCACTTTGCGCCTGATATGCCGCTGAAGAGTTTCTGGTTGTAACGGCACTTACAACGCTCATCACCAGCAAAAAGCCCGCGATATCTAAATAGCGGGCTTTCTCTATCTAACTGTCAACGTATTTTAGGACGAGACAAACGATTAATTTATACCGCTGTCGGTCCAACCAAGCGCATTTCCCAATCTTCGACTTTACCCGTTTCGAGGCGACGAGCAACAAGCGCTCCCCAAGAATCAACCAATGGCAATTCCGTCATTTGGCTTAATAAGTCTTTATCTAAGCTACCGGTAAAAACGGCACCCATGATACGAGCAAGTGACCAGTCAGGATAAGGACGCTCGCACAGTATAATCTCATCACCGGCACCTATCTCGCCCTCTTCTAACACTCGGAAGTACCAACCGGTTCTGAGTGTGTCTTGCAGTCTTTGCGCCATATCGTGTTGGTCAAAACGCACATTGAGCTTCCAACAAGGCATGCGCCCTTGCGATACCTCCAGCAAAGTAGAGCCAATACGGATTTTATCTTTTAAGCCTCCGATTGTTCGGTTACGCCACTTGAGCTGATGTTCTCTCCAAAAGCGCCAGCTGATTGAAAAACACCTTTGTCGCCCAGCTCCTGCTGCCAAACTTGATAGTGTTCACTTGGGTAGATATGAAGGGCTTTCTGAATGCCGCCATGGAAACGCGGATCACCTTGTTCATCATTGGTAAAACCCAGTTCCGTTGCGTGTTGACGCTCCAACAAAACTTGTTTGTTGATGGCACTTTTTGCACCATGTGCGAAAGCGACCGTTTTGCCTGCCAATACATTGTTAACCACGCCTAACTTCTTCATATCTCTCCCTTCTTGTCTAAATCTTATTGTTATTTCTTGCGAGAATTTTACCTTTTATGGGCAGCACTAACGCTCGCCTAATGATCTAAATATCGGAATCGCCGCCAACACTTCAATACTTTGATCGGTGCTTTTGAGGTAGCGAGTCTCACTATCAGAAACCAACACATGACGCTTATAGCCCTCTTCGATTGGAAACTTAGCTAATACGGTATCAAGTGATGTTTCACACTTGCTACGGTCGATATTCTCAATATCAACTTTAAACAAAAGCTGGTTTTGTTTGGATATCTCTACTTGAAAGCGCATGTGCATATCCTCTCGGCTTCATTCTATTTGCCGAGCATGATAGCCTAGGGTCGCCGCGTCAGAATAGGGATATAAGGACACTTAACCATGCTAACCCGCCAAATCGATTCTCGTACTGGAGTTGTCACCTCCAACAAGATGATGGCCGCCAATCCAAATTCACCCGCGCTCGTCAAGACTATCGACATGCCGAAAGGTTACATCGATGCGATGCACCAACACACATGGCATCAAGTGATCTTTCCACTCAAAGGTTTGCTACAAACTCAAACAGAACACTATCAACACCTTGTGCCACACACATCAGCTTTGTTTGTACCTGCCGGTATTTCACATGAATCTATCGCGTTGAGCCATACCACGTTTGTTGGTATTTACCTTAACCCAGCCTTTGGAACGAAGTATGAGCCAGAGGTTCGAACCATTACACTGACTCCCTTTTTAAACGAGCTATTACAAGAGATTCGCAGGCAGTGTGAGGGATTGGTGAGCGATGAAGAAGTGTCTCGCCTACTGTCCGTATTACACGACCAAATAATGAAAGACAACGTACAGACATTTCAGTTGTTATTGCCACAAGACAGGCGTTTGAAATTGATATTTGAAGCCCTCACTGATCAGCCAAATTTAGATTTGTCACTCAAAGCTTGGGGCGAAAAAGTAGGTGCATCAGAGCGAACCTTATCGCGATTATTCTCGAAAGAGTTCAATACTTCGTTTCAGCTGTGGCGCCAACAAATACGACTAATTTACTCATTGTCTCTGCTAGACGAAGATGACTCAATACAAAGCATTGCTGATCAAGTGGGTTATCAAAACGACTCCTCTTACATTAAAGCCTTCAAAGCGACTTTCGATGTCACGCCACAGCAGTTTCGTTTGAACAGTAAAAGAAGATAGCCAGTGTTACATAAGAGTGTTTGAGGAACTCAAAAGAAAAAGAGGAGCCGTTAGCTCCTCTTTTAATCATTTAATCTCAGTTAGGCAGATTAAGCGTACTTCTCTTCGAAATCTTTCATGAAGCTTACAAGCGCTTGTACACCCTCTAGAGACATCGCATTGTAAAGCGATGCTCTCATGCCACCGACTGCTCGGTGACCTTTCAGCGACTTAAGACCAGCAGCGTCAGCCAATTCTAAGAACTTCGCATCTAGCTCAGGTTTCGCAAGTTGGAACGGTACGTTCATTCTTGAACGGTTTGCTGCGTGCACTTCGTTCTTGTAGAAATCAGAATCATCAATCGCGTTGTACAGTAGTGCTGCTTTTTCTTGGTTCACACGCTCCATCGCTTCAACACCACCTTGAGCTTTCAACCATTTGAAAACAAGACCAGACAAGTACCAAGCGTACGTAGGTGGCGTGTTGAACATAGAGTCTTTTTCAGCAAGTACTTTATAGTTAAGAATGCTTGGCAATACGTCGTTTGCAAGATCTAGCAGATCATCACGCACGATAGCGATACAGATACCCGCTGGGCCAATGTTCTTCTGTGCACCAGCATAGATAACACCATATTGAGACACATCGATCTTGCGAGACAAGATGTTAGATGACATATCCGCAACAATAGGCTTATCGGTTTGTGGTAGCTCGCTGATCTCAATGCCATCGATGGTTTCATTCGGACAGAAGTGAACATACGCCGCTTCTGGGTCGATTTTCCAATCTTTAGCTGGAACTACAGCGGCTTTACCATCGACT
>AAZW01000043.1 GCA_000169995.1 Vibrionales bacterium SWAT-3 | reverse complement strand
ACCTTTACCGATGCCACAACAGCATCCAACGCATCACCACCCGATTGCAGCACTTGGTAACCCGCCAACACTGACTTTTCTAAAGCCTCAGTAATGCCCGCTTTTAGCTCATCACTCATTTGCTCTCGCAAGATGGTTCCAGCACCACCGTGAATGGCAATTGAAAAAGGTTGCGACATCTAAACTCTCCACTGACATATTATTGTTTTCTGTCGCTATCAATATCATATCCAAAGTCCGATGTCTGATAGCAACAGCAAATCTTTTCGCTAGCGATCGTGCTCTCACTTGGCAAGCCCAGCCCCAATACGAAAAAAACCTCCACAAGGGAGGCTTTCATATTCTTAAACTAAACCGTTAGGTCGGTATTAGTGAGAACCACAGCTACCGCCGCCGCAGCAGCCGTCTTTTTTCTCTTCACCGTGGTCGTGGCCTTCGCCACCGCAGCAACCGCCTTCGTGGTCATGGTCGTGACCGTGGCTGCCACAGCCGCCAGCTTGGTGTACGTGACCGTGTTGAACTTCTTCTTCAGTCGCTTCACGAACCGCTACCACTTCAACGTCAAACGTTAGAGTTTGGCCAGCTAGCATGTGGTTGCCATCAACAACAACTTCGTCGCCGTCTACTTCAGTTACTTCTACTGGGATTGGACCTTGGTCAGTATCTGCTAGGAAGCGCATACCAACTTCGATTTGTTCAACACCTTGGAATACGTCAGCAGGAACACGTTGTACTAGTGCGTCGTTGTGCTCGCCGTAAGCGTCTTCTGGAGTAACAGTTGCAGAGAACTTGTCGCCAGCTACTTTGCCTTCAAGCTCTTTTTCAAGACCTGTAATTAGATTGTTATGACCGTGAAGGTAATCTAGTGGAGCTTCTGCAGTTGATTGGTCAACTACTACGCCATCTTCAAGTTTCACTTGATATGCAACACTAACTACTACGTTCTTTTCAATTTTCATGAGAGCTCCAAGGAGGTTTGGACTAAGCTCCAACAGTTGAGCTTAGGAAAAATTCTGTACCCGGATATTATGGGGATCAATTATCGAAACTCAATCATTCAGGCTTAAAAATACCGATCATTTCTTGATTCGCGTGTTCAGATTTCTCTACAGTTTTCGGTTTACGTTGCTCTGAGAAGTCACAATCGACACATTCCACCAGCTCGATATTATTCTCAATCCACCAACGAAGCGTGTCTTGAGTATTGCAGCTTGGGCAGCTTGCCCCTGCGATAAAGCGTTTTTTCTGTTTCACGTTAATATCCTTTACTACTCTGGATTCGCGGTTCTCTATGCTTGATGTGAAAGCGAATAGGACCACGTTTATTATTAGGTATCTCTGGGCAATGGCTTTTGGCTCAAAGCATTCATTACAAGCTCGAACCATTCACTCTAAGTTGAGGCTATTGCCAATAGTTTCGAGATTGGTGGTCATTCTCCATCTCATGTCCAAAGATCTCTTCAAGCTCTTTACGAGCCTCTTTCGCTCTTTGGGCTAACTCTGCGTCTTCATTATGCTGAGGCAGTAATTCTTTCAGCATACCATTATCCAACTTCCTAAAATGTGCTTCTGCTCGCTTCGCTTTATATGGGTGCATGCCAAGTTCAGTCAGAGTTTGACGGCCAAGGTCTAGTGCCCCTAAGAAGGTTTCACGCGAGTAATTGTTTACCCCGTGATTGAGCAATTGATACGCCTCAACACGACTTCGAGCACGCGCTAAAATTTTCAAGCGTGGGAAATGTTGCTTACACAAATCGACGGTTTTCATGATTTCATCAGGAGAATCGGTACACAACACAATCGCTTCGGCTTTATCTGCTCCCGCTGCGCGTAACAACTCTAAGTGTGTAGAGTCACCGTAAAACACCTTGTAGCCAAACTTTCTTAGGATATGGATTTGGCTAGCATCACTTTCTAAAATCGTAATGCGGATCTTATTGGCATACATCAGACGACCAATGATCTGACCAAAACGACCAAAGCCGGCAATGATCACTCGAGGGCTACGGTCAACCACATCCGAAGACATCGCATTCTCACTGATTTGATTCAATTGGCGAGCAAAGAACTTATCTTGTAGCTTAAGCATTAATGGTGTGGTCACCATTGATAAACTCACAACTACTAGCAAGAACGATACTTGCTCACCACTCAAGATGCCTTGTGCACTTGCCGCCGTGAAGATAACGAAAGCGAATTCACCACCTTGGCTAAGAATCATTGCCATGCGGCTACGCGCTTTAGCTTGAGTACCAAACACTCGCGCAAGAGCGTACAGAACCAAACCTTTTAGTACGACTAGCGCTAGAACAGCGATCAATATTGCGAATGGGCTTTCGGCTAATAAGCCCAAGTTAACGGCCATACCGACTGAGATGAAGAACAGACCAAGTAACAGTCCTTTGAATGGATCAATCGCGATTTCCAGCTCATGTCGGTATTCACTTTCCGCCAGAAGCACACCAGCTAGGAAAGTACCCAATGCCATCGACAAGCCGATCTGTTGCATGATAACGGCAATACCAATCACCAATAGCAGAGCAGCAACGGTGAACAACTCACGTACACCACTCATTACCACATAGCGAAACAGTGGTCTCAATAAGAAGTGACCGCCCACCAGCAAACCAACCACGCCACCTAGCATCCAAAGCATGTCTGCCCAGCTTCCGCCGGTGTTACCAGCAAGCAGAGGCAGCATAGCCAACATTGGTATTACGGCAATATCTTGGAAAAGCAAAACCGCAAAGCCAGATTGCCCAGCTTCTTTCCCCCCAAGCTCTCGCTCTTCAATAACCCTTAAAGCGATAGCAGTCGAGGACAAGGCCAAGCCCATTCCTATTACTAGGCTCGTTTGCCACGTTAAACCGAACATGCAGGCGATGGCAGTAATAATCAGAGTGGTGATCAGCACCTGCGCGCCACCGAGCCCGAGAATAGGCGCTCGCATCTGCCACAGTTTTTTAGGGTTAAGCTCTAAACCAATCAGGAAGAGCAGCAGCACCACCCCGAATTCGGAAAAGTGCAGAATCGCTTCTACGTCACTAATTAAACCAAGCCCCCATGGGCCAATTGCCACACCCGCCAGCAAGTAGCCCAAAACTGAGCCTAAACCTGCGCGTTGTGCGATAGGAACAGCAACCACCGCGGCTGCTAAAAATATAACGCTACTTTGCAAAAATTCATTAGTCAGAGCCATCGTTCGCTCCTATATCTTGTAGCGGGTCTCGCAACCAGTTTCGATACGCTTCTGCATGTTGATATCGTGTCATATCTGTGACATTTCGTGCCCAGTGCAAAACCAATGGTGGTATCCAATTCATCTGACACAAAGCAGCTGTGAGTTCGAAAGGTTGTAAAATCTCTTGTAATGGATATTTATTATAGCCTGCTGCTCCAAACGCCTCTTCTTTACCACCCGTAGTGATAACACTGCGCCAATGTTTACCTTTCAGTGCACTTTGCTCACCAAACGCAAAGCCTTTGCCCAATACGCGGTCAAACCACTCTTTTAGCAATGAAGGACAGGAATACATAAACAGAGGGTGTTGGAACACAATCACATCGTACTCAAGGAGTAATTCATGCTCATAAGGCACATCGATAAAGAAATCAGGATAGATGGCATAAAGATCGTGAATTTTGACATGCCCGAGCGACTCTACCTTCTTGACCATCATCTGATTAGCAATAGAGGTTTGTGGCTCTGGATGTGCGTAGATGATTAACACCTTGGGCACGATTTTGTCTGTCGAGGGAGTATTACTCATTCCTTTGAAGCATTCCTTTTAAGGCTAAACGGTGGCAAGGCCACAAGAATTTAAGCAAAAGTTATTAATATGTTATTGGCATCATAACGCAAATTGCATTGTGATCGACTTTTATCTGGTTTCAGCCTACTATGCAGGCGTCTGTTCATCTCTAATTTCTATGCTATTTCTATGATTACTTTCTCTGATATTCAATTGCTACGCGGCGGTAAGCCCCTCCTCGACCAAGCATCTGCGACTCTTCACCCTGGCGACAAAATTGGCTTGGTAGGCAAAAACGGTTGTGGTAAATCGACGCTGTTCGCTTTAATTAAAGACGAGCTATCGATTGATGCTGGCTCATTCAGCAAACCTGCTCATTGGGAAATGGCGTGGGTTGCTCAAGAAACTCCAGCATTAGAAAGAACAGCAATTGAATACGTGATTGATGGTGACCGTGAATATCGTGGCCTTGAAGATCAGCTACAAAAAGCAGAAATAGCCGACAACGGCACACTAGTCGCAGAGATTCACGGCAAGATAGAGACCATTGGTGGTTACAGCATCAAAGCTCGCGCAGCCGAATTGCTAGACGGCCTAGGCTTTAGCCAAGAACAAATGACATGGAACCTGACCCAATTCTCAGGTGGTTGGCGTATGCGTTTGAACCTAGCTCAAGCCCTACTGTGCCGCAGTGACTTACTGCTGCTCGATGAGCCAACCAACCACTTGGACTTGGATGCAGTAATGTGGCTAGAGCGCTGGTTACAAACCTACCCTGGTACGCTAGTACTTATCTCGCACGATAGAGACTTCTTAGATCCTATCGTCAACCGCATCGTGCATGTTGAAAACCAAAAGTTAAATGAGTACACCGGCAACTACTCATCGTTTGAGAATCAACGAGCGCAAAAGCTGATTCTGCAACAGGCGATGTACCAGAAGCAGCAAAAGCAGATGGCTCACATGCAGAGCTACATCGACCGTTTCCGTTATAAAGCTTCAAAGGCTCGCCAAGCGCAAAGCCGCATTAAAGCCCTCGAAAAAATGGAACAAGTACTGCCCGCTCAGTTTGATAACCCATTCAGCTTTGAGTTCAGAGAGCCTGACGCACTACCAAACCCAATCATGATGATGGATGAAGTATCTGCGGGCTACGACGATAACCTAATTCTAGAGAAGATTCGCCTTAACCTCGTTCCAGGCAGCCGTATCGGTCTACTGGGTCGAAACGGCGCAGGTAAATCGACACTTATTAAGCTGCTTTCTGGCGAACTGAAACAGCAAGGTGGCGAGCTGAGCTACTCACAAGGTGTAAAGATTGGTTACTTCGCACAGCATCAACTAGAAACGCTGCACCCAGAAGAGACACCGCTGCAACACATGATGCAGATTGCGCCTAAGCACACCGAACAACAGCTGCGTGATTATCTTGGTAGCTTTGGCTTCCAAGGCGAGAAAGCACTGGATAAAGTAGCGCCTTTCTCTGGTGGTGAGAAAGCACGTTTAGTGTTGGCACTGCTGGTCTGGCAAAAACCGAACCTGCTGCTACTCGATGAACCAACCAACCACTTGGATCTCGACATGCGTCAAGCGCTGACGTTTGCTCTTCAGACATTTGAAGGCGCAATGGTTATCGTATCGCACGACCGTTACCTACTTCGTGCAACCACTGATGACCTGTACCTTGTACATGACCGCCAAGTTGCACCATTTGATGGTGACCTAAGTGACTACTACAAGTGGCTAACCGAACAACAAAAAGTGGAACGCAAAGAAGCACAAGCACAGGCTCCAGCGAAAGATGGCGCCAACAGTGCTGCTGCGAAAAAAGAGCAAAAACGTAAAGAAGCGGAATTCCGCAAGTTAACCGCACCAATCCGTAAAAAGCTGGCTCAATTTGAAAAGCAGATGGATAAACTGACGCTCGCTCTTGAAGAAGCTGAGCAACAATTATCCGACACTTCACTGTATGAAGCTGAAAATAAGGCTAAACTGAATGAAGTACTCGCTCTACAAGCGAGCAGTAAGTCACAACTGGAAGAAGTTGAAATGGATTGGATGTCCACTCAAGAAGAGCTTGAGCAGATGGAACAGGATATGGATAGTTTATGAGCCTAAAGCACGCCCCAATATCACTCACACTGGAAAGACTATGGCAATTTAGCCTTCAGTACTACAGTGTGCGTGGTGTTAAAGATGCGTGCTTGGCTTTGCAAAACCAGTTCCACGGCAACGTCAATCTACTGCTGCTCCTCAAATGGCTTGATGAGCAGCAATTGTCTTTTGCAGAAGAGGAGTGGCATAAGGTACAGCAGTGCTTAAGCCGCTCTGAAACCTTACTTCATAGCTATCGAGAGCTGCGCAAACACCTTAAAGAGCATGTTGTCGACTCTCTCTACCGTGAAGCCTTACAGTTTGAACTGCAACTTGAGAAGCAGCAGCAATCCGACCTTGTCGATTGTATTAACTCGCTGCAACTTTTCACCAATCAACAAGCGCCACTGGCTCTGCAATATTGTCGTCTACTCGGGGCTGAAAACCTCTACGACGCATTTTCTGAACCCGCCCCTCAACCTTAACTCGTTTCTTTTCTCTTTTATCCAGTTCAGGCACAAGCTTGTCTGATACTTGTGATATGAACATCAAAGGTAATGTTCATCACGGACAAGGGTTAACTCGTTCAACTTTTATAATATTCAATCAGTTACCCATCACCTATTTTGCATCGAGTCGCAGTGAAATGCTTGCGCTTATGCCGAGAATCAACCAAGCTCAAATAAAAACGTGGGCGCATCGCAATACTCAACACTTTTTAAAGCCCATAAAAAAGCACGGACTGTTTTATGACCATATTTACCGCAGCTGCTGGTTTATCTAATCCACACTTACAAACCTTAGTGCCAAGATTTATCAGAAAGCAGGCGTTGTTTCACCCTCAATGGCAAACCTTAGAAACACCCGATGGTGATTTTCTTGATCTTGCTTGGAGTGAGTCACCAGACGGCGATAAGCCCAGCAGTAACAAACCTATCTTTATTCTGTTCCACGGATTAGAGGGCAGCTTTGAGAGCCCTTATGCCGACGGACTGATGAATGCGTTTGCAAAAGATGGTTGGTTGTCTGTGATGATGCACTTTAGAGGCTGCAGTGGTAAACCGAACCGCTTAGCCCGTGCGTATCACTCTGGCGAAGTCGAAGATGCGCGCTTTTTTCTAAGACACCTGCACGCGCAGTTTCCCAATAACCCTAAGGTGGCGGTCGGCATCTCTTTAGGCGGAAACATGCTAGCAAATTATCTAGCTGAGTATTCAGACGACCCCTTATTGTCAGCAGCGACCATAGTGTCAGCCCCATTTGATCTGGCTTGTTGTGCGAGTCGCATTGAGAAAGGCTTTTCTAAGCTCTACAAGAAGTACCTGCTCAGCTCTCTCAAAGCTAATGCCTTAAAAAAGATTAACCTGCTGCAAGAGAAGCTCGACATCACCGCAGAGACGATCAAGAAGATTGATAAGCTGTACGAATTTGATGAACGTATCACTGCGCCCCTGCACGGATTCAAGAACGCTCAAGACTACTACGCACAATGCTCCGCTCTTCCTAAGCTCAATCAGATAAAACTACCGACACAGATCATTCATGCCAAGGACGATCCTTTCATGACTGATGATGTGATTCCAAAATTCGTCCTACCGGATAACATCGATTATCGCTTGTTCCAGAAAGGGGGTCATGTCGGGTTCATTACAGGAAGTACGCTCAAGCCAAGGTTTTGGCTAGAAGAAGCGCTGCCTGCCTACTATGAAAGTATTCAGGATTCGGCATAACGGCTAAGCCTGCTAAATATAAACGCGAAACCTTGCTAAGATAGCGCACCTACTATTAGGGAATTGTGTTCAAAAAGTCACGGAACACACATCAACAACCTATTAATGAACATAAAAGAGAGAAGTATTTATGATCATCCCATGGAAAGACATCGAGCCTGATACGCTCGAAAATCTCATCAAAGAATTCGTACTGCGTGAGGGTACAGACTACGGCGACGTTGAGATCTCCCTACAAAACAAGATTGACCAAGTGAAACATCAATTAGCTTCAGGTGAGGCCAACATTGTATTTTCCGAACTGCACGAGACCGTTGATATCCAGCTCACAAAATGCTTCTAAGCTGCGTTGAGAAAAGAGCCGTGTTATAGTGGAAAACGATTGCTAACAAGTAAGTTACTCATAAGACAAGGGTTGTCATGTCCGCTAAACATCCAATTATTGCGGTGACGGGTTCCTCAGGAGCCGGCACCACCACCACCTCAGAAGCCTTCCGCAAAATGTTCAATATGATGGACGTGAAGGCTGCTTGGGTTGAAGGGGATAGTTTCCACCGCTTCACTCGACCAGAGATGGACGTCGAGATCCGTAAGGCGCGCGAGCAAGGTAAGCACATCAGCTACTTTGGCCCGCAAGCCAACGACTTCGGGGCCTTAGAAGAGTTTTTCCGTAAATACGGAAATGAAGGTACTGGCCAAGTACGTAGTTACCTACATACGTTTGACGAAGCTGTCCCTTATAATCAAATGCCGGGCACCTTTACGCCATGGCAAGATATCCCTGAAAATTCAGACGTGATGTTTTACGAAGGCCTGCACGGTGGAGTGGTTGATGGCGACATCAACGTATCTCAACACGTCGATCTGCTGATCGGCATGGTCCCTATCGTAAACCTAGAGTGGATTCAAAAATTCGTTCGTGACACTCGCGATCGTGGCCACTCTCGAGAAGCGGTAATGGACTCTATTGTACGTTCAATGGATGATTACCTTAACTACATTACCCCGCAGTTTTCACGCACACATATCAACTTTCAGCGTGTTCCAACCGTAGATACATCGAATCCACTTAACGCCAAAGGGATTCCAAGTTTAGATGAAAGCTTCGTTGTTATACGTTTGCGCGGCATCAAAAACGTCGATTTCCCGTACCTTTTGGCCATGATTGATGGCTCATTCATGTCTCGTCATAACACCCTAGTGGTGCCAGGTGGCAAGATGAGTTTTGCTATGGAGCTCATTGTGAGGCCAATCCTACAACAACTCATCGAAACCGGGAAAATAGGTTAACAAAACGACATTCTGGCTGATTACTTTTCATACCGTGATCATGTGCACAATTTTGCGTAAAAAAATCGTAGCTTGGTCACGATTAAAATCAAGAAATAGTACCTGAAAAAGGATACTATTCTTAAACGAAACACAAGATAGCTTGCAGCGCTCACCGAGTGCTCTTATCCTAAGAAGTCAATTCAGGCTTAGCTAAAATACGGAAAGCGGCAAGCATACCCTGCAGAGGAAGTGAGATATTATGGTTCTAGGTAAACCTCAAACCGATCCAACATTAGAGTGGTTCCTTTCACACTGTCATATTCATAAGTACCCTTCAAAAAGTACTTTGATCCATGCTGGTGAAAAGGCAGAGACCTTGTACTACATCGTTAAAGGTTCTGTGGCAGTTCTTATTAAAGACGAAGAAGGTAAGGAAATGATTCTTTCTTACCTAAACCAAGGCGACTTCATCGGTGAGCTAGGCTTGTTCGAAGAAGACCAAGAGCGTACAGCTTGGGTTCGTGCTAAATCTCCTTGTGAAGTAGCTGAAATTTCTTTCAAGAAATTCCGTCAACTTATCCAAGTGAACCCAGACATCCTAATGCGTCTTTCAGCGCAAATGGCAAGCCGCCTACAAGTAACTAGCCAAAAGGTTGGTGACTTAGCGTTCCTTGACGTTACAGGTCGTATCGCTCAAACGCTACTAAACCTAGCGAAACAGCCAGATGCAATGACTCACCCTGACGGCATGCAAATCAAGATCACTCGTCAAGAGATTGGCCAAATCGTTGGTTGTTCTCGTGAGACAGTAGGTCGTATCTTGAAGATGCTAGAAGAGCAGAACCTAATTTCTGCACACGGTAAGACTATCGTGGTATATGGCACTCGTTAATTTCGATTAACTGAATCAAAAATATCAAAGCCGCCAAATGAACTGACCCCCAATAGTTGGACACCAATTATTGGGGGTCTTTTTATGTCCAAATATAACCGAGAGCTAAAATGTATCATTGCTAAGCAATACTTAGATGGCACATCATCTCTCTACTTAGCAAAACAATATTCAATTTCTTCAAGACAGATACGGTATTGGGCTCAAGTCTTTGCCATCCATGGTGCTAACTCATTTTTACCAACTAAGCATGCTGCTACTGCTCAGGAAAAACGAAAAGCATTGAATTTAATGTGGACGAATGATTGGTCTCTCACGCACACTAGCGCAATATTAAACCTCTCATCCCCTGGGATACTCTCTGTCTGGCTCAAAAGATTTAATGAGCTCGGTATCAAAGGGCTCAAAATGCGCCAGAAAGGAAGACCTCCAATGAAACAGCACCCTCAACGTACCACTAAGCCTGATGATGAAATGACGCTTGAGGAGCTAAAAGAGGAGTTGCTCTACTTGCGAACCGAGAATGCCGTTCTAAAAAAGTTGGAAGAGTTGGAGCAGGAAAAAAACCGTCGAACAAAGAAAAAGCGGTCATAGCTCTAACTCTTAAAGGTAAGTACCCACTGAAGCACCTGCTGCAAACTCTGCAACTGGCGAAAAGTGTCTTTTATTATCAGGCTCAAGCGAGCAAGCGTACTGATAGTTACGAAAGTGAACTGCGGTTGATAAAGTCAATTTATCATGAGCATAAAGGGCGATACGGCTACCGCCGTATTCACTTGGAACTAAAAAAACGAGGGTTCGTGCTTAATCACAAAACGGTTCAAAGGCTTATGGCTCAGCTAAACCTTAAATCAACGGTCAGGATTAAAAAGTACCGTTCATATCGAGGTGAGTCTGGAAGAACGGCTCCCAACATACTTGAAAGAGATTTTAGTGCGTCCCAGCCAGATGAAAAGTGGGTAACTGACGTTACGGAGTTCAAAGTCAAAGAGCAGAAAGTATACTTGTCTCCGGTTGTCGACTTGTTTACTCAAGAGGTGGTTGCTTATAGAGTAGCTAAAAATGCCTGCTTGCCGCTTGTCACGGATATGCTAACAGAGGCTATATCAACGCTTAAACCCAACTCAAAGCCAATTATACATAGCGATCAAGGTTGGCAATATCGGCATCGACAATATCAGCAAAAAATCGAAGAGAGTGGGTTAATACAAAGTATGTCGAGAAGAGGTAACTGCTTGGATAATGCTGTTGCAGAAAACTTTTTTGCTTTACTTAAAACAGAGATGTATCACAACCAGAGCTTTGAAGATGCAGATACTCTGATAGAGCAAATTAAAGAATACATCGAGTACTACAATACCAAACGTATAAAGGTGAAGCTAGAAGGCCTGACTCCGATAGAGTATCGAACTCAGGCCTTGAAAGCCGCTTAACAGAAATGTCCAACTTTACGGGGTCACTTCAAAATGCGAATTTGGTGGCTTTTTCTTTATCGAGAGAAGATACGAGATACGAATGGAACACATGAGGCTCTCGCCTTGTAAACACTCTCGAAGCGAAGCGTACCCGCCTCTCTAGGGCAAAGCCCGTGCTTGTATCTTTCTTTAACCGTTGGTGCTTTCGAAGATCTTATCCGCCGATGCTGCAACAAAACCGGTGTAAAGCTCACCATTGGCCATTGGATAGCGCTTAGCGAACTCATAGAAGCCACCAGGAATCATCTCATTGCCTTCAACAAATGCCACTGGCACTTTGTCTGCCATTGTTGATGATTGCTCTAATAATACCTCTGGAGAGCCTTTTACCTCACCACCAGATGCGTTAATCGTAAAGCCAGCATCACTCAGGTAGTCATTCACTGCTTGTACTTCATCGAACTTGTTCAGTTGATTGACACTAACCGTGAAGTGGTTAGCACCGTAACCGTGAGCGGCTAACCAAGAGGCGTATTCGCTCTCTTTTGCTAACAGTTGGAAATCAGCGAAGCTCAAATCCCAGAGGCGGCCACCAAATAGGAATTCATGTCCCTCTAACTTACTTGCATCAACCTGCTCAACCAATTTGGCAACGATCTGCTGTAATTCACTAGAACACTCTTCTACCTTCAACTCACTAATGAACACTTTCGGTTGTTTTGGATCTGGGTGTTCGTAGTGTTTAGCCACTAGCTTCTTACTTTCAAACAAGTAATCACCACATGCTTTGTAACCCAGCTCAAGGAATGGCTTAGCTAATGTTTCAATACCTAGAGGGGCAACATTAAAAGTACGCAATGCAATGTGATCATTGATCAGCGCTTCATCTTCTTTTAGCAAGTGATGTACTTTCTCTGCCGATGGGCAAAGCCTGTGAATGTAATCGTCCCATAGTGATTTAAAGAGTAGATCGGGCGTCATGGTGACTCCTTGTCAGAGGTTCTAGCAAGCTAGTGATTTGGATTAGAAAGGGAGAGACTGAGACACAAAGTCAGCAGCCATCAGCCTGTGACATACTTGTTCTATTATTATCTGCCGCCCAATCTTGATGCTGAGCGTGGTTAAAATAAGGAAGCGATACGCCGCTCCCTTATCTCATAACTATCGAATAAGCCTTAGCTTAATATCAATCTAAACTACAGCTCGATACCTGGGCTAAACGTAGCTGGCAGCTGAGTTTCACCACCTTCCATTGAAGCCATTGGGTAAGCACAGTAATCTGCCGCGTAGTAAGCACTTGGGCGTAGGTTGCCAGAAGCACCCGGACCACCAAATGGTGCATCACCACTTGCGCCTGTGAGTTGGCGGTTGCGGTTAACAATACCCGCACGGATATGGTCAACGAAGTATTCCCACTCAGCATCGTCGGTTGATACTAAACCTGCTGACAAACCAAAGCGTGTGTCGTTAGCTAACTCAACCGCTTGCTCTAGCGACTGATAACGAACCACTTGTAGCAATGGGCCGAAGTACTCTTCATCTGGCAGGTCAGCAATGTTGGTTGCATCGATAATGCCCGGAGAAACAAACGCCGCTTCGCCTGCTTTTGCCTCTACTAGGCTGACACCACCCAGAGATTGCAGGTTAGCTTGAGCGTCTAGAATAAACTTAGCGGCAGCTTCAGAGATTTGAGGCCCCATGAAAGGTGCAGGTTCAGCGAATGGCTGATCAACACGAATCTTTTGCGTCGCTGCGACCAGTTTGTCGAGTAGCAGATCACCCTTCTCGCCAACAGGAACATACAGGCGACGAGCACATGTACAACGTTGACCAGCACTGATGAACGCTGATTGGATAATGGTATATACCGTTGCGTCTGCGTCACCGTATTGGTCACTGATCACCATAGGGTTATTACCACCCATCTCTAGTGCCAGCATCTTGCCCGGTTGACCCGCGAATTGACGGTGCAGGATATGACCCGTATTAGCACTACCTGTAAATAGTACGCCATCAAGACCTTTAGCATCAGCCAGTGCGATGCCTGTCTCTTTAGCACCTTGCACTAGGTTGATTACGCCAGCAGGAAGACCCGCTTCTTGCCATAGCTTCATTGCGAACTCACCTGTCCAAGGCGTCTGCTCTGAAGGTTTGAATACCACTGTATTTCCCGATAGCAATGCAGGAACAATATGACCATTTGGTAGGTGACCTGGGAAGTTGTAAGGGCCAAATACCGCCATCACGCCCAATGGACGGTGACGAAGTACAATTTGGTTACCCGCTGCTTCACGCGATGCTTCACCAGTACGCTCGTGGTAAGCACGAATAGAGATGGCGATCTTGCCCGCCATTGCGCCTGCTTCAGTGCGAGTCTCCCAAATAGGTTTACCCGTCTCTTTTGCGATAATTTGCGCGATCTCTTCGCTGTTCTCTTTTACCTTTTCCGCGAACTTCAACACGATCGCTTCACGCTCAGCAAAGCTCAGTTTTTTCCAAACTAGAAACGCTTCGCGAGCCGCTGCCACTGCAGATTCAACCTGTGCCGGTGTTGCGCTATCACCCTGCCACACTACTTCATTGTTGTATGGGCTTACTGATGTCATGGCATCACCTTGACCTGCTACCCATTGTCCTGCTATCCACTGAGTCATACTTCTATCCTTAAAATCTTCGACAGATAATCGCCGCTCTTATTGAGCCAACATGCGAACGAATTCGCCTTCTTTTACTTCAAGAGCGCTTGCTACTTCAGATGATAAAATCACTGTGTCGCTTGCTTGGTCATACGCACCTTTCGCGGCCACTGCGCGGAAGTTCTCAAATGAGGTATTACCAATTAGGAAGTCTTTAGAGCTAGAGTGCTCTGCAATTTGAACCTGTGCTCGAATAGAGTGACGTACAGATTCGATGTTTCTTAAATCACACTCGACCGTTGGTCCCGCATCAAAGATGTCGACATAACCACGATTCGTGAAACCTTCACGTTCCAACAGTTTCAATGCTGGGCGGGTGTTATCGTGCACTTGACCAATCACCGCCTGAGCTTCTTCACTCAATAGGTTTACATAGATTGGCAGTTTCGGCATAAGGTCCGCGATGAAGCCTTTCTTACCAATACCCGTTAGGTAATCGGCTAGTGTGAAATCAATCGAGAAGAAGTGCTCTTGCAACCACTTCCAGAATGGCGAGTTGCCTTCTGCATCTGATACACCACGCATCTCAGCAAAGATCGTTTTTGAGAAACGCTCTGGGTGCTCAGCCATCAGTAGGAAACGACACTTAGACATCAGTCGACCGTTTAAGCCTTTACGGTAATCAGGACGCAAGAACAACGTACAAATTTCACTGCAACCTGTGTAGTTATTACCAAACGTCAGCAGCTTAACTACGTTATTCACTTTAAGGCGCTGTGAAGAGTGAACCACTTTACTGATGTGGTACGAGTAAAAAGGCACATCCCAGCCAATCGAAGCTTCAATACCTGTTGTACCAGCGACTTCGCCAGTTTCAGCCTCGAAACCCACCATTAGATAGCCTTCATCACCGGGCTCGGTCACGTCTGCTTTCGTAAAGCTGTATTCAGAGTGGGTAATTCGGTTAGTTAACAATTCTTCGTTAACCGGAAGAGATGTGAATCCATGACCTGATTCAACTGCACAGGTGTGCAGCGCATCGTAATCAGACAGTTTTATTGGGCGAACAACTAGCATCAATATTCCCTCCAGATGCAAAATAGGCCCAAAACCAGAAGCTTGGGCCTTTAGCAGTACGTCATGGGATCGCTCTAATGGCGATCATTCCTATGACGCCGCTCAGGCTAAACTAGCGTAGCGATTGCTTTGTCTAGTTTTGATAAGCCTTCTTCAATTTCTTGTTTAGTGATAACCAGTGATGGAGTAAAACGAACCACGTTTGCACCCGCAACCAGTACCATTAGGCCTTGCTCGCCTGCTGCTACTAATACGTCACGCGCACGTCCTTGCCATTCGTCATTCAGTGCAGCACCTAACAATAGGCCTTTACCACGAATCTCACTGAAAATTTGGTATTTGTCGTTAATCTTAGTTAGACCATCACGGAATAGCGCTTCACGCTCTTTTACGCCTTCTAGAGTCTCAGGTTGGCTAACTACGTCAACCACTGCTTCAGCTACCGCACACGCCAGTGGGTTACCACCGTATGTAGAACCGTGCGTACCAACCTTAAGGTGTGTAGCCAGTTCAGATGTCGTCAGCATTGCGCCGATAGGGAAACCGCCACCTAGAGACTTCGCAGTGCTTAGAATGTCTGGCGTCACGCCCAGACCTTGGTAAGCATAGAAGTTACCAGTACGGCCATTACCTGTTTGTACTTCATCAAAAATCAACAATGCATTGTGCTTGTCACACAGTTCACGAACCGTATTCACGAACTCAGCCGTTGGAGAGATGATACCGCCCTCGCCTTGCAGAGGTTCCATCATGATGGCACAAGTGCGATCAGAGATATGCGCTTCTAAAGCCGCAATATCGTTGTAAGGTAGGTGAGTGACATCGCCAGGTTTTGGACCAAAGCCATCTGAGTAAGCTTCTTGACCACCAACGGTTACAGTAAAGAAAGTACGACCGTGGAAACCTTGTTTGAATGCAATGATTTCAGATTTCTCAGGACCGTGAACATCCGCCGCCCAACGACGAGCTAGCTTAAGTGCTGCTTCGTTCGCTTCTGCACCAGAGTTCGCAAAGAATACTTTTTCTGCAAAACATACGTCAGTTAGCTTCTTCGCTAGACGCAGTGCAGGTTCGTTAGTCATTACATTACTTAGGTGCCAAATCTTGTTTGCTTGCTCAGTAACGGCATTCACCATTGCTGGGTGACAGTGACCCAAACAGCTCACAGCAATACCACCAGCAAAGTCGATATACTCTCGGCCTTGTTGGTCCCATACGCGTGCGCCTTCCCCTTTTACCGGGATCATTTCCATTGGGTTATAACAAGGCACCATCACCTCATTAAACAGACTACGTTCTACATTATTTTCCACTGTCATCGTACATTCCTTCTCGATACCGCAAGCTTCGCAAATAAGCGTAATGATTCATAAGTGAGACGAAAAAATTTTGTCTCGCTACAATCCCGCTGCAGCATTATATTTACATTTAATTAACGTTTTCAATAGTAGATTATTCTTTAGCCATCCCTCACAACCAGCTAAACCTCACTACCTATGACTATTTATGCATCAATCAACCTGTTTTATGAAGCTTTTTTTACGTATACGCCTATCCTGCAAAGGCAAAGCCTTACGGGCACAGCGGTATATTGGGTTCAAAAGGAAATACGGCGAATAACTTTGCATAGGCTAAAAACTTAGCCTGATGAGGAAGAAATGTTATAAAAAGTGATCGGCGTCAGAAGGATCGAGCTCGGTAAAACTCAAATTAAAACGCATAACGAAGGAGTTCGCAGGTTAAGCTCACCTATTTAGGAGAGTAAAACGCCTGCTTTAAACACTTAACGTGCTACAAAGTTAGCCAGAAGTTGGTGCCCTTGCTCTGTTTTAATCGATTCAGGGTGGAACTGAACCGCATCAATTGGCAAGGTTTTGTGTTGATAGCCCATGATCTCATCCATACTGCCATCTTCAAGCTCTGTCCAAGAAGTCAGTTCAAAGCAATCTGGTAGTGTGCCGTTTTTCACCACAAGGGAGTGGTAACGCGTGACGGTTAGCGGGTTATTCAGCCCTTGGAAAACACTCTTACCATTGTGGCGTATCGGTGACGTTTTACCGTGCATCACTTGTCTTGCTCTCACCACTTCACCGCCAAACACCTGAGCAATGGCTTGATGGCCAAGACACACACCTAAGATCGGCAACTTGCCAACGAAGTGTTCTATGACTTGTAGAGAGATACCCGCATCATCGGGCGTACAAGGCCCCGGGGAGATCACAAGGTGACTAGGATTCAGCGCTTCAATACCCGCAATATCAATTTCATCGTTGCGTACAACTTTTACACTTACCCCTAACTCACAGAAATACTGATATAAGTTATAGGTAAAAGAGTCGTAGTTATCGATGATAAGTAACATGGGTGAAATCGTTTGCTAAATACTAAATGATTGGGAGATATAGGGGCGGTATTGTGCAATACCCATAGCGAAAGGCAAGTGGAAACTGCATTTCACCAATAATTAAGGCCAACCTAGGTTGACCTTAATTGTTTACAGATAACTGTCAATTACCCGCATTCGGTGACGTGTACTCACTTTCACCGTTAGCAGTAAAGCTGATTCGCTCACTACTTACGACGGCGCCACATCGCTAAGCCAAACAGTGACATCAACGCGCCAAAGCCAAACGAACCACCGACTTTCAGCTCAAGAACCGCTGGATCATGATCCGATGAACGGAAGTGGTCTTGATACTTAGCCAGGTCGCCTTTGTACTCTTCGTTGTAGTCAAATAGCGTCGATTCACCACCATTGATATGCCAGTCGGTCGCGTCGACCACCATGTCTTTTAAGCTCTCGCTCACCAATAAGTGGTCTAAAGCGCCAACTTCATCGTTGTATGAGTAACTCCAGCTGTCTGGGTGCTTCTGAGCTACGGCATTAATGTAGCCGTAGTTCTTAGCAATCACAGCACCGTTATCACCAAACTGCTCAACGCCATTAATGTAAGTGTTACGCGCCGCTTTGATCTGCTTGCCGTACTTCTCTTCAGAGTAATCTGTCAGTACCAGCATTGGATCTTCCATGCCATACGAGTTCATATCACCCAGAATCACTTTGTGACCTTTAATGCCATCGAGTGCTTCACCCAGAGCAACCGCTGCTGCAACACGGAAGTTCTCACATGAGCCTTGCTTATCGGCATCTACACCACCTTGACCGCCTTGCTCAACAGGGGCAGCATCTTCCCAACACTTAGAACCTTTCGATTTAAAGTGGTTAATCGCTACAGTCTGTTTCTCTTTGGTACCCTTCACCTTAAAGGTTGGTGCCAATGAGTCACGTTGGTAGTTCTTACCATCTTCAATCACCTTACCTGAGTCGTCTAACACCTCTGGTGCTTGCTGGCTTGGCATCGCGATGACACGGCTGTCTTTAAGCTTAACCACCTTCTTACGGTAGATAACACCCGTAGTAATCACATCAGTGCCGATCGAGTCCATTTCGTCGGTAACGCCATCTTCATTAGAGTCGACAGCCACAAAGGTGTAACGGTCTTTCTTATGCTCAATGCGATCATTCAGTTGATTCACAAGCTGTTGAATTGCCGAACCTTCACCAAATCCGTTGTTCTCAATTTCCATCAAGCCGATGATGTCAGCATCCAAGCGAAGAATCGCGTTTACAATCTTCTCTTGTTGCATCTCAAACTCAGTGATGGTGTTTGCACCACGGTTATTACCATGTTGATTCGCATCACCGCCAAATGGTGAGTTGAAGTAGTTCAATACATTGAAGGTCGCAATACGTAGGTCGCCTTCATCCATGTCTGGTTTGTCGGTACGTGGGTCGTTGCGAATGAAGTTTTCAGCCGTGATCTGGTTAGTCGTAATCAGACGGTACTCGCCATAGCTGTAAGTCAACACGCCTTCTAGACCAACAATGGTGTCATCAATACGGATGTAGTCTTCCGTTGAGCCATCTTGGTCGATGTCAGTACGGCCAAAATCTGGATAGAAAGGAACCTGTCCATCACCTGCTTTTTGGTCAGTCTCTACGAAAAGACGACGGTCAGCATTGTCTTCCATTTGCTGTTTCGCTTCATCAGAACCCGCTGCGAAAAGTTGGTTTGGTTGCATGTTGATACGCTCATGCGCCAAAACCATGTTGTTACGACGACCAGCGTAGTCATAACCGAAGGTACGCGTTACACGCATATCTAGCGCTTCAGTTGTTTTCACCAACATGCCTTCGTAACGTTCAAGTGTCGCCGCGAAGTTCTCGTCAGTGTCTAATACTTCAATGTCTGTCGCGTCAGGTGCGTCCTGCTCGCCTTGCTTTAACCATTGATTGTTTTCAACTTTAAGCTGAGTGTGGCTGTAGTATTCTTGTACTTTACCTTTCACACACACCACATCGCCTGCAGCTAATTCTGAGCTAGATTGGTTAGTATGAACAAATAGACCTTCAGAAGTGCTTGAGTTGAAGTCATCCTCAAGAGCTTGCAGATAGAAACCTTTAGTTAGGCCGGTAGTGACCGCGCTTACCACCCCTTTTACGAAATATTCATCGTCGGTGATGTACGGGTAGCCATCGATGAACGGCGATTTCGCGCCCTCACCTTGGATTTCTTGAATGGTGGTGAATACTGGGTCTGAGCCATCTTGCGTACAAGCAAAGGCTTCTGGCAACTCAACATTGTCTAGAGAACCTAGGCCTTCAATGTTGTCTTTTGGTAGCGATACCCACTGTGAAGCGTCAAACGTCGCCGATGGGGTTTGGTCAGCACGAACCAAGGTAACATCTTTACCCCAGTCGACATCACCCATCACGCCAACCATGTCCAACACGCTTGAGTCTGCATTCAAGATAGCCAATGGGATCACCATTGTGATTAGCCAATGAAGCGTTAAGAATATCAGCGACCGCTTTAATCTCATCGCTTGCACTGCTATGTGCAACAACAAGTACCTCACCAGGCGCTAAAACGTGGCCATCTAAAGGTAAAGTGGCGCCCCATGATCCGTTGCCATTCGCTGATTTAGCCAGTGAATAACCATCTAAATTAATGCTGCTATCACCGTTATTGGCGATCTCAACCGCTTTGTTGTAGCTGCCGCCTTCCACATATTGTGAAATAAACAAATCAGCGTGTGCGCTTGTCGTTAACAAGCTACCAATTGCCACTGCTAGCAATGAAGGTTTGTGTAAAAGAGCCATCCGTTTCACCTGAGTTCATCGATTTATAATTACTGCCATCTATGGGCAGTCATGTATTTTGTGGTAACTATCAGGTTTATTTATGAAATGAATAAGTCAGTTGGCAAGAAAATGAGGAACTTATCACTTTGGAATCATCAATTGTTTGGCACGCTATATATTTCCAACATAAATAGAAATGAGTGCATATTTATAAAACCTAAGCTTATTTAATAAGATACTCTGCACAGCATTGATTTTACAAATATGTTAGCCATTAAATGCGTAGATTATCAATTCAAACAGCATAATTGTTGGAGAGCCAGATGGAGCGGGCACTAAAAAGCCCAAAGTAAACACAGTCACTTTGGGCTTAGATTTTATCGCGGAAGGTTTTGATTCACCCTATGGGCGAGTTACAAAACCTACGGCTTCGTATGCTTTCTTCAGCGTTACTGCTGCGCGCTCAGAGGCTTTTTCTGCGCCCGCTTTCATTACTGCGTCCATGTAGGCACGATCAGCACGGATGCGGTGGTATTCCGCTTGAATCGGCTCAAGCATCTCAACAATCGCAGCACCCACATCTTTCTTGAATGGGCCGTACATTTCAACACCTTGGTAATGCGCTTCAATCTCTTCGAATGTTTTACCTGTTGCTGCTGAGTAAAGCCCCATCAGGTTAGAGATACCCGCTTTGCTTTCCCAATCATGAGCAATACGTGGTGGTGTTTCTGCATCCGTTTGCGCTTTGTTGATCTTCTTGATGATCGACTTAGGCTCTTCTAGCAGAGTAATCACATTCTTACGGTTGTCGTCCGACTTAGACATCTTCTTCGTCGCATCTTGTAGGCTCATTACACGTGCATTCACTGTTGGGATGTACGGTTCTGGCACTTCGAAGATTGGTTGCTCTGGCGAGTAGATGTTGTTGAAGCGAGTTGCGATATCACGCGCTAACTCTAGGTGTTGTTTCTGGTCGCTACCTACTGGCACTTGGTGAGCACCGTAAAGCAGGATGTCTGCAGCCATCAACACTGGGTAATCAAACAGACCTACGTTTACGTCGTTTGAGTGACGTGCAGATTTGTCTTTAAACTGAGTCATTCGGCTCAGTTCACCCATTTGTGTGTAACAGTTAAGAAGCCAACCAAGTTGAGCATGCTCTGGTACGTGAGACTGAACAAATAGCGTGCTCTTCTTTGGATCAACACCGACAGCAAGACAGATAGCTAGTGCGTCTAGAGTCGCTTCATGCAGAGCTTTCGGATCTTGGCGAACCGTAATTGCGTGAAGGTCTACCACACAGTATTGGCAATCGTAGTCATCTTGCATCTGTTGCCATTGACGTAGAGCACCCAAGTAGTTACCGATACTTAGTTCACCAGATGGTTGAACACCACTCAATACGATGGGCTTGCTCATGGTTTTAATTCCTTTGCTTATTCGCTAAGTCAATTGATGGCTTAGCTTCTTAACTTAAATATAGAAAAGCCGCACAGCTCTTTCTGCGCGGCTCATCCAGTGTACTCATTGATAAGTATTTTGCTAGTGGGTTAGCTAACTTTTGTCCGCTTTATGCAGAAACTAGAACGACATCGAGCAATTGCGCGACATTATCTGCCACATAGTCAGGGTTTGATGCTGAAATAGGCTCACCGTGGTTGTAGCCGTAAGTCAGGCCAAACGAGTGACAACCTGCGTTCTTTGCCGCTTTGATGTCGTTGCTTGAATCACCAACCATTAGCATCTCTTTTGCTTTCACATTGTGCTTTTCTAGCAACCAGTTTAGCGCTACTGGGTTCGGTTTTTTCTCTGGGAAAGAGTCACCGCCAAGTACATCTACAAAGTACTTATCGATACCGTGTTGCGCTAGTACGTCAGGCACAAACTTCGATGGCTTGTTGGTTACCAATGCCATAGTAAAGCCCGCTCTGTGCAGCTCTGCCAGCGTCTCTTTTACTGATGGGTAAAGGTGGCTCAGCTTATGGCCGCCCTGCTCGTAAAAATCATCAAACAAGATACGTGCTTTTTTCAGCAGCTCTGGTTCTAAGCTTGGGTCCACAGTTAGGTTGCGGCTTAGTGAACGTCCGATCAGTACGTCAGCACCATTGCCTACATAATCACGAACTTGTTCTTCACTCACTGAAGGGAAACCTAGCTCCTGACAAGCTTGGTCAGCAGCCACCGCCAAATCAGGCACGCTATCTAACAAGGTTCCATCCAAATCAAAGGCGATCAGTTTTATTGAGCTTAATGACATCTTACTTTCCTATTCATTATATGCGTCTCATGTGTTGAGCAATAAGACGTAAAAAGGGGCCAATGAGCCCCTTTATTTAAATTCTTTAGTTTAGGTCAACAGACCCTAGTTCTACTTTTATGCGTTTACTTTTGCAAGCTCTGCACGCATCTCATCAATCACTTCTTTGTAATCTGGTTGATTGAAGATCGCTGAGCCAGCAACGAACATATCTGCGCCCGCTTCTGCGATTTCACGAATGTTATCCACCTTTACACCACCGTCGATCTCTAGGCGAATATCACGACCGGATTCGTCAATCAACTTACGAACCGCGCGTAGCTTATCTAAAGTGTGAGGAATGAAAGATTGGCCGCCGAAACCTGGGTTCACAGACATCAATAGGATCATGTCTACTTTATCCATGATGTAATCTAGGCAAGATAGTGGTGTCGCTGGGTTAAGAACCACGCCCGCTTTACAGCCGTGCTCTTTGATCAGTTGTAGAGTGCGATCGATGTGCTCTGATGCTTCTACGTGGAAGGTAATCATCGATGCGCCAGCCTTTGCAAACTCAGGTACGATGTTATCAACCGGCTTCACCATTAGGTGAACATCGATTGGAGCAGTAATACCGTAGTCACGGAGTGCTTTACAGATAGGCGCGCCAAAAGTCAGGTTAGGTACGTAGTGGTTATCCATCACATCAAAGTGCACAACATCGGCACCGGCTGCGAGTACTTTTTCAACGTCTTCACCAAGACGAGCAAAATCTGCAGACAAAATTGATGGAGCGATTAGAAAATCTTTCATACCAAACCTCTTAAGAGTAAGTAAATTGCGAGTTCACCGCCTTGGTGGCACCTCGTATGCGTACAAGATTCAACCCCAAGACTATTTGGTGTGCAATTCTACCTAAGCACCTAAGCAGATCCTAGCAGTTCGAAAGATTAGTTTAAGAAAGTACCTGTTGGTCACTCAATTTGAGGGGTTCGAGGTTATTCTGCTGCAGCGTGTTGCTGGTTTTTATCTTGATGGAACAGCGCCAATAGCTCATCCACTTTATTACGACCAGCGCCATTACGGCTGATGGTGCGTTTCACCTTCACCACATTCAACTCTGCACCATGATACAAGCGACGCGTTAATGTCGTGTCGTGGTTAGAAATCAAAACAGGGATGCCGCGTTCAGTCGCCGCTTTTTCAGCAACGTCAGCCAGTGCTGCTTGATCATCTAAGCTGAAGCCATTACCTGCGTAAGAGGTAAAGTTAGCGGTATTTGAGAGCGGTGCGTACGGAGGATCGCAGTAAACCACGCAACCTTTACGGGCACGGCTAAAAGTCTCATGGTATCCCTCACACACGAAAGTGGCCTTTTTCGCTTTCTCAGCAAAAAATTCCAGCTCAGCTTCTGGGAAGTAAGGTTTTTTGTAAGAACCAAACGGAACGTTAAAACCGCCTTTCTTGTTGTAGCGGCACAGGCCATTGAAGCCAAATCGGTTCATGTACAAGAAAGCAAGTGAGCGATACATAACATTGTCAGTATCGTTGAACTGAGCTCGAATATCTAAGAAGACTTCTTTGCGGTTGTTCTCAGGGCAGAACCAACGCTTTGCTTCCGCAATGTAGGTCTCAGGGTCGGTTTTAAGTAGGTTGTACAGGTTGATAAGATCGGGATTGATGTCAGCCAGCAGGTACTGTTCGTAGTCCGTGTTCAAAAACACAGAACCAGCACCAACAAATGGTTCTACCAATTTACGAGCAGGTGGCAGGTGACGTTGGATGTCTTCAACTAGGCCATATTTACCACCAGCCCATTTTAGAAAGGCACGCTGCTTTTTCATTTACTGCTCTATCTATCAACACAAAAATACGGCTGCGGAATGTAACATATTTTGAGACTAAGCTCAGGGTTATTTCGCACGTTCTATCTCTCGATGCACTTGATTCATCGATTTTGCCCAAGGTTCCAACTGTTGAAGTGGTTTTGAGAGTGTACTTACCGCATCTCGCGCCACCTGAATCGTTGGGTAATCTTGGTAAGTGATGATAAACCACTTGGTATCGCTACGCAGGGTTGGGTAAATACGAACCTTGTTCTCTAGGTCGTATTCTTCAATAAAAGATTGCACGTCCTCCAGTGAAGTCATCGCACTCAACTGTAAGGTGTACGCTCGCGGTGAGATAGCCTGTAGCTCCTCACGAGAAAACGAGAAGGTGATCTTCTTAGTCGGAGGCGTTGACTCAGTTAAGTCAGACTCTTCATCAACTGGAGCAACCGCTTCAGCGCCAGTCTGTGAATTAGCCTCAACTTCAGTGTTCTCTTCAACCGCAGCATCAATGGCACTAGTATCTGCACTCTGAGCTTTATCATCCAGTAGAGCATCAACCACATCCGAAGTAATCACGACACGCTGTTGGTCTTGCTCAACCTCACCCACGCTAGCCGTCTCTTCCACCACAACCGGTGGCAAAGATGAACTGTCATCGTCAGCGCCTTGATAACTGATATCAGTTGACGTTTCAGTGTCTACAACTCCCTCAACACCAGCTTGTTCTGAGCCACTGTCCACTTCAAAGGTTGGGATAGCAGTCTGCTCGATAGGTGCGATCAGAGATTGCGCTTTATCATCTGGTGTCGGTTGGCTGAACATCCACCAATACCCACCACCAATTAACAACAGCAACAGAGCCACCACAATCGCGATATTGATTGGTGAGCCAATGATTGAGCGAATAATAATCCTTTTTTCCACTTTCAATTCTCCTAAAGCCATTAGCTCGCCAGGCAGAGGTTGCGCTTTATTAAACGCACGTCGCACGCGAGTTTCAGACTCATCATCCACGTATCGAATCACCAGTGATTCAAAGAAATGTTCAGCTTCTGGTTGCGAAAGGTCATCGATCTCAAGATCGATAGGCTTGTGTTGTTGGCCGTAACTTAGACGTGTGAGTAAGGTGTCTAAGTGACCAATTTCTGAGAAAAGAACGACATTGATCGTCCATTGGGGATTAGCTTGAGCTTCCAGTACCAACATCCATAGTTCGGATACCAATAGCTCAGAGAGTCGGTGGGCATCATCGACAACGATAACCACGCTACACGGCTCACCATCCAGCAACCTTGCTAGGCTATCTGATAAGGAATCGTGTTGATTAAATAGCGGATCAGGAACAATTTGGCTAAGAATAAGCGCGCGGCGTTGTTGGTCGTCTTGGCTTGGGTGACAAAGCAGTAAACACTGATTCTTTTCTGTCGCCCACGCTTCGAGATAACGCTGTGCTAACCAAGAACGGCCAGAGCCAGGTTTACCAGCCACCGTTACTAGATTTGAACCAAAGTTAGTCAAAAGCTGTAAGCGCTCTAGCAGCTCAACTTGAGACTCTAACTCTAATACTCTTAATTCATGAGCCAAACTCATTGCGGATCCCTACTGATTAGATCGATCAGTAAAACGCTTCAGTTGCCTAGAGTTTAACTAGGCAACCTCACAACCAAATTTAAAGAGTACGGCAGAAATCAATCGCTTGTTTAATGATGTCCTGAGGCACATCAGCAACCACTTCAGCAGTACCAATACTTGTTGGCAATACCAGACGTAATTGACCAGACAGCACTTTCTTATCACGCATCATGTGCGTCATAAAGTCTTCAAAAGACATGCTTTCTGGCGTATGAACTGGCAGTTTCGCATTCTTGAGTATAGAAATAATTCGCTCAAGCTGCTGCTGAGTGATCAGTCCCTGTAACTGAGCAGTTTTCGCTGCCATTACAGTACCTGAAGACACAGCTTCACCATGTAGCCAATTACCATAGCCTAGTTCTGCTTCGATCGCATGACCAAATGTATGACCTAGGTTCAATAACGCTCTGATTCCTGACTCTTTTTCATCTAGAGCAACCACTTCAGCCTTAATTGCACAACAACGAGCAATTGCAGTAATCAGTGCTTGTTCATCAAGTTGATAAAGTTTCTCTAGATTCTGCTCCAACCAATCAAAGAAAGCTTCATCGTAAATGATGCCGTATTTGATGACTTCAGCAATGCCCGCTGCAAACTCACGCTCAGGAAGCGTTGATAAACAGTTAGTATCGATGATCACAGATTTTGGTTGGTAGAATGCACCGATCATGTTCTTACCAAGAGGATGGTTTACTGCGGTTTTGCCACCAACAGAAGAGTCCACTTGAGAAAGAAGCGTTGTCGGGATTTGAATGAAATCAATACCACGCTGGTAACAAGATGCAGCAAAGCCGACCAAATCACCGATAACACCACCACCTAAAGCAATCACCACCACATCGCGGCTGTAATTTCCTTCAAGCATGTAGCTCATCACTGAGTTGAACGTTTCAAGCGTTTTGTATTGCTCACCATCAGGTAACTCTAGAAGAGATGTCTGACAGCCAACTTGATCCAGTAAAGATAGAATTTTATCAGCGTAAAGAGGCGCTACTGTCACATTACTGATAACAACGACTTTCTGCTTGCCTGATAAAAAAGAAAGGTACGCCGGGTCGTCAAATAACCCGGCGCCAATAGAGATAGGGTAGCTACGCTCAGCTAGATTGACCGTAATCCGTTCCATGGGTTTGCTCTCCGAAAAAAAATGAACTTAACGTTCTTCTAGCATTTTTACGATCTGGTTGGCTACCACTTTTGCACTTTGGTCGTCAGTACGAACTGTGTAGTCCGCCACTTCTTCGTATAGTGCGTTGCGAGATACAGCTAGATCTTCTAGCACATCACGCGGGTTGTCTGTTTGAAGTAGAGGGCGTTTCTTGTCGCGATTTGTGCGAGCAAGTTGCTTTTCAATTGTTGTCTCTAGGTATACAACAATGCCTCGTGCAGATAGACGGTTACGGTTTTCTTTGCTCATCACTGAACCACCGCCTGTCGCTAGAACAATACCTTGCTCTTCAGTCAGATCGTTGATTACAGATTCTTCGCGCTTACGGAAACCTTCTTCGCCCTCAACATCAAAAACCCATGCGATGTCTGCGCCAGTGCGCTCTTCAATCACAGTGTCAGAGTCTAGAAACTCCATATGAAGTTGGGAAGCTAGGTGTCTACCAATTGTACTTTTGCCGGCGCCCATTGGGCCAACAAGAAAAATATTGCGTTTCTCAGCCATGTTTTTAGCAGTAATTTACAACGTTAATTCAATGACATCGCCACAAGGTAGGTCAGTACAAGTACTGAAATTAAAAGGCCCGTGGCACCGATTCCTCACAGATAATTCGTGATAAGACCCGAAATTATCAAGGTTAGGTGCCACTAATGCAACTTTATTTTTAATCTAATTGTACGTTACTGAATCACAACTTTAGGTGTAACAAAGATAAGCAGTTCACTTTTACCCACATTTTCGTAGCTACGACGGAACAATGCACCCAATAAAGGAAGGTCTCCCAACAGAGGAACTTTATCGACTGTACTACTGACACTGTGTTGAAATATTCCACCAAGAACGACGGTTTCACCATTATTAACAAGCACTTGCGTACCTATTCTTTGGGTATCTATCGCGACCGCTTCCCCCGTTCCTGTTTTCACCACTTGCCCAGGCCTATCTTGAGTCACACTCAAATCCAGAACCAAGCGATTGTCTGGTGTGATTTGAGGGGTAACTTTCAAACTCAACACAGCTTTCTTAAATGCGACTGACGTTGCACCACTCGAAGAGGACTCTAAGTAAGGAATTTCAGTACCTTGCTCAATGTAAGCCGGCTTTTTATTGGTGGTAATTAAGCGTGGGCTAGAGATGATCTCCGCCTTAGACTCTTGTTGCAGTGCAGAGAGCTCAAGATCGAGCAACGTATCTGAGCCAAGCTTCGCCACCTGAAAAGCAATACTCGAGGCATTTGGCGATGTCGCCGCCAAATTCACGTTAAGGTAGTCATCAATCACGCTGCTGCCACCATCGTCGTCATAAGGTGTAATGGCTGAAGGGTGATTACCCTCGATTGAACCGCCAACCGTGAAGCTTCCGTTGGTGGAAGAAACGCCCCAGCGCACGCCTAGCTCATCAAAGTTACCTTCGGTAACGGTAACAATGCGCGCCTCTATCTGAACCTGCTTCACTGGGATATCTAACGACTCAATAATGCCGCGTATTACCGCAATGTTCTCTTCCAGCTCGCGAATCAGCAGAGAGTTGGTACGTTCATCTATGGTAATCGAGCCGCGATCAGACAACATGCTCACCGCCCCTTCACCGCCAATCATGTCTGCAATGTCGGTGGCTTTGGCAAAGTTAATCTTAATGATTTCTGACTTAAGCTCTCCAAGCTCCTCTTCTAGGCGTGATTTTTCGAGCGCTTGCTGTTCTCTCAGATCCAGTTCCGCTTTGGGAGCGACCAAGATAACGTTGCCATCGACGCGCTTATCTAAGCCTTTAACTTGCAAGATAATGTCGAGAACTTGCTGCCAAGGGACGCCATCCAAGCGTAATGTCAGGTTACCCGCGACCGAGTCGGATACCACCAAGTTGAACTCATTGTAGTCAGCAATCAACTGCAGCACATTTCGAACTGGGATATCTTGGAAGTTAATCGATATCAGTTTGCCCTCTTTTTCAAGTACGCTTTTCTCTGTCGTCACTTCTTCAATCGTGGGCTTGCTGATCACCACCTCGATGAAGCGCCCCTTAAGGTCATATTCGTATTGGTAGTCATTGCTGATGGTCGCCAGTAATCTTGAGTTTGGCGCCTCCTGGTATACTTCAATCCCCTCAACTAGAGTCGCGAAATCTTTAACGTCTAAAAGGTAGAGCTTGTCATCATCCACTTCTGTATTGATGAGTTCGATGCTCAAGCCTTCTTGTGCCCGCTGAACATCAACCACCGCGCTGCTGGTTGCTAGCTCAATGATAATGACGGCGTCTTTATCCTTGTTAACTCTAAAATCAATATTCTCTAATTTATTGGGCGAGCCCTCTGCGTAGCCGAAGACGCTAAAAACCAACATCACAGACACAGCAAAACCTTGTAGAGCTTTGCTCACTAATCCACTTATTCCTTTATTCATATTTACATCTCATATCCACATCATGTGACATTGGTTTATTTCAGAGCTAGCCTAACGTTGCGCTTATGCCAACAACCTAAGCCATCTGGAAGAGTCTCATTAATCAGAACGTACTGGCTCGTCACCTTAGTAACTCGGCCATTGTTTAAGCCGATAAACTGGCCTTTTTTCACATTGACGACATTACCCTTGGGGGTTTGTACAAGCCCAAACACGCTGGAGCCGCTGCCCATCACTCCTTTTAAGCGCAATTTACTCAATGGGTATTTCTCCAACTTGCCGTTGCGTGCACGAGCGCTAGGTTGCCAGCAATCTTTCTTCACCAAGGGCTGGTTTTGCACGATCGCTTCTTTGGGTAGTTCAAAGGGAGGGCGAAAAGCACGTCGTTGATAGGTAGCCGCCGAAAACTCAGTTGCTGGGACAAGTTGCTCGACCTCCTTTCTCGCCTTAGCTTCTACCTGTATAACAAAGTCTTCTAATGAGTCTTGATTGGCTTTGCAGCCCGACAACGCAAGCAGCAATACGATTGAGTAAAACGTGCTATTGGGTTTCATCATTAACCTCCGATTTAAACTGGTAGGTATAAGCTCGAACCCTAAAGTGCAGAGTGCTGCTTTCTTGGCTGACTCGCTGCCAATTCACATCATCAAAGCTGATGATTCGTGGAAGCTTGGCGATAGCTGCAGAGAAGTCGCCTATCTCGTGGTAATCACCAGTCAGCTCGATATTAAGAGGTAAGCGGTATAAGAAGGCTTTATTCTGTTTTTCACCCCAGTCGATTCGGGTAAAGGTTAGTGAGTTATCTAAACCGAGCTCATTGACTGATGCCAACATGCTTGCCAACTCCTTTTGTACGGGAAGTTGTTCTAACAGGTAATCGTAGCGACTGGTGAGTTCATCTAGTTGGCCCTGAAGCTTAGGTAAAGCAGCAACCTTATTGGCTTTGATGCGCAGTGTTGCTTTCAAGGTCTGCTCTTGCTGCTTCATCTGTTGTAGCTCATCATCCAAAGGCAAAATATAGAACCAGGTTCCCAGCCCTTGAATGAGCGCCACCAGCAATAGAATCACCAATAACTGAGGCAACAGTGGCCACTCGGTGATCTCATCGATATCAAGCTCTTGCAGGCTCATAATGCTTTGAAGGCTAGCCATGGTTAGCCCCCTTATCCTTTCGATGTGCAGTTGTGCTTTCTAATGACACAGGGCTGAACACGAAAGACACCTTGAAGGTCTGAAACTCTTTATTGAAGCGCTTACGGTTATGGACAATAGAATGCATCTCGACTCCTTTGAGGGATTCAGAGCGTTCTAAGTTATCCAGCATGGTGGCGAGACGAGCGGTACTGTCACTGATGCCCGCCATTTCAATCTCTTGACCGTTCATCTTTATCTTGTCGACATACACACCCTCAGGAATCAGCTCCGGCATCAAGTTCATAAAGTCGGTAGTTTTATTACGGCCGAGCTGCAAAGATTCCACCACATCAAGTCGAGTCAAAATGGCTTTGTGCTCTTGCTCTGCAACTTTTAGCGACTGAATCTGACGGTCGAGGTCAGCAATGTATTGATTGAGGTAATTAAGACGAGCTTGCTGTTTGGCTTGTTGATCATGGAAATAATTACCGACCGCCCACTGCCCTGCGCCAGCCACAATCACACCAAGGATGACCAGGTGAATAAAACGTTTTCGGTGCTGAGCACGAATCTCATCACGCCAAGGTAGCAGGTTAATTTGATGCAACATGCTTCTCTCCCTGCCATTTAAGTCCGCTCATCGCCATGCCCGCAGCAATACCAAAATGTTGCCAATCCATTTGCAGGCGGCGCTTCCTCGCGACCTTATTCTCAAACAGGGATAAAGGATTCAATGATTCACAGCTCAACTGAAAATGTCGTTCAAGCTCTTCGGCCACCATTGGTGTGCTGGCGCCCTCGCCCATTAACCAGATGCCTGAGATAGGTTGGTGAGCATTCACCGAGGAATAGAGCTGCAACTGACGTTTGAGCTTTTCAATTAAGTTAACGATAAATTGATGAGTATCCTGAGCACTGCCAAACGCAGCCTCGATATAATTGGGGTTTTCGATACTGCAAAGGTCTTGAGTGCCAAAGGCGATGTCTTTATAGAAAGGAGCTGCTCCCTGAGGAATGATGCCCATCGAGGTTTGATCAACGCCAATGTCCACCAACAGCCAATTACTTTTCTCTGGGTATAAACGTGAGGCAAGCTGCCAAACATGAAGTAAACCATGCGCCTGCGTATCTACCAGCACAGGTTTAAAACCAGCCTTGGTTAATGCATCCGCTCGGCTATCAACGACTTCTTTACGAGTGGCATAAACCTGATAGCTGCTTGTCGAACCTTTACCAAATCGTTTGTCTTCCAGCTTCACAAAATCTAAACTCAGCTCCTCGATGGGAAAAGGAGATTGATGGGCGAAGGTTTGGTAGATCGAAAACTCTTTCTCTCTATCTTCGAGTTCACTCTCAATTTGCAGTACCTTGCTGATCACCGTGTTATCAGGTACCGAAATGGCGACGTTACGACAGCCGAAAGGCAGCCCTTTCCTAAGTTCTTTGAGTTTCTTAACAGTTTTCTGATACTCCAAAGTATGGTTAGCTGTAAAAATGTCGTCCGAAATCGGCAGCTCTTTGTATCCCACTAGGGCGTACAATTCCCCCACGGGTTTTAGCACCACAGCTTTGATGCTGTGGTGATTTATATCTATACCTGTAATTAATGATGAACCCATGTGACCTAGCTCCTGAAGTGCCAAGCATTTCGTTGATTATCTAGGGGTTGTGATTATTAGTTAAATAAGCGTTAATAAACGAAAGCTAGTTTTTTAGCCTAGAGTACAAGGGTTTGCTGCTTATCAGCCTTAACTAATCAGGGATTATCCGGTGAAGTTCATAAAGCGATTATTCATATTTACATTGATTTGCATGATTCTTGGAGTCAGTACAATTTTTGGGTTTTATTACTACGTAAAACCAGAGTTGCCTGATGTTGCCACTTTGCGCGACGTAGAACTCCAAACACCGATGCAGGTCTTCAGCCAAGACGGTAAATTGATCTCTCAATTTGGTGAAAAACGTCGTATTCCAGTGACTTATGACGAGATCCCTCGCCACTTAGTTGAGGCTTTGATTGCTACCGAAGATAGCCGTTTCTACGAACACCCTGGTATTGACCCAATCGGTATTACTCGTGCAGCTATCGTGGTAGCAATGTCGGGTTCGGCAAAACAAGGGGCGAGTACCATTACTCAGCAGCTTGCGCGTAACTTCTTCTTATCCAATGAGAAAAAGATCATGCGTAAGATTAAAGAGATCTTCATTGCGATCCATATTGAGCAACTGCTTAGCAAAGAAGAGATCATGGAGCTTTACGTCAACAAGATCTTCCTCGGTCACCGTTCGTATGGTTTCGGCGCTGCAGCACGTGTTTACTTTGGTAAAGATCTTCAGGATCTAACTCTGAGTGAACTAGCGACCCTAGCAGGTATGCCAAAAGCACCTTCAACCATGAACCCTATCTACTCTATTGAACGCGCGACCAACCGTCGTAACGTTGTATTACGTCGTATGCTCGACGAGAAATACATCACTCAAGCCGAGTTTGATGAAGCAAGCAATGAACAGCTTGTATCAAAGTACCACGGTGCAGAGATCGAACTGAGCGCACCATACGTGGCAGAAGTGGCACGTGCTTGGATGGTTGAACGCTACGGTGAAGACGCTTACACCTCTGGTATGAAAGTCTACACAACCGTTGATTCGAAGCTGCAAAAAGCGGCAAACCAAGCCGCGATTAAGAACCTGCTTGGCTACGATGAGCGTCACGGCTACCGTGGTGCTGAAAAAGTCTTATGGCAAACCGCTCAATCGGCTTGGGACCACGACAAGATCGTGAAACACCTTAAGTCTCAACCAACCTACGGTGACCTAGTTCCTGCAGTAGTGACTGCTGTTGATTCGAAAAGCGCTCAAGTATGGGTGAAGAATCAAGGCGAAGGCACTATCGAATGGCAAGGTATGAATTGGGCTCGTAAGTTCCTAACAGATGACCGTCAAGGCCCTGCTCCATCTCAAGCAAAAGAGATTCTTGCGGTTGGCGAACAAGTTTGGGTTCGTCATGAAGCGATCACAGGTGACGAAGTCTCTGAGGAAGCAACAGAAGAGTCAGCAACTGCAGAATCTGATACTCCGGTAGTTTGGCGCCTAAGCCAAGTGCCGAATGCCAACACTGCATTCGTAGCAATGAATCCGAACAACGGCGCTGTGTTGTCGATGGTCGGTGGCTTTAACTTCGTACACAACAAATTCAACCGTGCGACGCAATCTATTCGTCAAGTGGGTTCTGGTATCAAGCCTTTCATTTACTCAGCAGCGATTGAGAAAGGTTTAACACTGGCTTCTCTTATCAACGATGCGCCAATCAACCAATGGGATAAGAGCCAAGGTACGGCATGGCGACCAAAGAACTCGCCACCAACTTACGTCGGCCCTACTCGTTTACGTATTGGCTTAGCTCAATCGAAAAACGTAATGGCGGTACGTGTACTGCGTGAAGTAGGCTTAGATGACACTCGTAACTACCTAACTCGCTTTGGTTTTGATATCGATGAAGTGCCTCGTTCTGAAACTATTGCGCTAGGTGCAGGTAGCTTAACGCCAATGAAAGTAGCGCAAGGTTACTCAGTATTCGCTAACGGTGGTTACTACGTTGAACCTTTCTACATCAGCCGCGTTGAGACTCCATTTGGCGAGACTGAGTTTGAAGCAACACCAAAAGTTGTCTGTAAAGAAGATTGCAAACAGACCATCACAACCGATCCAATGGCGGATGAGTTTGCCGAGCAAGACGTGGATGCGAAAGTTCAATACGCTCCTCAAGTTATCTCTGAGCAGAACGCATTCCTAGTTCGTGAAATGATGTACAGCAACATCTGGGGCGGCGGTGATTGGAGCGCTGGTACAGGTTGGAACGGTACAGGTTGGCGAGCTCAACCACTGAAACGTCGTGATATTGGCGGCAAAACAGGTACAACTAACGACTCGAAAGATACTTGGTACAGCGGCTACGGCCCAGGCATGGTTGCAACGGTATGGGTTGGCTTTGATAACCACAACCGTAACCTAGGTCGTACTAAAGCGAACTCTAACCTTGGTAAGAACCAGATTACTGGTGCGGAAGCCGGTGCTAAGACAGCAGAACCAGCGTGGGTAGACTTCATGGGTACGGCATTGGCAGGCGTTCCAGCACAACGCAAAGAGATTCCAGAAAACATCGTTCGCGTTCGTATTGACCGTGATACAGGCTTACTGACCAACAAGTACGATAGCTCATCAATGTTTGAGTACTTCGAGAAAGGCACTGAGCCAACTGAGTACATCACTGAGCGTTTCAATGATGATATCTACTCCACCTCTTCAGGTGAAACGGTAGAAGAACTGTTCTAAGCAGTTCTTTGAACCTAGCAACATAAGCAAATAAAAAGGGTTGATTTGAATTCATATCAACCCTTTTTTTATCTCTGCTATACGGAGGTTAAGCTAAACGACCTTTTCCAACTGAGTACGAATCGTCTCCGCCAGTTGCTCAAAGCGCCCTTTCAATGGAGAGCCCGGACGATACGCAACCACGATACGACGTGAAGGCGTTGGGTTGACCGCAGGCACGTAGCACACACCATCTTTCTGCTTTTCTTTTGGTACTGATAATTGAGGCAGCAAGGTAATCCCCGCGCCTGCCGCGACCATGTTACGCAGCGTCTCTAAGCTGGTCGCTTTAAAACGCTCATCATCTTTTGCTCCCGCAGCAAAACAAAACCCTAGGGCTTGGTCTCTTAAACAGTGACCGTCACCAAGTGCTAAGACTGTCTGTCCATTGAGTTGAAGCATATCTACCGTGTCTTGTTGAGCCCACTCATGGTCACATGGTACCGCGACACTCAATGGCTCGTCATACACATCAATCTCTTTGAACACCGCCGTTTCATCAACCGCAGCCAGTACCAAGCAGTCAAGCTTGCCATCTTCCAATTGACTCACTAATTGATGAGTTTGCGCCTCATGCAGGTATAGCTCTAACTCAGGAAAGCTCTCTTTCAGGTGAGGAACAATCTTAGGCAGGATATAAGGGCCTACCGTTGGAATGAAACCAATATGCATTGGTCCGGTCATCGCTTCACCGTGTCCACTCGCCATATCCTTAAAAGTCTTCACTTCGTTGAGAATACGCTTGGCTTGTTCAACAAGTTGTAACCCTGATTCTGTAAATATGACCTTCCTTGGACTACGCTCGGTTAACTGAAGTCCAATTTCATCTTCTAGTTTGCGTATTTGACCGCTTAGTGTTGGCTGACTCACAAAGCACGCTTCTGCCGCTTTTCGGAAGTGTTTGTGCTCTGCGAGCGCCACCAAGTATTCAAAGTCACGAATGTTCATGCTCAGTCTCTTACCTCAGGTTTAATAAGAACAAGGGTTTTCATAGCAACATTTAAAAGAAAATGCTCTTGATAGAATTTACCTATCAAAACCATAACATCAAACGATTAGAGCTATCAAAAAATTTATCTAATAATGGGCTCAACAAAACGAAACAGAGCAGCGAAAAGCGTTAAGCTCTACTAGAACAAAATTAAAATATCATTTAAGGAAATCAATATGTTTGCATCTAAAGAAGGTCAATCAATCCCTCAAGTAACATTCCCAACTCGCCAAGGTGATGCATGGGTTAACGTAACGACTGAAGAGCTATTCAAAGACAAAACAGTGATCGTATTCAGCCTACCAGGCGCGTTTACTCCAACTTGTTCGTCAAGCCACCTTCCTCGTTACAACGAACTACATTCAGTGTTCAAAGAGAACGGTGTTGATGACATCCTTTGTGTTTCTGTAAACGATACGTTCGTAATGAACGCATGGAAAGCAGACCAAGAAGCAGAAAACATCACATTCATCCCAGATGGTAACGGTGATTTCACAGACGGCATGGGTATGCTAGTTGAGAAAAACGACATCGGCTTCGGCAAACGTTCATGGCGCTACAGCATGCTGGTTAAGAACGGCGTGGTAGAGAAAATGTTCATCGAAGAAGACGTACCTGGCGACCCGTTCAAGGTTTCTGATGCAGACACTATGCTGAACTACATTGCTCCAGAGCACAAAGAGCAAGAGTCAATCACAGTATTCACTAAGCCAGGCTGTCCTTTCTGTATGAAAGCGAAACAGAACCTAATCGACAAAGGTCTAAACTACGAAGAAGTAGTACTAGGTAAAGACGCTACAACAGTAAGCCTACGTGCAATCTCTGGTCGCACAACGGTTCCTCAAGTATTCATCGGTGGTAAACACATCGGTGGTAGCGAAGAACTAGAAGCTTTCCTAGGCTAATCACTGCCAAAAGGCTAACCCACTCACTTGTGGGTTAGCTAACCCTATCGGGTTGAATCAAGCTTGTGGCTCGCATTAACCACAGTCACAAGCTAAACCTTATAAAACAGAACCACAAAACTGACCCGCTATCCTGACTCACTAAAAACATCACATGAGTTGGAGGGGTTCGTTCAAACTAAATTTAGCCATTGCGAGAAAATTATTATGAAACAAGTCAATGTAGATGTAGCAGTTATCGGGGGCGGTACGGCAGGTCTAGGATCATACCGCGCTGCAAAAGCACACACTGACAGTGTCGTGATGATTGAAGGCGGCCCTTACGGTACAACCTGTGCTCGTGTTGGTTGTATGCCATCTAAACTGCTTATTGCAGCTGCGGAAAGCGTACACCAAATCGAGAAAGCTCCGGCTTTTGGCGTTCACCCACAAGGCGATATCGTAATTAACGGTCGTGAAGTCATGGACCGAGTGAAGTTTGAACGTGACCGTTTTGTTGGTTTTGTTTTAGAAGGCGTCGATGAAATCCCAGAGCAAGATAAGATCTCTGGCTACGCAAAATTCTTAGACGACAAGACACTTCAAGTTGATGACCACACAGTGATCACTGCAAAGCGTATTGTTATCGCAACCGGCTCTCGCCCTGCATACCCTGCCGTTTGGAATGAACTTGGCGACCGCCTAATCATTAACGATGACGTTTTCAGCTGGGATGATTTACCAGAATCAGTTGCCGTATTTGATCCAGGTGTCATTGGTCTAGAGCTTGGTCAATCGCTGCACCGCTTAGGTGTAAAGACCAAACTGTTCGGTTTGGGTGGTCAAGTTGGCCCAGTAACCGACCCAGAGATCATGGCTTACGCAGACAAAGCCTTCAATGAAGAGTTCTACCTAGATGCCGACGTAAAAATCGAAAGCATGAAGCGCATTACCACTGAATCGGGTGAGCCACGTGTCGAAATCCAGTTCATCAATAAGCAAGGTGAGCTAGAAACCAACATCGTTGAGTTCGTATTGGCAGCAACAGGTCGTCGTCCTAACACCGACAAACTTGGCCTAGAGAATACCTCTCTTGAGCTTGATGAGCGCGGTGTACCAGTTGCAGACCACTACACACTGCAGACATCGTTACCATCAATCTTTATTGCGGGCGATGCAAGCAACCAACTGCCTTTGCTTCATGAAGCAGCAGACCAAGCTCGTATTGCGGGTGATAACGCAGGTCGCTTCCCTGAGATTCGTGCAGGCCTACGCCGCTCTAAAATCTCAGCGGTATTCTCTGACCCACAAATCGCGATGGTTGGTGAGACTTACAAAGAGATCACTACCCGCTTAGGTACATGTGGTTGTTTCGCAACGGGTGAAGTGTCTTTCGAGAACCAAGGCCGTTCACGAGTGATGCTACGCAACAAGGGTATTCTTCACGTTTACGGCGAGCAAGGTACAGGTCGCTTCCTTGGTGCTGAGATGATGGGACCAAATGCAGAACACTTAGCGCACTTGTTAGCATGGGCACACCAAAACAAGATGACGGTTTCTGAAATGCTAGATATGCCGTTCTATCACCCAGTAATCGAAGAAGGTGTACGAACAGCGCTGCGTGACCTCAACGCGAAACTGCACTTAGGTCCAGAGATGGTGAAACACTGTCTAGACTGTGGTCCTGGTTGTTAATTCCGGCGGATTGAGACAGAACGCATAGATTAGATACTAAAAAGGAGAGCCATTGGCTTTCCTTTTTGTTTTTGGCAACGAACAAATAACAGATTCCCGACCACGCTCCCTCGTCACTATCGGGAATGACGATGCTTTTGAACACAGCCAACCCGCAGCCCAATAAGAGCGACACATCAGCGAATCAAAAGTTAACCCGTCATTCCAGAACCGAGGAACGAGGTATCTGGAATCTCTTGTCACACATAAACAGAGATTCCCGACTACGCTCCTTCGTCGCTACCGGGAATGACGATGCTTTTGCACAGTGCTACCCCCGTCCAATCAGAGCAAAACATCAGCGAATCAAAAGTTAACTCGTCATTCCAGAACTGAGGGACGAAGTATCTGGAATCTCTTGTCACACATAAACAGAGATTCCCGACCACGCTCCCTCGTCACTATCGGGAATGACGATGCTTTTGAACACAGCCAACCCGCAGCCCAATAAGAGCGACACATCAGCGAATCAAAAGTTAACTCGTCATTCCAGAACTGAGGGACGAAGTATCTGGAATCTCTTGTCACACATAAACAGAGATTCCCGACCACGCTCCCTCGTCACTATCGGGAATGACGATGCTTTTGAACAGTGCTACGTCCATCCAATCAGAGCAACACATCAGCGAATCAAAAGTTAACTCGTCATTCCAGAACTGAGGGACGAAGTATCTAGAGTCTCTGTCACACATAAACGAGATTCCCGACTACGCTCCTTCGTCGCTTTCGGGAATGACGATGCTTTTGAACAGTGCTACCCCCATCCAATCAGAGCAACACATCAGCGAATCAAAAGTTAACTCGTCATTCCTGAACCGAGGGACGAGGTATCTGGAATCTCTTAAAACCGTTACTTATCGCTAAATGCGAGAGAATTACTTCTCAGCGGCAATCACAGAGATCTCAACTAGCAGTGCTTCACGAGCCATGTCACCAGTCACACATGCGCGAGCTGGAGCGTGACCTTCTGGTACCCATGCATCCCATACTGCGTTCATTTCTTGGAAGTCTTTCATATCTTTCAAGTAAATGGTTGCTGACAACATGTGCTCTTTGTCGCTGCCTGCTTGCTCAAGTAACACTTCTACTTTATCTAGCATCGTCTGTGTTTGCTCTGTAATGCCTTTTGTTGCATCCGCACAAACTTGGCCACATAGGTAGATAGTACCGTTGTGTTTAACAATTCGGCTCATGCGTTGCTTGGTTTCTTGGCGCTCAATCATCGATCTTCTCTCTCTATGTCACCGTGATCCAATATCTTGTGACGTGGTATTATCTGGGCAACAAGCATAACGCGAATCAAGCCCAAGATGACATGTCTTCATTGCAATAAAAATGAAAAAATCTTCAACAAACTCGGTCGCTGCCAACGTTGTATGAATCAGCTCTCGGTGTTGTCGATATTGAGTTGGGGAGTATGGTGGCTGTTTTTCAGGGAAGATCCGAAAACCATCAACGCCATCGCTTTGATGATGTCGGCTTTCGCGTTTAGTGGCTTATTGTCGCTGCATTGGATAATGAAGTTTGTGGTGCTGCCTTTAAGGAACAAAAATCGTTAGCAGAGGTGTTTGTTGGATAGGCGACAATAGTTAGATACTAAGTTCAATTATCGAGCTCTTACCTTTCGCCAAACGGCAGATAGAAAAAAGCCCCAACACCAATCGGTTTTGGGGCTTTCTTAGAAAATTCTAAGAAAAAGCAGTGGTACTTTAATAGACCGGGCTTTTCTTAGTTTGTTCCCAAAAAAGATCGGATTTTTGATCTTTTTTTTAGGGACCATAAAATCAATGCCTTATGCAACATTCACCTTAGCAATAATCTGCTCGACCAAGTTCACTTCCAAAGCCACTTCATCACACGCATGTTGACGAGGACACTGGTCGCAATCTTTCAGTACCTTCTCAGGTAGCAGAGATTTCGATGTTGGTAAGAAATCATGCTTCATAAAGAACTCAGGCGTACGAGTCAGTACAAACACTTTCTTAATCGCCATTTGGCGTGCTTTCTCAACCAAGTGCTGAACAATCGCGGTGCCCTGCCCTTGACCTTGCCAGCCAGCTTCGACCCCCAGTGAACGGATTTCCGCTAAGCCAGAGTCATACACATAGAGCGATGCACAACCAGTCACTTCACCATGGTGTTCTGCGACGGCGAAGGAACCAATATCAAGCACTAACTCATTACGAGAACGAGGTAGGTTTTCACCCATGTTCGCCCAGTAAGCCACCATGCCTTCCAATGCTTCGATGTCAGTCAAACGAGCAGGACGAACTTTAACGATAGAGGTATCACGCTGTGCCAAACGCTTCTCAGCTTGGTCAACCGCGTAAGCTACTTGCTTCGGTGACACACCACCTAGCGCACTACGTTTTTCAAGACACGATTCAATGGTCAGGATGTCGTACACATCCTCTTCTATCACCTCAGAGAACTCTTTCATCTCTGCGATGGTTAATTCTTCTAGTGCACAGCCTTTCGCAATCGCCGCAACGACGGTTACACCGACAATATGGTGAGCTTCACGGAAAGGAATACCTTTCGCTACTAGGTAGTCAGCTAGCTCCGTAGAGTTTGCATAACCTTGCTTCGCTGCTTCAAGTGTACGCTCGCCGTTCACTTTGATGCCGTCAAAACACAGCGCCGCCATTTCCATACAGTCATTCCAAGTGTCTAAAGCGTCGAACAGACCTTCTTTATCTTCTTGCATGTCTTTGTTGTAAGCCAAAGGCAGTGCTTTTACTGTCATCATCATGCCAGCAAGTGAACCGTATACACGGCCTGTTTTACCACGGATAAGCTCTAGTGCATCTGGGTTTTTCTTCTGTGGCATCAGAGATGAACCTGATGTCACGGTATCCGCTAACTCGATGAAGTTTGATTCACCAGAGTTGTAGAAAATCATATCTTCCGCAAGACGCGAAAGGTGAAGCATAGAGATAGAAGCGATCGACATCAGCTCCATCACATGGTCACGGTCAGATACTGAATCTAGAGAGTTGCGCGTTGCACGACGGAAACCTAAGTTGTGAGCTAACTCTTCACGGTCCATCGGGTAAGCGGTTCCAGCAAGGGCACCAGAACCCAGCGGACATGTATCTAGACGCTTAATCGCATCATTCAAACGCGAGTAATCACGCTCAAACATTTCAACGTAAGCCAAACACCAGTGAGCAAACGTTACTGGCTGAGCACGTTGTAAGTGAGTGTAGCCAGGAAGCACAGTACCTTGATGCTGAGAAGCAACATTAACCATCTGACTCTGCAGACGATCAAGCGCTAGCAGCAGTTGGTTACCTTGCTGACGACACCAGAGTTTCAGGTCTGTCGCCACTTGGTCATTACGAGAACGACCAGTGTGAAGCTTTTTACCCAAATCACCGACTTTGCCGATAAGTTGTTGCTCAACCCAGCTGTGAATGTCTTCTGCATCAGAACGTAGAATCTGTTCAGGATCTTCCATCACCTCAAGTTTCAGCTCATTCAGCGCTAACTCAAGCTTCTGTTGTTCTTCTTCTGTTAATACGTTGACCGACAGTAGAGCTTTAGACCAGGCAATTGAGCCCACAATGTCTTGCTCAGCCAATCGGTAATCAAAACGAAGAGAATCGTTAAAATCTTTGAACCGGGTGTCTGCTGCTTGGGTAAATCTACCGCCCCATAATGCCATTGTGTATCTCCTAATTGCACAGTGCTCACTGTTTTTGCAAATGATAATTCTGATTAAGATTCAGTATTTTTCTGATGGTTTAAACTTACGGCAATTCAAAATGAAAATAAAGTATTAATTCATTTTTTTAACATATTTATTCACCAGAAGACTCGTCCATGATTCTTTACAGCCTAGAGCGCGAATTATATGCCATCCAATAGTAAAAACCGAAGCTGATTTATTAGGCGATTAGAAAGTAAAAAGCCCACTCACTAATCAATAGTGAGTGGGCTTTGCATAATCATGTCTGTTTACTGGCCTTCAACATTTCAGTGAAGGCTAGCTCACTAACTCATTGTTAGCATTACTTTTGGCTATTCAAAGCACGGATACGGCTTGATAGCGAGTAAAGGCGGATGAAGCCTTCAGCATGGCTTTGGTCGTAAACTTCATCTTCACCAAAGGTTGCAAACTCTTCTGAGTATAGGCTGTTGTCAGAACGCTTCTGAGTCACCGTTGCGTGACCTTTGTATAGCTTAACAACTACCTCACCGTTAACGTCTTGCGCTAGTTCTTCTGTCGCAGCAAGAATTGACTTACATAGTGGAGTGAACCAACGACCGTCGTATACAAGATGAGAAGCTTTAACACCTAGCTCTTCACGGAATTCGAATGCCGCTTTATCAAGAACCAGTTGCTCAACTGCACGCAGTGCTTCCATCATGATGGTACCACCCGGAGTTTCGTAACAACCACGCGACTTCATACCAACAAGACGGTTCTCTACGATATCGATACGACCAACACCGTGCTTAGCACCCTTCTCGTTCAAGTAAACCAGTGCGTTGTATGGCGTCATAGTTTCACCATCAACCGCTACCACTTCACCTTTTTCAACTTTAAGCGTTACTGTTTCAGATTCGTTTGGTGCTTGCTCTGGATCTACAGTCCAAGCCCAGCA
>AAZW01000044.1 GCA_000169995.1 Vibrionales bacterium SWAT-3 | reverse complement strand
GTTAATTATTTTATTAAGAAAGCAAAGAGGACGACATGGTAACCATTCGTTTGGCACGTCACGGCGCTAAGAAGCGTCCATTCTATCAAATCGTAGTTGCGGATAGCCGTAACGCTGCAACTGGCCGTTTCATCGAGAAAGTAGGTTTCTTTAACCCTACTGCTCAAGGTCAAGAAGAAGGTCTACGTCTAGACCTAGATCGCGTTAACCACTGGGTTGGTCAAGGCGCATCTCTATCTGATCGTGTAGCTAAGCTAGTTAAAGACGCTCAAAAAGCGGCTTAATTCTTTTTAAAAGAGAAATAGCTTATGTCGATGAAGGGTAAAGAAACGATGAGCAAGCAAGACGAAAAAATTGTTATGGGCAAGTTTGGTGCTACCTATGGCATTCGTGGCTGGCTTAAAGTTTTTTCCTACACAGACAACGCTGAAAGCATATTTGATTACTCTCCTTGGTACGTTAACCAAAAGGGGAAGTGGGTTGAATTCAAAGTAGAAAGCTGGAAGCGCCATAACAAAGGTATGGTGTGTAAGCTGGAAGGTTTTGAGGTTCGCGAGGACGCTCATGTACTGACTAACTTTGAAATCGCAATAGACCCTGCTTCATTACCTGAATTGTCAGAAGAGGAATTCTACTGGCGTGAATTGTTTGGTATGCAAGTGGTAACCACTAAAGGTTACGATCTAGGTGTCGTTACCGACATGCTAGAAACTGGCTCAAACGATGTTCTAGTAATCAAAGCAAATCTTAAGGATGCTTTCGGACAAAAGGAACGGTTAGTACCGTACCTTGAAGAGCAAGTGGTCAAGAAAGTTGATCGCGAAGCTCAACGGATCGAAGTTGACTGGGATCCTGGATTCTAACTTTAAAATCATAGAGCGAGAGAACACATGTGGGTTGGCGTAATTAGCCTATTTCCTGAAATGTTCCGTTCAGTTACTGATTTTGGAGTAACGGGTCAAGCGGTAAAGAAAGGTCTTTTATCTATTGAGACATGGAATCCTCGTGATTTCACTCATGATAAACATCGCACTGTTGATGATAGACCTTACGGTGGTGGTCCTGGCATGTTAATGATGGTTCAGCCTTTGCGCGACGCTATCCAAACTGCCAAACAAGCATCACCGGGAAAGACGAAAGTTATCTATCTTTCACCCCAAGGTCGTAAACTCGACCAAAAAGGTGTTGAAGAGCTGGCAACAAACGAGAATTTACTTCTTATTTGTGGTCGCTACGAAGGGGTAGATGAGCGCATCATTCAATCTGAAGTCGACGAAGAATGGTCGATTGGAGATTTTGTGATGACGGGTGGTGAACTGCCAGCCATGACGCTGATTGATTCAGTCTCTCGGTTTGTACCGGGTGTACTTGGAGATTTCGCATCAGCAGAAGAAGATTCTTTTGCAAATGGTTTGCTAGATTGCCCTCACTATACGCGCCCTGAGGTGCTAGACGACAAAGAGGTGCCTTCGGTACTCAAGTCTGGAAACCATAGGGACATTCGTCGCTGGCGATTAAAACAATCGTTGGGCCGAACTTGGCTAAGAAGACCAGAACTCCTGGAAAACCTAGCTCTGACTGACGAACAGGAACAATTACTGGCTGAATTCATTAAAGAGCAACGCTCTTAACGAAAAGCAAGCAGTAACCTATTAAATTTAGTATCAGTTTATTCTAGGAATTTATACAAATGAGCAACATCATTAAGGCTCTTGAAGAAGAGCAACTAAAATCAGACCTTCCTAAATTCGCACCAGGTGACACTGTTGTAGTTCAGGTTAAGGTAAAAGAAGGTGACCGTGAGCGTCTACAGGCTTTCGAAGGCGTAGTAATCGCTATTCGTAACCGTGGTCTTCACTCTGCATTCACAGTTCGTAAGATCTCGAACGGTGAAGGTGTAGAGCGTGCGTTCCAAACTCACTCTCCAATGGTTGATAGCATCGAAGTTAAACGCCGTGGTGCAGTACGTCGTGCCAAGTTGTACTACCTACGTGAGCGTTCTGGTAAGTCTGCTCGTATTAAAGAGAAGCTTGCTAAGAAGTAATTCTTTTTGCATTCTATCGATAAAAGCGGAGCCATTTGGCTCCGCTTTTTTGTGCCTGCTATTTAGAGTTTTGCAGGTAAGAGATCCCCAACTCGTTCGTCCCTCGCTCTTGGGGGTGACGGGAAGGTTTTATGTACGAATTAGTACATAAAACCAAAGGGCTCGCTATGAGAGGAATAGGGCATCAATCCTGTCTGTGAGGAAGTACAGTAGTCTGCATTTGGTTTGTGATGCTATGTATCTAGTTTAGAGACATTAGCTCCGGGCTAGCCTGTTCCTTATTTATGGAGGTGACAGAGTAAACCGAACACTAAAGTTACCGTCATTCCCTAGACTGACGAAGGAAGGAGTAGGGAATCTCTTTTAGCAAGTACCAAACAATCGGCAATAAAAAAGGATTGACGCAAAAGACCCTGTAAATAATTCTGTGTAACTGTCGGGGTTACATATATTCAGTTAATCGGTCTTCGAACATAATCATAAAGCGGTTCAGGGCTTGTCGCCAGTTTCTAATTGGCATCGTCCATCTTTTGGAGGCATCCTGGATCGCTAAGAAGATCACCTTCCTTGCCGACTCATCAGTCGGGAACAGCTTACGCTTTTTAATCGCCTTTCTAATAACACTATTAAGTGATTCTATGGCATTAGTCGTATAAATTGCTCGCCTAATATCTTCTGGGTAGTTGAAGAGCGTATTCAGGTTAGCCCAGTGAGCTGTCCAAGAGCGGCTGATCTGAGGGTATTTGTCATCCCATTTATCTGAAAACTGCTCTAGCGCTAGCAAGGCTTCATCTTCTGTCTTCGATTGATAGATCTTCTTAAGATCGGCAGTCACAGATTTATAATCTTTCCAAGGTACATACCTAACTGAGTTTCTCACCATATGGACGATACAGAGCTGGATTTGAGTATTCGGGAATGCGGCATTAATGGCATCAGGAAAGCCCTTCAGACCATCTGTCGGAAGACAATAAAGTTTGATCAGTTACAATAAAGTCTGATCATATACAATAAAGATTGATCGTTTTTTGACCTCCTGCTAAGTTTAGCTTAGTCGGAGGTTTTTTTATGTCAGATGCAGATAAGCCACTCAATAAGAAAGACCAAAAGCGTTTAGATGAAAAACGAGGCGAAGGGACGGGGAAGGACTATGTTCCTTTCATTAAAGTCGGAGAGTTCAGCAGTTCTGGCGAAAGCGTTCGTGTTAAAAGTGCCACTGTTGGCCGAGTCCATCACTTATTCTCTGGAAATGAGCTTGCCGCATTTTTGGTGTTCGATTGGTGTGAAGAGGTCATCGACATTCGAGAGCAGTTTCCTATTCCTCTTGCTGACTCTTTGATTATTTGCCGCCAACTAGGTATTCGCCATCCTCAAGAAAAGGGCGAGCTTAAAATAGTAACCACGGACTTACTCATCGATTTTGCTGATGGTTCTCAGATAGCGATTCCCGTAAAACCCGCTTTAAAGCTTGATGACAAGCGCATTGTCGAAAAGCTTCAAATAGAGAAATCGTACTGGGAAGCAGTAAAAGTACCCTGTCCCATTTTTACCGATCAAGAAGTCTCCAACGATCTCAAAATGAACCTGAAGTGGATAAAACCACTTATCGATATAGATACTGAAGTCGAATACCCATTCTCCAAGCAAGATGTCATTGATCTTGCCGCTAGGTTAGAGAAGCAGCCCAAAGCTTATGTAGCCCGACATTGTGCAAAATTGGATGATCAATACCAATTAGAGGAAGGCACTCATATCGGAATATTTCGCTATGGTATCGCCAACCAATATTTAAAAGCATCACTTGAAACTCCGTTTACTGAGTGGAAGTGCGAAGATGTCGAACTCTTAATTAGTGGTAATAGAGATTTGGAGGTCGGCAATGCTTCTTAATCAAGTCTATCAATACACAGATTCAACCGAGCGAATACGTGTGGTGTACGAAACGTTAGAGTTCATCTGGCTGATCAGTCTCGATGATGAATCGGCTTGGCCCATACTCATGCCTGTCTCTGAGTTACATGAATTGATCGCAGCACAAACGATAGAGTGCATCAGTGAACCTTTTACTTTCTCTCATGTTGAGCTCGACGGTGCACAAACTCTCAAGCGAGATGAAGCCTATGCGATGCTTAAAATTCTACTAAAAGACCACAGTGAATTATTTGATAAGACGTCGCGCAACCGTCTAATTAGAAACGCGGTTGAAGCGACCGGAAAACCTCGTATTTACTTCATTCGCCAACTTCGTCGATATTGGCAAAGAGGAATGACACCCAATGCATTGCTGCCTGATTATCATAAGTCTGGCGGGAAAGGTAAATCTAGGCGTGACGTGGGCAATAAGCTCGGGCGGAAGCGAACAACTGCCGAGGGCGTAGGTGCCATCATTACCGATGATGTCGCAGAAATTTTTAGTCTAGCAATTGATGGCTTCTTTTTTCAAAACGATAAGTTCTCTATCAAAGACGCCAAAGATAAAGCAATTGGCTTGTATAAATCCAGATATCCCGACTCTGATAAGACTTCCATACCGACTCTTCGTCAATTCCGCTATTTCTATGAATCTAACTACAAGAAACATGATGTAGTAAGACAAAGAACGCCATCCAAAGCATACGACAAAGATATTAGAGCGCTAACAAGCACATCAGCCTTTATGAATATCGGACCAGGAGGGCGGTATGAGATTGATGCAACGATTGCGGATCTCTATTTAGTTTCTGAGAAAGACCCGAATAAAATCATCGGTAGGCCAGTGGTTTACGTGGTTAAAGATGTATTTAGTCGCATGGTTACAGGGCTTTACGTCGGTTTGGAAAACCCATCATGGGTTGCGGCGATGATGGCCATGTCCAACGCCTTTCTTGATAAAACAGAGTATTGTCGGAGCTACGGAATAGAAATCGATCCTAGCATGTGGCCTTCTGTTGGTATTCCTGCGTCTATCATGGCGGATAAAGGCGAACTTTTGCATAGGCAAGCTGACGTTCTCGTCAATGCATTTAACATCCAATTGAGTAACTCGCGCTCCTACCGAGGGGATGATAAAGGCGGTGTGGAGCGCTATTTCAATACTCTTCAAACAAAATTCAGACCCTATGTCGGTGGTATTGTTGAGCCAGTCAACGGCAAGAAGCGCTTAGGACGCAGATACGAGCTAGACGCAGAATTAACCTTGCATGCATTCACTGAGACCGTGATTCACATCATTATCAACTACAACACTAGGCATGTAGTTAAAGATTATGATTTTGCCGAAGATATGCCTAATGACTTACCCGCAGTCCCCCTTCAGCTTTGGAACTGGGGAATCAAAAATCGCACCGGTAAGTTAAGACCATGCAGTAAAGAGATGGTTGAAGTGAACTTGTTACCCACTGAAAAAGGGACAGTGTCTGAGGTCGGTATTGGTTTCAAAGGACTGAAATACACTTGCCGTGAAGCAATGGCTGAAGGTTGGTTTGACCGATTTAAGCAGACAAGACCAAAGAAAGTTGAGGTGGCCTTTGACCCGCGTCGAACCGATGTTGTTTATCTGAGACCCGACAAAAGTTATCAATCCTATTGGATATGTGAGCTTTCAGATCGTAGCCGTCGATACAAGGGAATGAGTTTCGTGGATGCTGCTGGTATTCTCAAGTCTTCTAAAGTTGCAGAGGCTTCAGCGAATCAAGATAAGGATTTTGATGCTCCTGACCTACAGGAAACGATGGAGCGTATCGCTAAACGAGAGCGTGACAAAAAGGCAAATACACCTAAATTAACGGACTCACAAAGATTGGTCGGAATTAAGGGTAATCGAGATGAAGAGAGGGAATTTGAGCGAGACAATTCCTCAGTCAACCTCAAGCCTGAGTCAAAGCAAAGTACTGCTGAAGTCATTGATATTCATACGGCTCACAATTCAGAAAGCATTGAATACCCGTCACTGGATGATTTTTTAGGAGATGACGATGATTAAGATTCACCATGCGGAATATGTAGCAGCTGAAATTGAAGATTATCGAGATCAGCCTTTGATCAATGCGCTACCTTTATTGAACTCACCTCAGAATACGGCCAAAGAATTAAATCGTTATCCTCAAGTGCGAGATTCGGAAAAAAACTTACCTGGATATATCCGTCGCCATGCGATGATGCGAATACTTGATGGTTTTTTATACCCGACAAAAGCTCACCTTCAACTGGAACAGATGATTTCTGGGATGATTCGTCGAGGATATCTTGGTCGAAACATTGCATCAACTGACTATCAGCGTAACCTTTTAGATGTCGATAATGTCGACTTTTCTGCGGCATCAAGAAATGCGGGTAGCGCAGCGTTGGCAACGACTGTCATTGGTTGCTCTGGAACAGGTAAAACTACCGCGGTACAAGCGATCTTAGATTCATATAAGCATCAGGCTATCTATCATCCAGAGTATCAGCATACACAGTTGGTATGGCTAAAGATTGATAGCCCTCATGATGGTTCGGCAAAGAGCCTATGTATCCACTTTTTTCGAGCGGTAGACGATGCGATTGGAAGCGACTACGAAATGCTCTACGTTAAGTCGAGATCATCGGCAGAGTCTATGTTGGGTGACATAGCTAGAGTATGCGCCCTTCATTCTATTGGTATCTTGGTCATAGATGAAATCCAACATCTCAATGCAGCGCGCTCCGGTGGTGCAACCAAACTACTTAATTTCTTCGTTACGCTCACTAACGTAATCAAAGTTCCAGTGTTGTTCATTGGCACTCCAAAAGCTCTCGAGCTTTTTTCTCCTACACTGAGGTCTGCTCGCCGTGCTGCGCAGTTTGGTAGTTTGAATTGGAACCGATTTGAGCACCTATCGAATACAAAGGATGAAAGCGAATGGGAGCGATTTTTCAACAGAATGTGGAAGTTGCAGTGGTTTCAATCACCGACACCTAGTACGACACCAATGAAGGACTTGTTTTGGGAGCTCACTCAAGGTGTCGCTCATGTAGCCGTTTCATTGTTTTACCTTTGCCAAGCAAGAGCAGTGGTTGCGGGTAAAGAAGTGATTACCCTAAAGTTAGTCGAAGACGTGTTCAACGAAGAGCTGTCGATCATTCATCCGATGATCCGAGCGCTCCAAAGCGGTCGAAAAGAAGAAATCGTTAAGTATGCTGACTTAGACTTACCTGCCGATTCAATTCGTATTATTGGACAAGCTAGCGATAGCGATGTTGATGAGATTGAAGCTACTGGTGAGGTAACTGATGATAAATTGGTGGAACTTACAGACATGTTGATTCTCATGGGACTTGGTGAGGATGTGGCTAAACTAGCGGCAAGACAAGCCATTGATGAAAAGCCTAGTGAGGATCTATTTGGGTTAGTTGCTCATATAAAATCGTTAGAGGATAAACCAGCGACAAAAAGTAAGCCTGAAAAATCAAAAGTAGCCAAGCTAAAGCCTCGTTATGTGGATAACGATCTTCGACTGCTGAGAAGTGACAACCCAATGTCTACCTACAACAACCTTAAACGTGAAGGTATGATTCTTGACATCACATCATACCTCTAGGTATGAAGCCGCCAACTATACTCAAATAAGTAAAACGAGTTGTTGGTGGTTGAAGATGTTGACCCACTTTCCAGTCGCTCAGAAAGATGAGTTGCTCACTAGTATTATTGCTCGGTTTATCCAGCAAATGGGAATCAAGGATGACAAGATTGCATTAGACATTCTCTTTGGCAACAGAATGATCGTTCCTTCGCCTATTTTACAAGGTCATATTGCGCAGCTTTTGGACCATGTAGGCCACGTATGGGGAGTTCACCCTAAGCAAATCGCAGAGCGTCATACGTTCCTTCCGTTGTTTAAACCCTTCGTTGAATCACACCGCTATAAAGCGTTGCAAGCCAATTTAATTTATAGCCGAGTGAACCCCTGCTTGTCTTGTGCAGGTATACCAGCTTCGGTTATCGAGTGGCCTACGACGTACAAGATTTGCCCTCTATGTTGGCAAGAACAAAGTAAAAACCTTGATTTTACCTACTGGCAGCGATTGTTTCAAGCACCTGGAGTCAACGCATGCCCGCTGCATCAGAGCATTCTCATAGATACATACATACCGATTCATTCCACACACCGGCATCAGTTTGTGGGTGCAAGTAGCTATCAATGTCAAACATGTTTTTTTGAAGCGGCTGACCCCTGCGAGCTAAGATTATCGGAAATGGTAGAGAACTTGCTCAGCTTGAAAAGTAGTTCGATTTCACCAGCACAATGGACGCTCTATTATCAAAAACTTGCAAGAGATGCAGGAATGATGATTGGCGCACGAATTAACCATAAAGAGATTTCAGATTCTGTGCGAAGGCTTTGCTCAGATAAATGGCTGTGACAACAGGGTTTAGCGCTTAGTGGAACAAATACATGGTTAGTAGCAATGTTCAGAAAACATCGTAGAGTATTCAGTTACCTGCAACACTTCATTGTTTGGTTGTCACTCCGAGATAGTAACGTGGATTTGTTGGAAGAGTTAGAGAACGCTTGTGCGTTTCCTAAAATAGAGAGGAGAGAGCGGCCTATGAGAACGACCAAAAATCTAGAAAAGCGCACTCAAAATAGAAACCAATGGCTTAGTATTTTAAAGTCTTCACAAGCTGAATCTTTAAAAAAAGTCAGAGGTACTGTGATTGGTGCCAGGCTGTATTCTTGGCTTTATCGATATGATCGTAAGTGGCTCAATATTCACAAACCCAAGCGAGCTTCAAATTACCAGAATCATCGTGTTGATTGGCAGGCTCGAGATCGTCAGATAGCAAAAGAGCTACTTTCTATAAAAAATTTAGCAGAGGGAAGAATATACGATCCTCGCCATTCAAAATCATGGTTTGCGTCGAAAATAGCCAAAAAGAGCTTGATCGAAAAAAAATTGTACAAACTTCCACTTTGCAGCTTGTTTTTTGATCGATATAGCGAATCGGTTGAAGAGTACCAAACAAGAAGACTAAGCCGTGTTATGGTTCAACTTATTGAGTGTAAAGATGTTTTAAGGCCCGTGTGTGAGATTGAACGACTTGCTGGACTCAGCCGTGCGCGTAGCAGGAAACCTGCACGGGAAATTCTCCGATTGGACATCCCAGCCTGGCAGAGAGCTGCAGCACTTTCCTGAAAATGTACCGTTAATCAACATTGGAAGTATCCACACCAAGCGCGTCCTCAATAATAAAGTCCGGCCTTATATCAACGTTCAGTTTTCAGGTTTCCCGAAAAGTCGTGTTCCGGCGGAACTGATACCAATGTTGGTTGTTAATTCTCACTATTCGAACAAAGAACGCACGGTTCCACATAAGCGCGAACTCATCGACATAAAAATATCAGATAATTTTCAAAGAGCTTCTTCAAACAAATCACATTCAATCATTTTAAAAGAAGGCAACTTAAAAGTTGTTGTTTCGTGTATAGAACTTGCTCGAGCACTTTTTTTACACAATGTACATCTAACACGCACAGCCTTAAGGCCAAATGGTTTGTTGGGGATGGCAGTCGTGGATGATGTTGGAAAAGAGTGTTTAATCCGTTTCAACAGGTCATCGGATTATCCCTTAAAGAATTTGAGCTCAAAGGATGCATGCAAACACTTGAGGTGGCTTTTGCTTAACCCTGAGGCAACAAGAAGCTTCAACAGTATTTATAGCAAGTTACAACAAGATGAAGGCACGGAGTGGAACTTTAACTTTGAACCGCCACCACTAAAAAGTTGGCGATTTAAGCTTGCTGGTGAGTATGATGAAAGCGACCCAATGTTGTTCCATGTTGAAGAAATCATGACAGTTTACTCGTCGAGTTTTAACTATGGAAAAAAAGTCTCGATATACCATCCAAAAAAAGTCGATGTCATTCCTCTTGAGCCAAGTAACGGCAAGCGCCCAGAAATTAACCGGACAGACCCAAATCCGCAGTTGGACTTTGAAGCTACGCCAGGTAGTCACCGAAAAAGGGATGTTTTCAGTGAAGAAGGCTTCCGATTTGTCTGTGATTCTGAAGATGAAGTAACCGTTTCCCCAGGAAAAGCACTATCGAGGGTAGCGCCTAATGTGAATACCACCGAAAAACCAAAGCCTGATGTTTCAGGAGTCGGGCATGGAACAGCAAACGGATCGGCACAAGAGTTAGACTGGGCGATTAATCGCAGTGATTGCGATGATCCAACTAGGCCTGAGGCTCCGAAAGTAGTCGCCCCTACAGGTAACTTTCAAATTTTTGAAAAAGTAATTAAGAAGCTCATGAAGCTTCCTGATTACGAACACAAAGGTACACAGTGCTTGGCGATGCCAAAGCCGGACAACGCTTCCCTGATATACAAGAATAAGCTCACACAGGAGGCTCGAACCTTTCATTGTGCATATTTCTATTATCGGCAAACTCCTTTGGTCATCATTGAAGTGGATATCAGCGATATTAACGACAAGCATAGTCTAGGCTCTAGATTATTTGGGTTTTCTGAAAGTGGCAAAGATGGGCTTACGCATGTGATGAAAGCATGCTCCGAGAAAGGCGTTCGATGGGATGCTAAAGCAAACCAAGAACACTGTTCAGTAGTGGTTGAAATTAAGCACCCTTCTAGAACCAAAAAAGTCGATGGTGAAACGGTTCTGAGAACCGAAAGTGAGTATGAGACCGCATGGATAGAAACCCTAGACAGAGCTGTTAGGAGAGCATTGACACAATAAAACCGTGGCCAATTTTGCTTTACCACTACACCAGTCGGAAGTTAGCTTACTTTCGTGTCAGATATAAACCTGGATCTGCATCGATACAATGCAGCCTTCGCTTTTTGCTTTTTAAAACGTTCCTTACCTGAATCACTGTTGGCCAAAGAGGCGTTCCCCGAGGAGGGATACAGGCTTACCGAGTTCTGTGTGTTGCGCAATATCAGTGTAGATGCTCTATGGTGCGCAGAGTTCAATGATCACGAAAAGCATGGGGCAATCTCTTTCCGACTCTCGTGCTTTTTGGCTACAGCGTATTAACCACTTCCGTTGTTTCGTCATATAACGCACCTTACACGGATTCACTTGCGTTCATTATGCTACTTACGGTAGTAAAACTGTCCAATGTAAAGTGCGTGTAAAAAAATAAGATTTTTATAATAATTTGTTGCCAAATGGTTGTTTATAAGCTATAAATCGCACTGCGACTGATTTCACATTATTAGCCAGAAAGCTAATTGAATTTGAAGAAACGTAGAACAATCTTTAGAGATACATCTCTATGAATATTGTGATCCCAAAGCGCCGAGAGGGGCGCAGGGGGGATGTGAAATATGCCCTAACTAAATACGGCGCTACCGAAAGCGCAGACCGTTACTGAAAGGGACGGGAAAAAACGGAATTTATTGGTCGCGACCGTTTCGAGACCTTAAACCAAATAAGCGGCACGGGCACTGTAAGGTGCCCTTTTGTATGCGTATTGCCCTGAAGTGCGTATACAAAATCCACATTAGGGAGTGCTGCAGCATGGCTCTACGAATCGTCTATTTGACATCCATTACCTCTGATATTCCCGTTCAACTCGGGAGCAAAATTTCCCCCTCCTCTCGCCTTCTTCGCGTTAAATATTTCGGCTCTGAAGGCAACAAGTTTCTTTACGCGGCTTTGGTCCAATGCTCCGATTGCTCTTCCTACCACAATTGGAAGATCCCTGAGAGTAAGGTTGTCGCGGAAAAGAAAATATCGTTCAGCAAATTGAATTCACCAATCATCAACCACGCAGGAAAGGATCTGCGTGATGTTGCCAATCTGAGTTTGTTCAAGAAGCTTAAAAAAGAACGCCGTAAACAGAATAATCGGTCATTGACTGAAAACAATTGGACTCAGTTCGTCCGCCGAAAAGAAGCAGTCCGCTTGGCCTCTTTTGGTGTCTAAAACTAATGTCTGCTTCAGGCTAGCCATTCCTTGACCGAAGGTCGGTTCATTTCATACGAGCACGACGTCGCCAACAATGGTCAGCTTTCCACCCGTGAAAAGTCTTAAGTCACTCATCCCTTTGCATTGAAAGGCATCAGAATGCATGGCGTTACCCGTCGTCTTCTGCCCGTCTTCACTCGCCCTGATGGCGATCTCAGTCAGGTGGTAGGTGGCATTACCCAATCACGCAATTCATAAATAAGAGTTGGATCTTATCCAATACATAAGGACAAGTAGGAAAATGATGAATAAAAATGAAATCGTTGCGCACATCAAAGAGAAAATTATCTTTGAAGATCTTGAGCTGAGCGAATGGGGGCACCAATTGCGAGACATTAAAGATGATACCCCTTTGCTGGCAGAGGCAGGCCTGGCATTAGACTCTGTCGATGTTCTGGATATTTTTGTGAGCATCCAAAAAGAATACAGCATTGATTTGGGTGAAATCACGAAGGAACTTATGGAGACACACTGCCAATCTCCGTTAACCCTCGCTGAATTGGTGATGGATAAATGCGCAGCACATTGAGAACAATCGTATTCATGACGATTTCAGTCAGTTAACAATGATATACCACGCCCTAAACGTCTTAGGCTCTGATTGTTCAACACGTAGACAGTACTAGATAACATGAAAACACTAATAATAACCAATTACCAATCAACCCTGGTTGATTGTATGGTGGGGAATCTCATTGAAGGCAACGTCGACTTATTCTCACTCAATAATACCGATGAGGTAAAAGCAGGATTGGTCGAGACGTTAGAAACCGATGGCTTGGTATACGACAATGTCATTATTGATGTACGGTATAATGAAGAAGCGTGCTTGAGATCAATATTTAATGGCGACGTTATCCATGGTGATGACAATATATTTTCTAGCAAGTTAGTTGATGACATTCATTATTTAATGAAAGTAATAAAGCGAATCGTGTTGACCAACATGAAGTTAGATAACGCTAAGTTTTTCTTCTTGTTAAAAGACGATTCGTTTGGGTATTTAGATGAAAATGATAGTTCGCCCACCTACAACGAAGCGATTATATCCATGTCAAAATCCCTTGCAAAAGAATATTCCCGCTACAATATGTATTTCAACTCTCTGATTATCCAACCTGAATTAAAAGAACTGAACCTCAATAGACAGAGCAAAGATCTCTTAAAGAACTACGCACTAAAATACAAATCAAATCGTTACTCGGACGTGTCGAATTTTATTTTCTCGATGATCGAAAATAACTTTCCACTGAATGGTGCGACGATACGACTGGGAAATGGGGTGGTTGATTATGTCTAAAAAAGTAGTGCTCGTCACAGGAGGGGGACGAGGCATTGGACGAGAAATCTGTATGGCATTCGCCTCTGAAAATACCCATATCGCATTGACGTATACGCGCGATGTTCAGAGCGCAGAACAGGTCAAGCAAACGCTGACCGAACGCCACATATCCTGCTCGGTGCATCCGCTAAATGTCCAAGACTTTTCCCTGTGTCAGTCGGTGGTTGACGCGGTGGAACGTGAGTACGGGACCATTAATGTTCTGGTGAACAATGCGGGGGTCACCTTGAGTAAACAGTTCGTCAATTGCGACGAGACGGAAAATGAAGCCGTGTTATCGACCAACCTTCAAGGCGTGATGAACATGACGTTAGCAACGGTGCCCTCGTTGAAAAAGTCGACCAAGAACGCTGAGCTGGGACGCATTGTTAACATCTCATCCAATACATCGTTGTGCGGCAATGCAGGTCAAGTGGCGTACAGCGTGACCAAAGCCGGGGTAAATGGTTTTACTCGCGTCTGCGCAAGAACACTGGCTCACCACGATATCGTGGTCAATGCCGTTGCGCCTGGTTACATCGATACGGACATGACCCACGATCTTCCTGAAAGTACGTACTCTCACGTGCTAAAGGTGTCTGCAATGAAGCGAACGGGTCGCGTGGAAGATGTGAGCGCCATCGTACAGCTGTTGTGCGACGATCACTGCCAATACATGACGGGCCAAGTGATCCACATTGATGGCGGGAAATTCTGTTAGAGAGTGAATGAGGTAGGATAATGAAAGGCTCAATCGTGATTGCTGGGATGGGGTTGTATACCCCACCTGTCAAAGAATTAGACGAATTAACCCGGTTTTCGACCGATCATCACCGGTTAGTCAACAACCAAGAGTTCAATGCCCTAGGGATCAAGAATGCCACCGTGTCCGTTTTCGACAAACAGAAGACGGAATCTTTTAACAAGCAAGGTTGGATAAACAATGCGGCCCTGTTTGCGCTCCGAGCGACCGAGGCAGCGATCAAAAACTCGGGCATCGACCTCTCAGCGTACGATAATCGTCGGATCTCTGTCGTATTAGGCAGTTACAATTCTGGTACCGACAGCTACTCAACCCTGTTTAATAAGGTGCTGAATAACGAACAGGACGCTGTGACACACAGCGAACTGATGTCTTCGATGTTATCGCATTGCGGGAACGCGATTGCCGCGCGCTACAATATTCAAGGCAAGAAGATCGTGGTCTCGTCCGCTTGCTCGTCCAGCTTGACGGCGGTGGGGATTGCGACGGACCTGCTTCACTCGGATAAAGCGGATGTGGTGATTTGTGGCGGTTCGGACTGTGTCGATCTCCCTGTTGTCGCGGGCTTTAACAGCTTAAGTGCGTTGAATGAAGGTCGATGTGCGCCGTTCTCCGAGCCTAAGGGAATCAACTTAGGCGAAGGTGCAGGCATATTGCTCCTCACCAAAAAACCTGATCACCGTCGTGAACAGTGGTTCATCGGCGGATACGGTGCCTCCAGTGATGCGTACCATGAAACCTCTCCAGAGCCGAATGGGGCGGGGGCGATTCAAGCTATAGATGCGGCATTGGCGGCGGCAGGGTTAGGCCGAGAAGACGTGGATTTGATTTCAGCGCACGCCACCGGCACGGGCGCAAACGATATCCCTGAGTCAAAAGCGTATGAGGCCTTGTTCGGTCTTGATGTGCCTGTCAGTGTGATGAAACCCTTTTATGGCCATACCTTAGGGGCGTCGGGGATCGTTGAGCTGATCAGCGTCTTATCCCTGTTAAATGCGGGCATCACCCCGGAAAACAACAATATGAGGGAGCTCAGAGAGGGGTGTAGCCCGATCAACCTCGACTACAAGGACTACCCAAGCGAGACGATTCAAACGGTGTTGGCAAACAGTTTTGGATTCGGCGGCAGCAACAGTTCTGTTGTGGTCACCAAGCAACCAACGCAGTGCGTCCCTAACTTTGGGAAGTCGCCAATCCCCATTGTTAAAGCGAGCACCAACGATGGCGAAACCAAAACAGTCATCGATGCGTCAATAGGCGTGACGAAAGACGCGTGCCAGATCCATCTGCAAAATAAGCGATTCAAACGTGATTCGCCAGAAATCAAATACTGCATTGAGTCGGTAGGCGATGTCGTGAAAGGATTTGAACCCCTGTTACACAGTAATGCCCGAGCGGGGGTGGTGACGGGGAACTCGCAACGTCCTCAACGATGCTTGGAGAGCTTCCTTTCCTCTATTTATGAGGGCGATCCTAAGTATGCCAGTGCACGACATTTTCCGGGGCACATTGTCAGTGCCACTTGTGGTCAGGTGTCCATCGCACACAAGATCAGCGGCCACTCAACGGTCTTGTGCAGTCCCACCGCGGCGTTTGAATATACCGTTGATCTGCTGAGAAGTGAAACACAAGACTTTATGATTGCTTGCTCGAGTGATGAAGTCACTCCGACGCAAAAAACGTTGACGCATCCGTTGTTTGCCCAGGCAGACGCGTCGATGGCACAAGGCAGTGCCGCGCTTCTTCTTTCGAGCAGGGCACAACTGGCTCGGTCTGAACACCTCCCCATTGCATGGATCCGAAGCGTGTTACATTCCTCCTACAACGGTTTGGTGCTCAGACATGATGAGAAGTTTCATACCCTGTTGGATCGCCTCATCCTTGAGTCCTGTGAAGAGGCTTGCATCAGCTTTAATGACATCGATCATTGCTTGGTGTCCAGTGCATTAGCGGATCCCCTCATCGTTGAGGAAGTGCAGCATGTGGTAGCCCGATATCACCCTCAGCTTGTGGTGGAACAGAAGAAGGAGAAGAGGCTCTCCGCCGACTTCATGACCCACATTGTGGACGCGACCGAGAGGATTTCGACGGGCGAGTATCGCAACGTATTGGTGATCGCCATTGACCTGTCTTCGAATGTGGGTGCCTGCATCGTATCGAGTCAAGACGGTCCGACAGCCTAACCGGGATCAACCGACATCGGCAGCGCTCGGTGTTCATTGGGGACAATGACGCGTGCTGCCATCACTCTTATCCGGTTTCCGAATCAAATAGTATGAAGCCTTGGAGACAATTTCTCATGAGCCACCAAAATACGCATGGGGCCATTATTGAGCCCTTATCGAATGGATCATTCTCGATGCTATTTGACCGTGACTGTGCTTTTTTTGATGGGCACTTTCCCGCCCACCCTGTGGTCCCAGGTGTTCTGCTGCTCGACACCATCTACGACAATGTCGTCAAACTTGGGACGTCCGTGATCACTCGGATTGATAACGCGCGGTTTTACAAGACCGTTTTACCAAATGAAACGGTCATCGTTAACATCCGTGAGCTCACCGATAAAGTGGTGTGCACCGTCAACAGTGAGGCTGGGAAAGTCCTCAAAGTCACTTACAGGAAAGCGCAATAATATGATCGACTACGCGACTCAATCCGATGTCACGGCCCTAGGCGGCTCGCTTCATCTTGATGTCACTGGCGACACTCTGCTCAGTATTGCTCAATCGTGTCGCAACCTCGTAGAGCACCAAAGCGGTCTGAATGCCCACAAGATCCCGCTGTCTCGACATCAAGACTATGCGCTTCGAACCGTAACGGAAGTGCTACAAGAAGCCCAACGACGTGAGCTGAATCCTAACCTGGCCAATCGGTTTGAAAAGAAAATCATTGGCAACTGCCAAACCATCTCATTGCTGTGCCTTGGTCTCTTGCGAGAGCGATCGATCCCGGCACGCTATCGGTTCTGTCTGTGCGAGTATTTTGAACCGCAGTCGTACGTAGAACACATTGTCCTTGAGTACTGGTGCTCGTCCAGTGCCCAATGGCGGATCCTAGATCCAACTGTCACGCACGAAATGGTTGAGCACAACCACACCCAAGCGTGGGTCAATTTCGACTTCGATAACATTCCAAGACACAAAGCGAATCTTTTTACCGACTTATGGAAACAGTATCGGTGCGGCGATTTGGAACTCGAGGCTATTCATCATCGCTCATACAAAAAAGTCCTCGGACTAGAGCGATTTGTCTGGCGTACCCTGCAAGATGTGTTGGCTCTCCAGAAAGTCGAACTGTTTTATTGGGACTACTTTGATTTTAAGCAGTATGTGCAGGCTCCCCAATTAGTGGACGAGCTCATTGAATGCATCGATGAACGTGGAAAAACGATGAACCGAATCCCTCTTGAGTTTGATGGGTTCATTAATTTCCATCCTTATCAAAGGGATTACACATCATGTTAGAGTTTATTACTGGGGCCCATGAGGCGCCGTTTTCCTTCGTGGCGACGGTTGAGGCCTTGTCGGAAGATGAAATGACGGCCACGGCCGATTTTTCGGATGAACAGACCTACTCGCAGTGTTGCCAAAATGCGTGGCCGCTGATCGTTGAGTCCTTGGCTCAAGCCGCCGGTATCCACATAAAAAACCAGCTGGACCCTTCGTATCATGGTTATCTGGTCGGGTTAGATGCGCTCGAGGTTCAGCACGCTGGAGATTTGATGCCCCACTATCGCTTGGTGACCAAAATGGTTAGTCGAGTGGATCGGAAATACGTCTATCACTGCGAAGCCTTTACCTCCAGCAACCGATCAATTCTAGCCTGCAACCTCATGCTGTCGAGCGCCGATTAAACGCCTCTGCCTCTGTAGGGCACCACAATCACGAACCTGCTCATCGACGTTGAAGCGTCAACCGCCACGTTGTACCTGCCAGAAAATCCGGCCACCAAAACGACATAAAGGGTTATTGGTGGCCGGGCAATACTAGGGAATACGTCCACATTGAAATGCCGTGCTTTCCAGCGAACTTGGCAATTTGAATGCGCAACAAAAAGACCGATTGAAATAAATTGATGGATAAAAATGAATATTGTAAATGAACATTGTAAAAAGCCAGTTCAGGACTCTAACGAGAATCTGCCTCATGCTGACATGACGAGCTTTCACCTGGTCTCAGGTCAAGAGGTGACGTTGGATGCGATTGCGCACGCGGCAAGACACCATTGTCCTGTGACTGTCGATGATGGCATCATCCAGAGAGTGACGGCGTCACGTCATATCCTCGAGGGTATGGTGTCGGACGACCGAGTGATTTACGGCGTCAACACGAGCATGGGCGGGTTCGTCAACTATATTGTGCCCATCGATAAAGCCAGCGAACTGCAGAACAACTTGATCCATGCCGTTGCGACCAATGTGGGCGAGTATTTTGATGACACAACGGTTCGGGCCACGATGCTAGCGAGAATCGTGTCCTTGTCTCGTGGCAACTCGGCCATTTCGATCGTGAATTTCCAAAAATTAATCGACATTTACAATCGAGGGGTCGTCCCTTGTGTCCCTGAAAAAGGCTCGCTCGGGACAAGTGGCGATCTCGGCCCGCTGGCGGCGATTGCACTGGTTTGTACAGGGCAGTGGAAAGCACGATATCACGGTGAACTGATGAGTGGGTCAGAGGCACTCAAAAAAGCAGGGATCGCACCGATGAGCCTCAGTTTCAAAGAAGGATTGGCTCTGATCAATGGCACATCAGCCATGGTGGGCTTAGGGGCATTACTGTATGACGAAGTGAAGCGCTTATTCGACACCTATCTGACCATCACTGCGTTATCGATTGAAGGGTTGCACGGCAAAACGAAACCGTTTGAACCTGCGGTACACCGAATGAAACCCCACCTTGGGCAACTGGAGGTCGCGACTACCGTATGGGAAACATTGGCGGACTCTTCGCTGGCGGTGAACGAGCATGAAGTGGAAAAAATGATTGCGGAGGAAATGGAAGGCACCGTCAAAGCCAGTAACCATCAGATTGAAGACGCGTATTCGATCCGTTGTACCCCGCAAATCCTCGGACCCGTTGCAGACAGCCTTAAGCACATTCAGCAAACCTTGACCAATGAGTTGAATTCCTCCAACGACAATCCGTTGATCGATCAAGCCACTGAAGACGTCTTCCACAATGGCCATTTTCATGGCCAATACGTGTCCATGGCCATGGATCACCTCAACATTGCACTGGTCACCATGATGAACCTCGCGAACCGCCGCGTTGACCGATTCATGGACAAATCCAACAGCAACGGCTTACCTGCGTTTCTGTGCGCAGAAAATGCGGGCTTACGTTTGGGATTAATGGGTGGCCAATTCATGACCGCGTCAATCACCGCTGAATCTCGAGCGTCCTGCATGCCGATGTCCATACAATCGCTGAGCACCACTGGCGACTTTCAAGACATTGTTTCGTTTGGGCTGGTGGCTGCTCGTCGTGTCAGAGAGCAGCTCAAAAACCTTAAGTATGTGGTGTCATTCGAACTATTGTGTGCCTGTCAGGCAGCCGATATACGAGGCACCACAGGCTTATCGACGCAAACGCGTGCGCTCTACGAACGGACACGCACGGTTGTGCCGTATTTGGAACAAGACCACACGATTACCGATTACATCGAAGGGATTGCTCAGACGGTGCTCACCAACAATCACGCACTCTAATCTTGGGCGGGTGTGTCTCGGCGTTGCCTCCACCCGCATCGTATTGCTGACTTAATCGAGCCACGATGCTGGCTCATATAATGACTGATATTGGATGTCCAAATATGGAAAAATCTGAGATTGAACAATTACTTAAAAATGAAATTCGGGTGATCAACCATTACAGTGACAGCGTTGAGATTGCCGGTGAGGTCAAATTGAAAGATCTCCTTGATTCGGTGGATATTCTTCAGTTTATTTATAAAATCAACACCGAATACGAATTGTCATTTGGCAATAACATTGGTGACGACCAGCACCTAGAGACGCTCGATAAAGTGGTGGCTTGGGTGCATTCCGCCATCAGGGAAAAGGCCGACCATGACGACAAATAACGTAATATCAAGGATAAAGCGATTTGAGCATAATCACGATATCGCTTACTACGATTTCGAAAAAGAGATGCCGTTTTCAGAGCTGTATTTGGAGATCATGGCCATTGTGCATTACTTCGAATCTGCCGACATCAGGCAAGGGAAAAAAGTCGTCTCTTTCTTGGATAAGTCCTTTTCAGAATATGCCCTGTTCTATGCGTGCCTCTTGAAAGGGGTGGCATTCTGCCCATTAGACAAAACGTTGCCGGCGAATCGTTTGGCGATGATCATCTCCGATGTGCAACCCGACATGATCATGGCGAGCGAGTCTTACATCGGCGAAGAAAACGTCTTCAGACAAGCCTTGCACGTCCCACATGAGTGCATTGTGTCAAACGGAAATGTTCACGTCGTGAGTGGCGAGGAGGGCCGTGATGTCGACCTTGGCACCCAGGTGGATGCCGATACCGTGGCCTACATCATTTTTACGTCGGGATCGACCGGGAAGCCGAAAGGGGTCCAGATCACCCACGAAAACCTCAATGTGTTCCTCGATGCCCTGTATCCACGTTATGTGAGCGAGCAGTCTGAAAAGTATTTGTCCATTGGCCCACTGTATTTCGATATGACCATACTCGACAGTATCGTGCCGCCTTTGTATGGGCACTCGGTCTATGTGTACAAGCCGCCTTTCATACCGGCTATTTTCTCAAGCATCATTGAGAAGTATCAGATCACCCGATTAAGCTGCGTGCCCTCCGTCCTGAAACTGTTGCTGCCACAGCTTAACGACGGGACAGGAATGGACGCTCTGCATTCATTGAACTTGATCCTGTTTGGTGCCGAGAAACCGCACGGGCAATCGATCAGGACGTTGTTAGAAAACCTGCCTGATCTGAAAGTTATGAATGCGTATGGTCCGACCGAGGGAACCATGTGCTGCTTTGCTGCGGAGATCACTTTGAACGATTTAGCGGGGGATATCAGTATTGGTAAGCCCTTCGATGGCACACAATACTTGCTTGAAACCCGTTCCGGTTTCGCCACATCTGGGGAAGGCAAACTGTTGATATCGGGCAAGCAAGTCATGAAAGGGTATGTGAATCAATCCTCCGTGGATTCCCCCTTCATTCAGGTGGATGGCCACCAATACTATTGTACCCACGATGTCGTCACCGTGGACGAGGACGGCGTGTTTTATTTCCTTGGGCGATCGGATGATGAGGTGAAACTGAACGGGTTTCGGGTGCACCTACAGGACGTTGCGGAAAACATCAGGAAAACACTGAATATTGGCGACCTGTTCCTGCATAAGCACACGGATAACGACAAAGACTATTTGGTGTTGTCGTACGAGCATACGTCCCGTCTCAACCCTGAGCATTGCATGACGTTATTGGGTAAGCAACTCCCTAAATACATGATCCCTCAGGTCTTCGCCACGTTTGATGCCCTGCCTAAGCTGCGAAACTCTAAGCTCGATAGGAATCAAGTCAAAGCGTCGGTGAACTCGGAGCTGACCCGCTCAACCGGTGGTTTCACCGATAAAAAATTCATTGCATTACACATTAAATGATTCAGCCCAGGCTCTGCTCAGTTCTTGGGCTTTCAACGTGCCCTCGTTGACGGTCATGTACGGCGTGAAGCTAGGGAACATCGGCCAACGCTGACGCGCGGATGGGGCTTTCCCCTCAGCCGGTAAGATGCCGAAGACATCTGCGCAGGGCGAGGTCAAACAATAAGGAAAGGTGAATCGGTGAAAGCCGCTGACTTGAAAGGGGTGCTTCGTGCGCTAAGAGCACGCCACGCACACCAACGCGCGATCGTGATGGATGGGATCGCATACTCATACAAGGAGCTAGAACAACGCATTGAGATTTGCAATCAAGCGATGTCTCGTAGTCCTACCCCAGTCATTATTAATACCCAACACAAATTGAACGCCATCATACTGATGTTGTCCGCCATCGATTGTGGTGTGACATTCATCCCGGTGGATGGTGACAGACCGCGGTCATTTGTGGCGAAGATTGCCACTAAGTTTCCCCACGTTCGAGTGTTCACCGACGTGTGTTTTGATACGGGACAGTGTGTCTGGCATGCTCTTACGCACCCAGAAAAGACGCTGGAACGAACGAGTGACGCCGATCAGGAAGTGATGTCCATCATGTACACTTCTGGTTCTACGGGAGAGCCCAAAGGTGTGCAGGTCAGAGCGAGTTCCGTGCTTAATTTGCTCTACCGTCCCTCGTTCATTGCGTTAACCCATGAAGATGTGGTGGCGTCGTATTCGTCGCTGTCTTTTGACGCGTCGACCTTCGAAATCTTTGCGCCTTTACTCTGCGGGGGCACACTGGTGCTACTGGATAAGATGGTGGTGCTGGATGAGACGCGCCTGCATCACGCCATTGAACAAGACGCGATCACCTGCATGTGGATGACAGCGGGGCTGTTTCGACGCCATATGCTGCCCGGGCATTGTCGCGCCCTTGCCTGTTTGAGGCACCTGATTGTCGGGGGGGATAAAGTGGATTTGCGCGCGGCAGTGTCGTTTTTGGAGTGCGCCGCCAGTACACAACTTTATAACGGGTATGGTCCGACTGAAAATACGGTGTTTACCACCGTGGCCGCGTTAAATCTTCATCAATTGACCGGTGAACAACGAGTCCCTATTGGACGAAAGGTCGAAGGCGTGGATCATTTGATAGAAGACGAGCACACGGGCCAATACCGAAAAGCGGGCATTGGAAGACTGCACGTCACAGGCGAGGGGCTCTGCGCCGGCTACCACGCCAACCCAGTCGAAACCGGCAAGGCGTTTACGATGATCAATGGGCGCCGATATTATAATACGGGTGACGTCGTTGAGTGCACCGTGGGCGGCGACTTCTATTTCCTAGGCCGGCAGGATCGTCAAGTGAAGTTGAATGGTCATCGAGTGGAGCTCGATGAGGTTGAAAAGACGCTGGAAAGCGATCCGTCCATTGTCAAAGCCGTGTGCTTTGTCTGGAAAACCCATCTGGTGTCCTTGGTCGAAACGCAAGGCCCTCCGGAGGCACTCGAGACCATCACTGCACGATGGCGTCAGCACTTGAGTGCTTTTTCTGTTCCCGATTTCGTGATTGAAAACACACGATGGCCGCTGACGAAGAACAACAAAATAGACACCCAAACCTTAATCAACGAGACGATACCACAGTTAGAAAGACGCCACAGCCGCTCTGGTGAACGGTCGGTCAAGCGTGTCGCTGAGCAGGTGTTGAACAAGCCTGTTGAAAAACTGGAGGTTGGCTTGTTTGATCTTGGGTTTGATTCTCTCTCTATGCTGACGTTTAACCATCAGCTGAACGAACAATTTGAAATTCACCTCAACCTTCTGGACTTATATACCGCTGGAACCTTGCTAGGCGTTGAACAATTAGTCACCGCTAAAATGCCGGCTTAATGCCTGCCTTGAAGGGTGTCAACGCTGTCGAAGTCATCCCCCTCACACGAACAATCATGTTGAACGTTGAGCTCAGAAATATTGAACGTTGGAGGAAGATTCACCCAACGTTCGATGCTTGTGTACGTTTTTTATTAACCCCAAACAAAAGCGCCTCTTTGAGGTGCGCTAGAAATGGATATATATCATGACTGAATATAATGAAATCGAACAAAAAAACCTTGAAATCGTTAAATCTTTGTACACCGACATTTTTGATACCGGCAATTGTCCGGTGATTAACGACTATTACCACCAAGATGCTCAGTGCCATTTAAAAGGCAAAACGCTGCAGGTAGAGCAGATGAAAGGTGGCATGGCGGAGTTTGTGGACAAACACGCGTCAATCTCAACGTCGATTGAGTCGCTTTTTGCCGTCGGTGACCGCACCTACGCACGCCTCAATCGCCAAGCCACGTTAAAAGGTGAAGGGCAGCCTCGCGACATCGAAATCATGGTAGAGAAGCGATTTGTGGATGGCAAGGTAGCCGAGCTGTGGTTCATGGTCGATGACGACATGTACAGCGAAATTTGGCTAAAACAACCATCTGCATAACCCTCGATAACCCAGGCATAGGATGAAGATTCTATGCCTATGATAACAGGTAACATAAAATGGATATTGCGATCACTGGCTTCTCTTTTCTCTTGCCTGGCGCAAGTCACATAGAAGAGCTAGACGCGCTGTTGGAATCCGGGCAGGACGCCTTGACCGACCCGCGGGCGGCTGAGCACCTTCCACAAGAGTGGGTTAGCCGAGCAGGTTATGTGCAGGGCGCGGAGCAGTTTGACTACGACTTGTTCGGGCTGTCATTGCGCGACAGTTACATTATTGAACCACAGCAACGGATGTTCATTCAGTGTGCATGGCGTGCGTTGGAACATGCTGGCTACAACCCGACACACGGTAAACGCAATGTCGGTGTCTACTCGTCTTCATCCGATAGCGATTACCCCTCTTTTCTTTCTGACAGCGAATTGGCTCTCGATAAGTACGATCCTTTCGAAATCGAAATTGGGTCGAACAAAGAACAGCAATCGTTACGGTGTGCTTACTTGTTTGACTTAAAAGGGCCAGCCGTCGGAGTGCAGTCGGCCTGTTCAAGCGGTTTACTGTCGGTTCACATGGCGATGCAGGGGATCGCGACAGGGGATTGTGATATGGCCTTGGCAGGCGGAGCGTGTCTACCTTACCCTCTTCATTCTGGGTACCAGTATCAACCGGGCATGAACCTCTCAGAAAGTGGTGTGTTGGCCTCGTATTCGAACACGGCCGATGGCATGGTGCCTGGGTTTGGCTGCGTGGTGTTTGTGCTCAAAGCCCTCGATAAAGCGCGCACCGACAAAGACACCATATATGGTGTCTTGGCCGCCAGCAGCATCAACAATGATGGGCGCGCAAAATCGAGTTACACCGCGCCTTCAACCAGCGGGATCGCAAACAATATCCAAAACGTACTGGCGAAGTCGGCGCTGACGGCGCAGAACATTGACTTTGTTGAGGGGCACGGTTCTGGAACCAAGATAGGGGACGTATTGGAAGTGGCGGCGCTGAAGAAAGCCTTCATGAGTCATGGTTGGACTCCTCATCATACAGCGCTGTCGTCTGTCAAAGCCAATGTTGGTCATCTCGATGTCGCGGCCGGCCACGCTGGCTTGCTCAAGTCGGTACTGCAAGTGTGGCACCGTAAGGTGTATCCTGCGGCCAACTTCTCTTCGCTCAATCCAAATTTATCCTTGGAAGGGACACCTTTCTACATCCCGAGAGACAGCCGTCAAAAAGAAAGTGTCACGGGCCTAGTGAACTCTTTGGGGATCGGTGGAACCAACTGCGCAATGGTCATTCGCTCAGACACCGCGAGAACCTTGGTTCAGGACTGTGCGCCGCAGACCGTCGTTGTGATGATTGGCGCGGACAATGACAAACGGTTGGCGCACCTGTTAAACCAGCTTCACACCGAGTTGCACGCCGCTTCAGTGTCCTTAGATGATGTGGCATACACTTTGGCAAGACGTTCGGTAGGGAAAGCCTGCATTACGACGTTTGCCGTGACATCATTGCACGAACTTTACGAGCAAATTGGCGCCGCTTTGCGCGCAGGGGTGACTGGTCATCCCCAGACGGTGTGTCTGAAAGAGTACTCAGGGCACGCGATTGCGCTCAGCGCCAGCGAAATCGAGACCGAACGTGTGGTCGCACTGGTGTCTGCCCAGGCATCACTCCCTCCTGAGTGCGAGACGAACCAAGAACAAACCACCAATAGCACGGTGATGGTCGAAGACGCGTTGCGTCACATTTGGCTCGATAACCTGATGTTGGATTCGATTGACGAGGAAGACAGTTTTGTCGATCTGGGAGGGCACTCGATTCTTGCTCTGTCGATGATCACCGATATCAATGCCGCAATGAATCTGAGTTTGACCATGGACTGGGTGGAAAAATACGACGTCTTCAGTGCGCAATTGAAGGAATTGAAGCGCTTGAACCACTCTCACAGCGAGTCTTCTCTGATCAAACCGCTTTTTGAGCCTGCAGGTGAGCCAAGAGCGACGCTGATATGGGTTCACGCCTCGATTTCTGGCGTGGAAATGTATCAGGGGCTGTCGACAAACATTGGCCATGATATCCAAGTGCTCGGGGTCGACTCATACAACCTCTACCATGAGCAGAAGATACACTCTATCGACGCACTGGCCGACACCTATGCGCGCCAGATTGCAGAGCGTGTGAAAGGGTCCACGGCGCCCATCTTCCTTGGTGGTTGGTCCTTAGGTGGGCTGTTAGCCAGAAAAATCACACAACGGTTGATCCAAGAGTTCCCGATCAAAGGCAATCTATTGCTGGATTCGGTGTTGTACTCTCAGAACAGTTCGGTGCTTTTCACCGACGAGGCCCTGTCATACTTCATGGATCTGAGTTATTTCTCTCGGTCGATGTCCGGAGAAGTGCGAGCTAGGGAGCATCTCAACGCATTATTTGACATAGAAAGACGCATGGTGACGTCGTTTGACGATCCCAAGTTCAATTTGCCTCTGCTCAACGTTGTGGCGACGTCGCCTCTTGCTCCGATTGACGATACCGCGATGGCCAACGCGTTTGAGGCGCTGAAAAAGGCCAACAATAACTGGCCAACGGACGACGCCATGTGGGTGAGAACCCTCCATACCGACCATGTGGGATTAATGACTGAATCGAACATGCAGGTTGTGTCAGGATTCATTCGGGAGTTTTTAGACCACCATGTATAAACATATCATTTTGTTTAAATTTCAGGCATCCGTTTCTCAGACGGACGCACTGGAATTACTTCGCCAGTTGGGGGAGCTCAAGCGGCAAATCCCTGAGATCAAACAATACAGCTACGGAATGAACGACAGCGACAATGCTCACAACGCGGGCTTTGAGTACGCGTTTGTTATGGAATTTCGTTCAAAGCAGGACAGAGACGCCTATCAGATCAATGAACATCATCAAGCGTTTATTCAGGACACCCTGAACGCTGCGATCTCTGAGGCGATTGTTTTTGACATGGGAGAAGTCGAGGAAAAAAGATGAACGAGAAAATCGCTGTGACCGGCATGTCTGGGCTATTTCCAGAAGCCAATAACTACCACGAATTTTGGGACAACCTGTGCCAAGGCCGGGTCTCCTATCAGGCTTATACCGATCCGGATGGGCACGTTCGCTCGAAGGGGCAGTGTCCGGATCCCGAAACGTTTGATGCGCAGCGCTATCGGCTTTCTGAGAAGGAAGCGCTGGTGATGGATCCGCAGTTGAGAAAGTTCATCGAACTGGTCGACTCGGCGCTGCTAGACGGTGAATACCACGATCTCAGTGAGCTGGGAACGGTGGCGGTGATTGCGACCCAAGGCAGCAATCATACCTATCATGATCAACTGCAACAAAGCGTGGCACAAGGGCAGATGGCCGCGCCGAATGCGCTGCTCCTCAACCTCAATAAGGGGACCGATTTTATGGCGACCCGTGTCGCCCATATCTTCGATTTCCAGGGCCCGTGTTTCAATCTGCAAGCCGCCTGCTCTTCGTCACTGACCGCGATTGTGGAAGCCTACTGGATGCTGCAAACGAAGCGCTGCGACACCGTGATTTGTGGGGGGGTGCACATTTCCTATCCGCTGGAAACGGGCTACAAATACGAACCCGGATCCATTTATTCTCAGACGGGGGTGTGTCGACCTTTTGATCAGTCTGCCGATGGTACCGTGCCCGCGGATGGCGGCGGGGTTGTCATTCTGCGCCGGCTTCGCGACGCTGAAGCAAGTGGGGAACCTATCCATGCCGTGATTGCGAACGCGTTCAGCAACAATGATGGAGCGAACAAAACCAGTTATGCGGCGCCTTCGGTCAGTGGCCAGGGACAGTTGTTGTCTCAAGTTTATCGTCATCTGGCCATCAATCCTCGTCAGTTGCAGTTCATCGAATGCCACGCCACCGGAACGGTCGTTGGCGATCCGATGGAAGTGCAAGCGCTTAGCCATTTGATGCAAAGCTACGAGCATGACGACACGCTGTCGCCGGTCGTTGTCGGGTCGGTCAAAGGAAACATCGGTCATCTGTTTTGGGCGTCTGGCATCGCGTCTGTAATCAAGTCGGTGTTGGCGCTTAAGCAAGGCGTCTATCCTGGCACCGGCAACCTCTCTCAGCTCAACGAATTGCTTCGAGAGTCAGAAAAACAGCATCTATTATATACGGCGGACAGCGTACCGTTGGATCCCAAGAAACCGGCCCTCGCCGCGGTCAGCTCCATGGGCGTCGGGGGAACCAACGCACACATTGTGATTGAAGGGTACGACCAAGCCCATCGCCATCCTAAGAACGTCCAGACGAACAAAGAAACGCAGTGCCGAGTGTATTCCTTCTTTACACAAGCACCCTCAGCCGGTGATGCCCACGTAGAGTCGACATCGTGTACAGAACCCACATCGCTGAGCGCGTCGTCACTATTGCCTCACATCCTGGCCTTCTACCGACAAGTGCTCGGGGAGGAAGAGGTCGAGCCCGACAGTGACTATTTTGATCTGTATGGCGATTCCGTCACGGCCGTTGAGCTGTTGGCCTTATTGAAATCCGAGCTGGGTATCGAGGTCACCACTGACGCCATCTACGAGTACTCAACGCCTGAGGCGCTGGCAAACGCCATCGCTCAGTCTCCGTTGACGTCTGTTCAGCCTGTCTCGCAGCCAACGCCTAACAGCGACATCGAAGACCCACATGATGTGTTGTCGCCCTATCAGCAGCGTTTCTACTTGTTGGAAAAGCTGCAGCGAGGGGAAGGCAGTCAATATAATGTTCCCATGGCTGTTGAGATCCCCAAAGCGTTTCCGATCGCGTCCTTCACGCAAAGGTTGGAGGGCATTCTCACCCAGCTTCCTCAGTTCTGTCACCAATACAGGATCGCCAAACACGGGGTGGCGTTAGGAGATAGGCGAGGTCTGATCGTGGAAACGGACGCGGTGGAGGTGCCCGCTGACGCGGCCCTAGAGCCGTCGTTGCAGGCGGTGTATGAACAACGGTTTGAACTCGACAGAGGGCCGCTGTGTCGAGTGACAACGTTGCGACGCGGTGAGCAGCGATGGCTTGTGCTGAATTGCCACCATATCGCGATTGATGGGATGGGCTTACACAACTTACTGGAGGTGTTGGCCATGGCGCAAGCCGCGTCAGCGCCGCTCGACTCAGTCTACCTTCCTTTGCGCACGGCCCCCAGTCTGAGTGATGCCAGCCTGGCGTTTTGGCAGGAAAGGTTGAGAGGTGTATCACCGACGGCCTTGCCGGTTGAGCCTCACCAGTCACTGAACGTCCCCCCCCTCGTCAGCGGGACGGTTGTCTCTCGCCTGTCATCGCAACAGGTGTCAAGGATTCACCATTTCGCACGGGGGCATAAAACGCCCCTTTTTGTTGTGCTCTATGCGCTGTTCAACACCACGTTGTCTGAGTTTCTCGACACCCCGGTGGTGTGCACCGGCATGACGTTGGCCAACCGCTCTGATTCCGAAAGGGCAGCGATTGACTGTCGAATGAACAATATTCCCGTTGTTGTCAATTGCGGTTCAGGGGAGTTCACTAAGATCCTCAATGAAACCGACGCGGCCCTAAAAACCAGTGGGCCACACGCTCACGTGCCGTTAGAAACCATCTCGTCATTAGTGGGGCGAAATGGACAAGGGGTGTACGACATTCTTTTTATGTATCAGAACCAAAACAGAGGGAATGTCCTGAACTATCAGGGATTTGTACTGAATGAATGTCCGACCCGTTACCAACCTGTGTATGGTAACTTGACGGTCAATATTGTGCCTGAGCAGGCAGGGATCGCCATCGAGATGACATTCAATCAAGCGCACCACTCCAAGGGCACAGTCGCAAGCCTATTGAATAGGTTTGTGTCGAACATCGACCGTGACTTGACCAACCTCTCTCCCACACAATACATGGAAACGTAATGAACTCTGCATTTATCGATAAATTTGACGCTATCGCGCAAACTCGCCCAACCCAGCTTGCGCTCATTACTGAGAAGGCGTCCATCACTTACGCTCAACTCCAACAAAAGGCAAAGCATATTGCCGCGGGTATCCAGTCTGAAATCGATGACGATGTCGAGGGCGTGGTCCTATGTCTGAAGAGAGATGACGCCCTGATCGCCACGATTCTAGCGTGTCATTATCTGAAGATACCGTATGTTCCCGTAGATCCGAGGACCGCCAACGAGAAAATCGATCATATCCTAGCTCAAGCGCGTTACTTGTACATCAGCAATGCGAAGACGAACCAATGTCAACCAGCGGTGAGCATCACTCAGTTACTGAAGGTCGACGCGTCGTTTGAACCGGAGAGTAGGGCTCGGGCATCTCAAGAAGCCTATCGAATTTACACGTCGGGGTCGACTGGGGATCCCAAAGCCGTGATGGTCAGCCATGATGGGTGTGCCAATCTGATCGAGTATTTTGGCGCCTTGTTGGCATTCCAGCCGGAGCACACATGGCTCTCCTCGACGTCAATTGCCTTTGATATTTTCTTCTTGGAATACGCCGTGCCTTTGTCCTGTGGTGGGACCGTCATCGTGCTGACAGATCAAGAGATCCAATCAGCGCAACAGGTTGCAAGACAGGTGCAACGGTGGTCGCCTACCGTTTACCAAGCCACGCCGTCGCTGTTCAAAGGCCTGTTAGGCTATCTGGAGACAGGATGGCGATTCCAAAAGGTCTTGGTCGGAGGGGAAGCCCTGTCCCCTCAGTTGTCAACGTCACTGTTTGAACGAAGCGAGTGGTTGTGCAACGTGTATGGGCCCACAGAAACCACCGTGTGGTCAACTGCGCATGTGATTCTCCAGGCAGGAGACACTCGTATCGGTCGCCCCATACGTCAGACCCAGATCTGGGTATTGAACGAGGAGCGACAAGAGTGCGCGCCCGGCGAGCCGGGACGGATTTACATTGCGGGTGATGGCCTCGCGTTGGGGTACTTTAACAACCCAACTCTGACGGCAAGCAAGTTCACCGAGGTGTGTGTGGGAGGACACACGCAGCGCGTGTATGACACCAATGATATTGGGTATATGGATCACGAGGGCGTCTTCAGCTTTCTGTATCGAGAAGGTGGGTTTATCAAAGTGAATGGTCATCGAGTGGAGCCTACCGAAATAACGGACGCGCTTGAAACCATCGAGGGGGTGTCCGGCTCCGCCGTCATCCCCCTCTACGATGCCCGCTCAGACTCAACAAAACTGATTGGTTGGGTCGAATGTTCAGGGGTGACGGAGGCAACGATTCGGGCACATCTGGAAGCCAAGTTGAGCTACTACTTGATCCCCCATCATCTCTACACTCTCCCAGCCTTGCCTTATACGCTGAGTGGTAAAATCGACGGGAATCAGCTGGAAGCAATGAGCCATCAACGGATGAATGAAGCCCCCATACCGTCCGCGCTTCCACCGAAGGAGGAGGCGATCGCCTCCCACCCTGTGGGGCAAATCCTAGGCCAATATGTGGACATCACTCGGATGTCAAAAGACGACAACTTCTTTGAGCGGGGGCTAACGTCGATGCAAGCCATCTCTTTTCATCTCGATATGCTTGACCTGTATCCCAACTTAGAGCTGCATGAAATCTTTGAACGGCCATCTTTCGATAAGCTGACATATGAACTTGAATGCATATAAATCATTGAAATCCTCTCAGACCCATGGGCTTTGTACGAGTGGCCAATGGGGCTGAGAAGTGGAGACATACATGAACGAATCTCTCGCGCTCGAGAAAAAAGCCATTTGGTTGATGGCATTGATCCAATTAGTTAATGCCGTGGACTTTATGATTGTGATGCCCCTTGGGGCAGATTTCGCCCGGGCGTTGCATATGTCGGCGGCCAATATTGGTTACCTTGGAGGCAGTTACACCCTAGCGGCGGCCGTTTCTTCATTACTAGTGGCGAAGTACATCGATCGGTTTGACCGAAAACACGTGGTGTTGGTCATGTTGATTGGGCTATCAGTGGCCACGTTGATGTGCGCTAGTGCCTGGAATATGGAAAGCTTGATGGCGACCCGTATGCTAGCAGGTTTTTTTGCGGGTCCCTTAGTCGCCATCGCCCTGGCAATAGTGACAGACTGCGTGCCCGTTGAGCGTCGTGGCCGAGCCATGGCAATCGTGATGGGGGCGTTTTCTATTGCTGCCATTGCGGGCATACCTTTGGGGCTTAAATTGGCCAGTTGGTATGATTGGTCGGCGCCATTTTACATCGTCGGAACGTCAGGGATGCTGGTGGCTGTAGTGGTGATGGTGTTGCTGCCCAGTCTGAAAGGACACCTTCAAAGCACCGCGTCCACACCCGAAGATGTGTCCCTCTTGGCATTGTTGAGTCATCGCCAAGTGCTACTGGCGATGGCATCGCTTGGCGTGGCCGTGTTCAGCACGTTCCTGCTGGTGCCCAATCTGGCGGTGTGGCTGCAACTGAACGTGGGTGTGGCTCGGGACGATTTAAGTCTGTATTACTTAGTCGGTGGCGTGACCAGCGTGATTGCTCTGCAGGTCGTGGGTCGCATGCTCGATAGCATGGGAGGGCGAGTGGTCGCGATGGGACTCGCGGTCGGTATCGTTGTCGTGATTGCTGACGGCTTTATGCACGTCTCGGTCTTACCACCTTTGGTCATCTTTACCCTGTTCATGGCGCTGACCGCCACACGAACCATTGTCGCGACGACCGTTAATACCACCGTGCCTGCTCCGAAGGTTAGAGGGGCATTTATGTCGCTTCAAAGCATCGGCCAACATGTGTTTAGCGGCCTAGCCGCCATCCTCTCTTCCTCTCTCTTGGTGGAAGAGCAACATCAGTTGCGTAACCTCGAGCTTGTGGCCGCCTGTGCGTTAGCGTTATCGATTTTGCAACCCCTCATCTTGCAACGATTGCTCAAGCAGCAAGCGTTGTCGCCAGCCACTTCATAACAATCCCCCGCTCGAGCCTTACATCGCTCAGGAGGGGGGCAGCCACTCGTTGGCGTAAGGATTTGACGTATGTCTCCATTTCTGATCACCAGTGAAAGGGTGACATCCCCACGGTTTCAGTCTGCGGTTCTCTGGTTCAATGCGTTTGAACGCCAGTACTTCGAACCCTCACTGTTCTCAGACTTTGGCATCGACTGTCCTGCGCCTTTGTCCCGCGCCACCACCAAAAGGCAGGCTGAGTACTTTGCTGGCCGACTGGCGGCGCAACGTGCACTCCAGGCTCTGGCGTGTCACACCCATGAGGTGCCCATGGGGGAGGATCGGTTGCCCCAATGGCCTTCGGGCTACCGAGGGTCGATTTCACACACGCAAGGGCTGGCGGTTGCAGTGGTCTGCCATCGCCATCACTATCAGGCGGTGGGCATCGACACAGAAACAGTGTTCACGGCAGACCAATGCACTAAGCTCACGAAGGCCATCGTGTCAGCCGTTGAATGGCATGACATCACCCAAAGTGGGTGTGATCTTAGCTCGCCGCAGTTGATCACCTTGATGTTTTCAGCCAAAGAGGCCCTCTACAAAGCGCTCTATCCCCAGACGTTGCAATTCCAAGATTTTGGCGCTGCCAAGCTGACAAAGGTCTCAGCACCATCGGCGCAGTTTCAGATAGAACTGACCTGTGACTGGAGCGACGCCTATCGCGCAGGCACCCAATTTTACGGGTGGTTTCAGTTTCTCGCCAACACGGTGGTGTCGGTCATTGCTGACGGCGCTTTCGCGTAACCAGGTCGCACGTTATGGGGAACTGTACGCCACATTCATTTTTCCACTGACAGACTCACTGAGATGGCGAGGCTGACAGAAACGCGGTGCCTCGGCCCTGACGTCAGGGGCCAGTTCTGTGAGTTGGCAGAAAACGCCGAAGAGGAATGACTCTGACCCACCAATTAAAAAGGCAATGATTTTGAATTTTGACACGATGAAAGTGTTCTATGTGGAACGCACACCCACCCAATATGACGCTCTGTATCGCGATTTACCCAATGCTGTGAGCGGCATTTTTCAGGCTGCACGAAATATCGTGGAGCACTATAAGGGGATCAATAAATACAGAATAAGCCCCGACAGATACCACGACATTGATATCAACCAGCCCGACATCATCCTGCAGCGATTGGCTCGTTCAGGGGTGACATCCGTGATTCACCCGATCCCCTTCGAGCATAAGCTTGTTGGACACTGCTTGACCATCGCCATCATGGCGCTTGATATGCTGCGGTACAAAAACATTCCATCAAGACTTCGCTACGCCTACTGTACCTACTTCAGCCAAGACATCTACCCAGAGCAAATTTTGATTGAATATTGGTGTGAGGAGAGGCAGGCGTGGTTATTGGGTGATCCATCGATGAACCAAGAAGTGCTGGACCATCACCAAATTGCCGTCAACGTGGATTTTTGCGATGTAGACACGGCACTGTCTCAACCGATCCCTTGGGTGTGGCATCAGTTGAGAAAAGGCCAACTGGATTCTTCGATGTATCGGGGGATCCATGACAAGCAAGAGAAACGGCAGATCTTAGAAGAAGTGGCACGGATCTTTGTGAATGACCTGGCGATGATGAACAATCTCGTATTGTCGATTTACGACTACGTCCTCTTCCCATATCAATCGGATCACCTCAGCGAAGAGTTGTTCGACTGCTTAGATGAGATTGCGGACGTGTTGTTGGCCTCACCCGCTACGATGGTGGAGTACGATGAATCCAATCTGATCCGCTGTCAGCCGAGCAGGGTCGTGAGAAAAAGTGTCTTCCGGCAAGAAGAACACGTGTTTGACGTTTAGGCGCCGGTGTCCTCAACCCGTTGTCGTCCTGTCCGTACGTCGGTTCAACGCTGTTACGCGTCCACCAACGGACGCGTCAGGTTATCCCAGATCCTTTGACAAGCTCGGTCAAAGGATCAACCCTATCCCGACTCACTAGGCAGGCCAAGCCTGCCTGTATCACCTCTCTTTCTCACCTTGAGCATCGCTGCCTCCCCCTTGGCACGTTCACATCCGCTCACTTTTCTCTTTAAGCATTATGACACGCTGACCTCTTTTCTACGTGTTGTCGTTTGGGCGGCCTAAGTACGCTCAGTCCCCGTGGCTTGATTTTGTAAGTGCTGAATAAACATCGGGATCTTCTTTGCTAAGTGCTTTCGCGACGCGTAAAAGGCATACAGCACCAAATCCGCCGGTGAGTACTCCATGTCTAGTTGGATCAATGTGCCCGCCTCTAACTCTTGTTGGCAGGCTTCAACTGGTAATAGAGCGGCACCAAGTCCGGCCAGAGCGCCTGTTTTGGCAAGATGACCACTATTGACCTTAAACGTGGAGTGCACCTTTTGTGTGATTAGCTCGCCAGTGGCATTTTGGAATACCCAAGGGCTGCCATTTAACGCCGTGTAGCTGGTGATGCAGGATACGCGGCTTAAGTCGGTAATATGGAAGGGCGTCGGGTGGCGATCAAGCCAAGTCGGGGAAGCCACCACCACACTGGGCCATCGGGCGATCTCTTTCGCCACCCAGTTGTAGTCTGTGAGTTTCCCTCGGTGAAAGCTGATCACAATGTCAAAACCATCTAGGGGATCGTCCTTCGGGTTAATGCTCGTGTCGCAGCACAAGGAAATGGACGAATGTTGATGGCAAAATGACACAACGGCTTCGGCCAAGGCGGGTGAGTCTGGCATGAGTACCTTGAGCTGTCCTTGCACTTCATGAGAGTGCTGGGTCACTTCTTCTAGTGCATCATTGAGTTTGTTCAAAAGGGGCTGGGTGCGTACATAAAGGTGCTCCCCCGCATCCGTTGGACTGATGCGCCGTGTGGTTCTGTCAAACAGCCGAATGTCCAGCCGCTCCTCCAGCAACGCGATGTGGCGGCTGATGTTGGAGGTGGGTAACCCGAGAAATTCGGCCGCCCGTTTGAAGCTGTTGTTTTCGTAAACACAGTGAAAGCTGTTGAGCCATTGTTGGTCGATTTTATCTAACACTTGTAATCCCATTATATTAGATTGTAAAACCCATCTAACGCACTTTATTACCAATAATTGGCTTATACAATGGTTGATTTGTAAGTTATTAGAAAAAGGTTCCCATGGGTTGGCTAGAAAATCTCTTTGATAGAAAAAATAAAATCAGTACTCGTCGTGCGTCGATTCCAGAAGGCGTCTGGACCAAATGCACCGCGTGTCAACAAATCCTCTACCGCCTAGCGTTAGAAGAAAACTTGGATGTGTGCCCCAAGTGCGATCACCACATGAGAATGAAAGCACGTCGCCGGTTAGACAGCTTTTTGGACAAAGAGCATCGAGTGGAACTCGGAGACGATCTTGAACCGAAAGATTTGCTTAATTTTAAGGATCTAAAACACTACCAAGATCGCATCGCTCAGGCTCAGAAAGCCACCGGCGAAACCGATGCGTTAGTGGTCATGAAAGGCAAACTGTTCGGGATGCCCGTCGTCGCCTGCGCCTTCGAGTTTTCATTCATGGCCGGATCGATGGGGTCGGTGGTTGGGGCTCGATTCGTCAAAGCGGTGGAAGCGGCGATTGAAGCCAATTGTGGCTTAGTGTGCTTTTCTGCCTGTGGCGGTGCCCGTATGCAAGAATCCTTGATGTCATTGATGCAGATGTCAAAAACAAGCGCCGCGCTCAACCGATTGTCTAGTCATGGATTGCCCTATATATCGGTACTCACCGACCAGACATTTGGCGGTGTGTCCGCCAGCTTAGCGATGCTGGGGGACATAAATATTGGCGAGCCCAAGGCCATCATTGGTTTTGCCGGTCGTCGAGTCATCGAGCAGACTGTGCGTGAGCAACTGCCCGACAACTTCCAGCGCAGTGAGTTCCTGCTCGAACATGGTGCCATCGATATGATTGTTGATAGGCGTCAGATGCGCCAGCGGGTTAGCGGGCTGATCGCGAAAATGACCAACACAACGCTGCTTGTCGAAAGCAACGAGGGGGCTCAAATTGAGCGAAAAACTTCAGATATTGAGAGCTGAAAGCAATGTTTTTCATACGCTTTCTTGGTTATCTCGATATTAAATAGTACTGCGATACTAGGTGCCATATTTAGCAACTTTCTATACTCATCGTTGCCTGTAAGTGACTAATGCTAAGTTCTAATACACTGATACTATTCAAAGATTAGCTTGTTGCAAATGAAACGGTGATGATCATCAAGTTACTCTGTCAACCAAAGGTGAGAACAGTCGACGAAATTGCTTTCGACCGTGCGCTGGTAGAAAACGAGTCTTCTGTCCGAGAGTTAGGGGATGACAACTTACGTAAACTAGCTATCGAATTAACCAATCAACTACGCAAGTCTGCAACGGTAGATCGGCAGAATCGGGAAAGTGTCCGTGCTCGTATGCGGAACCTTGTTCGTAGATGGAAGTATCCACCTGATGCGGCAGAAGAGGCGATTAAGCTTGTGTTAGAGCTGGCGGAAGTGCCAGCGGATGGGTGGTATGCAACTTAAGTTGTGGATGGGCAAGGTGTAAAAACCTTGCCTTTGCGTATTTATTCATTACTGATTTTTACATTTGGTCTGGTAGTGACTGGATCAGAATACATAAAGTAATGAACTGAGGACTATGTAGACCATAGACGCTAAATGATTTCTGTCCGTGCGACGTGAGGTTGCATGAAGCGTTGTTCACCGCCTAATGAGTGAACCAACTGTATCACCAGTTGACCCTAGGGCTATGAATAAAGAAGCGGAAGTGGTTTATACGCTGTGGCCAAAAGGCATCGAGAGTAGGAAAGAGGTTGGACAGTACTCTTTCGTGATCAATATACACTCCCAATCATAGCGGGCATCTACCCCAACATCACGCAACATGTGAAACACGGTAAGCCTGTATCACTCCCTATGGGAAAGTCGCAGTGGCCGATAGTGATGCAGTTATAGGAGGTTGGAAAAAGCACAGGCTGCATTGTAACGATGCAGATACAGACTTGTGTCTGGTCACGAAAGTGAGCCCACTTCCAACTGGTCTTTCGTTGCGAGAGAGTTTGAAGAACTTTATTAAGGAAGAAAAGCAAATGATGGTGTCGAATGAGATTAGTGCATCTTCTGACAGTGTACGGTGGCAACCTATTAACTGGAAGGCCGTAGAGGCGAACGTCTTAAAGCTTCAAATGCGTATCGCAAAGGCAACTAGAGACGGTAAACACGGCAAAGCAAAAGCATTGCAGTGGATACTGACTCACTCTCACTCTCACTCAGCAAAACTTCTTGCTGTTAAGCGAGTCTCTCAAAATAAGGGCAGTAAAACGCTTGGAATAGACGGCGTGCTCTGGAATACCGATGCACGTTGCATGAATGCACTGGAGCAACTGGGTCGAAAACCTTATCAAGCGAAACCACTCAAGCGTATCTCCATTCCCAAAAAAGAACGGTAAGCTCAGGCTACGGGGTATTCCATGCATGATTGATAGAGCCCAACAAGCACTCCATCTTCTAGCATTAGAACCTGTGTCCGAAACGCTTGTCGACCCCAATAGCAATGGGTTCAGGCCAAATCGCAGCACGGCTGACGCTGTCAGTCAATGTTTCAAATGTTTGGCTCTAAAGCGATCAGCTAAATGGGTTCTTGAAGGAGATATCAAAGCTTGCTTTGATAAAATCGGGTATCAGTGGCTGATGGATAACATCGCCATCGATAAACGGATGTTGAAGCAATGGCTAAAGTCAGGCTTTGCAGACAAAGGGCTGTTTTACGACACTGACTAAGGCGCACCTCAAGGCGAATTATATCCCCAACCTTGATGTTGATGACGTTATCGGGTCTCGAACAGCGCATTAAGTCTACCGCTCTCAAAAAAGGAACAAGAGCTAACTTTATTGGATATACCGACGATTTCGTCGTCACCTGCGCTTCAAAGGAAGTGTTAGAGAACGATATCAAACCACTGATTGATGCCTTTGAAGAGGCTTGAGCCTTATGCAGTGAAAGTTAAACGTACGGTTCTTATATGGACTCTCGGCTGTCGTCAATCAAATCTTTCTAGTAAAACATGTTAGATGCGTTCTTATATACGGGCTACTATGAGGAGCTACCTCGCCCTAAAATGTAATCGCACCAATAGGTCAAAATCTTAGGGACGGTATTTTATTACCCTAGAACCGAGCTGACTTTTATTGGTTGGTCTTACCTGTTTTACTGTCGATCTTTGTTGACTGGACACCTTTTAAACTATGACTTCTGGCTCGTATTCTGAATCAGATTTCAAGATAGCAAAAGCGGTTCGAACAGTTTTGTTTGCTAGGGCTATTGCTGCTACTTTCTTTCCTCTTCTAGCTATCAAAGCCTTAAGCCATTGCTCTTTATGTGTTTTAGGTGGACGATTAACAACCAAACTAACAACAGAAAGCGCCCCTTGATATAACGTGGCTCGGAGTCTCTTGTCTGCACATTGTTTAGAAATATGCCCAATGTGTTCTTTCCCACCAGAACTATGCTGCTTTGGTGTTAATCCTATGCTAGCCGCTGCATTACGCCCATTAGAGTAGTGCTCGCCCTTGCCTAATCTCAAAGACAAACCTAAAGCACCAATAGGGCCTACACCTTCAAGTTTCATTAACTTTTGGCACACTTGATTTGATTCAATAGTCCCTTTCAAAGAAGATGTTATTGCGTCGGCATGTTCTATCTGCACTTCTAAATGCTCCCATAGACTCATAACAATTTGTCTAAAACTATCAGGCAAATCATTTTCAGCGTCTTCTAAAATCATAGGAAGGTTTAGACGTAAAGAATTAATGCCTTGTGGAATAACAATTCCAAACTCTAATAACAAACCACGTATCTGGTTACTTTGAGCAATCACATGAGTAAGCGCTAAACTTCTTGCTCGTTCTGTTGATTGCATTGCCTGCTCTTCCACCGATTGAATACGTACACTTTGGATGTGTTCTAGGGGCGCAGCTGTTGCTATCGCAATGGCATCATTTTTATCGGTTTTCTGTTTTGTCTGAAATCCCTTAACAATTCTAGCATTGATGACCTTTACTTGATGGCCAGCACGTTCAGCATAACGAGCCCAATAATGTGCAGTAGCGCAGGCTTCCATCGCAACCAAAGACTTCGTTTCCTTTACTAAAAGCTCTTTTAATCGTTTTCTTGATACTTCCCTGTTATAAATGATTTTACCTCTAGGGCTAACCTTACAAACTTGGAAAACACTTTTGGCTAGGTCAATCGCAATAATATTGTCTTTTTCCATAATATGAACCCTGACTGTCACTGCTGGTATGAAATTTCAATGTAGCTCCCCGAAGGGAGAGAGTCCATACATCTTAGGGAGACGGTACTTGGTAACAAGTGTCGTCCACCCGATAAAAATGAGCTAAAAAGTGACAAACTTTATTGTACCTTATTGGCTCTTTGGAAATTGTAAATTTCTGAAAAACGATCAAACCTTAGCTTAAAAAATAGCCAGTTCTACCAGTTGTAAGTGCAAAACCGATCAAACATTATTGTCTCCCGACACCATCGACACATGCAATGAGAATGTCTTTTACTCCGCGGTTTTGTAGCTCTGTTAGCACAGCAAGCCAGAACTTGGCACCTTCCGTCTCTGACAGCCACATGCCAAGCAGTTCTTTTTGACCCTCCATGTTCACGCCTAGCGCAAGATAAACAGCTTTGTTGATGACTTGTTTATCTTGCCTGATTTTAACGACAATGCAGTCGAGATAAACGATTGGATAGACCTCATCTAGTGGGCGAGATTGCCATTCAACAACCTGCTCTAGAACAGAGTCTGTCACCTTAGATATGAGGGTTGGTGAGACATCCGCATCGTACATTTCCTTGAATGTGGCTACGATTTCTCGGGTAGTCATGCCTTTAGCATAGAGGCTTAAGATTTTGTCATCCATCGACTGGAAGCGAGTTTGGTGCTTGCGAACCAGCTTTGGTTCAAAGCTTGACTCACGGTCACGAGGAACGTCTATCGGCACTTCACCATCATCAGTGATAATTGACTTGCTGGTATACCCATTACGTGAGTTGGAGCTGGGTTTTGGGGAGTGTTTTTCGTAGCCAAGGTGCTCATCAAGCTCAACATTCAATGCTGTCTCAACAGTCACCTTGGTTAACATTTTGCGGAAGTCATCAAGATCAGATTCTGTCTTAATTGATTTAGCTGCTTCACGAGCAAAAGCTTCAAGTGCTTTCTTATCCATACTATCCATCCTTAGCCTTTAAGGCTTAAGTCTAGACAGTTACACAGAATTTAGGACAGTCTCACGCAAAACGCCAACCCTTCAATCATTTTTCCGAATCTCGAATCTCGAATCTCGAATCTCGAATCTCGAATCTTAGTACTGGTCTTCCGACCAACCATCGCTATCAGACATATCTGGTGCGCCAGCGATACTGTTCTCTTCGTCTGCCCATTCACCGAAATCAATCATCTGACATTGCTTGCTGCAAAACGGACGGTGTGGGCTCTGTTCACCCCATTCAACGTCAGTATTACATTGAGGGCATTTAACGATGGTGATTTTGTTCGACATAGTGATTCTTAATTAGAGGGTGAATAACAAAGAGTTTAGGCTCAAGTGTTCACTCAAGCCAAACGCTAAAGGAAATTAATTAGGTGCAGATAGCCAGCTCAAATTCGATATCTTGAGTACAGGCTTGGCCTGTTTCAAAACTCATGAATTTAACAGCAAAGCGGTTTTTGTGCCCTGAGAGCATAGGGTAGGCACCGTATTGCATCGGAATGGATAGGCGAAGGATATTCGCTTCTTCTGCATCGCTCTGGAAGAAGCCAGCGCGAGCAATTTGCTCTTTAAAGTGACCTGTCTCTCGGGTTAGCTTTAACCATAGTGTTAGCGCTTCATACAGAGGCTGTAGGCTATCCATCCACGCTTTGGCATCTCTCATTCTCTTATCAAGAGGGAGGTGTAACCAATAATGCAGCGCTGGTAGGTCAAAGCAGCATGAACCGCCAGGCAGATTAAAACGCTGGCGAATGGCACTTAGAAAGCGGTCTTCTTTAAGAGATTGGCCAAAACGCTCCGCGTGCATTAAATCACGATAGATGTTGCCAATGTCATTGAGCAGTGACGTAAGCATCTCTTGATCAACACCTTCAACGTCTAACCAGCTTTTGTAGGTGACACGTTGCTTCTCAAGATCTTTCGCAAGTTCGCTCTTGAGTTGGATCTGTTCGAAGATTTCAATCAGATCGAAGATAGAGCGGAAAAAGAGTTGATACTGTTGAGCATCGGAAAATGTAGAAGACAGGTGTAGCTGCCTCAAGAGCGATTCCACTCTTAGGTAGATGCGTGTTTTCTCATTTAGAGGATGTTCAAATTTGTGGGTGATCATCGAGCAAGCCTTCATTCAACATAGTTCTATTCTGACCCATCTACTGTACTGATTGCCAGATACTTTTTATGTAAATCTGTGATTTGCGGCAAAAGTTCTTGGTTTTTAGTATGGTTTTTAATCACGTCATCTGCAACTGCTAAGCGTTGTTCTCTTGAAGCTTGTGATTTCAAAATTGATGCAACTTGTTCCCTGGAAACATTGTCACGGTTCA
>AAZW01000045.1 GCA_000169995.1 Vibrionales bacterium SWAT-3 | reverse complement strand
CTAAGCATTACCACATACTCAAGGTCGCATTGAGGTGTGAAGTTAATTTTTACTAATTTGAGAGTAAAACTATGAAATTTGAAGCAGTAGTACGTACTGAACTAGGTAAAGGTGCGAGCCGCCGCCTACGTCACGCTGGTAAATTCCCAGCTGTAATCTACGGTGGTGAAGCAGCAGCTGTATCTATCGAACTTAATCACGACGAAGTGATCAACCAAATGGACAAGCCTGAGTTCTACGAAGCAATCACTCTACTGATTGACGGCGCAGAAGTTAAGGTTAAGCCACAAGACGTTCAACGTCACGCTTACAAGCCAAAAGTTGAGCACATGGACTTCATCCGCATCTAATTCCCTACCAAGGAATAAGATTGGATTAATCCAGCCTTCTGCATAGAAAAGATAATCGACCTTACCAATCGAGAAATCTAAAAATTCGAAACCCCGATGCTACCAACATCGGGGTTTCACCGTTTTTGGGGTTTAGAAAATCAAGCAGTACTATGATTTTTCATAGCCTTAGACAGTAAATGGGTAAATAGTGGAAGCACGACAGAGCTTCATTCATATAGCCCTTTTCGGCGCAGCAACAAGTTCTTCTTTTGTCATGACATGCTTTTTCTCTTCGTTTATAGAAGCCCAACACCAGGTAAGAGCCCGATGTACTTTATTGCGTGCATCTAAGCCTCTACCACTTAAAAACGAATAAAGACGCCAATAAAGTCCAGCTCTCGACACAGTAATAAACTGCTTGATGCCAGAGTTAAGATCACCGATCATGCTTGATGTTATATTATAACATTACACTAATAAAATGAGCATGAGCATGAACACCCAAAAACTCCCTGTTACGGTTTTATCCGGCTTTCTCGGCGCAGGAAAAACAACCGTTTTAAGTCATATTCTTAACAACAGACAAGGCAGAAAAGTTGCGGTCATCGTCAACGACATGAGTGAAATCAACATCGATGCAGCGACCGTTCAGAATGAAGTTTCGCTCAACCACAGTGAAGAAAAGTTGGTTGAGATGAGTAACGGCTGTATCTGTTGTACCCTGCGTGAGGATCTACTTGAAGAAGTCACCAAGCTCGCTCAAGAAGGAAGATTCGATTATCTAGTTATTGAGTCCACTGGTATCGCTGAGCCACTCCCGGTTGCAGAGACTTTTACTTTTGCCGATGAAAATGGGCTTTCGCTGTCAGACGTTGCCCGTTTAGACACCATGGTAACAGTGGTTGATGCCATCAACTTCCTACGAGATTACGATGGAGCTAAGTTCTTAACAGAGACGCCTGAGTCGTTAGGTGAAGACGATGAACGCAGCGTCGCCGACTTGCTCGTTGATCAGGTAGAGTTCGCAGACGTCATCCTGATAAGTAAAACCGACCTAGCTGAAAAATCAGAAATCGAAAGGCTTTTAGCGATTCTTAAAACACTCAATACCTCAGCCACTATTATTCCTATCTCGAATGGTGAAGTGAAACTTGATGCGGTACTCGACACGCAGAGCTTTAGTTTTGAAAAGGCACAACAAGCCCCAGGTTGGTTGAAAGAAATGCGTGGCGAACATATACCTGAAACCGAAGAATATGGTATTTCCAGCTTTGCATATCATGCAAGGCGCCCGTTCCACCCAGAGAAGTTTTATGATTTCCTCCACAACGCAGAAGACTACGGCAAACTGATTCGTTCTAAAGGCTACTTTTGGTTGGCGACGAGGCCGGATTTTGTCGGTCAATGGAGCCAGGCAGGCGGTATCGCACGTTATGGCGCCGCAGGCATGTTTTGGAAATCAATTCCGAAAGAGGATTGGCCGACGGATCAAGACTCTCTTGATGCCATCAACAACATTTGGCAAGAACCCTATGGCGATATGCGACAAGAATTGGTGTTTATTGGTCAGGGATTAGAACAAGAGAAATTGATTGCCCGTCTCAACGAATGTTTGCTGACAGAAGATGAGGTAAAGCAAGGGCGCAACTATTGGTTGTCTCTGGAAGACCCTTTCCCTGAGTGGGAAGAGTAAATAGCTTAAATCAAAAAGCCTCCCGTTACTGAACTGACCCCCAATAGTTGGACACCAATTATTGGGGGTCTTTTTATGTCCAAATATAACCGAGAGCTAAAATGTATCATTGCTAAGCAATACTTAGATGGCACATCATCTCTCTACTTAGCAAAACAATATTCAATTTCTTCAAGACAGATACGGTATTGGGCTCAAGTCTTTGCCATCCATGGTGCTAACTCATTTTTACCAACTAAGCATGCTGCTACTGCTCAGGAAAAACGAAAAGCATTGAATTTAATGTGGACGAATGATTGGTCTCTCACGCACACTAGCGCAGTATTAAACCTCTCATCCCCTGGGATACTCTCTGTCTGGCTCAAAAGATTTAATGAGCTCGGTATCAAAGGGCTCAAAATGCGCCAGAAAGGAAGACCTCCAATGAAACAGCACCCTCAACGTACCACTAAGCCTGATGATGAAATGACGCTTGAGGAGCTAAAAGAGGAGTTGCTCTACTTGCGAACCGAGAATGCCGTTCTAAAAAAGTTGGAAGAGTTGGAGCAGGAAAAAAACCGTCGAACAAAGAAAAAGCGGTCATAGCTCTAACTCTTAAAGGCAAGTACCCGTTAAAGCACTTACTGCACACTCTACAGCTGGCAAAAAGTGTCTTTTATTATCAAGTTCAAACGAGCAAGCGCCCAAATAGCTACGAACGTGAGCTGCGGTTGATAAAGTCAATTTATCATGAACATAAGGGACGATACGGCTACCGCCGTATTCACTTGGAACTAAAAAATCGGGGGTTCGTGCTTAATCACAAAACGGTTCAAAGGCTTATGGCTCAGCTCAACCTTAAATCGACGGTCAGGATTAAAAAGTATCGTTCATACCGAGGAGAGTCTGGAACAGCTGCTCCCAACGTGCTTGAAAGAGATTTTAGTGCGACTCAACCCGATGAAAAATGGGTAACTGATGTCACGGAGTTTAAAGTCAAAGAGCAGAAAGTATACTTATCTCCCGTTGTCGACTTGTTTACTCAGGAGGTGGTTGCTTATAGAGTGGCCAAGAATGCCTGCTTGCCGCTTGTCACGGATATGCTAACGGAGGCTATATCAACGCTTAAACCCAACTCAAAGCCAATTATACATAGCGACCAAGGTTGGCAATATCGTCATCGACAGTATCAGAAAAAGGTAGCGGAGAGTGGGTTAACGCAAAGCATGTCGAGAAAAGGTAACTGCTTGGATAATGCTGTTGCTGAAAATTTTTTTGCTTTACTCAAAACAGAGATGTATCACAACCAAAGCTTTGAAGATGCAGATGCTCTGATAGCGCAAATCAAAGAGTATATCGAGTACTACAATACCAAACGTATAAAAGTGAAACTAAAAGGCCTGACTCCGATAGAATATCGAACTCAGGCCTTGAAAGCCGCTTAACAGAAATGTCCAACTTTACGGGGTCACTTCATTACTTAGGAGGCTTTCACATTTTATGGGGTCACTCAGTAATTCCTTTATTGGAACAAGCCGAGATTTAACAACGCAACGACGCAGTATTCACTGGTGTACTTAAAGGGTTCTCTTCTGGCTTAACTTGGCAATTTTCTTTGGCCAAGGATCTTCAAACGTCTCCCCTTGCTGCCACTGATCCAATTCCTCATCAGTCAAAAAGCAGCTTCCCAGTGCATAGATAAAGGCATCGACTTCATCTTCTTGCCCAATCACCGTTAGACGACAACGACGATCACCAAAGCGGCTTTCAACACTGTCTATCTTATCTTGTAAGATTTGACGATGCTCCTCTGTATAGTTTTGCGATTCATCTTCGATTACCGAAGCGCGCCAAAAGCCTGTGATTTCAAGGCCTACATTACCGTTCGCTTGGCTCCAAAGCAGTGAAACATCGTCTCGAGTTGGGAACCAAAAGAACCCTTTACTACGAAATACACCTTTTGTTAAATACTGTTGGCAGGTATTCCATAAACGAGCTGGATGAAATGGGCGATCATCTTTGAGCACTTTTGCAACAAGACTTTGTTCGTCTTTATCGGATAAATTCAGCGGTTCATTCACAGCCTCTCGAAGTTCTGTGATTAACTGTTCAACTAGTATGAAGTTATAATCTTGATTACCTTTCAACGTGCGAATATCCAAATTTCCCCAAGACGTTTTAATTATCTCGGTGTACACATTGAGAGGATGAATCGCCTGCGCAATGTTGCGAACAGTATTGTCATCCACCTTATCTGTTTTAGTTAGCATGACACGGTTTGAAAACATGATCTGCTCAACCAACAAGTTTTCTACCCCCCTAATACCTCGCTGAACATTCTCCTGCCACTTAGGGATTAACGTAGCTCCTTGTTGAAAATCATCTCGCAGCCAAGTCGCATCGACTAAAGTAATCACGTCTTTGAGTGCAAATTGTACGCTGTTTTTGAAATACTCGACCAAAGGTAAAGGATGGCTACTACCCGACGTTTCAATCACAATCCAATCTGGTGCGTTTTCTGCACAGAGTTTTTTAAGCGCTTTATCAAGTTTCTGTACACCACTCGGGCTACTGATACTATCGCCACTGATCGTGACAAAGTTGCCCTGATCTTCACTCACCGCATCCGTATTTAAGATAAGTACGCCATCGACATCCAGCTCACTCATATCATTTACAATCACGGACAGTTCATCACCGGAATACTCGGTTTGTTGGAGAATGTTGCGTAAAAACGTAGTTTTCCCTGACCCGAGAAACCCATGCAAAATAGTGACTGGAATTGACGACATAGCTTTGACCTAAAAACTGGAAAGAAGCGAACGTTATAACATAACAATCATATATGCAGAAGTAATCCCGAGTTGTCTTAGGTCAATAGCTGATGAAAAGGTAAATATAAGATAAAGCCCGAGGTAGCCTCGCCTTTAGCGATAAAACTAAATTGGAAACAGGCAAGTATCTATATTTTTTAGAAACATCCCCACTCGCTCCACTTCTTTCAAAGCGACACCGTCAGCTCTGATACCGACAGGCGCAGAATTTAGTGGATACCACGCGATGCTGTCTGCTTCTTGTGCTGTGATTTCACCTTGCCATTGGGTTACCACAAAGTAATGAATAAGCTGTAACTCTTTTGTTGGGTGGTAGAGCGAACATAAGAATGTGTATTCAGTTGGAGTAACGTTTAGCTCTTCGTTAAGCTCTCTAAACAGTGTCTGAATTTGATTTTCACCCTGCTCTATATGTCCGCCAGGTATTGTAATTAAGCCGGGGTCAGTGTCCTTAGAATCGCTGCGCTTTTCTAACAATACTTGTGATTCATTGAGCAAGATAAAAGAGACACACTCATGGACATCCATCGATTTTTCCTTAGGCCGAAGTTTAGATAATTAGACTTTCTTTACGACAACGGAGCCTGCAATGAAATCATGAATCGCTCTGCGTTTATGATTAAATAGCATGGAGATGAACTCTAAAAGAACCCAGCCGATCATTGCGTACCCAACAAAAATAAAGGCTCGGCCTTGCTCTAAACTTTCCCAAGTCTGGCCGTAGAAAGACAGTTGCGCGTAAGCATAGAGGCTAAAGGGGACGAGCATAATTGGAACAATATCTCTCATACAAGACTGTTTGAGGGTTAGGTTTCGACTTTCAGATACATCGACTACTTTCACTCGGGTGACCATCTTACCGATTGTTTGCCCAAATTTAGCATGCATGCCAACGTAGTAAGTGACACCAATTAGTGAATTCACCACTCCCCAAGCAAAAACACCACCCGAGCTAATCACGCCAGAAAGTACGTAGTTGTCTATCCACTCCAAAGGCAAAAATACGATTGAATCTATCCAGATAGCAAAGAATCGTCTCCAGAAATTAGAATACTTATTGGCGTACATTCTTGTTCCTTAGTCTCTATTGGCAATAAAGCACAGACCCTACAACACATCAGTTTTTAAGACATTCAACTAGCTATGATTTATAAAACAAATGCGAAGCGGTATGCATATGCCAATGATTTACCCCACTGATTTGCAGGCTTACTAACGCTCACGACAAGTTCTTGCTTAGTCTTTCATACAGCTCTAGAGCTTTAACTTTTGAGGTTAATTGCCCGAGCGCGTATTGATGTGCTAATTCAATATCGTCACTTTGCTCTGGATAATAACGCTTGGCTACTGCATTACACTGGCTAAGGTTGGTGTGCCAACTTCCGTCTTTCTCAGCGACAAAGTAGTACGCCGCCCGCACTAACTTTTTACCAATCAGCTTAGCGATATCCGCATCGGTCATTGTTTTAAAGGCTGGACTCATTTGGTCCAGAAAAGTAGACAAGTCACCATTAAGCGCTTGGGCTATTTCACGACTAGGTTTGTAACGTGAAAAACCAATAGATAAATCATTACCCCAAATACAACAGCAACAGTGCTTGAGCCAAAACTGCCAATGGAATCTTTCTTGTGGTTGCAGCACTTCCGAAAGAAAGCCAGGGTCGATATCAAGCTTACTAACTTGGGGATATGCTTTGGGAATGCAGTCAGAAAGGTGCTGAAATACTCGCTTATCTTTTTTGCCAATAGGTGTATTGATTACGATAGAAACATCCAAATCCGATCGACCAACAACCGCAGTTCCTCTCGGAACACTTCCATATAGGTAGATGCCATCAATTTGATTCGGCAGGTCACTTAACAACGAATCAATAACAGCAGTCACAACCTCTTGGAATTCGGGAACGATATTCTTAGGAGAGTATAGGTTTTCTATGAACCCGTCTTTGTCGAGACCTCTAGATTGAGTCAGCATGCCACTTTCCAGTTAGATTAAGATCCGTCTCACAGCCCGAGATAGTACATAGAACAATACCACTCTCTTTTGAGTTTGCACTGATCACGAGCTCTCCTTGCGAACTCCAAACCGAGCTCTTGCCACACGTTTCCCAACCTCCCGTCACAGAGATATGGTTACTCAGTAATACTGGTATACCGTGTTCCGACGCAATTCCAGATAAGATTTTAGAATCCGGGACAAAGCCATTCTCGGAGATTAAAGCGCTCGCCAAATAGACATCAGCACTTAGACTCTTGGCTCGTCGAGAGTGATCCGCCTCTATGAAGTCAGCACATATTGCTAGCGCGATTTTATGCCCGTTGACATCAAATACATAATCAACGTTGCCAGCAGAGCAGAATTCACTCTCACCATCATGCAGGTGCTGTTTAGAGTAGAACTCAACTCTACCATCAGGAAAGCAAACAACGGCGCCTATGGTGGGATGGGATAAGCCTGGAGCTCGCAGGGGACAACCAGCCACAATAATCATCTCACTTTGAACCGAAGATCGGGAGAGTTCTTCAAAATTTGATGGCTCAAGAGACAATGCAAGTTCTTCAGCTAAATCAAGCCCATAGCCGGTCAATGATAGCTCGGGGAAAACAACCACATCCGCATTGTGTTTTGACGATTGCTCTATCATTTTTAGATGCTGCTTGAGATTTTCTCTCCAGTTGCCTCTTACGACAGGAATTTGGGCCAAACTGATAGTGACACTCATTTCAAACTTCTCCAAAAAAAACAAAAATTGCTACACAAATATCTACATAGCTAAATACGGTTTACGTTAGGGGGACTGTGGTTATAATTTGGCTTCAAACAACGCTAATCAAAGCGACATCAACTCTCGCTTAATTTCATTATCCAACTTTTCAATCGCGTAACGAAAAGCCACTCTTGGTATTGAGGCATGTTTGGCATTCAGATAACCAATAACCTGTTGAGGCTCTTTTTGACTGAGTACTTTAAGCATCCAACCATAGCCTTTCTGTACTAAGTCATGCTTATCTTCGAGCAATAGATCCGCTACGTGAAACGGATCCAACGCAGCGCAACGATTCTTATTGATAGGATAAATTAAAACGACCGCAGCGGCCCTGCGTACAGCGAAATTCGAATGCTCGACCCATTTTGTGGTGAGATTGAACAAGTCATTGTATTGAGACAGTAACTCCCCAAAAGCATGAGTACAAAAGTCGTCACAATCGTTCCAGTCTGTGACGAACTCTTTTAACCAACGCTCAAAAACAGGAAACGTGACTCTTGAATATTGTTTTCGTACTCGAAAAGCCCAATCGTACGCGATAACTCCTAGCGCCCAGTCTCTTTGCTCCAATAATTGAGTACACAAAGACAACACACTAGGGCGTGTTGATCTTTGCTGTACATTTCGCGTTCAACAATACATCGGTAGCCACATTAACATGAATGCCAGCGATAACATGCTGGCATAATTCCTTTCTAGCTTGTCATATCTACTTGAAATAGCTCGATAATGCTTAATTTTCCCAAAGGCATTTTCGACCAAGTGACGATACTTGTATAGACACCAATCCATACTGTTTTTGTCTATATCTTCTCCGTAATTGCGTTTAGCAATTACTGTTTCTCCGCCACGTTCCTTAACAAAAGTGCGGAAAGGTTCGCTGTCATATCCTTTATCACAAACGATGGTATTAACTTCATCGAGTTGCTCAACTAAGCTTTCGGCATGCACTATATCGTGGCGTTGTCCTTCTGATAAATCAAAGCAAATCGGCAGGCCACCACTATCCACGGCTAAGTGAATTTTGGTTGAGTTGCCCCCGCAACTTTTTCCTATTTGCTCTGAGCTTTCAGTCGCTGCACCTGTACTATGCTGATGCGCTCGAACTATAGAGCCATCAAGAAAGACCCATTCAAAATCAGCCATGCTAGATAAGCTTTTGAAAAGTTTATCTAAAACCCCTTTCTTTGACCAAAGATTAAATCGTCTGTAAACGGTACTCCACTCTCCGAACTTAGAGGGTAGATCCCGCCAAGGAATACCTGTTCTCATTCGATAAAGTATTCCTTCAAATGTCATTCGATGTTCAGTTTTATCGTAAATACGACCTGTACTTTTCATAACTTGGAGTAGCAGTTCCCAGCGAATATCAGTTAGCATTGTTCTTGGCATGGTATTGGTTATGGTTTTACTTTTGGCGAAGCAAATTATAACTCTTTACCATGCTGTTCAAAAAATACTCACGAAAGATCAACACGCCCTAGAAATATCTTTGTCTTCAAGAGTCTTAAAGATCTGAGCAGAAATGGAACGAACCTGAGCTGTTTTGATATCCACTTTCGGATAACCCACTTCTGAAAGATGCTGCTTTACCGTTTCGACCATACTCACTAAAACAAACTCCTTGTCTACCTAAATTCAATATTGAAGTGAGATATCCGGCTCTTAAGATATTTCTAGATTGAGTTTTGTAAAATAAAGCCATGTAAATCACAACATTCATTATTGGTTAATAAAATCACCTCTGCAATATAGAAATTTCCTTTGGCAATAGTCACTTATGGTGCATACTTGCCGCCTTCAAAAGAGGTGCATAATGAAAAAGAACGGTTTTACAATTATTGAGCTTGTTGTCGTTATTGTGATTCTTGGAATAATCGCCGTTACGGCAGCGCCCAGATTCCTGAATGTGAGTACAGATTCGCATATTGCAGCCGTGAAAGGTACCGGCGCTGCTTTCAAAGCAGGTGTCGATCTTGCCTACTCAAAAAATTTGACCTTAAACGGTGGCGGTCCATCTACGAACATCCCTATCTATGATGACTCTGCCACTGGCCAGCTTGACTTCAATGAATGGGGATACCCAGTACAGCAATGGCCTTACGCAGAAGATTTTCCAAGGTTGGATAATCCGGAAGACTGTATTTCGGTATGGGGAGCTCTCCTGCTTGATCCACCAAGCGTTTCTAGTTTCAACTCACCGACTGATACTGACTATATCGCTGAGTACATCCACACCGACCAATGCCGTTATCATTATCGAGTCGTACCGGGGATATCTATTTACTACAACTCGATGAATGGCAATGTCACCGTGGATGACGAACCAGACAGCTAAGCTCTAGTTTAATACTCAACGTGTTGGTACACACAAATAAACTTAGAGAATGCCAAGCATCAAGATTCAGCCATCCTAGAAATTAAGACAAGCACGTTTTGACGAAAACCAGCGTGCTGTCTAAGTCTCCAGAAGGTAAACGCCGAGCATTAGCTAAACGTGCTTCTTGCTGGTAGCCACATCGCTGCGCCACTGCCTGACTTTTCACATTCGTTGCTGCCATTTTTTATTTCAACACGCTTTGCCCCTTTATCAAGAAAGGCAAACTCTTCAACGAGTTGAATCGCCTCGCTCACATAACCAAATCCAGTTTTAGAAGTTCGTAACCAATAACCTATTTCAAAACAAGGTATAGAGTCGTCTCGGACAATAAAACCAATGGCTCCGATGAACGCCTCAGTGTTCTTTTCAATAATATTGAACCAAAACTCCCCCATAAAATTAGTGAAATTATTGGCGGCCTCTTGAGTATTGAGTTCAAGTTTTTGCCGAGTTAAGGATTCAGAAACCCAAGGCAGGAATTCGGACAACTCAGCCATACATTCTTGAACAACGTTAAACATTTCATCAGTATGGATTAATGAAGGAGGCGTTAATTTAAATCGTTCACTTTCCATTACTCTCACCTTCCCACTCTGAGCGAAGCATCGCTAATACAACGGTATCCCACCACTTATTTTTGAAGAATCGGTGCTCTTTAAAGCAAGCTTCTTGTCTCATCCCGAGTGACTTACACAATCTTATCGCCGCTAGATTCTCACCAATGGTTTCCGCATAAATTCGATGAACACCCAACTCTGAAAACCCAAAACCAGCCAGAGCATTGGCCGCTTCTATGGGTAGCCCTTTCCCCTGAATTTTTCTCGCAAAAGCGCAACCCATTGAAGCTTGCTGGTTATCTTCAAGGCGTAAACACACGGTTCCGATAAACTTCCCTGACTCTTTACTTTCAACAGCTAATTGATAGGACTGACGAGGAGCTTCCTTAGCCTGTTCAACAAACAATTGGGTGAGTTGATGGTACTTACTAGGCTCACAATCAGTTTCATCATAGAAACGCTGATATTTGGCATCCTGTGACATGGCCACAAACGCGCTTTTATCTTCAAGCGTCATATCTCGAAGAACTAATCGGTCAGTTTCTAGTTTGAACATCAAAATTCCTTTTTATCTGTCGCCTAAACTGTATGGCGTTACTGGCAGTCAAGCCAATAACGAGCTACTGGACCAGGAAAGACTTTACCAAAAACTATTTTTTCAAACTTACCGCCATTTGCCTCAATGACTTTTCGTGAAGCTATATTTTCTTCGTCTGCGGTAATCAAAGCTTGTTTAATACCCAGAGAGCTCGCTTTTGGAATAGCGAATTTGAGTATTGCCTTGCCGTAACCAGAACCTCTCTTTGAGGGAGCAATATCGTAGCCAATGTGCCCCGCTTCAAGTGACAGAAACTCATTATCGATGCGATGACGAACACGAATGGCGCCGAGTATCTCTCCTTCATCATTTACCAACCAATAATGATTACATGGCACATAACCATCGGGTAAGTTAACGCCTCTAGCCTCATCATTTAAGCATTCAATATAACGAGAAAAATCAAGAACACCGTCTTTGTAATACTCAGAGTTATCGATGTCGTGCTCCAAGAAGTCTTGGTAATACACCTTAAAAGCGGACTCAAATTCTTTGGAGGGCGATACTAGTTTCATTGTTGTCTATTCCTCTTACGATAAAATTAAAGGATCTTTCTAATAAGCACGATGAATCTGATAGGTTCCAATTTGACTGCAGGTAAGTTTGAGCTCATCAAACCCATTTATGATCAAATCTGCTGATTTTAATTCTTCTCTGGTATGGCTGGTTAATAGAGCGATCGTGAAACATCCTGCCTTCTTGGCCGATAGTACGCCAGATGGTGAATCTTCAACTGCAACGCAATCTTCTGGTTTTGCGCCTAAAGCTTCTGCGGCTTTGAGGAAAGGATCCGGTGCAGGCTTACCTCGTACCACATCTTCGGCACAAATCATGACCTTTGGCAACGTAAAACCGGACGCTTCCAAGCTTGTTGTTGCGACCGTTCTAGGTCCACTCGTTGCGATTGACCAGCAATCCGGACCTAATTTTGATAAAAAATTATGAGAATTTGGTATAGCCTTGGCGCGCTTCATCTCTTGGGTCGCAATAGCTTTGACTTTATTGACCTCAGTGACATTGGAGAATTCCATACCAATACAGCTCAGTGTCTCTTCGATTTTTCGCCCATGGATATACTCACTCATGGTTTCAAAACGAACACCAACAGTCTTGCACCATTTTTTCCAAATATTGTCGATAACCACTTGGGTATCAACCAGTGTTGCATCGACATCAAAAATAAACTTCTTACATTCAATCATGAACTCTAAAACCTATGAAAAACACTTTGATACAGTATTGATATGAGCAGATAACACACATTAAGACGCCATGACTTTAATGCCAAACAGCGTAAACAAGCCGCCGGTTATATAATCCATGACGCTTGAGATACGCGCATAAACACTTTTCGCTGCTCGATGTGAAAAGGCTGTCGCCAGAAACATATGCCAGCATAAGGTAATACCAGACATAGTCAGCATAATGGCGATGACCATCGGGATAGTAATATTTTCAGGCATAGAGACACTAAACAGACTCACTACAAAGAAACCTGTTTTAGGGTTTAAGATGCTAGTGATAAACGCAGACATAAAGACTTTTCTACTTGAAGGCAGCATCACTTCACTAGTATTCAAGCATTCATCTAGCTGTTTGGCTTTTCGTGTTGAAAGGATCTGGCGCATACCTAAGTACAACAAATAACTGCCACCAACGATCTTCATAGACATAATGACCCCCACGAAAGGTGCTAGCCTCCAATATCGTGGGTTAGCTTTAAGCCAGAGCCATAATTAGTGCGTCAAACAACTAAATTTGGAGGCTAGCATGAGTAAAGATAGCATAATTTTCATTGGCTTAGATACGCATAAGTCATTTATTCAAGTCGCTGTTTTACAAGAACATCGAGGGGCAAACCCACAACACCTTGGCCGTATTAAATCTAACAAGTCCGCGCTTATTAAATTAGCCAGACAACTGCAATCCAAGTATCCAAAAGCCACTCTGCACTTTGTCTATGAAGCAGGACCGTGTGGTTACTGGACTTATCGCCTGATTACGAGCCTTGGACACTGCTGCTATGTCGTCGCTCCATCACTTATACCTAAGAAGCCAGGCGATAAAGTTAAAACTGACAAACGAGACGCAGCAAAGCTCGCCAAGCTGTTAAAAGCCGAAGAGCTTACACCCATCTATGTACCAGAAGCCGAAGATGAAGCTATTCGAGATCTCTCGCGTGCCAGAGAAACGGCAATGAAAGATCTCAAAGACGCGAAGTTCCAACTCAAAGGCTTTCTTCTTCGCAATAATATCCAAGCGACGGTCAATGATAACTGGTCTAAAAAGCATCTACGGTGGCTGACCGACCTCATTCTTCCTCACCATAGTCAACAAATCGTCTTGCAAGAGATGATCATTACAATCAATGAGCGGATACAGCGGCTGCAACGACTCGATAATGAACTGCTCCATCAGGTCAAAAACTGGCGATACTATCCTGTTGTGAAAGCCATTCAAGCTATGCGGGGTGTTAGGTTACTCGTAGCTCTTGGCACAATAGCTGAGCTGGGTGACTTACGGCGGTTCGACCATCCAAGAAAGCTTATGGCTTACCTTGGGCTTGTTCCAACAGAAAACTCCAGTGGAGGTAAAACTCGTCGTGGCAGCTTAACAAAGTGTGGCAACAGTCGAGCCAGACGGTTACTCGTTGAAGGCGCACACACCTATAAGCATAAAGCGAACATATCTGTAGAGCTGCAACTAAGGCAAGAAGGGCTGCCTAAAGAGATAGTTGATATCGCTTGGCAAGCCCAGCAAAGGTTATGTCGTCGTTACCAACGACTATTACAAAAAGGTAAACACCGAAATGTCGTTGTGGTCGCCATCGCAAGAGAGATGATCGCTTACATCTGGGCCATTGCGCGTGAAGTTGTCATTAGCGACGTAGATCCTAGAACTCGAATCGCTCGTTTACCGGCATGAAGACAGAATTAGTGTTATCGCATTGGATAAAGCATCGGGAGTGGCACAAACACCGACGGCGTTAGGACGGCAATATAGCTTCGGCTGTATTGAACCACGAGCATAGACTGAAGACAGGTGCTACGACGGAACAAGTAAGGTAGGCTCTACTCATCAAACGATGAGCAATCCACGTATATCAGCATGAGAACCGACGACATTACTTGCTTCATCTATGCGGTAACACTATCCCAAAATGAACAAAGGCTCTGAAATGAGGGAGCAGAAACTTCTACGTTTTTAATTGACAGTGGGGGTCATATCAACGCTAAATAGTGCCGGGAAATGGGAGAACAAAATAACCAAGCCAGTGCATCCAAACAGTGACCATAGCAATATGGACGTACTGACACCAAAAGCAGAGTATTTTGCTAGCTTTCGGTTGTAGTGCAGCGCTGTGTTAATAGTCAACAGCACATTCGCGCCGGGTGTTGCGACTGCCAGCATCCAAATCAGCGCAACGTGAAGAAGAACCAATAAATATTCCATTCGTCTCTACTCAATTCAATCAAGCTTTAGTAATGATATCGCACGCATTAACGGTTTTACGTCGCTTGATTCACAAACTTAGCGCGCTCAAACGTGGTGTGATGAGTGTCTTTCAACTCAGTATTAGAGTCCACATTTGAATCTAAAAAATGCCAAGCCATAAGATTCAACTAATCAATTTAAGACCCTACTCTCGACACTTCACTAAGCCATAAAGTTCCAGTAGTTGTCTACCATCACTAGGCATCCCTTCATAGGCACCAAACGCACTAGGGTAATAGATAGGTAATGCTGTCATCACAAACTGAGCCAATGAAAAATAAACACCAAAATTAATGACGTAAGAAGCGATGTAAGGGAGTTGATTGCTATTAATAAAATACAACGATAGACACAGGAGTAATGAGGTAAGTGGCCCCATAACTAGAGACCATGCTTGTAAGGATTTACTGCCCTGTTGAGTTATTGAGGCAAAGCCAACATTCATTGAAAAGCTTGAAATTGACAGTGTGAGATTGCCAATTTGAACAACCTTGGCCTTTTCGCTATTCCCGAGGGTCACCTCAACTTTGTGACCCGCAATAAGCTGAGGGATTGCATGCCCCAATTCATGCAATAAGGTGGCGATAGGCATCACAAACAAAAAGCCTACCGTTAATCCAATCAAACTATTCAATCTCAATCTCCCTATTTAGATCGATAGCCACTGTTAAAAGAGGTAAATAGTTAATAGAAAACCTACTGCCGCTTATATTGTGTTGGACAATAACCTCTCGACACTTCAGAGCTACGAAGTTTTACATGTTTTGTCGCACGACCTGCGACGCGAGCGCGCCATAATTTGAAGCTACCTGGCTTCATATGGCTGCGCATAAAACGAATAACCTGGGATTCATTTAAACCAAATTGATGTTCTATTGCCTCAAATGGCGTTCGGTCTTCCCACGCCATTTCAATAATTCTTGATTCACTCTCTTTAGATAATTTCATTGTCTACTCATCCTTTAAAATCTGAGTAGAAGTACGCTCACTCTCACTTTTTAGATCAGGGTGTTACCACTGAATCGATAAGGAATCATCAAACAAAAAATAGATGTTTATCGCTATCCTCTCTCCAGCCACTCGCTACGCAGCAACCCATACTTCAACGAGTCATAATACTCGCCTTGGTAATATCGCACCTTTCTCAGCCTCGCCTCTTGCTGGAAACCTAGCTTCAAAGCGAGAGACATCATGCGCGGGTTACCTGACCAAGTAGTTAGCCCAACACGCTCAATTTGTTTGTTTTCGAATAAGTAAGTAATCCAAATAGGAAGTGCCAATGCTGCGATCCCCTTACCCCAATAGTCAGAGTTATAAATGACTACGCCAGCTTCGAGCCATCGTGTCTCTTCACACTCCCAGTAGCAACTCAAAGTTCCGACAGGTACACCGTCGACAACCACTAGCTGTAGGTCATCGCCCTCGAGCAGCCGTTTAAACGAATGCGCTTCAAAGCTTTCTAATGACGGATGAGAATACGAAAAATAAGGGCCATTAAACTTAGTCCACTCATCGTTTGAGATAACCAAAGCATAAATAGCAGCTAATTCGCTAGGCATTGCTGGTCTTATCTTTATGTCCATTCACTTTCCTTATCCTGTTCCTCAGTCCAAATAACCCCGAGTGATGAGTTTTGGTTATTCATCGCAGAGGAGGTTAAACCCTTCAGAAAATAAAAAGCTCGCCAATGATGACGAGCCTTGTTTAGGGGTGAACCATGCTAACTGCGAGGTCGCACTTAGCTTACAACTTGTTCTCGCAAATTCACTTCGACACTCTTTAAGATCTTAAACTCTTCACGAGTACAGCCTCGAGCTACAGATACCCAGTGATCACCAGTTTCGTCTGACCCTTTAAACTCTGCACGAAGCTCGTATTTTCGCCACGAAACAAAAGCCAAAATAAAGGTCAAAGCGAGCATAGGTACCCCAAACTGAGGCACGAACGCCCAAGTTGCTGCAGATAGCATCAAGGCCAATGAAATGACGTTGATTGCGTTTTCTTTGATGCCCAATTGGCGAATTTCTAGCTGTTTGATTTTACGTAAGCTGTAAACATCCTTCTTCACTCGAAGTTCATCAGAGCTCACTAGAAAGTCAGATGCCTTGTATGCTCTACGTAGCCTCAAAAAATTCGCTAACCTATTGCGTGTTGGGTTCTTATTCATCGCCTTTCTCCATGTTATTAAAGGTTAGTAAAAACTAATATAATCATGAAGTTATCGGTGAATGCTTATTTTATAAATCAAGAGAATATAAAAATCAAGGATATGAATTTAATAACATTTATAACATTAGAAAATGTATATCCATGAACAATTATGAGTTCCAATACATCCAAACCGAATACCTCAGCTTAAATATCAACCCAAGATAGAACGATTAAATTGAGGGCATTACGCAACAGCACCCACTACTTTGTTACTATTTATTTCAATCAATTTTCTGCAGGAAACAGCGGTGATCCAAAAAACTTGACCAATTTCACATCAATTTATCTAAACCATAAGCTACACATTGTTAATACAAGAAGATCATCAGTGAATTAAATATCGAAAATAATTAAACAGAATCCATAAATTAAAACTATTATTTAAGCAATTGATCTCATAACAAAGAGTCTTTACCTTTACATTATGTACAGTGTTCAGCAATGGAGAAAATTATGGACGAACTACTAACGCACGCTATGGAACAGAAACAACGCACGGTCGTAACAAGCTTATTTGCGAAAAATGGGTTTAAAATCGCCGCGACAGATTTTGATGATGTGACCTTTGAACGCGAAACCGTTTTGGTCAATGTTAGATTCGACGCATCTTCTAATGTTGAGTCAATTTCAGTGTCAAACAAAGGAATATGAACAAACGCGTAGTTCAATAACAAGCAGGCAAAGATGTTCAACTATTGAAGATGGTAACCAAGTCTTACCCACAATAAAGCACAAACCTGAACTCGCCTCTCGCCTGCTTGTTGGCCCCCACCCAAAAACAAAGTAAATGACAAAACAATCAATAGTTAGCAATCCTACGAGCTTGGCTTATATTTGTTAGTACCTTCGAACAAATAATCCAAGTGATAGCTATGTTCCTAACCCGGTTAATTTATGTCAGTACACTTTGTGAAAGTTGTGACGCTGAGGCTTTAAACGATATTCTTCAGATCTCGCACGACCGCAATAAACAATGCCATTTAACAGGCCTTCTTAGTCACAACGACAAATATTTCCTCCAATGCATCGAAGGGTCGAGAAGCGCCGTAAATCGCACTTATAACCACATCTTGAATGATAAGCGTCACAAAAAGGTGATGATCCTGTATTTCAAAGAAATCGACTGTAGGCAATTTGGAGATTGGTCCATGGGAGATATTCCTCAATCAAGTTTGACCGAATTGGTGAATTTACAGTTTTCGACATCCAACCAATTCAATCCATATGAGATGTCTGGAGAAAGTGCTTACCAAATGCTTCTAGAGTTGAAGCAGAATTTGCCATCTGAATAAATTAGCGCCCCTTTTATCCAAGTTACACGCATCAAAAAGCCCCAACGCATGGGGCTTTTTTATCGTCATTTTAAAGGCTAGATTTTAATCATCGCCAGGCTTCTGCTCCCTTTCACTACGAAGAAACTCTTGCTCACTCCCCGACAGTGTTTGCTGTTCAGCCGTAATATCCGATTCTTTAAACACGATAAACGCTCGGCGATTCAACGCATCGGCTTTCTCTGAACGCTCGTTTATCGCTGGTTGCAATTTGCCAAACGACTTCACTTCCCAGATAAACTGTTTAGGGTTGAGCTTGGTTTTGAGGTATTTAACTACAGTTTCTGCACGGCGCTCCGCTAACTTCTCGTTGTAAGAAACCGAACCGGCTTGGTCAGTATGCCCTGCGACCATGATGTTACCTTGTAAGCCACTCAATTGAGACGCAAAGTCATCTAACTGAGTTAAGTCCTCTGGTTTTAGCACTGACTTATCAAAATCAAAGTGCGGTGTGATCGCCATATACACCTTACGCTCAGGCTTTGGTGGCTCACAGAAAGGCATTTCTTCGTATTTCTGCGCCTCTTCAAACACGATAAATGCGCGGCGGTTCTCTGCTCGGTCTTTATCGGTTTTACCCAACAACAGAGGCTGAGTTTCCCCAAGGTGTTTCACTTCCCAATCGTAATTGGTTGGGTCGAGGTACGCTTTCAAATAGTCTGCGACCGATTTAGCTCGACGCTGTGAAAGGCGCTGATTGTATTCCAACGAGCCTTTGTAATCAGTGTGTCCAACGATCGTGATGCGCCCTTTCAGGCCTCTGATCTCTTCAACAAACGTATCTAGGTTGATCTTGTCGAGATCGCGCAGTTTGTATTTATCAAAAGCAAAGTGCTCTGCAATCGCAATGTGCACTTCACGTTCCGGCGCTAAACATTCGCTAATCAAAAACTTAGACACATCTAAGCCGGCAAACTTATCTCGATTTTCTTGACTCACATAGGTGTCGGTTGCACAGCCAGCAAGAAGCAAAGCGCTGATTACACCGCTGACTAGGCCAATTGTTATTTTCATCTTACTTTTCGTTTTCAACTTACTTTTTGTTTTCAATTTTTAAGTCTCTACTTTCACCCTCTTTGGGCTGGCTTAAATCTTACCGACTAAGTTAATGAACACACCTGAAGCGTCATAATCATCATCGTTGGTTAAATCACTATCAAACGCAGAGAAGTTATAACCAATGCCCATTTTTAGGTTCTCACCAATGTGCTTGTTCACCGAGACCAACGCGCCGTGCTCTAACTCATCATTGAGTGTGTCTGTTTTCCAGTGATACTCACCCGTCACATCCCACTCTTTCATCACGCGATAAGAAGCACTCAATCCGTACAGGTCGATGTCGCTCTTGACCATCTCATTCGCACCAGACGCTCGCTCGAAGGCTTGCTCTTTGTCTTTATGCGCATATTTAGTGCCGACATCCCAGTATTGGTCGATCGAGTAGATCGCTTCAACTTCAATGATCTGGCTGGTTTCATCTTGATAATCGACATCGCGATCCAGTTGATCGAAGTCTGCAATATAGGTGTAACGGCTCAGTAAGTTCAATCGATCGTTATAGATCGGACGATACGCTAGTCCACCTGTGGCCTCGGTAAATTGCGCCATGGTTTCGCCAGTGGTTTCACTCTCTGTGATTGAGTAGTTGTACTTACCAAACAACGTGTACTCTTCCGTTAAGTGGTGCGTGTAACGGTTAGTGGTTACGATTTGTTGCAGCTCACGCTGTGCTATCTCTGGGTCGTCTTCACTCTTATCCACTCGGTATTCAAACTTGTGATTTAAGGTGATGTCATCTAGATCGATCGAGGCATTGAAACTGATGGACTCACGTTCTGTTGTGATGTTCTGATCGTCTTCAATTTCACCTAGTTGATAACCGATGCCCATCTCAACATCTTCCGTCACGTCATAACCAAAGCCATACGAATCGATACGGCCGTGACCATCGTTTTCATCAACGAACTGGTTCTCTTGGTAGAAATCGACACTGCTGGTGAGGTCTGCACGCTGACCGACAATCACGTTGTTTTCACCTTCGTAGTTATCATCAACGTAAGTCACGTACGTGGAGTGGTCATCCGACACATCGTAAGTCACTGTTGCTTCAGCAACCTGGCCGCGGTCGCCATCGGTATATTCACCGCCCAACGACAAGTCTTCTAATACTTGGAATTCAGCACCAATCGATGCGCTATCGTTCTCGTCGTAGTCATCCGATTGAGAGACTGTGGTTTGTCCTTTGATGTAGACGCTGTTGTCGCTGTCCCACATGTACTCCAAACGCACACCGGCTAAGGTTGCATCACTTTGCTCATCATTTTGGTTCAGCTCTTCGGTTTGTTGCCCCGCTGCAGACACCTTGATGTGCTCGGTGATTTTAACTTGAGTCTCGACCTCAATGGTTTCGGTGTCCGCTTCTAGATTGCCGTCGACATCGCGCTCTTCGTTTGTCGAAAACCGAGACAGCACCGCCAAACGATCGGTCGCTTGCAAGCGAAGCTCGGCACCGTAGGCTTCTTGTTCTAGGTCATCGCTGCTGCTCGCGTAACTGTATCCTGCGTCTTTATCTCGATACCAAAGCTTCAGGTCATTACCTACTGCACCAAAGATAGTTGGAGCAAGGTCATAAAGGCTGGTCACTGCGGTGATTTGTATGCTGTCACCTTCACGGTCTTCTAACGTGTCGCCAATCGGCGTAAAGGTTAAACCACCATCGATAGAGACAAAGTTAGACTCGGTTTGAGTACCTTCACTGTGGGCAAACTCGGCCTTGATATATGTACCCTCTGTTGCACGCAGCGTTAAGTCCGTACCGTAAGACTCGTAGTCTTGGTTATCTTTTTCTTGAGTCGCATACGTCACACCCACACCAACGTAATCGTTGATCCAACCTTTGGCTCGACCACCGTAAGACATCGCGTCCAGTGAGTCTGAACCTTGAGGGACATACTCATAATCAACGACCAGAAAGTTTTCGTAGTCATCGCCGTTTTCAATCACGCTACCAAAACTGTCAGACAATATATTGTCGAGTGGCTTAGTCAGAATGATTCGACCTTGGTACGGGTCGAAGTCATAGTCGACACCCGGCTCAAGAGGGATTTCGTTTTGTACTAGGCCAGATTCATCTTTTACTTTTACGTAGACCTTGTCACTTCCCGGTACCGCTTCACCGTGGCGAAGGAAATACAGAGAACCGCCCGTACCTAAGAACTCATCATGTGCATATAAAGAGTCAGCTTCAGCCGTAAAACCGACCACGTTCAAGCGGTCTTCACCATATTGTGTGGTATCGCGAGTACGGTAATCGGCCTTGAAACCATAGAGGCTACGGTTGTAATCGTTGTTCTCAGTACCGGTTAACCCTGTGTTGTAGTTACCCCATAAATACTGCGATTTATCGTATTCTACGTTGAGGTAAACCTTACCCTTGGTGTTGACTACTTTTTCAATGTTTGAGCTGTCACCATAGTTGCCATAGTAAAGTTCATCGTCGTCTTCGAGAATATCGAACACATCCGAATCGTCTGATGCGAACGGATGTTTGAACATGTCTTTTATCTCACTTTCTCGAGTATCGAAGTGAGTGGTCACGCGAAGTTTATCGCCAAATTTACCCTGACCAAAGTACGCCAAACGACCCTGGTTATAGATGTCATCTTGATACTGGTCATCGACGCTCAATGCATCGCTGTTACCAGAAACGTTGTTCTTACCAACATAAAGATCAGCCAAACCCGTTTGTGCGTAGTAGGTATCTGGAATACGAACGTAAAGCTTGTAGCGGCGCTCATCACCGTTATCAAACACAACCTTGGTTGGAAAAATGTAGGAGTCTGTTGGTAGATATTGTTCTGCGTATAAGTTGCCGTCTTCAACGTCAAATTCGTCTTCACCGATGATGACTTTATCAACGCCTTTCAAACCGGTACCAATGAATTTGGCTAAGCCCGCATTAGTCGGAATGTTGTGACGCATCAACTTAGCTTGGCCGTAGCTTTTGTCTTTGCTCTCTTCATCGTCGTTATCATTGCGATCGATATCGACTTCAGAGTCAGGCTTCACCAAGTCCGTCACACCAACCGTGGTCACGTCCATGTTGCCATCTTTGTCCCACGCTTTTAGGCGGAACATCAACTGCTCACCGACCTCAAACTGGTAGCCAACATCGGTTTGACCATCCCAATTGATGTCAGAATCGTTTGCCAGTTTATCGCCATCAAGCACGGCGATTGGCTCAGACAGACCAAAGTCACCAACACGGTACACTTCCAGTTGGTACTTTTTGATGTAGTAACCATAGTTGGTGGTAATGGTAAATCCGACACTGTCTCGCAGTGTGCCCTGCTCAACTTCCAACTCATCGCTGACACTGACATCTAATACTGGGTCAAAGCGAGTGATGTCACGGCTTGCCCAAATAGCACCTTGCTCTAGGTATATACGCGAGCTGTCTTGGTCTTGGTTCGGCTTAGTGATTTCAATGCCAGTCGTCTCAGAACCAAGTTTTTCAAGCTTACCTGTGTCTTTCGCTACCGCCATCACAGGGATGGCAGCTAACACACACGTTGCTAAACGAGACTTACTAAATACTTTCATACAATTTCCAGATACGGTTCCAATGGCTTACTTCTGTTCACTTTCTTGGTCTTTGCGATGAACACTAAAGTTGAACTTGGTGAGCTTGTTCGGGGTAATTCGCAACACTTTCGGGTTTTCACTCACCACTTCCATAGAGGTGGATAGCGAGTCAGTGTCCAACTTCACGAGGAAGTTCTTACCTTTCTTATTGAGTACCCATTGGTCGGGCACGTGGTAACGACCGTACTGGTCTGTGTAAATAACGATTCCCTCAACCGTCATTAACTTAACGCCCGGAATACCATCTTCGTAAATACCTTTATTCTCGATAACGATTTCCCATAGGTAATCCTCGCCATCGCGATATAGGTTTCTGGTTACGTTGAGGTTTTCCGCGCTCAGTCCCTTCTTCTTATCGGATTCATGCTTAAACTGAATCTGACCTTGTGCATCAAACTCGATACGAGAGCCCGCATCGGTCGTGACAAAGAAATCAAAGCTCTGCTGTGTGCGAGTTTTAAATTGAATAACCACTTTGCTGGTTTCTGGCAGTGTTCGGTTCACTGAGTGACCCCAAAGATCGCCAAGCTCCAAACCTTGCTCAAGAGCATTGGTTATTGCGCTATCTTCGACAGCAACGTCTTGTCCATCACGAATGATGTGTGTCGAATCAGCGATGTAGCCTTGCGTTGCTAGGTTCGCAGTTAACTCAACATCGAACGCGGTTGCATCTGCTTGGAATCCATCTTTGTTGTGATCTTCAAAGACTTTACCGATGATCGATGAGGTATCGAACACCTTGTCCGGTTCTACGGTTACTTTGGCTGTGTCTTCATTGGAAACTGCCGAGCCATCCACTTTCGCGACTGCGGTGTTGATGTAGTCACCAAAGGTTGCACCTACCGATACTCGCAATAAGTAACGAATACGCAGCTTCTCACCCGGATCAAAGTTCAACGAAGTGAACATAAGTTTGCCGGTGTCTGATGGCTCTTGAGAAACAACCTGATCGTCTTCCGTACCAAACTCACCATCAATACCGCTCAACACGATTTCTGACGTGTCCACGATGTATTTCAAACCACCCGGGTAACGGTCTTCTACCGTCACGTTCTTAAAGTAAGATTCATTGTTGTTCTCAACGATGATCTCATACTCAACCGCATCACCGACTTGCGCGGTATCTTGTAACGCAGATTTCGTTAGCTCAAGTACCCCAGAGTTATCTGGAATTTTCTTAATGTGATTAGTGACGCTGTCGCTGGTTTCGGTACCATCCGATTCCGTCGCGGTAAAGGTATTGGTGATGTCGTCATCCAAGCCTTTGCCTAGCGTACCCACCACTTCAAATGCGAAAGCATTGCGCTTTTGAGACTTAAGGTTAACGGTGGTATCTAAGTCTGTACTCGATGGGAAGCTGTGACGTTGAATCACTGCACCCGTTTCATCGACTTCTACCCCTTCAATCGTCCAGTCGGTAAACACTTCGTTGCCAACACTGTTCTTCAATTCACTGATTTCATCCGTTAGGCGAACGTTCGCAGCATTACCCAATCCGTTATTAGTGACCGCTAAGTGGTAAATAACACTGTCATCATCTTCGGTGTATTCAGGTTTATCAGAACGTTTTTCAACAACCAGATCAGCACCGACTGGAGGCAGGTTCAAAGCTGAGACTTGATTACCCGTTATCTGTTTAGATGCATCAGATTCCTTGGTGTTTTTCGAACGAGTACGTGCCGTTGAACTACCTGTTAAATCAAGGTAATAGCCAAAAACATCGATGTTGGTCAGCATGTCTTCGTTAACCGTCAAGATGAAGGTGTAATCAATTTTTCCACCTGGTGCGATGTCAACGACCGTGGCCAAATCTCTATCAACGTCAAAGGTACCCGGTTGCGTCTCTGCTCCTTCCCATGTCGCACTAAGCGTTCCTTCATCAAAGGAGTTACTGTGTGAGCCATCAATGTGGTCTCCCATTGATTCAGCAAACTGGGTATAGAGCGCCACATCTTTAGCAATACCACGACCAATATTTTGCACCACTAAGTGATACTCAACCTGGTCGCCCGGCACGTAATAAGGTGCGTCGGTAAAGAGCTCTGCCTGAACAACGGCCGCGACAGTATGAGCTGGAGGGCTCACCACATCACCACCATCGACTTGCGCGGTGTTGACGATGCGTCCCGTCGCTGTATCCACCACAGTACCTTTTGAGCGGAAAACGACCGTACCGTGTGGAGCGATATCAACACTGTATTCTGTTGGACTGATTTGTTCGGCGGTTGTCCCCACAGTGGTTGATTCCACTACCATAGAAGTTGTGCCAGAAACAAAGGCTGGGCCTGTTGTATCATCGTAATACTCAACTTCAATCGTACCCATGTCGTCGACAACACTGAGATCATTAATGTTGTTGTTTGAGGTATTCTGAATAGTGATCAGGAACTCTAACTCCTCACCCGGTACATACTCAGTCTGCACATTGGTTTTCGTTGCAACAAACTCAGAATCTTTCGGTGTCATTACCACTGTAGAATCTTGTTGAGTACCGTTATAGGTGATGGTCGCTGTATTACTAATATCACCAACAGCAGTTGTACGAATTAATGCTTCGACATGGAACGTCACGGTGCTTTGTGGCGCAATATCCATATTGGCGTCGATATCTTCGCTTAACTCAAAGCTCTCTGGGTTCACCACTGTACGGTCATCACTCGCTTCAAAGCTGACTTCCCACATTAGGAATGCTGACTCTTTTTTCTCAGTCGTCGTGTCGACTTCAATGCCGCTGATGATGTCTTGAAGTTGAACACCAGAGGCAAAAGCATCTGAGCTGTTGGTCACAGTAATCTCGTAATGGCTTAACTTTGTCACTTCATATGCAGGCGTATCGACTGTTTTTTCGATCGACAGCGTTGCTAGTACAGGTGTACTAGTCGCAGTATCGTCAAAAGTCGTGCCGTCGAAGGAGGCTGATGCCAAGTTGGTGATATCACCGGTTGCAAGTGTATTGGTTGTCACCTGAATCGTGAAAACAATGCTATCTTGAGGAGCAATATCTAACGTTTCGTTAAGATCTTCGCCAATCGTTGGAGCAGGCACTGGCGTCTCACCCGTTGTTGAGGCTGCCGAGATTTGGATTGAAGCAGGCTCAAAGGCTTGCGACATCTCACCACCAGCAATTGTGGTTTCAACAGACTGCAGCGCATCCTCAATGGCAACATCTTCTGCCCAGCCTAATCCGTTGTTTGTCACGGTCACTGTATATTGCAGAGTTTCTCCCGGAAGGTACTCCGCCTTATCAACCTCTTTTGTAATTTCGATTTGCGCATCTTCAGGAATGTAAGTCGCGTCTGCGGTGTATTCACCATCATCACCTTCAACTGTAACCACATTGGTGATCTCACCTTTGGCTTTGTCGTTTACGGTATTTGTCACAACAAATGAGTAGCTGTCACCAGGGTGAATGCTGTAAGTTGCGCGGTAACCTTGAGCAGTATTGGACACATCTTTACGAGCGTTCAGTGCTGGGTCGCCACTTCCATCAAGTTGTTCATCACTGATGATCCAGTTGTCAGTCAGTGCTTGCTCTTGATCTGGGCTATTCGCTACTTCTGTCATGATGGTATCGATGCGATCCGTCAGGATCTGATCCACAAGATAGCCTTCCCAAGTATTCGCGATGGTGATCTTGTATGAGATAGGTTGACCCGGTTGGTACTTAGCATCAGGTTCAGCTATCGGAGTTGCTTCTTTGGTTAGCACCAAGTTGCCCGATTTTGGAGTGATGTACCCCTCTCTTAGACGAATCATCTTTGAGTCGTCTAAACCATGTCGTAAATAAGCGGTATTGGTAAAACGACCTGTTGCGTCATCACGAACCTTGCCTTCGATATGAATACGGACAAGCGTATGCTGATCACCGCCGCCGGTGCCTGTGTCATCGCGCCCTGAGATCTTGAGAGATTCGGCTGGCAGATTAATATCTGGGCTGTTTTGCCCTACTAATTTATCTAGCTCAGAGAAGTCATTCGCATTTGGATCTAGAGGAGCAGAGTTAGCAAGAACCTCATAATCAACCGTCCACTGCGTGAGTGCCGTTTGCATCGAACCATCGACAGTTTCAACTTCAAAGCCACTGATCATGTCGCGGATTGAGAACAAGCCAGTGTCTACATCATCATTGGTAATATCGATGTAGTAGTTAATCGTGCCGCCCGGTACGTACTCTGGTGTGTCGGTCCACTTATCAACGAGAATGTTGGAGCGACCTGGGTTCAAGACGATGTCGTTAGTGTCATCGCCATTAACCTGTGCCGTATTGGTGATAGTGCCAGTTGCTGATGTTGATACCTTACCTTTCACATCAAAAACAATACGCTCACCAGGACGAAGGTCGACAGCCGCATCTAACGGGACACTTCCGTTGTAATCACCCTGTACGTCATATGAACCCGCTGGTTCTACCGCAATCGCTGTAGACCACTCAGAGAACGCATCATCACCATCTTCCGTTTTAATGGCATGAATGGCATCAATAACACTCACATCATTGTCGATACTGTCACCCGTATTAGCAAGCGTTACTTGATACTCGACGTCTCCACGCGGCGCGTAGTTACAGCCCTTTCCGTCATTCGAAGGCACGGTACAACCAACGGATTCACCATCGGTATAAACTAAGGTTTTGAAGTAATCGAGCTCAACCGCTTGTGGCGGGATCTTTTCAGATGTAGCAGATTCACCGTCTGCCGTTACTCGGTTGGCACTGATGGTGCCCAATGCGTCATCACGTATCACGCCGGTTGCTTTAAACGTCAGCACTTCACCTGCGGCGATATCTGCTTCGATATTTAGATTGTGGTTTGCGTTGTAGTCCGGAACATAAGTATCAGCGTTAGCATCAATACCATTGCTTACTTCATGAGATATTTCGCTTGAAACAAACGCCGATTCTACGTCCCCACCAATAACTTCGACTTGAACGTTGCTCATCACATCTTTGATGTGCACATCGTTAGCCCAACCATTTTCTGGGTTAGCCACGACAAATTCATACTCGACTTGGTCTCCCGGCAGGTAAGTGTCGCCATCAGAGAACGGTTTACCATTCACCGATACCACACGTTTAGAAACACTAATCTTGTTTGCAAGCGGCTGTAGATTCGCACTTCGAACACCGCCGTCGTAACTCGCTCTGTTGAGGATTTCACCTAATGCATCCTCGCGGATGACACCATGAATGATAAAAGTCAGGCTTTCTTGAGGTGCGATAACAATGTCGTTATCAATATCGACATCGTTGCCGGAAACAAAGTCAATCGCGTCCGTAATAGAGCCAGCAGCTGCTGTTTTCTCTAGCTCCACTTCCCAGCCAGACAAAAATGGCTGACCGACAGGGTCACTACCTGTTGATGAGGCATCTTCTGCAATACGTGTCTCAATTGCCGAAATGGTATCTTCTAGACGAGAGCCATACTCAGTGCCGTTACCTGTGTTTTTAATCTGAACGCGGTAGTAAACCTCGCTTTCCCCAGGTGCTTGGGAGTAATTTTCCTTCTTACTCGATAAGCCAGAATCGGAGAACACTTGCTTGCTGAATGCAATTTCGGGTTCCGACATTGACGCAGGAGGAGAAACGGCAATAAATTCATTTCCGTTGTCTTCGCCCATGTGAGCTCTGTTAGTAAATGAGCCTACTGCTTTCGGGCTAATCTTGGCTTTAATAACATAACGCACAAATGCGAGTGATCCTGAGCGACCAAAGTTGTCCGCGGAGATATCAAAATGTGTATCAATTGGCTGGTTATCTCGAATCGAGTTATCAACATCAGGGTTTGAGATTCCAGAACCGTCGGAGAAGGTTTCAATTGTCCAGCTATCAAAGGCTGGGCCACGAGAGCCATCAAAGTACTGTGTGTTAATTTGGTCGATGTCGTCACGTAAACTCATATCATCAACGTGAGCGCTAGAAACGTTCTCGATTAAGATTTCGTACTCAACGTACCCGCCAGGCATATAACTTGTCGCCCCTGGCATTGGGTTATCATCAGCATCGTAGTAAGCGATGATGTTCTTCTCAAAATCGACTTTGCGAGCTTCTTGTTGGATGTTGTGAGAAATCGTATCGCCATCGACAGTCAATACATTCACGATTCCGCCATTCGCTTTGTCGTTGATGGTCGCAACCACTCGATACTCAAGCGTCGCCCCCATCGGTATATCCGCTTGAAGATCGAGGTTGCTGTCCTTTGAGGTATAGACATTACCCGCGCCCGCACCAGCATCTACGTAATCGGAATCGGTACCAGAAGCGATAGATGTAATGGTCCAGCTTGAATACGCAGGCCCAGTCGAGCCATCAACGAGATCAACGGTGATGTCTTTTAAGTTGTCGACGATTGGGATGTCGTGAGCGTTACCTTTACCATCGTTCTCAACCACTAAATGATAAGTCACCGTTTTACCTGGTTCATAAACCACTTCATCGGTTGTTTTATCAAAATCCAAGTGGTAATCATCGGGCAGCACTACGGTATCTCGGTAATGAATATCACCCGTCGCATCAGGTCTAACGATACCCGTAACGGTGTAAGTCACGTCTTCCCCTGCGTCGATATCAATGGAAGTCACGATATCGGTATCGTTTTTAACATCACCGTCGTTTGTGCCATCAGTTGTTCCCGCATTTGCAGGATCGCTCTTCGCAACAGCAACCGTAAACTTATTCGTACCCGCCGCATCATCGAAGAACGGATTGCCAAACGTACCGTCTTGAAGCTCAACCGAGATACCATTAATCAGTTCATTGACGTCAACATTGTTGCGGTAACCATGGCCATCCTGAGAATTGTACTTGATGGTATAAGTCAGCTCATCGCCCGGCGAGTATCGATTAATATTAGTTGAGCGAACCACACCACCGGTGTTGTGAACTTGGTGGTTTTCAGCCACTGCACGTTTCGCATACTCACAGTCATTGGTACATCCAACATCACTGCTGTGGATCAAAACTGCTTCGTTGCGGATGATTCCAGCGTCTCTATCAGCAACACCGCTGGACACCGCATTGTCTTTAACTCGCGCTTTGATACGCACGGTCACGAAGTCTTTTGCAGGAATAGAAATCGGTAATTCGACATCTTTAGTCGTTGGCGAGCCAAAGCCCGAACCAGTATCAACCGACCAATACTCAAACGGATTTTGAGCGAGAGAATCTTCGGCTTCCCCATCTTTATCGTTAGCCAGTGTTGTGGTGATATCGTTCAGTCGATCCATAAAAATAAGATCGGTTTCTTCGGTATCACTATTGTTTCCAATAACAATGGTATAAGTGAGATCTTCACCCGGTGTATAACGAACTACGTCCGTCGTTTTGGCCAGTGAAACGTTGATGTCGTAGGCGCTGTTCGAGTTATCTATTTGTGCAGAAGAGCTGTGCTCACGGTCTTTGATCGGGTCATAAACATCAACACGGTTTGATACTTGGTCTTCTTCATAATCAGACCTAACCACACCACTTACTTCATAGTGCACCCAGCCACCAGGAGTGATATCTACGTTAGTATCAATATCAGCATTGTCAGAGATATCACCGTAGCGCGAGCCCGGTTTGTCCGTATTGGTTGTCCCGACAATCATCCAGCTATCAAAAAAGTTAAGCGCTGAAATACTATCTTTTACCTGTGCATCATTAGCGTAACCAACGCCTCGGTTGTAGACGTAGATATCAAACGACGTTCGCTCACCGCCCACAAACTCTGCGCTTTGAGCGGTTTTATCAACCACAAGGTTAGGCTCACTTGGGTGAGTACGAACAGTATCCGATAGGTTAGTATCTGGTCCCGTTACCTTGGCGGTATTGCTGAAGGATCCCCATAGGATTTCAGTGTCATCACTTCGGTCAAGCTGTCCAACAATGGTGTAGGTGATAGAAGCGCCGGGAGGGATTTGTGCCGTAGCATTAAGGTCATTATTATCCGAAAAGTCACCAGGGTCGGTTACGGCTAGCACCCAAGGAGAGGTTGCTTCTTTTTGAGCGCTGATCGTCCAAGATGAAAATACCGGTTTGGTTTCACCCGGCTCATGAAGAAGCTCTGCCTCTATCGCGCTGATTTCATCTTTAACGTTAATATTAGATGCAAAGCCATTCCCTTCCGGGTTGCTCACCTTAATCGTATAGGTGATTTCGGTCGTCGTGTCGGTGTAGGCATTTTGTTCATTATGCCCATCGACACGCTTGTCCAGAGTGAGGTAATAATCACGTGGATAAGCTCCTCTATCGGAATAAAGCACGCTGTCTACCGTAACTTCATTTCGAATCTCATCATCGGCAATCGGGTTTACGACCGCTGCGATACTATAAATAATCTTATCGTGTGGGGCTAACTTAGCCTTCTCATCTAAGATCAGTTTATTATTTTGATTGCCTTCAATTTGACCAGTAAAGCCAGGATCACTGTTTGTCGAGATAGAGCCATCAGAAGCGTAAGATTTCGCAGTAATCACCCAGCTCAAATACGCTTTAGTTGGCGTATCGTTAATAGACTGAGTCATGATAGAGACTAAATCATCATAAACTGGCACATCAATCGCATAGCCGTCACCGTTATTCTCTACCGTGATGTCATAATTTAGCGTGCCACCAGCTGAGTAGTAACGAGAATCCACTTCCTTTTGGACTTTTAATTTCGAGTTTGGCATTTGGACACCAGAGCCAGACTCGCTTAGGTTATCGCCCAAACACAAGCCTGCATCCGTACCATCATCAACAATTTGACCCACACTGGTGTCAGCCACTCTAGCGGTCAATTTATAATGAACGACACCTTCAGGCGCGAGGTCGAGTTTTAAATTGATGTCGTCAGTCGTCCACGCACCATAGTTAAACGAACCATAATTCGTGCCGTCACCACTACGATCACTCACCTCTAACTTCCATTCAGAGAATGCTGAACCCAGGCTGCCATCCGTTTGCTTTGTCACGATACAAGCAAATTTATCGACAACTTCAATATCGTTTGCGAAGAACTCAGAATCCTTGTTCGAAACAACAATGTCGTAAACCACTTCATTCTGACCAGATATCCCTGGCACATACGTAGTGTCAGTCGTTTTCTTATTACGAGTAATTTGGCTCGATGATGAGTGGATGACTTCTTTGGTGTCTAAAGGATTTGTTAGAACGTCACCAGAATCTGCCGTGCCATCTGCATCCACTACCCGAGCGACAACTTCAGGAATGGCACCAATGGAAACTGGGCTTACATCAACCTCCACTGAGTAAAGGATTTGCTCACCCGGATAAATTGAGACGACATCATCCAACGATTTATTAGATTCAACGCCACTATCCGCTAATTCAGAATGACTGTTGGGACCAAGAGTAATAACTTGGTTGGTCCAAGACTCATATGGGTTGCCAGTTGTGTCATCAGCGTTCTTGTCGGTCCCGATGTCGTTACCTAAGTCGGTCTTAAGATCTTCCAAAAACTGCTGAACAGAATAATGATAAGCAATACCGGAGTTGTCTTGGTTAGTTACCTTCACCGTGTAAGAAAACTTGTCATCAACCAAGTAACTGTCTGATTGGTTTAAGGTATGGATAAGAGAGACGTTTGGCGCAGTGGGCGGCGTGGTTAGCACATCAGCAGAAACCAAAGCATCACGAGTTTCAGCTGTCACATCAACATTAACGATATCGCCGACTAAATTGTCGGCAACGGTAGCTTCGATGGTGTAAGTAATAGATCCGCCGATATCTATCGAGGCATCACTGACAACTAAATTCCCCGATGAGCTAAATGTCCCGGCGTCACTTTCGTCCCCTTCAGCAGAAGCCGAATTCACGTTGGCAGTAAAAGCCGGTTCAAGTGCACCTTCGATATTCAGCGCCTTGATGTCAGCAATAGCATCTTGAACGTCAATCGCTTTAATAACAGTGTCACCGGTATTCGATACCTTGATGGTATAGGTCAGCTCATCATTCAGTTGGTAGTGAGTCTTATCAACTGACACCGTAATATCGTGTTCATATAGGCCTCGTTGAATGGATTCCGTATTTGAGTCCACCGAATCCAACAGCCCAGAACTCGCCGTCGCATAGTTGTCAATCGTTCCTGCAGCCTCATCAGAAACCATTGCAGACATTGTGTAGGTCACCGAACCACCTGCGGCAACACGCACGTCAGTGGCTTCTAGGTTTCCGAAACGATTAAACGTGCCCGCTGATGAAAGCACCGTCGAATGCGCTTGGATCGTAGCCTGAGTAAACGCGTTTACACTCTTGCCTTGGTCATCTGTCGTCAGAATATTGAGGAGCTCATTCTTAACGTCAAAGTCACTAATGGCTTTGTCTGACCCATTCGTTAAAACAAGCGTGTAAACCACCTCTTGTCCATTGTCATAAGATGCACTATCTACGGGCAGATCCATTTTTAGCCCTGTAGTGTCAGCTTGGGCGGAGAATGGAATCAATAAAATAGATAAGAAAAAGGCAAGGTTGTATCTGAACATTAACGCGCACTTCACAGTAGATTGACAAGTCTCCAGGCTAAATGCCATAGATTTGACGTCACTATTTTGGCATTTCGCCTTTTTAGGGACATGCGCAACATACAGATCAATCAACCCGAACAATTAACATCCGTAAAAAACAAATTACTGAGGATGTTAAATAGAGAGTCTGATGTCTAAATTAGAATCGAGACATTGAGTTAATTATCAGAAGGTTAATGTTTTAATGAGTGAGTTTTCACAGTTGTTACGTAACTTCAGAAAGGAACTTCAATTTACACAAACAGAATTTGCAACCTACTTAAATCAGCTGGATGATGAATTTAATGCGGTTGACGTCGTAACGATAAATCGTTGGGAAAACAATAAGGTAAAGCCAAGTACATACAAAGCACTCAAGATCTTACAGTACCTTGGCGGAGATTTGTTTGAGACAATAAAGAGCTTCAAGTCCGAACAAGAAGATACGCTAATCGAAACGTTTTTTAACGAATCCCATGGCTCGTTTCAAAGTCGAATTTCAGCTCTAGCAGGCCTCAATAAAAAACAAGGTCAACGCAATTTTAAGTCACAGCCTTTAATGTCAGAGCCGTGTGACACTAGCGTTATCGACAGAATCAAACTACTTTCTAAATTTACAAAAGTCGACATTTCACCACTGGACCAAATTGATTTATATCTCTATTACTGTGAGAAAAAAGCACATGGTCACAAGCTCATCAATACAGATGGCGACATTGTGAGTCACAACGTAGGCTTTTTCTTTGAAGACCATCAATTTGAGATATTAAAAAATCAAGAGCTAGATCTCAGACTGGCCTGCTCTTTAAATTCAGGCAAAAGCATAAATTATTTTAATATAAGCTCACAATCAGAGACAAAAGATCATGTTATAAGGGCGCGAATATACTTTGTTAATCTGATGTAAAAAGAACTTTTTCCCTGTAATCTTTATTCCATGCGGCTTGGTTCATCTTTCTTGGTACAGACAAGTTACCCTCTGATTTTCTAAATAGGTTCTGCACAAAGCGACGACAACAAGCCATATTCAACGCTGAATCCCCAGCGTAAATTCGCTGCTCGTCTTCTTTGAAAATTACGTCCAACGCCCAGTGCTGCTGATTCTCAATATGCCAATGCTTTCTTGTTGCCTTTGAGGCTAACTCTAAAGATAAATGGTCTGTGCAAATATAGTACGAGGTTTCATAACTTCCTTTCCCTTTGACACTCCTATCTCTTACCACTGCAACAATGCTTTTTACGAGACACCACTTCTGTCTGAGTGCTTCGCTGAAGGCTGCAGGAAGCACGTAAACCTCACGAACCTCTTTTCTACCATGCCCTTTCTCTTCCGTGATGTATGATTCCTGTTTATCTTCAGGCAAAGCCCAATAGTCTTGGAATTGCACATCAATTTCTGCTAATAAACTTGGTTGATTCAGTTTAACTTGTACTAGGATATCTCCACCTTTATCAACTACTTTATTCAGTGTTTCAACCTGACAATGCAGGGCATCAGCAGTTAATAAACATCCTTTGATATCTAAAGCGTCTAGCATGTTTCTTATTGCTAGCAGCTCCATACCTTTGCCGTCACAAGGTTGGTGTGTGAGAGTCAAACCCTCGTCTACATCAAATGCCGAAACCATATAGAGGGGGTGCTGTTGTTTGCTTGCTTTTGCCCCTTTTAGAACCTTCCCATCAACACTGATTATAGGCTGTGCATGCTTCTCTCTGTGCAAATTGACCCAGCCCACCATAGCTTCCAATAGCGTCTCTGGCACAACGGATCTCATGATCGCAGCTATATTATGTCGAGTGGGAAGACCATTTTCGTAGGGGAAATACTCACGTAACCACTCGATATTTCCTTCACCGAAATCCTTAATCTCTGTCCATTTATTTTGACCACAAATCATGGCTGTTATGACCACGAAAGCGACTTCCATAACAGGATAAACTTGATTGATGTGCGAACGGGTATCTTTCACTTTTTTAAGTTGCTCAATGATAATCATGTGCGAATTTCTCATGTTTTTTTACTTCATGATCAGATCGTGATTATCTAAAAAAGTTCCCTGTAAAATAAATCCATTATTTTCAATGGTTAAAGTTCGATCCCGCCCTTATCATGTTATTGAGCATATAGTTTCAGATATACAGTTACTTTCTCAGAACAAAAATATTAAAAAGTATTCTGTTTTAGTAAAAGATCCCAACATGATGAAACTCTTGAAGGGCCTAGGGTTTGAAGTATTTAAATTTTCAGAACCTTCTGCTAAAAAATGTAATATCACATTCAAAGATAAACATTATGGCTACTGTATATTAACGATTGATAAAATAGACTATCTGACGAATCGGAACGTAATGGCACTAATCAAAGATGAATACTCTACCATGATGAAATTTCCGAAATTACTTCGCGAAGCGCGCAAGAAATTGAAGTTAACGCAAAAGGATTTTGCAGCATACATTAATCACTTAGATGATGAATGGCTTTGTTGCGTAATTCAGTTTAGAGACAGAGCAGCCCCATTTCGTGCATTTCTTAGTCAATACGGCAAGTTTCAGGCATACCTAACCCAGTGAGCTTGTTCAACGCTTTTATCATCGCGTAAGTTTCTCCCACTTGTGCATTGTAATTTCTTAAACTTAAACGACCACCAAGTAACTGTTTAACTCGATACATCGCTGTTTCTGACAGGGAGCGTTTGTGGTAACCATACCGCTCTTTCCAATACTTATTTGAGCCATATAACTTCTGGCAACCTACTGCGAGATTTCGGGGATGACCCCGCTCCCAGAAGGCAGCCCCTTCTCTTGGAGGAATAAGCGCAACGGCTCGCTTAATCTTAATTGCATCGTGACATGCTCTCGTATCATAAGCGCCATCACCAGACACCTCGTGGATACTTCGGCGAGTTTGTTTCAGTAAATTCGGGAGTACTTCTCCATCTGTAACTGTCGATAGACTTAGCTCGGCTGCAATAATTTCATGAGTGTTTGTATCCACGGCAATATGAAGTTTTCGCCAGACTCTACGTTTGCCATCTGTCCCGTGTTTTTTGACTTTCCATTCACCTTCGCCATAAGCCTTAAGGCCAGTCGCATCAATAGCTAGATGTTGTATCGTACCTCTCGTTTTTGTCTTAAGTGAGACCTCAACTTGCTTGGCTCTACGACTGATGCAGGTGTAATGCGGACAACTTAACGGTACATGGGCTAACCTAAATATCGAGTTGATAAAACCTTGCAGCGCTCTTAATGGCATAGAAAAAACTCGTTTCACCATGAGGGCTGTCGTGATAGCTAAATCACTGAACCGACGAGGCCTCCCGCGCTTATTCTGTTTGCTTTGCGTCCAGCCACTTATCGCTTCTTCATCAATCCAAAAGGTCAAAGAACCGCGGTTAATGAGTGATTGGTTGTATTGCTTCCAGTTGGTTGTTTTGTAACGAGGTTTAGGCATAGGGCTACGAGAGGGAGTGAATATAGCTGATCAGATCGTAGGTTTTAGGTTTAGTTCCAATGAATTACGCAACAAAGCCGCTTACACTATCCGCAAATTCATGCCACCGAATGAGATATGAGCCAAACAGAATTCCAGCAAAAAATGGCAAGCTTTACCTCTATTGAACAAGCGCTCGATTACTTTGAAATTGGGTTTGATAGTAAGTTCATCGACCAAAATAGAGTCAAGCTTGTGAAACGCTTTAATGGCTATCTGATCCTGTCGAAACCTGACGATTGGTTTTCTGGAAGAAGAGCCCTGAAAAATGCCTACTGCAAGGTGCAACGCAGTAAGTTAGATCGTTATACACGTTCGGCTTGCCGAGGCTGCACAACTTGCCAGCGTCGATAAGCATAAAGTGCCGTTAAAAAAGAGAGCTCGGAAATAGATAGTTGAAATAACATCTCATTACGATTTAGTTAGTAGTTTGCTCGAAAAAAAGTGTGCTAGTCTTACGACAACTCAACTACGAGATAACAACTACAATGAAAATTTTCAGCAATTTCGAAAGCGGCAACATTCACGTCGTTTCAGCAGATTCACCACAAAACATTCAACTGACTATCCCTGCAGACAACCAAACTGAAATCTCTCAGTGGTTCCATTTCCGTTTAGAAAGTGAAGCGCAACAAGCTCACCACTTTGAAATCGGTCAATTGGCAACGTCTGCTTACCCTGAGGGCTGGAAGGATTACGATGTAGTTGCATCGTATGACCGCGAAGAGTGGTTCCGTATCCCATCTAAGTTCGATGGTGACACGCTGAGCTTTGACATCATTCCTGAGCACGACTCAATGTACTTCGCGTACTTTGCGCCATACTCATACGATCGTCACCAAGACCTTCTGCACAGCGCGCAAACGCACCCTGCATGTAAGCTTGAAACACTAGGTCATACGCTAGACAAAAACGACATCACTTTGCTAACCATTGGTGAGCCAAGTGAAGAGAAGAAAAACATTTGGGTTATTGGTCGTCAACACCCTGGCGAGACAATGGCTGAATGGTTGATTGAAGGGCTGCTTCAGCGCCTACTTGACGAAACAGATACAGTAGGCCGCTCTCTTCTAGACAGCGTAGTATTCCGCGTTGTTCCGAACATGAACCCAGATGGCAGCATCCGTGGTCACCTACGTACCAACGCAATTGGCGTGAACCTGAACCGCGAATGGCAAGCACCGTCTATGGAACGTAGCCCAGAGGTATTCCTTGTGCGTGAACGCATGTTAGAAACTGGCGTTGATATGTGTTTAGACATTCATGGTGACGAAGCAATTCCATATAACTTTGTGGCAGGTAGCGAAGGTACACCTTCTTACAATGAGCGTATCGCGAAGCTAGAGAACCACTTCAAGCAAGCACTACTCACGATTACGCCAGAGTTCCAAGATGAGTTTGGTTACGACAAAGATGAGCCAGGCAAAGCGAACATGACGGTTGGTACCAACTGGATCAGTGAGCAGTTCAAGTGTTTGGCGTACACGGTTGAGATGCCATTTAAAGATCATATCAGCCACGCTGACGAACTTTACGGTTTGTCGCCAGAACGTAGTGTTGCGTTTGGTCACGACATGCTAGCGGCAGTTTGGGCAACAGTAGACGAGCTATAAAGCTTATAGATAGAACAAAGCCCAGCACTTGCGAAAGTGCTGGGCTTTTTAATGTTTGCCTATGATTCACGATTTATTGAGCCACCTAGCTCTATACGCCATTATGCGACTCTCAGGCTTGCAAAAAAGACTGGGTACTTCTTTCGAATGTGCCTTTGCTCAGACACCATATCCTTAAAACTTGGGCCTTGTGATAACTGAACAATCACTTCATCGCCTTCTTGGCGTAACACAGCACCACTAATAGCGACACTGTTGTTTCCGTGCAGCCTCAAAGTACCTGCCATTGAGAAGCCACGATATACAGGGATGATATTACGCATCATAAGGCGAACACCCTTTTCAGAAACCTCTCTGACGTGAAAAAGATCATCCTTAATTCGCATCACCGGACGTGCCTTATGTGGGTACTTCAAACGGTAATATTTGCGCTTTTGAATGAATGACTTTTCACTCATCTATGACTCCCTGTCTCTGTTCATTCGCAGTAGCAAACTGGCCGTTCATTTCAACTATTCGTAACTATTTGTGACTATCGAACAGCCGAATAGCCTTCCGCCCCAGTTTGCAATTCAACTTAGCATTCACCAAACTAATAACTGACTATTATATCGACATTATGTGTTATTGCTTTAGGCATTTGTATAGAGAGACAAGGATTCCTTATGATTCACTAAAAAGTGAGATATGAGTCGTATCATCTCAGCCTCAATACCTCATAAAAGATCATCAAACCTAAAGCTGAAATAAAGCCAGCTGAATACTGAACCCAATAAATAGCACGCCACATACAATATTCATCATTTGCGAGGTACGCTTTTGAACCAATAAGCGTTTAAAGGTATCTGCCATTAAAATCACAACCAAGAACCACATTGAAACGACCATCGCCTGAATCCCGCCAAGAATCAGGCTGTCGGAGACAATTGCATCCGCAGTCACAAATTGAGGGAAAATCGATAGATAAAACAGGACGATTTTCGGGTTAAGCAGATTCGTAAGTAGTCCTTTAAAAAACTGGCTATAGAGTTTGCTCCCGGATGCACTCACGACAGAAAGCACCCCCTCTTGAGCACGCAATGCCGCCCGAAAGTGGTTGTAACCTAACCAGAGCAAATACAAAACACCCGCCCACTTCAGCCCCTCAAATGCCATTGGCGTTTTCGACAGTAATAGGCTGATACCATTCGCAGAAATAAAGGCGTGGAAAAAGAAACCACATGACACGCCTAACACATTCACAAATGCGAACAGCTTCCTTTGAGTCAATGCTGTGCTTAACACAAGCAATGCATTGGGTCCTGGAATAATTGCAATAAAAAAGACAATAACAATGAACAGCCAGATACTATCCCAACTCATTTTGTTCTCATACAGTGAAGGTTTTTAGGGCAGACATTGTACGTCCAATTGATACCATTACAATATGATAAACGCTTAATTAACTCGTATGTCTAATTTACAAAATTGGCGCATATAATAAATACGTTTATCGTGAAGCAAACAAAACTGATTCTCTAACATTTGTAGCCCTGTTAGACTCCACCTTCCTTTTGATACTTGGTTCATTTATGTCATTTGCTAACCTAACCCTAAACACAAAAACCGTTGCTGCTCTCCCGTCTCAATTCAATAAGCCGACTGAGATCCAACAAGCGGTCATTCCTACGATTGTTTCAGGAAGAGATGTGCTTGCATTGGCTCAAACAGGTAGCGGGAAAACATTGGCATTTGGGTTACCTTTGCTCAATAACATCGACCAAGGTTCGAATAAACTGCAAGCGCTTGTCATCGTTCCAACACGCGAGCTAGCATCTCAAGTGACTGAGTCTTTAAAACCGATTGCAACTGCCCTGAGTATCAAAACGGTAACGCTTACGGGCGGTAGAAATGCAGATGAACAACAGCAGCAACTGTCAACCGCACCTCAGATCGCCATCGCTACACCAGGGCGCCTGCTTGCACTCATCAAAAGTGGTGAATTAGAGTTAGCTCAATGCACATCATTAGTTCTTGATGAAGCCGATCGATTGATCGACATGGGCTTTTGGCCAGATATTCAAGCGATCACCGCAGCTCTGCCAACTAAGCGCCAATCACTGTTATTCTCTGCAACGCTTCCACCTGAGTTAGTGAGCCAAGCTGAAACGCTTTTATCGAACCCAAAAAAGATCACGACTCATAAAGAAAACAGCGTTGTAGAAGCGATTGAAGAAACACTGTACCTGGTAAACAAAGGCAGTAAAGCTCAAGCATTGATTGCCCTGCTCAATCAGAACCCGTGGCCACAAGTATTAGTGTTTATTGGCGCGAAAGACAACGCAGACGCACTAACCAAGCGATTAAACAAAGCCAAAATCAGCGTGAGTGCATTGCATGGCAACAAGAGCCAAGAAGAACGAGCACAAGCGTTAGACAGCTTCAAAAATGGTGATACCCGTGTACTTATCGCGACCGATGTGATGGCTCGTGGTATCCATATTGATCAGCTACCTATTGTGATTAACTTTGAGTTACCTCCTCATGCAGCGACTTATGTACACCGCGTTGGAAGAACGGCGAGAGCAGGAAGTACTGGTTGTGCAATCTCGCTGGTCAGCCACAGTGAAACTGACTACCTGACTGCCATTCGCACTTTAACCAACAAAACACTGCCGCTACAGTCATTGGAAGGCTTCCCAGTCACAGACAAACCAGCGTCAGAAACAACGGCTCGTAAGCGCCCACCTAAAGACAAAATGGCAAACCGCAGAACGGCGAAAAAGAAGAGCGTCAAACAGTTTAAGAGCAAACCGCATAACTCTAGACCCCACAGCTCAAGATCAAACAGCACTAAGCCAACGTGATCAAAGTAGAGCGATAGCAAAAATTCAGCGTCTGTCCCCCGTTAGTTCCCAAACTTAACGACGGTCATTTTAATTAAATTCAGCCCAGAGTTTTCTGGGCTTTTTTTCGCTTCAACCACCCACTTTCTGATGCTCAATATGACACTAATGCGATTCACTAGATGACATTTTTGTGAATTACGAAGGCAAGGTATTGATTCTTGGTTGCTCAAAAAAAATACTTTCTGATCACGTTGACGCCCCTATATCTGGCAACTAGATTTTTCTATTAGTGTCTAAAACAGGAGGTCATTGAAATGAAACGTGCTAGCTCTACATATCGATTACAACTGATTAAGGAAGTGGCAACTCGCCGAGATCGTCAACGTTCCAATGACCCGATGGCAAACTACATTCAAACCCTAATCGATAACAAAGAAGATTGTGATACGTCGGTTGAACGCAACCAAAGATTCAGTGGTAATCATTTTGACGAACACATTGGTGGCTGGGTTAGCGATCATTGGGGTAGTAAATAAAACCAAGAAAAAACCACCAGCTTTGCTGCTGTAGAATTAATCTCCGCATTAACCTATCATCTGCAACCACTTCCAATCATTGAGTAAGCAGAAAGTGTCTGAGTTAAAAAGAGAAAAAGAAGTGATGGTTGCCTTCCAAGTGATCCCTCGCGTTAAAGAAGGCAACAACTTCGAAGTGGTTGATAAAGCAATTGAAGTTGTGAAAGCTGCCGACGTGCCTTTCCAAGTCGGTGCGATGGAAACCACGATGAAAGGTGAACTCAACCAATTACTCGATATCGTTAAAAAAGCAGAACAAGCTTGTTACGATGCTGGGGCCGTCGAGGTCATCACAAACATAAAGATTCACAGTAAAACCACCGCTGCCGATGATACATTTTGCACTTACCATCGGGGTGTGACGAAAGCGAATCATATGTTTGTCTGAGAAAGTGCCATTAAAGCAAGGCTCTGAAGAACCCGTGGTGTTATTGAAAAGGCATGTCTGAAAGGTGAGACAGTATCTCCATGCGCTCTTCTTCTGACATGGTATGCCAGTCACGCGCGCTTTCCTCGGGGTCGTCTTTCGCCCCTAATCGCTTTCTATCCAAAGCTTTAACTGGTTTCTTGTTGAGTTTGACGTCCTTTTTATTCATACCGACACCACTCCTCTGGTACAAAGGTACCTATCTTAATATTACACCCCAACCATTATGTAAAGTAATAGTTACTACGGAGTTAAATAAAATCTTAATACTTCCTCTTTAGCCGAAA
>AAZW01000046.1 GCA_000169995.1 Vibrionales bacterium SWAT-3 | reverse complement strand
TAATAATTACCTATTTAAAAAATTTACACTTAAGGAATACTCGCGTATTCCCACTGTCTAAGAGTCACCATTCATCACCCCTTCGAGTGTTGGAAAACTCTTGGCATAACGTGATTTAACTCATCGTTAGAGGCCCGCAGTAACGGTAGGTCGCAGGATTATAGAGAAGAGCGAAGAAAAAATCACCTCTTTTTGAACAAAATCACGATTTTTTTATTTCTACTTCTCAATCGAGATAATCCTAGCTAACTCAAGTGCTCTTTTGCTAAATATTCATGGCTCTGCATTTCAATTAAACGCGACTGACAACGTTTAAATTCGAACTCTAGCTGGCCGTGGGTATATAAATTTTCAAGCTCTACTTCCGCAGAAATAATCAGCTTTACATTGCGCTCATAGAACTCGTCCACTAGTGCGATAAAACGTCTTGCTGCGTCATCGGAAGTCGCGCCCATTTGCAGTACATCAGCTAAGAGAACCGTGTGGTAGACGCGCGACAGTTCAATATAATCATTCTGGCTTCGAGCCGACTGACAAAGCTGAGCAAAAGTACCATGCAACACGCCATCGCTTGCTTCAATAACGTCTAACTGACGATGATTCACTTCAATTTGCTTGAATCTCTCTTTATCTTCACCAACCAGTTGGTTGTAGTACTTTTCAAGATTGATGTTCGCTTGGCTATCGAGTGGATAGTGGTATATCTCAGCCTGCTCTAGGGTACGTAGACGATAATCAATGCCGCTATCAACATTGAGAATATGGCAGTTGTCTTGAATCAGCTTAATCGCGGGCAAGAAACGCGCACGCTGCAGACCATTACGATACAGGTCAGCAGGCGGAATGTTCGAGGTTGCAACCAAGATAACATTTCGTGCGAACAACTCTTGGAATAAAGTACCTAAGATCATCGCATCGGTGATATCGGAAACGAAAAACTCATCGAAACAGATAATATCGGCCTCTTGCTTCAACTTATCAGCAACCAAAGGCAGTGGATCGCTGACATTGCCCAACGCCTTTAACTCATCATGTACTCGATACATAAAGCGGTGAAAGTGAACTCGCATTTTTTTAGTGGTCGGTAAGGCATCGTAGAACGTATCCATAAGGTAAGTTTTACCGCGCCCTACGCCACCCCAAAAGTAGAGACCTTTCGGTGGTGTCGGTAGCTCTGGCTTCTTACCGAGCAATTTCTGGAATCGAGTCAATTGAGGAATGGGAGTATTTACGTAATCTTGGAACTGATGAAAGAGGTCATCTAAAGATTTTACGGCTTGCTCTTGCGCTGGATCTCTTTGAAATCCATGCTCTTTTATATCTTGTTCGTATTTTTGGACGGGATTCATGACGACATTTCCACAATGAAAGCGATATCAGACAGCGAATAAAATTAAGTTCAAACAGTAAGAGACGTGACATTAAGCGGTGAATAATGCAGCATTAAACTGCTAAGTAGCGCACATGCATTTCTCTTTATACTGCGGCTTTCTCATAGTACCATGGAGCCGTAGCACGTGTAACTAAGCAGTAACAAACATGTTAAAAAACAATAATAAGGAGCTGTTATGCCTTGGATGTATGCCATTGCCGGTTTACTAGTCGGAGTTGTTTTAGGGGTCGCTATTTCTCGTCTTATGACACCTGAATACAAGAAGCAAAAGAACGTACAGAAAGAATTGGATAGCGCAAAGTTTGCCCTTGAGCAGCAGCGACAAGAGCTGGCTGATCACTTTGCGAAATCAGCAGAGATGTTGGACACCTTAGGTAAGGACTACACAAAACTGTACCAACACATGGAAAAAACCAGCTCAGAGCTAATCCCTAATTTGCCAGAGCAAGACAACCCGTTTGTGAAGACAGCGGCTGCCCATTCAGAAAAGCCACAAGAAAAGTCGGCAACCAAAGAAGCAGCACTGGAAGAGCAACCTAAAGATTACGCCAATGGTGCAACCGGTTTGTTTACTGAACACAAGAAAGAAATCATTGATGCTCCAGATGTAGTCACAGCAAAAGCATCATAAACATTTAACACTTAGGTGAACTTTACAAAGGTTTTTGAGTCATAACTTTCACTCAGGTCATTTGAAACTTCTCATACGTATCACACGTAATGAGAGGGGTAAGACCTTAACTAGAGAGGAGTTTATGATGAAAAAACCTTTGCTTGCTTTATCAGTACTGACCTTAAGCTTAAGTTCAATCATCACCCCGATTCAAGCAACCGCCGCACTACCATTAAGTGTAGGTAATGAACAATTACTAAGCCTTGCACCTATGCTTGAACAAGTGACCCCCGCTGTGGTTAGTATTGCCGTTGAAGGCAAACAGGTACAACGTCAGCAAATCCCTGAACAATTCCAATTCTTTTTTGGCCCGGAACAAACTCGTGAGCGTCCATTTCGCGGGTTAGGCTCTGGCGTGATCATTGACGCCCAAAAAGGCCATATCGTCACCAACTACCATGTAATTGATGGTGCTGACGATATCAAAGTAAGACTTTATGACGGTCGAGAATACGATGCCGAGCTTATCGGCGGTGACCAGATGTCCGATATTGCCCTCTTAAAACTCGAAAAAGCCAAGAACCTAACTCAGATAAAGCTCGCAGACTCAGACAAGTTGAGAGTTGGTGATTTCACTGTCGCGATTGGTAACCCGTTTGGACTTGGCCAGACCGTAACATCTGGCATCGTTTCTGCACTTGGCCGAAGCGGCCTCAACCTCGAGAACTTTGAAAACTTCATTCAAACCGATGCCGCTATCAACAGCGGCAACTCAGGTGGTGCGCTAGTGAACCTCAACGGTGAGCTAATTGGTATCAACACTGCGATCCTTGGCCCTAACGGAGGTAATGTCGGTATCGGCTTTGCAATCCCATCCAACATGATGAAAAACCTGACAGAACAGATTATCGATTTCGGTGAAGTAAAACGCGGCATGCTTGGTGTACAAGGTGGCGAGATCACCTCAGAACTGGCAGAAGCTTTAGGTTATGAGTCCAGTAAAGGCGCCTTTGTTAGCCAAGTCGTGCCAGATAGTGCAGCCGATGATGCTGGCTTAAAAGCGGGTGACATTATCGTCTCTATTAATGGTAAACGCATCGATACCTTCAGCGAGTTAAGAGCAAAAGTCGCAACGCTCGGTGCAGGCAAAGAGATCGAGTTAGGTGTCGTTCGCGATGGTAAGAATAAAACCTTCGATGTGACGCTGGGTGAGTCAACCAATAGCAAAACCAAAGCTGAGAAGCTTCACGAAGGTTTAACTGGCGCTGAGCTTACCAACACCACTAGCAATGACCCCGCAACTGGCGTGAAAGTATCAAGCGTTGCTCAAGGTTCACCGGCGGAAGCATATCAACTTCTGAAAGATGACATCATCATCGGAGTGAATCGCCAGCCGGTTAAGAACCTCGCTGAGTTTAGAGCGATTGTTGAAAAACAACCCGGCGTATTAGCACTCAATATACAGCGAGGTGATAGAACCATCTACCTCGTAATTCGATAGCTATTTCGTCAATACAAACAGAGAGAGACTTTGTAAGTTTGCTTTAAACTTACTCAGTCTCTCTTTTATTTAGCTGAATCAAAATGCTATGCTTCACAAGTAACTCAAACTAGTCACCCATGCGCGGAGGCTCAATACCTTACCTGTCGAAGAGGGAAACATGCTGTCCTTTCTATTTCGTTCTATTTCCCTTGGGCTTGTTTCTGCGGTGCTTATTCTTCTTGCCTTTCCAAGCTTAAGGCCAGCGATTGTCGCAGATGTGACTAACCCTAAAGTTGACAACATTGGCTCTCTGCAGATTTCATTTAACCAAGCTGTACGTCGCGCTGCGCCTGCGGTGGTTAATATTTATAGCCGTAAATACGCAGAAGATGATCGTAACAAACTCCTCACACAAGGCTTAGGCTCCGGGGTTATTATTAGCGAGAAAGGCTATATTATTACCAACTTCCACGTTGTAGCTCAGGCAGACCAAATTGTTGTGGCACTTCAAGACGGCCGTGTGGCTGCAGCACAATTAGTTGGCTCAGATAAACGTACTGACATCGCGATACTGCGAGTCAGCGGCGATAACCTCCCAGTGATTCCACTCAACCCAAACTACAAAGCTAACGTTGGCGATGTGGTACTGGCTATTGGTAACCCATATAACCTAGGACAAACCACTACCTTCGGCATCATCTCGGCGACAGGGCGCTCTTCGATTAGCCTAGACGGCCACCAAGCCTTTATCCAAACCGATGCGGCGATTAATGAAGGCAACTCTGGTGGTGCATTGGTGAACTCACAAGGTGAACTAGTCGGTATTAATACAGCCTCTTTCCAACAGGCGACCGACATGGAAACCTACGGTATTTCATTTGCTATCCCCTACTCACTTGCCAATAAAATCATGGAAAAGATCATTGCTGATGGTCGCGTGATTCGCGGTTACATCGGTATAGACGGGCAAGATATCAACTCAGTTACCTCACGCATGTTGGGTACGAAAAATATTGGTGGGATTGTAGTGTTGGGTATCGATCCAAATGGCCCGGCTGCGGATGCAGGTTTTGAAGCTCAAGATATTATTGTCAGCATCAACAATAATCAGGTGAATGGTCGCCAGAGCGTGATGGATATCGTTACCGATCTACGCCCAGGTACGGTGATCGATGTTGGCATCTTGCGCCAAGGTGAAAACAAGACTCTCAAAGTGACGATTGCTGAAGATACTCGCCTGTAGAGCAAACGCTAAAAGTAAGCGACTCAAAACAACTGACAGACAAATACAAAAAACCCAGCTCACAGGCTGGGTTTTCTTTTATCCGAAGATAGCATCAAATGTCTTTACGATTCACTTGGCTCTTCGATATCAATGCGAGTCACACGCTGTAGGCCTCTTGGCAGTAGACCGCCACGACGACCACGTTCACCTCGGAAGTTTTCAAGGTCAGCCGGTTTCAAGCCAAGCTTACGTTTACCCGCGTAGATGGTCAGCGTTGCATTCTCAGGAATAGCCATCAGGTGCGATACAAACTCTTCACGCTCTTTAGCTTTCGCAGAAGGAATGTTGATGATCTTGTTACCCTTACCTTTGCTCAATTGAGGTAGGTCTTTAATTGGGAACAACAACATGCGGCCTTGGTTGGTAATCGCTAGAATCTGGTTACTTTCCAAATCAGCAATCGGACTAGGCGCGATCACTTCTGAAGATTGCGGCAGGTTAACCAGAGCTTTACCGCTCTTGTTCTTAGACAGCAGATCGCTACCCTTACAAACAAAGCCGTAACCAGCATCAGAGCCAACTAACCATAGCTGTTCATCTTCACCCATCACCACTTGGCGAATAGAGGTGCCTGCGCTTATGTTCAAGCGACCGGTAATCGGCTCACCTTGACTTCGCGCAGATGGTAATGAATGAGACTCAAGGGAGTAACTTCGGCCATCACTGCCAAGGAACACCGCTTGTTGATTACTCTTACCCTTAGCGCTCGCTAGGAATTTATCACCCGATTTGTAGTTCAAGCCTTCAGCGTCAACCTCATGCCCTTTCGCATGACGAATCCAACCTTTCTCAGACAGCACAACTGTGATTGGTTCGCTAGGTACCAAATCACGCTCAGTCATTGCTTTTGCTTCAGCACGTTCAACTAATGGAGAACGACGATCATCACCGTATTTATCGGCGTCAGCTTGAATTTCTTTCTTGATAAGTGTGTTTAGACGACGCTCAGAGCCCAGTAGCTTCTCTAGCTTCTCACGCTCTTTCTCTAGTTCATCTTGCTCGCCGCGGATCTTCATCTCTTCCAGCTTCGCAAGGTGACGAAGTTTAGTATCAAGGATAGCGTCAGCTTGAATTTCCGTAATACCAAAGCGTTCCATTAGAACTGCTTTAGGGTCATCCTCAGTTCGGATGATCTCAATCACTTCATCAAGGTTGAGGTAAGCAACCAACAAACCCTCTAAGATGTGTAGGCGTGCTAGCACTTTATCTAAACGGTGTTGCAGACGACGGCGAACCGTTGTGCGACGGAACTCAATCCACTCTTTCAGAATTTGAACTAGGCCTTTAACTTGAGGGCGATTGTCTAAGCCAATCATGTTCAAGTTAACACGGAAGTTCTTCTCAAGATCTGTCGAAGCAAACAGGTGGCTCATCAGTTGATCACAATCGATACGATTCGAACGAGGCACCACTACGATACGTGTTGGGTTCTCATGATCGGATTCATCACGCAAATCATCAACCATTGGCAGCTTCTTAGCACGCATCTGGTTAGCGATTTGCTCAAGTAGCTTAGCGCCCGATACTTGGTGAGGCAGAGCTGTGATAACAATATCAGAGCCTTCTTTATGCCAAACCGCACGCATCTTGATGCTGCCACGACCCGTTTTGTAGATCTTTTCGATATCCGACTTCGGAGAAATAATCTCAGCTTCTGTTGGATAGTCAGGGCCTTGGACGCTTTCCATGATCTCCGATAGCTCAGCTTTCGGGCTATCGATTAGCTTAATCGTCGCATCAGCAATCTCACGCACGTTATGTGGTGGGATATCTGTCGCCATACCTACCGCGATACCAGTAATACCGTTAAGCAGGATATGAGGCAGACGCGCTGGCAACATTTGTGGCTCTTTCATGGTGCCATCAAAGTTTGGTTGCCACTCAACTGTGCCTTGGCCTAATTCACCAAGCAGTACCTCAGCAAACTTAGACAATTTCGCTTCGGTATAACGCATCGCTGCGAATGATTTCGGGTCATCGGGAGCACCCCAGTTACCTTGACCATCTACCAATGGGTAGCGGTAAGAGAACGGCTGTGCCATCAGTACCATGGCTTCGTAACAAGCAGAGTCACCGTGCGGGTGATACTTACCTAGTACGTCACCAACGGTACGTGCAGATTTCTTATATTTCGAAGCGGCAGATAGACCAAGCTCAGACATCGCATAAATAATACGACGCTGTACAGGCTTAAGACCGTCACCAATATAAGGCAATGCACGATCCATGATCACGTACATTGAGTAGTTTAAGTAGGCGTCTTCGGTGAACTTGCGCATTGGCAATTGTTCAACGCCATCAAATGTAATTTCGTTAGACATCCATTATACCTCGGCCATATCACCGTTAGTCTGTAGCCATGTACGGCGATCATCAGCGCGTTTTTTACCTAGCAGCATGTCCATCATCTCAAGTGTCGCTTCGTTATCGTCAATGGTTAATTGAACAAGGCGACGAGTATTTGGATCCATGGTGGTTTCACGTAGCTGAAGTGGGTTCATCTCACCCAGACCTTTGAATCGTTGTACGTTGATTTTGGATTTCTTCTTAGACAAGCGCTCAAGTACGCCATCTTTCTCATCGTCATCCAATGCGTAGAACACCTCTTTACCACAGTCGATACGATACAGTGGCGGCATTGCTACATAGATATGACCCGCTTCAACAAGAGCGCTGAAGTGACGAGTGAATAGTGCACATAGTAGTGTCGCGATATGAAGTCCATCCGAGTCCGCATCGGCAAGGATACAGATCTTACCGTAACGCAGGCCTGATAAATCGTCGTTGTCTGGGTCAATACCCAAAGCCACTGAGATATCGTGAACTTCTTGAGACGCCAATACTTGGTCTGCAGACACTTCCCATGTATTTAGGATTTTACCGCGCAATGGCATTACAGCTTGGAACTCACGATCGCGAGCTTGCTTAGCAGAACCACCCGCCGAGTCCCCTTCCACGAAGAAGATTTCAGTGCGATTCAAGTCTTGTACCGAACAGTCGGTTAGCTTACCTGGTAGTGCAGGGCCAGACGCGACTTTCTTACGAACCACTTTCTTACTGGCACGCATACGACGGTGCGCATTCGCAATACAAGCTTCCGCTAACTGCTCTGCCAATTGTGGTTTTTCATTCAACCATAGGCTGAAGGCATCTTTTACCACGCCAGAAACAAATGCAGCGGTTTGACGAGAAGATAAACGCTCTTTTGTTTGACCTGCAAACTGAGGATCTTGCATCTTCACCGATAGCACGTATGAACAGCGGTCGAAGATGTCATCACCCGTTAGCTTAACGCCACGTGGTAATAGATTACGGAATTCACAGAACTCACGCATTGCATCCAATAGACCTTGGCGCAGACCGTTTACGTGCGTACCACCTTGCTTAGTCGGTACCAAGTTCACGTAACTCTCAGTGATCATGTCGCCGCCTTCTGGCTGCCAAATGATCGCCCAGTTAGCCATTTCCGTTTCAGCAACGAATTCACCGACATAAGGCTCTTCAGGCAACAGGGTGTAACCTTTCACGCCTTCAGCAAGATAGTCTTTTAGACCATCTTCATAGAACCATTTGTGTTCTTCATTGTTCACTTTGTCGCTAAAGGTGATTTCTAACCCCGGGCAAAGTACCGCTTTCGCACGTAAATTGTTGATTAGGCGAAGCGTTGAAAACTTAGAGCTATCGAAGTATTTAGGGTCCGGCCAGAAGTGTACTGATGTACCACTGTTGCGATGACCACAAGTGCCTGTAACCGTCAGTTCAGTAACCGCTTTACCATGCTCTAGAGCGATTTCATGAACTTGACCTTCACGGCGAACCGTAACCTCAACACGCTTAGACAGGGCGTTTACTACCGAGATACCTACACCGTGCAAACCACCAGAAAACTTGTAGTTGTTGTTCGAGAACTTACCACCAGAGTGGAGCTTGGTTAGGATCAGCTCGACACCTGAGATACCTTTCTCAGGGTGGATATCGACAGGCATACCACGGCCATCATCGGTAACTTCTAATGATTGGTCTGCATGAAGCACAACTTTGATTTTCTTAGCGTGTCCCGCTAGAGCTTCATCGACCGAGTTATCAATGACTTCTTGGGCAAGGTGGTTCGGTCTTTCTGTCTCGGTATACATACCTGGGCGGTGTCGCACAGGGTCGAGACCTTCAAGTACCTCGAGGTCTTTTGCATTATATTGTTCAGTCATAATACGGAGTTTACTCAAAAAGTTTGCGTCAGTTCGCTGGCTCCAGTTTCACTAAAGCAGAATCATTACTATGAACCGTCATAGCAGAGCGAACGAGCGAAGTATTGGGGAATATAGTCTGGAAGCTGAGTAATGATGTCAAGCTAGTTCAAAAACTAAGACATCAAACTATGATATTTCACCATTGATAGATGAAATAACAAGCAAAAGAGAGAAATCTACTCAGTGAATAAAATAGGTTATAGCTGTAGAAAGGTGATGATTTGTCGTGGGTATCGTTCAAAATCAACAAAGCTATGATCTCCGCCCTCTTCTACAGTTTGTGTTGCACCTTGATACTTCTCAACCGCTTGTCGGTAATCCAGAACTTCATCTTCCGTTTGTTGAAGTAACCAGAAATCGCTTGGCTTTGCTACATCTGGCACATCTAACGCCTTCAATTCATCAATATGCTTTGTTTCCAGTACATATCGTTCATCTGTGTATGGGTTTACTTGCTCACCTAAATAGTCCACAAGCAGTTCATACGGTTTCACCGCGGGATTAACCACAACCGCCTTAAAGCCATAATGACTGTTGAGCCAAGTTGAAAGATAGCCGCCTAATGAGCTGCCAACCAGTGCAATCTGATATTGATCTTTGTGTTGTTCCACGAGCTGCTGCAGGAAAAGGGCAGCTTGTTGCGGGAAACTCGGCAGTTGCGGTATTAGCACCTTAATATCCGCGCGATGCTCCGCGCAATACTCGGCCATCACCATCGCTTTGTGAGAACGGGATGAACTGTTAAAACCATGGATATAGAGAAGCAGTGATGGCTTTATGGTTTGATTGATAGAATCAGACATCGGTAGCAACCTTTATTAATAACCCGCAGCCTTAAAATCAGGCAAGAACTGCCCATGAGACAAGCGACGAACTTGAGTGCTGACCGTACCATCTTGATGCAATTCAATCTCTCTCCAACCCGGAGATAAGGTATCTACGGCGAAGTCATCGGAATTTGGCTTGAACTGAACGCAAGTCGACGGAGTTGCCATGACTTGTACACCATGATGTTCTCGATTCATGTCTTGGTGAACATGGCCACACAATACCGCTTTTACATTAGAGTGCTGTTGAACCACATCCCAGAACTGGTCGGCATCTTTAAGATTGTGCTGATCGAGCCAAGCACTGCCCACTAACAACGGGTGGTGATGAAGTAAAACCAAGGTATTACGTTCAGGAAATTCCGTTAACTTTTGTTCAAGCAGATCGAGTTGTTGATCGCTCAGACGCCCGTGAGGTACGCCAACTACTTGAGAGTCCAACATGATCATTTGCCAACGCTCGTCCAGCAATACATGTTCGACACACTGAATCTGTGGTGATGGTAAAACACTGCCCATATTAGGCTTAAAATCATGGTTGCCAGGCAGCCAGTAACACGGCTTCTCTAACGGTTGAATCCCTGATTCAAATTTCTGGTATGACTCTGCGCTGTGATCTTGAGAAATATCACCAGTCGCTAAGATCGCTTGATAGTCAAAGCCCTGACTAACAATGCCATCGACTACAGCACGAAAGCTATCTTGAGTGTTGATGCTTAGTAAGCTGCCATTGCTCGGCGCAAATAAATGCGTATCCGTTAGCTGCACAAGCTTAATACTGCTCTCATCAAATTTTGAAGTGTGTGATAATTCCAAAATAACAAATCCAGATACGTTACTGTTTATACTTTAAAAATGTTCTTAAATTAGCTCAATTAAAAGGCAATTGGAGTTCGGCTGATACCAGTTTTTAAACAAAACGTTAACCATTCCCCAAGAAATTTATTCAATTGAAATTTCTCATCCTTTTGCAGAAGCTTAGTGTTGGGATAGTCATATTTCGCTTTGACTCGCGAAAAATCCCCGCTAGCGCACACTTCTGCAACTCGAGCGTCGTGATATAGCCTGACAGACATTTTTGGCAAAGGAAACACTGGCATCGCGTCACTCTGACATATATCTATTAATGTGGTGTATTTTGTGACCTCATTCACTGTCAATTGATACACCATATTAACGGCTTGGTAACAGCGGACATCACCAACCTCATGCCCAACCGGTAACAAAGCGTTAAGTTTGGCATAATTCGTCTCATAGACTCGCATCAATTCAGCAAGATCAACATGATACGGTTTTTTGACCGCTATATTTGGCATAACGTTAAACCACCCACTCTGACTGTAATTCTTGGTAGTTCAATTGTAGCCATTGCAGAGCAATGATTGTGGCTCCATTTTCAAACACACCGTCTTTCACTAACTGATAAGCGGCTTCACGGCTCATCACTTGTACACGAATATCCTCACCTTCGTAATCCAATCCGTGCACCCCTTTAGCCGTGGTGGCATCCACACAGCCAACAAAAACATCCAGCTTTTCTGAGCAACCACCTGATGAAGGGTAATATGAAGTAATGGGCAACACAGTTCCGACTTCGACTCCGGCTTCTTCCATCGCTTCACGACGAGCCACATCTTGAGGCGACTCATCGGTATCAATGATCCCAGCAACAATTTCGTATTGCCAAGGGTTCTCATGCTCTAAAGCACCAACGCGGATCTGTTCAACGATCACCACTTCATCACGCACAGGATCATAAGGTAGCAAAGCGGCAGCATGACCACGCTCAAACATTTCACGTTCTATCGGTTGGCTCCAGCCTCCCTCAAACAGCTTATGCTTAAATGTGTACTTAACCATTTTGAAAAAACCACGAAACAGCGTCTCTTTTGAGACTATTTCCACATCTTGCGGAGTAAACTCATGTCGTTGATTGTCAGACTGTTGCATTTGGTACCTCACTAAGTGACCTTTATAGTTTACTCATTGTCCGAGTTAACTACCAAGGATAAGGTTCAACTTTTTATATAAAACTTATAATTAAAGTTAAGTTTTAAAAAATAAATATTGCACAAGTGGACAGTTAAATGTAAAAAAGTGCAAAGTTTCGAGTAAATTACCACCAAACTGGGTTAAACTCTTTTAAAGAAAATTCCATAAAAGGCAGGAATAGGAAAATGAAAAAACTGCTTCCACTATTTATCAGTGCAGCAATTGGCAGCCTGAGTTCGTCAGCTTTTGCTGATACGCTAGCTGAAGTTTACGACCAAGCAAAACAGAACGATCCACAACTTCTTCGTTCAGCAGCGCAGCGCGATGCCGCTTTTGAAGCAGTAACGTCAAGCCGTAGTGACTTGCTACCTCAAATTAACCTAACAGCAAACTACGATATTAATCGTGGTGACCGAGACACGTCTGGTGTTGGTAGTTCAAGTATCGATAATAATACTTGGGGAGCTGCGATTGGTTTTTCTCAAGAGCTTTACCAACGCTCTTCATGGATCACTCTAGACACCGCCGAGAAAACGGCTCGCCAGGCTGATTCAGCATACGCGGCAGAGCAACAAGCGTTGATCCTGCGTACAGCAACAGCTTATTTCGACGTACTTCGTGCTCAAGACAACCTAGAGTTTGTTCGTGCTGAAAAAGCAGCCGTTGCTCGTCAGCTTGAGCAAACTAAGCAACGTTTTGAAGTAGGTCTTTCTGCAATTACCGATGTACATGATGCGCAAGCTCAATACGATGGCGTTTTAGCTGATGAAGTATTAGCAGAGAACGATCTGACTAATAGCTACGAAGGTCTACGTGAGATTACAGGTCAAGAACACTCTAACCTAAGCATCCTAGATACTGACCGTTTCTCAGCGAGCAAATCTTCTGAGTCAGCAACCGCTCTTGTTGAACAAGCCGAGCAAAAGAACCTTAGCCTACTAGCAGCACGAATCTCTCAAGACGTAGCAAAAGACAACATCTCTCTAGCAAGTTCTGGTCACCTACCAAGCCTAACGTTAGACGGTAGCTATGCTCTGGCTGATCAATCCAATAGCTCTCAAGATTATGACCAAGACAACCTGAACATCGGTTTGAACTTAGTTGTACCTCTATACACAGGTGGTAACACAACTTCTTTAACCAAACAGGCTGAATACAACTACGTTGCAGCAAGTGAAGATCTAGAAGCAACTTACCGTAGCGTTGTGAAAGACGTACGTGCATTCAACAACAACATCAGTGCTTCAATTGGTGCGCTACGCGCTTATGAACAATCTGTTGTTTCTGCTCAGTCAGCTCTAGAAGCGACAGAAGCTGGTTTCGATGTAGGTACTCGTACTATCGTTGACGTACTAGATTCAACTCGTCGTCTGTACGATGCAAACAAAAACCTTTCAGACGCTCGTTACAACTACATCCTAAGTGTCCTTCAGCTTCGTCAAGCCGTTGGTACGCTAAGCGAGCAAGACATCGTTGATGTAAACGCAGGTCTAAAAGTCGCAAGCAAGTAACTCTTAATTACTTAAGTGACAGTTACAAAAATGCCGCTCATTGAGCGGCATTTTTATTATCTGTTATAAAGCTAGCTGAGAAGTTTCGAGCTAAAAGGCGAAACGTTAACCTCGACCGCCTTTGATCGCTTTAATGATTTCAGTAGTCGAGCAACCATCTTCAAAGTTGAGTACTTTAACTTCACCACCAGCAGCAATCACTTCCGCACCACCTGCGATCTCTTCAGGCTTGTAATCGCCACCTTTCACTAAAATGCTTGGTAGTACTTCAGAGATCAAACGTTGAGGTGTGTCTTCAGAGAAAGGCACCACCCAGTCAACTGCGCCTAAGCCCGCCAATACCGCCATACGACGATCAGTTGGGTTCACAGGACGACCAGGGCCTTTCAAACGCTTAACAGATTCGTCGGTATTAACCGCAACGATCAAACGGTCGCCAAGTTCAGCCGCGTGGTTCATGTAAGAAACATGCCCTGCATGCAGAATATCAAAGCAGCCATTGGTCATAACGACCTTCTCGCCTTTCGCGCGAGCGCGCTTCACCGCTTCAACCAGTGCTGCTTCAGAGATCACACCGTAGTCTGTATCTTGACTACCGTGAATCGCTTCCGCTAATTCAATTGTCGACAAGGTTGATGTACCTAGCTTACCAACCACAACACCAGCTGCCGCGTTCGCTAATGCACACGCTTCATCCAATGGTTTACCGGCAGCAACAGAAGCAGCAAGAACGGAGATAACCGTATCACCAGCACCTGTCACGTCGTAAACTTCTTTCGCTTGAGTTGGCAAGTGGAATGGTGCCTGACCTTTACGGAGTAACGTCATACCATTTTCACTGCGAGTCACCAATAAAGCTTCAAAGTCATACTTCTCGATCAAGGCAATACCCTTCTCGATAAGATCTTCTTCTGATTTCACTTTACCTGCAACCAGCTCAAACTCTGCCATGTTAGGTGTCAGTAATGTCGCACCACGGTAGCGCTCTAAATCCGCGCCCTTAGGGTCGATGAATACAGGAACGTTCGCTGCGCGTGATTTTTGAATGAAACTCTGTACATGCTCTAATGCACCCTTCGCGTAATCTGACAAGATCACCGAGCGTACATTTGGCAGTGCTTGCTCCATACGAGACAGAATAAGTTCTGGATTGGTGTTTTCGAATTTGTCTTCAAAATCAAGACGAATCAACTGCTGACCACGGCTCATCACTCGTAGTTTAGTGATGGTTGGGTAGTCTTCTAACTCAACGAAATCACACTTAACCTTCAGTGCACCTAAAGTGCTTTTCAACACCTCAGCAGGCTCATCTTTACCAGTCAAACCAACAACATGAGCATGACCACCAAGCGAGGCAATGTTCATTGCTACGTTGGCAGCACCACCTGGGCGCTCTTCGTTATTTTCTACTTTTACCACGGGCACAGGGGCTTCTGGTGAAATACGGCCAGTTGGGCCATACCAGTAACGATCAAGCATGACGTCACCGACAATAAGAACACCTGATTGGCTGTAGTCAGGTAGAATTGGTTTCATTGTTGAGCTCCAAAAATCGAATCTGGCTAGAGTCTAGCACACTGATTACAGTGGCTAAACCATAGAAAAATGAGTAAAGCCTATCTCGATAGGCACTGTGCTAGCTAAGCGAAAGACAAGTTACACTTCCATCCATTGCTTCCATGCGTGAACCACATGTTCTCTTTCCATCTCGAACTTATTAATTGCAACATCAGCATCAAGATTAAGTAGGTTACGATGGTGTATTTCATCGCGTAGCGTTGTGTATGCATTGGTCAACGCCATGCCTTGTTGCTCGTCCATGATTCCTTGTGACATCAGACTCTCAAAGATTCTGACATTGTCACACCAACGTGTCAGCTTTGGCTTCTCGTGGCTGTATCGTAACACTAAGTATTGCGCTAAAAACTCAACATCAGTGATGCCACCAGCATCCTGTTTGAGCATGAATCGTTCGGCTTTTTTACCACCAAGGTGCTCACGCATTTTTTCTCGCATATCCACCACTGCTTTTTTCAACGTTGCTTCATCACGTGATAGACACAACACCTCATGACGTGTTTTGTTGAATGCGGAAGCCAATTGCTTATCACCATAGATCATACGAGCTCGAGTCAGCGCTTGATGCTCCCATGTCCATGCATCGTTGTGTTGATACTCATCAAAGGCATCGGTTGGACTAACCAACAGACCCGAAGCACCCGATGGACGCAAGCGAGTATCGACTTCATACAGGATTCCCGACGCGGTTCTGGTCGAGAAGATATGAATAATACGCTGCGCCAACCTTAGATAAAATTGGCGTCCATCGATCTCTTTCTTACCATCAGTATAGATGTGTACCGGGCAGTCGTGCATAAACACAATATCGAGGTCTGAGTTGTAACCAAGCTCCCAGCCGCCGACTTTGCCATAACCGACAACAGCAAAACCGCGACCTTCACGGTCTTTAACATGAGTAGGCTCACCAAACTTAGCCGACACTTGTAACCAAGCTTGGTTAACACCAGCTTCAACAATCGCTTCTGCTAAGTAAGTCAGGTGATCACTCACCTTCATCACCGGCAGCACACCCGCTATATCCGCCGCAGCAATTCTCAGGATACAAGTCTGCTTAAACTGACGCAGGCCTTCCATCTGCTGCTCCATGTCGTCTTCAGGAATACGAGCAAGGTAATCACGTAATTCTGTCTTGTAAGACTCAAGCGGCACCGGGTTATAGAGCTGCTGAGGGTCGATAAGTTCATCTAACAGAATTGGGTAACGTCCAAGCTGTTCTGAGATCATCGGGCTCGCGGTACACAAACGAACAAGTTGAGTCAATGCAGCGGGGTGCTCATCGAGCAACTCTAGATAAGTAGTACGCGTGACAATTTTATGCAGTAAATGCAGTACACGCGATAAACCAAACTCAGCGTCTTTAGCTGTGTACAGAGCCTGAAAGACTTTCGGCATCAGTCGATTGAGAACTTCACGCCCACGCGGACCAAGGGTTTTCTTAGCGATATCCGCTTTAAATTGAATAATGGTTTTCGCTGCTTCTGGCGGATTGGCGAGAGCAATATCATGCTCCAATACATGCTCGATAACATCCGGCTTATGGGCCATATCCCACAGCTCACTGAAGTGACTCGCGATTGGGTTAGCGTCCTCTTCGTCAATCCCGATCAGCTCTTCGAACACGTTATGTACGTTTGCCATATGGGCACGAGTTGCAGTAATCAAACTATCCCAATCACTGAATTGCATGGCAACAGCAAGCTGAAGTTGTTCAAACTCACCATCCAGCAACGTCTGAGTTTGCTTGTCAGCCATCGCTTGCAGTAGGTTTTCTAGGCGACGTAAAAACAGGTAAGCATCACGCAGGTCAGTCACTTCTCCGGGTTCTAGCAGGTGCAGAGAGTCAATGGCGGTTAACGTATCTAAAAGCCCTCGTCCACGTAGACTAGGCTCTCGGCCTCCACGAATCAGTTGGAAGACTTGTGCAATGAACTCAACCTCACGAATACCGCCTGAGCCGAGCTTGATATTATTGGATAAGCCACGACGACGCACTTCACTGCTGATCATCGATTTCATGCGGCGCAAAGATTGAATTGCACTGAAATCGATATAGCGACGGAAGACAAACGGACGTAGCATCTTACGCAACTCTTGATACTCTGGGTACATTTCACTGCCCATTACACGCGCCTTAACCATCGCGTAACGTTCCCAGTCCCGCCCTTGTTCTTGGTAGTAATCTTCCAGAGCGGCGTAACTCATCACCAATGGTCCACTCTCGCCAAAAGGACGCAGACGCATATCGACGCGATAACAGAACCCATCAAAGGTTTGTTGATCGAGCGCCTTGATAATACGTTGCCCTAATCGGGTAAAGAACTGCGCGTTAGCGATACTGCGCCTTGCACCTTGGGTCTCACCATTTTCAGGGTAAGTAAAAATCAGGTCGATATCAGAAGAAAAGTTGAGTTCACCGCCACCAAGCTTACCCATGCCAATGATAAGCATCGGCTGTGCTTCACCCTGTTCATTACAAGGTGTGCCCCACTCTTTACAGCAAATGTCGTACTGCCATTGATAAGTCTCGAAGATCATCGCTTCGGCCAACATAGAGAGATGACTTAGGCTCTGTTCAAGCTCCCAAGAGCCCATAAAGTCACGCCATGCAATATAGGTCATTTCTCGATTGCGGAATTGACGTAGCACTCGCTGACCGCTCATTTCGTCCACACAATCAGAAAGCAGCTCAGCCAATCGTCCACGATACCCTTCAGCACGCTCCTCACATTCCAACATATCCGGTAGAGTCGTCGATAAAACCGTGTCACGTTGTAAGCAATCACCAATAAAGCAGCTTAATCCTAAGACGCGTTTAAGGTCTTCAATTAGCGGCTCAGGCCAAGCATTAATGGCTTCACTTTGGTGCTCTAATAATTGCTCAAAAGCTGACTGCGAATGAGTGACGAGTTGAGGAGGCAATGGCATGTTTCTTCCTTGTATAAGCTGCGCGCGAACAATCAATTTGTTGGGTCAGTTTTTCAATAATGAGTTTTCATAGCTAAAGATAAGTTATACCAAAGTTACGCCAATAAAAAACGCCCACATCAGCAATGTGGGCGTTTTATCAGTGAACTTATCGAGTGAGACCTTTCTCTCTAGAAAAAAGGCTCTATCAATAGGGTTTAGAGAACAAGGTTACACCTTAAACTGCTTAATCTTACCGTCGAGTTCTTGCGCGTTGCTTTCCATAAGCTGAGAGGTTTCTAGAAGCTCACCGACCACGACAACCGAAGCTTCAACCAGCTCACGAACATTGGTCAGGTTAACACTCATCTCTTCCGCAACACTGCTCTGCTGGCCTGCAGCCGTCGCAATCTGGAAGTTCATGTCATTGATTTGGTTAACTTGGCTCACGATGCCATCAAGTTCGGAGCCAGCATTAGTCACTAGGTCTACACCTTCAGCCGCTTCAACAACACTCTTTTCCATTAGCTCAACTGCAGAGTTAGCACTGCTTTGTAGATGGCTGATCATATCTTGAATTTCGACGGTTGCTTGCTGAGTACGCTGTGCAAGGTTACGAACCTCATCAGCAACTACAGCAAAACCACGGCCGGCTTCACCTGCTCGCGCCGCTTCAATCGCTGCGTTTAGTGCCAGTAAGTTGGTTTGTTCTGAGATTCCTTGGATAGTGCCTACAACACTACCGATTGAATCAACGCGCTCTTCAACTTGGTTTACCGCTGCCGCTGATGCTGCGATATCAGAAGAGAGTTCACTCATCTTAGATACAGAGCCCTGAACAAACTTCTGCCCCGTCAATGCTTGGCCTGATGCTTGCTCTGTAAGAGAAGAAGCGCTTTGTGCGTGCTCAGCCACCGTTTGAACGGTAGAGGTCATTTCGCTCATTGCCGTTGCCAGTTGGTCAATCTCGTTGAACTCTTCTTGAGCTGACTCTTTGGTCTCTGACATACTGATGGTCATCACTTCTGTTAGAGTAAATAGCTCATCAGAAGAAGCCAGTTGAGCCTTCACCATGTCATGCAGCTGAACTCGTGTTTTTTCTAGCTCACGTGCTACATCGCCGTATTCATCTTTACAGTCCATGTGAATCGGCACTGATAGATTCTTGTCTGCCATCGTTTTAATGGCATCACTGAGGTATTGAGTTTGGCGCAGCATAACGCGAGCTGCCGCTAATAAAAGAACCACAAACACAATGATCATCAAGCCAGTCTGCCAAGCGACTTGAACTAGGTAAGTCTCATAATGCTGCTGCGCGACTTGTGCATTATTCGTTGCAGCGAGCAATGAATCGTAAAACGTGCTCGCGTCCCATAGCTGTTTAGAAATGATCAAGATGGTACTGAACACCATCAGCATGATCATTTTCGGAACGAGACGAACGTCAGAGATTACCCTTTCCCACGGCTTGAATGACAGTTTAGTCATTGTCAGTTCTCCATTAACTCTTATATATTGATGGCTTCTATACCCGCGAGATGGCTGATTGAGTCAGGTTCGCGATTTATTTTGAGCCTCGTATGAATGTTAAATAGTATCAAAGACACACCTAAGCCGATGAGCTTATTATCACTGATTCTCTCTTTCTTAGCGTTATTTGTGATCTCAGGCTTGTTGTTTGCGCCGATTGATAAAGAATCGAAACAAGTCCTTATCGGCCTCGATTTTATAATCTGTAGTGTTTTTCTTTTTCAGCTCACGATTGATCTATTCAGATCACAAAACAAGAAAGAATACCTCAAAGTACACTGGATCGATTTCTTGGCAAGTATCCCAATGATCGAGCCGCTCCGTTTCGCTCGTATTTTTCAAATTCTGCGAGTCATCTTGGTTCTACGTTCAAGTAAACGTATTTTCAGAGAGCTGTTTCGTAACAGAAAAGAGACCACTTTCGCTTCCATCATTCTGCTTTTGGTGATCTTACTGACGATCGGTGCTGGCACGATCCTGCTATTGGAACACAAAGATCCTAATGCCAATATCACGACTGGTCATGATGCGTTGTGGTGGGCTTTCGTGACCATCAGTACCGTTGGCTATGGCGACCATTATCCAGTAACCACCGCTGGTCAGTTAATCGCATCGATTGTGATCATCTGTGGGGTTGGTGTATTTGGTATGATCTCAGGTCTAATTACCTCGCTGATTACTGAGCCTACCGACCTCCAGAATCAACAATTGGAAAACAAAGAGCGTAAACTGGACAAGATTCTAGAACAGCAGCAACAGATACTAGAGCGGCTCGAGTCGCTTGAACGACAGACAAAAAAATAGGGCCAAGGCCCTATTTAAAAATGGATGTGAGTGTAGAGACTAGTCTTGCCAGTATGGCTCAACTTCAACACTGATTTGGCGAGTCTGCTCCATTGCATGCAGAATCGAAACTTCTTGTCGAGCAAGCCAACGCTCTAGCTGATCTTTCTCATCACCTTCTAACTTCTCAGTAAGTGGCTGTAAGGTTCGCAGCATCAACAAATCGTCGATACCTTGCACCATGTCCGCCCAAGGTAAACGGAAGCTATTACGCTCATCGTCATCATATAAGCTCGCAAAGCCAACACCAGAGTACAGGTTACGCATCAAACGATACTGCTGGTCGATGTAGGCTTGGCTTGTCATCACACGCTCTGGTGGAAAAGCTTCCATCAGCTCCGCCCAGGTGCGATCAAGCTGCTTCACAGAGAACCATTCAATTCCGCGTCCCATTTGCTCACGCGCTTTATCGTCCAAGAATGGCTGCCAGCCTCGGGTAAGAATCCAGCGGCTTAAATCAAGTAGAAGACCGGTGTAGCGAGCAGAGCTCAAGAGAGTCAGTAACTCTTCACGATCTGGCAATTGCTCTTGCATCTCTTTTAGCTCAGCCACTAAGAACTTACGAGCATCAAGCTTACGCAGAACGTGGCCTTTATCTTCTAGCAAATCCTCAAAGTGGTCATAGCTTTTTAGCCAATCCAACTCTTGTTCTAGCCATTTCAGCTCTTGGCGCAAAATGGCACTGGCACGTCTTGGTACAATGCCGCCATAAATAGTGAAAGTCTGACGGATAAAGCTCAATGAATGACTGATCTCATGAAGGGCTTCAATCGACTGGCGCTCGGTGAAGATTTGCTCGTGGTAATGCCAATGAGCGAGAGCATGCTCTAAAGATTGAATGAAACACGATTCAACGGTGTCACTTTTGTCAGTATCAACTAAGGTCAAAGGAGTGACTTCATCGCCTTGATAACCTTGAGCAAGTCGGTAACCCTTAGCAGCTTTGCTTAAGTTACCTAAGCGCATACCACCTTGTTCGCAGAATTGGCGAGACAGTGTAAACAGAGCATCCGTTTGGCCGGATTTAAGTTCAAGCTCAACTTCGCAAATCGGTTCTTGCAGATCGCCAGATTCAACGAAACCTTGGTCAAAGGCAACCTCGACTTGGCTACCGTCAGGCATGCCAATCAGCCACTGCTCTCGTGTGAAGTTAGTAGAGAAGAGTGGAGTAAGCTCGGCTTGCAATGTTTCAATGTCCTTACCTTCAGGCCAGATATCTTCTGGATGCAAGGCAAGCTTGGGTTGATTGCTGTCGTGTTCTGCATTGTATTCAGGCCTTTGGTGTAGACCGGCAACAACGCGACCCGCTGTCTTTACGGTTTGTACAAATACGTCATCAAAGCGTCGAATGCGCAAGCCGGTATCGTGCTTGCGTAGCCAGTTGTCAGGGGTGTCAAAGTAGATGTTACCTAGCTCACGACAACTGTGCTGAAGTACTTTAGTTTCAGCAATTTTATTGCGTAAAGTCTCTGAAAAATCAGGAGAAACAAAAAACTTCAGTTCTATCTCGGTTTCCATAGTTATACCTTTCTGTGAAGATAGGGACAGGATATTGCCAATTTTCAAAGTCGGCAAGTCAGAAATATCGCCCTTATGATGATCTAAAACAGTTTTAATGAGAGATTGATTAGGTTAACATGCGCGACTTTGTAGCCATCGCTTAACATTTCACCATGAATATGGTGTATGTTGTTTTAAGGTTATTATTTATTAGGTTGGATGACCATGCCAGTAAATACAATTATGGGGTTATTTGCAAAGTCCCCAATTAAACCTTTGCAGCGTCACGTAGTATGCGTGAACGAATGTTGTTCTCACCTAGTTAATTTCTTTGAAGTTTCTTCAAAGGGTGACTGGGAAAAAGCAGCTGAAATTCGAGCTCAGATTTCTCACCTTGAGAAAGAAGCTGACGTACTAAAACGTGAAATTCGCCTTAAACTTCCTCGTGGTTTGTTTATGCCTGTTGATCGCACCGACATGTTGGAGCTATTAACTCAGCAAGACAAACTAGCAAACCTAGCGAAAGACATTGCTGGCCGTGTATATGGTCGTCAACTTGTCATTCCTGCTCCTCTACAAGAAAACTTCATCGCTTACGTTAAACGTTGTCTAGATGCAGCGAACCAAGCACAAAACGTAATCAATGAACTAGACGAATTACTTGAGACTGGCTTTAAGGGCCGTGAAGTAACACTCGTTGCTGAAATGATTCATCAATTAGATGTAATTGAAGATGACACGGACGCGATGCAGATCGAACTACGCCAACAACTAATGGCGATTGAAGGCGATCTGAATCCAGTTGATATCATGTTCTTATACAAAATTCTTGAATGGGTTGGTGGTATTGCAGATCAAGCACAGCGTGTAGGCGCTCGTCTTGAAGTAATGCTTTCTCGATCTTAAATCATACGTTAACCATATAACGAAGAGCATTTTTTGAACAAACCACTTATGCGTTGAGTATTTCTCTCGCTGAGCGGTTTTTTGCGTCTAAATTTGTTCCGCTTGTTATCAAACAACTAGGTATTACGATGGATATCCTTGCTAACTACGGCACTGTCCTGATTATTGTTGCAGCAGCTTTCGGTTTCTTGATGGCTATTGGTATTGGTGCAAATGACGTTGCGAACGCAATGGGCACCTCAGTAGGCTCTAAAGCTCTAACCGTTAAACAAGCGATCATTATCGCAATGATCTTTGAATTCGCTGGTGCATATCTTGCCGGTGGCGAAGTTACCGATACGATCCGCAAAGGTGTTATCGAGACGTCTCTATTCGCACATCAACCAGACGTACTTGTATTCGGTATGATGTCAGCGCTTCTTGCTGCTGGTACATGGTTACTTCTAGCTTCATACATGGGCTGGCCTGTTTCTACTACTCACTCAATCATCGGTGCAATCATCGGTTTCGCTTGCGTATCTGTAGGTACTGAAGCGGTAGACTGGGGCAGCGTTCAAGGTATCGTGGGCAGTTGGATTATTACTCCTGTCATTTCTGGTTTCTTCGCTTACGTTATCTTTGTGAGTGCTCAGCGACTGATCTTTGATACTGAGAACCCACTGTTCAACGCTAAACGTTTCGTTCCTGTGTACATGTTCATCACAACGATGGTAATTGCACTGGTAACAATCAAGAAAGGCCTTAAGCACGTTGGTCTTCACCTAAGCAATACTGAAGCATGGGTTTGGGCTGCAGCAGTATCAGCAATTGTAATGATTGGTGGTTACCTATACATCCAGAAGAAATTCGCTAACCGCGAAGAAGACCACGGCTTTGCTGGTGTTGAAGGCATCTTCTCTGTACTAATGGTTATAACAGCTTGTGCGATGGCATTCGCACACGGTTCAAACGACGTTGCAAACGCGATTGGTCCACTGTCCGCTGTTGTATCAACGGTTGAACATATGGGCGAAATCACAGGTAAGAGTACTATCGCATGGTGGATTCTTCCTCTAGGTGGTTTTGGTATCGTGGTTGGTCTTGCGACTCTTGGTCATAAGGTAATGGCAACGGTTGGTACTGGTATCACTGAACTAACACCAAGCCGTGGCTTTGCTGCGCAACTTGCTACAGCATGTACGGTTGTTCTAGCGTCAGGTACTGGTCTTCCAATCTCTACGACACAAACACTAGTTGGTGCAGTATTGGGTGTTGGTTTTGCTCGTGGTATCGCGGCACTGAACTTAGGCGTTGTACGTAATATCGTGGCTTCGTGGATTGTGACACTGCCAGCAGGTGCTCTACTTGCTGTTGTGTTCTTCTACGGTATTCAGGCTATGTTTAGCATGTAATTGCCACTGCGTTAGTCGATGCTAGCGTCAGAATTATGTGAGCTTCAGTAACGATATGTAAATGCCATGTCATTATTGACTCAAACGCACAGAAAGGGAGGCTTTGCCTCCCTTCTTTGTTGCACCGCATAAAGAAACTAAATATTATTTGCTAATTGAGGCTGACTCATCCGCCTACCCAATTAGAATCGTTAAGGGATTTACTGTGAAAAAACTGATTAGCTTAGTTTTGTTCGCAATGCTTGCGGCTCCAGCTGCCTTTGCACAAGACCGTTATATTGCTGACAAACTATTTACTTATATGCATTCTGGCCCAAACAACACCTTCCGTATTATCGGCAGTGTTGACGCTGGTGAGAAGATTACCTATCTACAAGCAAACAAGAGCACGGGTTACACACAAATCCAAGACAACCGTGGCCGTAAAGGTTGGGTTGAAAGCAAGTTTGTAAGTACTAAAGAGAGTATGGCTCTGCGTATGCCTAAGCTTGAAAAAGAACTGACAGAAGTGAAAACTAAGCTGGCTAACGCACGTCAAACTGCAGACAGTGAAAAAGCAGGCCTAGCAAGTTCTCTAGATTCTCGTAATAAGCAGATTGCTGAACTAGAACAGAACTACAGCGAAATTAGCCAACAGCTAACAAGCTCTCAAACAGAAAACCGTGAACTACGTGCTAAGCTAGACACGCAGAAAGATGACCTACTATTGAAGTACTTCATGTACGGTGGTGGTGTTGCTGGTATTGGTCTACTTCTTGGCCTTGTTCTACCACACATCATCCCTCGTCGTAAGAAATCACCAAACGGCTGGGCGTAAGCTGATCGTTTGACTGTTTTGCATTACGCAAAGTAAATTCAATATCGGATACCAAAAAGGAGCACCTAAGTGCTCCTTTTTATTTATCTCAACATGTTATCAAAGCGCTTGTAGTAGCTTTAGGTTAGCCCTTCCACTCATACAAAGCAGGAATCTCAATCTTCTGCTGATTAAACTCAACAACCACAGATTGAGGCTTGATCTCTAACAGTTGAACATCATTACCGATCCAATCGCCCTGTGACACCTCTTGCCCATTTACTTTGACCCAACGCTTGTTCTCACTACTTGAATACATATGAGTTTGTAAGTCGAGCTTAGGTAATACGCCAGACAAACTGTTAACGTGATTTTCGAGCTCAATCACTTGAGGTTCCATCTGGCTTGCTGGTCGCGAGTCCATTGGCTCAGGAGCACTTGGCTGCTCATCCATAATCGCTTCTAGCTTCAATGCCAAATCAGGCGGTAACTCGGTCAAATCCAAGCCTTGTAGCAGATCGCTATCTGATTGCTGATAATTGCTTTCATCGTTCACACCAGGTCCAACTTCAGGCTCAGCTAATGACAGCTCTGAATCATCCACTGCTCGCGCACTGCTCGCGGCTCTGACTTCCGGCACTGCAACGCCAGCAGAAAGGCTAGTGCTGTCAGCATTAACCTGAGCATAAACCTCTTGGCGAGGTAAGGATTTTAACGTCTTGTTTGTCGGCGCTGGACGCACCACAAACAGAGGCTCATCTTCGGCTTCTTCTTCGACATTCAAATCAGCCGTTTCGATATCCTTGGCTTGAATAGGCTGGGTTTCTGATTCTGAACTCGAACTAATAACAGCTTGGTTAGCCGTTTGCTGTTGATAGTAAGATTGATACACCAAGGCACCACCTACCAACAGAGAAGGCACAAGTAAAACAAGCAACCCCATAGCCAACGACGAACCTCGTTTGTTGCTTATACCCTTTGCAGAGCTCGGTACCTGATGATTTTGGTAGCCCTTGAAGCTAGATTTGTCTGAGGACTGATTCAACTCATGCATAATGCGTGACATTAGCTCGCTCCTCCGCTTAATGACATTAACTTAGGAGAATCAAGCTGAGCTAATCTTTGTAGCCTCGCTAAAGTGCGTTGACCAGCAATACCGTCGACCGACATGCCCTGCCAAGTTTGAAATGCTTCAACTTTCATTTTTAATTCGTAATCAAATACATCACTACCAGACACAACCTCGCCAAGAACCTCAGAGAGCAACAAATCAAGCAAAGCGACAGCTTCACCCTGATATCCCTCTTTTAACGTTTCTCGCAATGGCTGTTTCCAAATCGCGACATAATCACCATGCCAGATCTTCTCTAAAGATTGCTTCGGCATGACTAACAGTTTTTCGCTCACCAGTAACTCGACAGCGTCTTGTGATGCACCATAAAGCACAGCAAACACAGGCTCTTGCTCTACATCTAGGTTCAATACCACAGGGACGCCTAACTCTAGAAGGTCATCTAAGCTTGCTTGTTGTTGCTCACATACGAACACGCTTTGTGGCTCGCTCAGACATAAACCGTCACGCAGGGAGGATTGGTATCCCCAAAGCGTATATAAATCCTTGATCGCCAGCGAACGGTTAGTTCCTTGCATCAAGTGTTGCTGAATATGTGCTGGCAGTGCGAACTTGTCTATCTCAGACTCAACAACCACCTTAGGCATATCTGCGACTAACGACCGCTGCATCCTTGCTGAGCTTAATGCTTGGGCTTCATTCGAAGGTTGAGTTGTTAGCCATGTGTCAATGTAGGCTGGCGCAAAGTGCAAGGTCGCCATCGCAAGCGCGACACTCAAGGTAGTAGCACTCGCGTATTTAACTAGTTTTGGTAGCGCGCTGGCTACTCGAGGTTTTTCGACATGGTAAACCTCGGCTTGAAACGCCATGATCTGCTGACACGCTTTGTTGACCGTGTCATTGCTCGGTGTTGGCTCTCCATCATGAAACGCTAGCTGCAGCGCCTTATCACACACCAAGTTAATCAATCTTGGAATACCATGAGTATATTGAGCAATCAGCTTAACGGAACGATTCGAAAACAGCATCTGCCCGCCACCAGCCGTCTCTAAACGAAACGCGATGTACTTACCTGTCTCTTGAATGTTGAGCGGCAACAAATGGTAGCGCCCCGTAATACGCTGCGCTAGTTGTCGCAATTGCGTGGTCTGTAGGTGCTGTTGTAATTCAGGTTGGCCAACCAGTAATACTTTTAATAACTTGCGGCTGTCAGTTTCCAAGTTCGTTAAAAGGCGTAGCTGCTCCAACACATCGGCAGCTAAGTGCTGAGCTTCATCTATCACCAATAAAGTTTGAATACCTTCGGCATGGCTATCCAGTAAGAAATAGTGAATAGCCTGACTCAGCTGTTTGAGTGATGCCTGCTGCGGATAGTCGATCTCGAACTCATCACAGATAGCTTCAAGCAAATCAGTGTTGGAAAACGTAGGGTTGAGTATAAGGCCAGCTTGAGTGTGGCTATCAAGAGAGGACAACATCGCCTTAGCGACCGTTGTTTTACCGGTTCCCACCTCACCAGTAAGCATTGCAAAGCCCCCACCATCACCTAAACCGGCTTGTAGGTTCTGCATCGCCTCTTGGTGGCGCTGACTCAAAAACAAGTAGCGAGAATTTGGTACAATCGAAAATGGCATCTCAACGAAGCCAAAATATTCCTTATACATGTGCTGCCCTATAATTACGATTAATGGAAAGTACCATTGCTTGCCGTAAAGTCCAGCAGTGATAAAACATTTCGAGGTGATAAGTTGCAAATATACGATAGCCTACCAAAAGAGAATGGGCTACAGCGCTATCTAGTCGGTGGAGCGGTGCGCGATAAGCTACTCAATATTGATAGCTACGATAAAGATTGGGTGGTCGTCGGCAGCACCCCTCAAGAGATGGAGAGCCTTGGCTTCACTGCGGTAGGTAAAGACTTCCCAGTATTCTTGCACCCCAAAACCAAGGAAGAGCATGCACTGGCGCGCACAGAGAGAAAATCAGGCTCTGGTTACACAGGCTTCGAATGTTACTTCGCGCCAGATGTTAGCCTAGAAGAAGATCTCATGCGTCGCGATCTAACGATCAACGCCATCGCTCAAGATGATGCCGGCAACCTTCACGATCCTTACCACGGCCAGCAAGATCTCTCCGATCGTATTCTTAGACACGTATCCGATGCCTTTGTCGAAGATCCACTTCGGGTACTGCGAGTGGCGCGCTTCACTGCCAAGCTTCACCATCTCGGCTTTACCGTCGCACCGGAAACCATGGCCATGATGGCGACGATCGTTGAATCTGGAGAACTTGCTCACCTTACTGCTGAACGAGTATGGCAAGAGTGGCACAAATCACTCAGCACTCCACACCCAGAAGTCTTTCTTTCCGTATTGAGAGAGTGCGGAGCACTAGCGGTTGTTTTGCCAGAGATTGACGCTCTATTTGGTGTTCCTCAACCGGAAAAATGGCACCCTGAGATCGACACGGGTATCCATACACTAATGGTAGCTCAACAAGCAGCGCTATTAAGCCCATCGCTGCCTGTACGCTTTGCCGCTCAAGTGCATGACTTAGGTAAAGGCGTGACACCACAATCCGAATGGCCAAGCCATAAAATGCACTGCCATACTGGCGTGAAGATCATTAAGAAACTATGTGAACGAGTAAGAGTGCCTAATGAATTCAGAGATCTCGCACTGTTGGTGTGTGAGCAGCACTCTAATATTCATCGCGCGGGTGAACTTAAGCCGACAACTTTCCTTAAAGTTCTCAACAAGTTCGATGTTTGGCGTAAACCAGACCGCCTTAACGACATCTTGCTTTGCTGCCAAGCTGACCACGCAGGCCGTAAAGGATTAGAAGATCAGCCTTACCCTCAAAAAGCTCGTTTTGAAGCAGCCTATCAGGCAGCACTTCAAGTTGAAGTAAAAGTGATCATTGCTGATGGCTTTAAAGGTAAAGATATTCGAGAAGAGCAAGAGAAGCGCAGAGCGGTGGCTATTGAAAGCGCGTTATCAGAACTCACTAATCGTTAATCTTCAATCTGTTAGTAAACACGCATTAAAAAGCCCGCAGTTAAGCGGGCTTTTTCAATTTTACGACGAGACTGTTATCAGCGTCTGTTACTGCATCGTTAAGAAAGCAAACAGACCACAACCTAGAATTAGGCGGTAGATAACAAACGGTGTCATGCCCATACGTGAGATAAGCTTCAAGAAGAAGTGAATACAGATGTAAGCACTGATGAAAGACACCGCAATACCGGTTAGCAGTGTACCCACATGGATTGGGTCGCCACTGGTCACCAGCTTAAGGCCTAAGTAACCACCAGCTAAAGTGATGATTGGGATAGACATTAGGAAAGAGAATCGAGCTGCCGCTTCACGAGTAAAGCCAAGGTAAAGTGCTGCTGTAATCGTAGCGCCTGAGCGAGAAGTACCAGGAATAATTGCCATAGCTTGAGCAAGACCAATAAACAGCGCTTTTTTCCAGCCCGCTTGGTACTCATCATCACGTAGACTTGAGTTCTTATCCACCCACCACAACAACAAACCAAAGACGATGGTCGTTGTCGCAATTACCCATGCACTGCGCAGGTAAAGTTCAACAATGTCCTTCATCAGTAGGCCAAAGATACATGCCGGAATCGTCGCAAGGATGATCATCCACGCCAATTTCGCTTCTTTGCTGCGGTCGCCCTTAAACACTGAGCCGAAGAATGCGCTCAACAACGAAATCACTTCTTTACGGAAATAGATCACGACCGCGGCCAAAGTACCGACATGGACCGCGACATCAAAAGCCAAACCCTGATCTTCCCAGCCTAAAACCGCTGATGGAAGGATCAAGTGTGCCGAACTGGAAATAGGTAAAAACTCAGTAAAGCCTTGCACCAACGCCAATATAAACGCTTCAAAATAACTCATTACTTACCTTTAAAATTATAGTGTTATATCTACGACAGAGAGCGAGTCTAGTTGCTGCATCTTCTGCCATATTTCACTGACGGTTCTTCCGTCTTGCGGGATCACTCTCGCAGGACAAAGATCATAAAGTGGTTGTGTTACAAAAGGATATTTATAGATATCACTGCGCGGTAACTCTGGCGCAGACTCAGATATCTCATCACCAAACAGCACAATATCAAGATCCAAATTTCGATCCTGAAGCTTGTGTGCATCTTGCGCACGCCCCCATTTGTACTCAATTTTACGAAGTTCTTGTGAAAATTCAGTCAATGAAAGTGGCGTGTCGAGCTCTATCACAAAGTTATAAAATGGATGGCTATCAAAACCGACAGGCTCACAGTGATAGATTTTAGAGCATTTAAGGTTAGTCCCTAACGATTGAAGCTCTGTCCATGCCACCCTTGCATGCTTGTCGCGGTCTATGTTCGTGCCAACACCAACATAGGCGATGGTCATGCTTGACCTCGTTCGATGATCACACCCACCGCTTTTGCTTGAGGAACCGCACCAGGCTTCGCTAGGTGGATTTTTACCCAAGGAACAGAGAACTGAGTCATAATAAGCTCTGCGACTTCTTCAGCAACACGTTCTACAAGTAGAAAACGGCCATTTGCAATGTGCTCAAGTACTGCAGTGCTCACTTTCGAATAATCCAAAGCATCAACCACATCATCACTCTTGCCTGCTGGGCGGTTGTCATGAGCCATTTCAATATCAAGCACCAGTTTCTGTTTGATCTCTTGTTCCCAATCGTAAACACCGATCGTTGTAATTACTTCTAGCTGCTCAATGAAAACTTTATCCAGTGCCATGACTTGTCCTTTTAGAGGTCGGATACCCAAATTTGGGAAAAAAACGTATTATTTGCGTAATTCGAGATATGATATCAATTACTCTTGGATTGAGCATTATTTTCCCATCGTTAAGCGTATAACCGTTAAAGGACAGACATGACCCCATTGGCACTTATCATGATCATTGCTGCCTATTTGCTAGGTTCAATCTCTAGTGCGGTCTTGATATGCCGAGTCTTAAGGCTTCCAGATCCTAGAACGGTGGGCTCAAACAACCCAGGTGCGACCAATGTGTTACGTGTCGGTGGCAAAGGCGCCGCAGCAGCAGTATTACTCTGTGACATGTTAAAAGGCACCATTCCAGTCTGGCTTGGTTACTTTCTCGGTATCGACTCAATCATCTTAGGTATCGTTGCGATTGCAGCTTGTCTTGGTCATATCTACCCGATCTTCTTCCACTTTAAAGGTGGTAAAGGTGTAGCAACGGCGCTGGGTGCCATCGCCCCAATTGGATTCGACCTAACCGGAATGATCATGGCAACTTGGCTCGTGGTCGCGCTTTTATTTCGTTACTCCTCTTTTGCAGCATTGGTCACCGTGCTACTTGCCCCTTTCTACGCTTGGTTAGTCAAACCGCAATACACCCTGCCCGTGGCTATGCTGTGTTGCTTGATCGTGCTGCGTCACCATCAAAACATCCGCCGCCTACTGGACGGTAGCGAGCCAAAACTCGGACAAAAAAAATCGGCTTAACCTTATATTCAAGATTAAACCGATCATTTCAAACGATAGAAAGTCTACAGCAGGTGCTTACCTAAAAACTCTTTCAGCATAGTGTTTACAAATTCTGGCTGCTCTAGCGAACTAATGTGTCCTGCGCCAGGAATTACCACTAATTCACTTCCCGAAATGCAATCATGCATTAGGTAAGATTCAAGTACCGGGCGTGGTTTATCTTCTTGACCGACAGCTACCAACACAGGTAGAGCAAAGTTCTCTATAGTTTCAATCATGTCACGACGTCCAAACACCATACGACCAATTCGAGCTACTTGCTCTGCTTGCTCGCCCTGTAATGCCGATAACTGCTGAGTAAAACCTTCTACCAAAGCTGGCGTGTTAGTTTGTGCGCCATTAGCAAAGAACAACGGCACAACCGCTTCTACAATCGGTTGAGGAACCATCTTAGTTTGAGAGATGGTGTCTAGCATGCTGAAGTATTTCGCATGTGCGACTTCTGGCTCTAAGCCGACAAAAGTGTCCATCAGTACCAAAGATTTGATACGTGCCGGTGCTAGCTCCGCAAGCTCAGTGCCCCACATACCACCAACCGATAAACCCACCACAGAAAACTCTTCGATGTTTAAATGGTCAAGCAATGCCAGAACATGTTGAGCGTAGTCTTTTAGATTGCGCATAGCACTCGGTGCCGCTTGAGACTCCCCATGAGACCAAAGCTCAGGCACAATACAACGGTACTGAGATTTTAATGCTTCAACCTGTGGCTTCCACATCGCACTATCCCAAAGGTAGCTGTGTCCTAGTACAACAACCGGGCCTTCGCCTTCGTCTAGGTACGCCATCGATTGATTATCTACAGTGAACTTGTTCATCTTCTTCCCTAATCTCTATTAGCAATTGTTTATCGACATATAGTCGGTAAGCTAAGATATAAAAACGGCCGCACTAGGCGACCGTTTATCGAAACATTTTGATGTATTACGCAATTGGCTCTAATTGGTCGATCGGCCAACGCGGTGTGGCTTGAACTGAAAGATCAGCAGTCTCACCATTTTTCAGGCGCTGCATACCGGCATAAGCGATCATCGCACCGTTATCAGTACAGAACTCGGTGCGCGGGTAGTAAACCTCGCCACCAATCTTCTTAGCAAGTGCTTCAAGTTCAACACGCAGTTGTTTGTTTGCACTTACGCCACCAGCAATCACTATACGTTTCATGCCCGTCTGTTCCAAGGCACGCTTACACTTGATTACCAAGGTGCCACAAACTGCCTCTTGGAAGGCATACGCGATGTCGGCACGAGTTTGTTCGCTATCGTCATTGTCACGAATCGTGTTCGCAGCAAAGGTTTTTAGACCAGAAAAGCTCATATCCAGGCCCGGACGATCCGTCATTGGACGCGGGAACTTAAAGCGGCCCGGCGTGCCTTTTTCTGCCAGTCGAGATAGCAACGGACCACCAGGGTAATCTAAGCCCATTAGCTTCGCCGTTTTATCAAACGCTTCACCTGCCGCATCATCAATCGACTCACCAAGGATCTTATATTCACCAATGCCTTTCACTTCGACCATCATTGTGTGACCACCGGAAACAAGCAGAGCGACAAATGGGAACGGAGGTGGGTTATCTTCTAGCATAGGAGCAAGAAGGTGGCCTTCCATGTGGTGAACTGGCACAGCTGGCACCCCCCAAGCGTAAGCAATGCTGCGACCAATCGTTGCGCCAACAAGCAGGGCACCAACAAGGCCAGGGCCAGCAGTGTAAGCTACGCCATCGATGTCTTTAGAGGTCAAATTTGCCTCTTTTAGAGCCGCTTTAATTAGCGGAATAGTTTTCTTCACGTGATCACGTGATGCGAGCTCAGGTACCACACCACCATAATCGGCGTGCAGCTTTACTTGGCTGTATAATTGATGAGAAAGCAAGCCCTGCTCATCATCATAAATTGCGATTCCTGTTTCATCACAAGAGGTTTCAATACCAATAATGCGCATAATTTTCTCGGCACGCTTTCGTCTAAAATGGGAAATTAGCGCAATATTACCCTGCCTAAGCTCTTCAAACAAATATTGTACAGACTATAATCGACAAAGTGCTTTACAAAGCCACTCTGATCGGATTAAAATTACGCACCATTTTTGATCAAGCTGGTTAGAGACCACACTTAATCGAAAGTTGTCTACGGATAATTTTTCTGATTTGGTCATCAGTAGCCAGCGATAATGAATAACCCCTGAGGTGAAAGGCATATGCCAATAGTTAAAGTACGTGAAAACGAACCGTTCGACGTTGCACTACGTCGTTTCAAGCGCTCTTGTGAAAAAGCAGGTATCCTTTCTGAAGTTCGCCGTCGCGAGCACTACGAAAAGCCAACTACAGTTCGCAAACGCGCTAAAGCAGCAGCTCAAAAGCGTCACGCTAAGAAGCTAGCTCGCGAAAACGCACGTCGCGTTCGCCTGTACTAATAACTTAATCCATAAGGACTGAGTTATGGCTCTTATTGAACAACTCAAAGAAGAGCAAAAATTAGCGATGAAAGCCAAGGACAAACCGCGCCTTGGCACTATCCGTTTAGCTCTTGCTGCTGTAAAGCAACGTGAAGTCGACGAACAGATTACTCTGAGCGATGACGACATTCTTGCTGTGCTAGTAAAAATGGTTAAACAACGTCGCGATTCTGTTGCTCAATATGAATCAGCTGGTCGTCAAGATCTTGCTGACGTGGAACAAGCAGAAATTGCTGTACTTGAAGGCTTTATGCCTCAGCCGCTTACTGAAGAAGAAGTAATCGCACTACTTGATAGCGCAATTGCAGAAGCTCAACCTGCGGGCATGCAAGACATGGGTAAAGTAATGGCTATCTTGAAACCACAAATTCAAGGGCGTGCAGATATGGGTAAAGTTAGTGGTTTGGTTCGTTCTAAACTCGCTTAATCCCAAATCAAATTGCAACAAGCCGTGCAATCCTTCGGAACGCACGGCTTGTTTGTATCTGTAACCCATTCAAACTATTATTATCCACACTCTCAGTTAGTGCATTTTTCTTAAGGTTTTATGGCAGGACACATCCCGCGTAGTTTCATCGATGATCTCCTAGCGCGTCTCGACATTGTCGACATCATAGACGCACGCGTGAAACTTAAGAAAAAAGGCAAAAACTACGGCGCTTGTTGTCCGTTTCATAACGAAAAGACCCCCTCTTTTAGCGTAAGCCAAGAGAAACAGTTTTATCACTGTTTTGGTTGCGGCGTACACGGCAATGCCATCGACTTCATTATGGAGTTCGAACGCCTTGAATTTGTTGAAGCTATTGAAGAGCTGGCCTCTTTCTTAGGGCTCGATGTTCCAAGAGAACAACGTAGTGGTGAGATTTCTACCGCACCAAGAGCCAACACTGAACAAAAGCGTAACCTCTATGATTTGATGGGCGCCATTAGCCAGTTCTATCGTTCTCAGCTAAAAATAGCAGCCAATAAACCTGCGATTGAGTACCTCAAAAATCGTGGTCTATCGGGCGAAATAGTCCAGAAGTTTGGCATTGGTTACGTGGCCGATGAGTGGGACTTAGTTCGTAAGAACTTTGGTCAACAAAAAGAAGCTCAAGACATGCTGGTAACAGGCGGTATGTTGATAGAGAATGATAAAGGCAACCGATACGACCGATTCCGTGGCCGTGTCATGTTCCCGATTCGTGATCGTCGTGGTCGTGTAATTGGTTTTGGTGGTCGTGTCTTAGAAGACGGCACACCAAAATACCTAAACTCACCAGAGACGCCTATCTTCCATAAAGGTAAAGAACTGTATGGCCTTTATGAAGTATTGCAGGCATACCGTGAACCGCCTCAAGTCCTTGTGGTTGAAGGTTACATGGATGTCGTAGCGCTTGCGCAATATGGTGTAGATTACTCGGTGGCTTCACTAGGCACCTCAACAACTGGTGACCACATCCAGATGCTGTTTAGACAAACCAGCACTGTGATTTGTTGTTACGATGGTGACCGAGCTGGTAAAGAGGCCGCATGGCGCGCTCTAGAAAATGCACTTGAGTACCTGAAAACAGGTAATACACTCAAGTTTCTGTTCTTGCCCGATGGTGAAGACCCAGATAGCTATATTAGAGAACATGGTAAGGCCGCTTTTGAGCAGCTCGTCCAAAATGCAACGCCACTGTCGACCTATTTGTTCGACAACCTGATAGAAATACACAAACTTAACTTGGGAACAACCGAAGGAAAATCGGCACTGCGTGCGCACGCAAGCGCCTTAATTAATAAAATTCCTGACAGTTATTTCCAAGAGTTGCTCGAAAAATTATTGGATGAGCGAACTGGATTTGATAACCAACTGAGACGTGCTCGTGTTCATACACAGAACCCGACACCTCAACCGCATAAAGAGCTCAAGCGAACTCCAATGCGTGAAGTTATCGCTTTGCTTATCCAAAATCCGAGCTATGCTGATATGGTACCGGATTTATCAAGTGTCAAAGGCTTACCATTGCCTGGACTAAGTTTATTCGTCGAAGTACTTGATAAATGCCACGCGCATCCCCATATCAACACCGGCCAGTTATTAGAGCACTGGCGAGATAATAAACATGAAGCTCTTCTGTCTCGTCTCGCGAGCTGGGAAATCCCCCTCGACGAAGACAATCAAGAAGACATATTTTTAGACTCATTGGACAAAATACTTGCCCAGTGCGTTGAAAAACAAATTGAAAACCTGCAGGCCAAAGCAAGAAGTGTCGGTTTATCAGCCGAAGAAAAAAGGGAGCTACTAGCTTTAATGCTAGATCTAAAAGCGTAACCCTGTTTGATTAGTCAGCATTTAATAAATTTGTTAACATAATTGGTTTGCATTTGAGAATGCAACGTCCTTCACCAGACCTGAAGTTGGATATCATCTATGGATCAAAATCCGCAGTCACAGCTTAAATTACTTGTTATTAAAGGCAAGGAACAAGGCTATCTGACCTACGCCGAAGTAAACGACCACCTACCTGCAGAAATCGTGGATTCTGAACAGGTAGAAGACATCATTCAAATGATTAACGACATGGGCATCAAAGTAGTTGAAACTGCACCTGATGCTGATGATCTAGCGCTTAATGATGACGATGCCAATATAGATGAAGACGCAGCCGAAGCTGCAGCTGCTGCGCTTTCAAGCGTAGAAAGCGAGATTGGCCGTACTACTGACCCAGTTCGCATGTACATGCGTGAAATGGGTACGGTTGAGCTACTGACTCGTGAAGGCGAAATCGACATTGCTAAACGTATTGAAGATGGTATCAATACAGTTCAGCTATCTGTTGCTGAGTACCCAGGCACTATTCCATACATCTTGGAACAGTTTGACCGCGTACAAGCAGAAGAGATTCGCTTAACAGACCTAATTAATGGCTTTGTTGACCCAGATGACGATGGCACAGCTGCACCAACAGCGACTCACATCGGTTCAGAACTTGCTGAAACAGATCTGGATGACGAAGACGCAGAAGACGTTGATGACGATGAAGAAGAGGAAGAAGAAGATACAGGTATCGATCCTGAGCTTGCTCTTGAGAAATTCACAGCGCTTCGTACTAGCTACCAAAACCGTCAGCTAGCGATCAACGAGTACGGCCATGAAAGCCCGAAAGCAATGCTTGCAACGACAATGATGCAAGACGTATTCAAAGAGTTCCGTCTAACACCAAAACAGTTTGATTACCTAGTAAACGAACTGCGCAACTCTATGGATCGTGTACGTACTCAAGAACGCCTAATCATGCGTCAAACGGTTGAGTACGGCAAAATGCCGAAAAAATCTTTCATTGCTCTATTTACTGGCAACGAATCTAGCGAAGCATGGTTAGATGAAGTACTTGCTTCTGACAAACCATACGCAGAAAAGATCAAACGTCACGAGAACGATATCCGTCGCTCAATCCAAAAACTGGATATGATCGAGAAAGAGACCTCTCTGACTGTTCAAAGCATTAAAGACATCAGCCGTCGTATGTCTATCGGTGAAGCGAAAGCTCGTCGTGCGAAGAAAGAGATGGTTGAAGCGAACTTACGTCTAGTAATCTCGATTGCTAAGAAGTACACAAACCGTGGTCTACAATTCTTGGATCTAATCCAAGAAGGTAACATCGGTCTGATGAAAGCGGTTGATAAGTTTGAATACCGTCGTGGTTACAAATTCTCTACTTACGCTACATGGTGGATCCGTCAAGCAATCACTCGTTCGATTGCCGACCAAGCTCGTACTATCCGTATTCCGGTTCACATGATCGAAACGATCAACAAACTAAACCGTATCTCTCGTCAAATGCTACAAGAGATGGGTCGTGAACCACTTCCGGAAGAGCTGGCTGAGCGCATGCAAATGCCTGAAGACAAGATCCGTAAAGTACTGAAAATCGCTAAAGAGCCTATCTCAATGGAAACACCAATCGGTGACGACGAAGATTCGCATCTAGGTGATTTCATCGAGGATACAACGCTAGAACTACCTCTAGACTCTGCAACGGCAACCAGCCTACGCGGTGCAACTAAAGACGTTCTTGCTGGCCTAACACCTCGTGAAGCGAAAGTACTGCGCATGCGTTTCGGTATCGACATGAACACGGACCACACTCTAGAAGAGGTTGGTAAGCAGTTCGACGTAACTCGTGAGCGTATCCGTCAGATCGAAGCAAAAGCACTACGTAAACTTCGTCACCCAAGCCGTTCAGAAACTCTGCGCAGCTTCCTAGACGAGTAATCACACACATTGATGTGATTAGCTTTTAAGCATAATTGACAAAAGGTGAGCTATGGCTCACCTTTTTTGTAGCTGTGTGATTTAAGTGGCTAAGATGTAAGCGGAATTGCCCCTTATAGTGTCTAGACACCACTGAATGCTTCCCCTATAATCTATGCCCTACGGCCCCTTAGCTCAGTGGTTAGAGCGCACGACTCATAATCGTTCGGTCCCCAGTTCAAATCTGGGAGGGGCCACCAAATTAGAAAAGCCAGAACAGTTTATGCTGCTCTGGCTTTTTGCTTTTCTAAGCTCGCTATTTATTTACGCCCTACTCGTATCAATACATCCCTTAATGAGCTCCCCCTACAGTACACAATGCTAATAGCCTCTCTGTGACTGAGCTTACTTTTCTTTTATAAAAAAATCGGCAATATGAGTGTACATAAATCGCTCAATAGTTCAGGGAAGAAACATGAAAGACGAAACACTCTCGATTCACTTCGGATACGAAACCGATCCAACCACTAAATCCGTTACTACTCCTATCTATCAAACCGTTGCCTATGAATTTGACGATGCTCAGCATGGTGCTGATCTGTTCAACCTAGCCGTACCTGGCAATATCTACACCCGCATTATGAACCCAACCAACGATGTCTTAGAGAAACGTATGGCGGCGTTAGAAGGTGGTATTGCAGGTTTGGTAGTGAGTGCAGGCAGCGCGGCAATCAACTACGCGATTCAGACATTGGCACAAATCGGTGACAACATTGTCTCAACACCTCAGCTTTACGGTGGTACTTACACCTTGTTTGCTCATATGCTGCCAAACCAAGGGATTGAAGTTCGTTTTGCTAAAGACGATAAACCTGAGAGCCTAGCAGGGCTTATCGATGAAAAAACCAAGGCGGTTTACTGCGAAAGTATCGGCAACCCAGCAGGTAATATCATCGACTTAGAACGTGTTGTAGAACTTGCTCACGCGCAAGGTGTCCCTGTGATTGTCGATAACACGGTCGCGACTCCAGTGCTGTGTAAGCCTATTGAGTTTGGTGCTGACATTGTAGTCCATTCACTAACAAAGTACGTGGGTGGTCACGGTACAACCTTGGGTGGTGTGATTGTCGATTCAGGTAAATTCCCATGGGCAGAACACAAAGATCGCTTCCCGGTATTTAATCAACCAGAGCCCTCTTATCACGGTGTGGTTTATACCGAAGCCTTTGGTGAGGCTGCATTTATTGGTCGTGCTAGAACGGTTCCACTACGCAATACAGGCGCAGCCTTGTCGCCAATGAATGCCTTTATGTTGATGCAAGGCTTGGAGACGCTGTCGCTACGTATGGAGCGACATACAGAGAACGCATTGAAAGTGGCGGAGTATCTCAGCCAACATGAGAAAGTCAGCTGGGTAAGTTACGCTGGCTTACCTAGTTCAGAGTTCTACCCGCTTGCTGAAAAGTACATGCGAGGTAAGCCATCGGCGATTTTATCTTTTGGCTTAAAGGATGGTTATGAAGCAGGTGTTCGCTTCTATGACGCGCTACAAATATTCAAACGCCTAGTAAATATTGGCGATGCAAAATCTCTGGCTTGTCACCCAGCGTCGACAACACACCGTCAGCTAAGCGAAGCTGAACAGAAACAAGCCGGTGTGTCACCAGAGATGATTCGCCTATCAATCGGTATTGAACACATCGAAGATATCCTTGCAGACCTAGAGCAAGCTCTTAACGCTTAACGCTTAACGACTATAAGCTGAATGTAGATTTACTAAATAGCATGCACAAAAAAGCCCATCATGATGAAGTGACCCCGTAAAGTTGGACATTTCTGTTAAGCGGCTTTCAAGGCCTGAGTTCGATATTCTATCGGAGTCAGGCCTTTTAGTTTCACTTTTATACGTTTGGTATTGTAGTACTCGATATACTCTTTGATTTGCGCTATCAGAGCATCTGCATCTTCAAAGCTTTGGTTGTGATACATCTCTGTTTTGAGTAAAGCAAAAAAATTTTCAGCAACAGCATTATCCAAGCAGTTACCTTTTCTCGACATGCTTTGCGTTAACCCACTCTCCGCTACCTTTTTCTGATACTGTCGATGACGATATTGCCAACCTTGGTCGCTATGTATAATTGGCTTTGAGTTGGGTTTAAGCGTTGATATAGCCTCCGTTAGCATATCCGTGACAAGCGGCAAGCAGGCATTCTTGGCCACTCTATAAGCAACCACCTCCTGAGTAAACAAGTCGACAACGGGAGATAAGTATACTTTCTGCTCTTTGACTTTAAACTCCGTGACATCAGTTACCCATTTTTCATCGGGTTGAGTCGCACTAAAATCTCTTTCAAGCACGTTGGGAGCAGCTGTTCCAGACTCTCCTCGGTATGAACGATACTTTTTAATCCTGACCGTCGATTTAAGGTTGAGCTGGGCCATAAGCCTTTGAACCGTTTTGTGATTAAGCACGAACCCCCGATTTTTTAGTTCCAAGTGAATACGGCGGTAGCCATATCGTCCCTTATGTTCATGATAAATTGACTTTATCAACCGCAGCTCACGTTCGTAGCTATTTGGGCGCTTGCTCGTTTGAGCCTGATAATAAAAGACACTTTTTGCCAGCTGTAGAGTGTGCAGTAAGTGCTTTAACGGGTACTTGCCTTTAAGAGTTAGAGCTATGACCGCTTTTTCTTTGTTCGACGGTTTTTTTCCTGCTCCAACTCTTCCAACTTTTTAGAACGGCATTCTCGGTTCGCAAGTAGAGCAACTCCTCTTTTAGCTCCTCAAGCGTCATTTCATCATCAGGCTTAGTGGTACGTTGAGGGTGCTGTTTCATTGGAGGTCTTCCTTTCTGGCGCATTTTGAGCCCTTTGATACCGAGCTCATTAAATCTTTTGAGCCAGACAGAGAGTATCCCAGGGGATGAGAGGTTTAATATTGCGCTAGTGTGCGTGAGAGACCAATCATTCGTCCACATTAAATTCAATGCTTTTCGTTTTTCCTGAGCAGTAGCAGCATGCTTAGTTGGTAAAAATGAGTTAGCACCATGGATGGCAAAGACTTGAGCCCAATACCGTATCTGTCTTGAAGAAATTGAATATTGTTTTGCTAAGTAGAGAGATGATGTGCCATCTAAGTATTGCTTAGCAATGATACATTTTAGCTCTCGGTTATATTTGGACATAAAAAGACCCCCAATAATTGGTGTCCAACTATTGGGGGTCAGTTCATGATGATGGGCTTTCACCTTGTCGGCGGACAATATAGATTGATCAGAAATGTGTCATTTTGAAGCTGTAGTTGACCATTAAGCTGTAAAGTTTGATCATTTTTCCTCTTCGTTACCCCCAAGATAAAGAAAACAAAACAATAAAGATTGATCATTTTACAGTGTACTAATGGACAATTTGAACTGGCGTTGACATTGGTACTCTATGCATAAATTGCAAAGGGAGCTACCTCGCTCCCTACTCTGAAAGCACAAGCTGCTTGTAATAAAAAGAGAGTTAGCTCTTGAAACTAGGCCCCCCCCCCCTGAGATAAACACCATTCCTTGACTACCCTTACAATGCTTGCGGGTTTTCCATTTTCAGGGTTCTCAGGGTAGTAAATCAGGTCTGAACCATCAGGATGCTGTGTGCTCACCTCAAAGAGAGCATTTGTGTGGCAACTTCTATATTATCAATATGATAAACTTTACCACCATGTTATATTTGTTCTTTACAATGCAATTCAAAAGACTTTCACCCTCCAATTGAGTCTTTTTTCTGGCTCTCGGTGCGCAGTGGTACGGTGAATTTGCCCCTTTAACTTAAACGAATGTAGAATTAGTGGCCTTCTATTATTAATGGTATTTATGAAACAACTAACCTTAACTGCGCTTGCATTTCCCGGGGGCCCGGCCACTTCAATTACTGGGCCAATTGAAGTGTTGACTA
>AAZW01000047.1 GCA_000169995.1 Vibrionales bacterium SWAT-3 | reverse complement strand
TATGTTATTGTGTGATTATATGCTCATTATAGTAACTAGCCACAGCTCTTAAGGCAACCGTTTTAGAGCTCCTATTAGTGATCCAGCGCATGAATTTCATATACGAATGCCACCATAAATCAGGGAATCAGCTTGATATAATCCACGGCGATAGATTTTGCCCTGCAGCGATCAAACAAATCGATAGTAACTCCGCTAATCCCCTTATTCATTCAACCCTAGCGTATAGACTATGTATGTATAGTAACCATGGATGACAAGCTGTCTTTGGCTAATCTGATACGTTGACATCCGTTTAGATGAAGCTAATTTCAAAAGCGAAACACAACCTCTCACTCTAGTATTTCACTAGTTCGTCAAGGTTCTAGTATTCATGTTCAATACTAAGATAGCCATAAATTGTATTACTTATTAGCTTTAACTACGTCATCACCATGTCATAGATATAATGAGTATAGGCTCTGATAAACCTAACTTACCGTGCCCTCCCCGGGCGCGGGTTCCGAGCTCGCACTATCTAACACGTATCTTCGGAGCCAAACTCACGTATAAAAAAACCGAGCAACTCGTAACGAGCTACTCGGTTTGACTTATTTCCGATATTCTTTGTCATCGACATAAGTTTCAGCTTCAAAAGTGTCATTACTTATTAAAACTGAAAATGACATGGCACTTCGTTCCCGCAAAGCACCACATCGCCACATACCATGATCAAATGATATGTGTAGACCATTTACAGTAGAGCAAATGATCCTTCCCACGTGTATGTCTCACCAGCGAACTCAACAGTATGAGTTGCTTGCTGTGCGTCTTCAGCTTGGTTTGAAATACCGTAGTGGTAAGTATTGCCAGACATCGTTTGAATGCGCACAACAGTCCCGACACTGTTATGACCTACAACAGACACTGACTTAACTAGCCCACGAGCGCCTACAGAGGCTTCAATAGACTCGTTAAAGTAACCGTGCGTTTCCAATACAGAAGCAAACACATGGTTCTGACCAGACTGACGTAAGATAAGCGCAGGCTCACTCTTAAGATTAAAGTCTGGATCGTTAGCACCAGTGCGAGCAAAGATAACTTCACTGCCCGCATTAGCGCTGGTTACTAGGCTGTAGTAACTACTGTCATGCAGCCAGCTTACTAAAGAGCCCTCTTCATTCACTTTACCTGAAGCAACGTTCCAAAGGTGTTGGTAACCGTTGTCTTCACCTAGTGGCTTAAGCGTGCTTTCCACCTTGTAATCAAAGTCAGTACGGATGATTTGACCAGAGTGGTGAACTGGTAGGTCGTACTGGTGCTCAGCGTCCGCTTCAATGCGGTACACATCAATCACTAGTGGTTTCTCAAATTCAGGAAGCTCAGCAAGAATGACACTACGCTGCATATCTACACCTGTGTAGTACTCAGAGATTGTGCCGCTCATGCCTTGTAGAGACTGATCGTCTGCCACAAAGAAGTGCTTCTGACCAAACTTAGATTCAGCCAGGGCCGTGTCGAAGTTGTTTTGAGTTTTTTGGTCAACCGTTACCGTGTTATGAGCAACCGTCTGCTTACAGTAAGACTTGTTCTCTGGGATGTAACGACCGCCAAATTTAGGCTCAACGTTTACCCAGCGACCAAAGCCGTAATCGTGTAGTACTTCGTGACCGCGGTTGAACACGCTTAAGTGCAAACCATCGTAGTGACCGTGGTCTAGCGCAGAGTGGTACTGATGGTCGCTGCCGTGTTGACCAAACCAGATTAACGCCATTGTGTCGTCATCTTGCTCATCACGGTGACGAAGGATGCTCACGCCACCTTTCTCACCTTCTGGGCCGTCAGTCACGAACAGGCTACCCCAGTTGAATGGCTTGATTTCGTCGGCCGCTTCAACCGCGTTTGATAGTGTTTTACCTGAGATATGAACCCATACATCTTGCTGGTGATCAGCCATACCCAGTAGCGTTTCAGTTTGCTCGTAACGGTGGTAACACACAGATGTTGCCATGATCACGCCTTCATCGTTGATAGAAATCGTCTTCGAAGAATCGTTCAGTGCTGGCAGCGTGCCGTCTGGGAATGCCGTCTTAAATACCGCGTAAGAAGTTGTCTTGATAACTGAATCGTTGAATTCGTAGATACCGAGCTCAGGTTGACGACGCTCGATTGCCTCTGCGAACAAGTAGATTGGGCGTAGTGAGAAACGGTGGTAGTACGGACCTTCCATGTAGTAGCCGTCTGGCGAGAACAGTTGGTCTAGCTGTGCTAGGAAACCGCCGCTCACTTTATCTAGCTTAAGGCCGTAAAGCGCTTTATCTACCGATTCTTGATCGTTGATTGCGTAGCCACAGATACCTACCGCTGCTACTGCCCACAGGCCGTGGTTATGTACGATGTCGAAGTCGTGGCCGTATGTTACAACGAACAGCTCGATCATCTGCTTGAATAGGTCGTTTTCAATCAGCGTTTTTTCATCTTCAGAAATCGTGTGGTAAACACAGCTGTATGCGCACGAAGCGTATAGCATCCACATGTTTTCGTTCAGTGTTTGGTGGAAGATCTTACCCGGTGGGTTTGAATCACGGCTAGTGTTGCTCTCTAGCGATGGGTACACCTTCGCGTAAGCCGTTAGCATATCTACGATGTAATCACGGTATTTTGTCTCTTCTGTGATAAGGAATAGACGACCCGCTAGATCCATATGGATGTAGTTTTGCTTATGACGGTTATGTTCGTAACCGCCGCCCTCGCCGTGTCCCTGCACTTCAATACCTACTTCTGCCATGTAAGCGTCAGTTTGGTTGATGTCGCGAGTAAGTGCTTTTCCTAATAGGCTATCCTTGCCAAGTTCTTTACGAAGCTCTGCTGCTTCTTCAAAGTTCAGTAAAAGTGGTTGATAGCTCATTCTTATTTCTCCTGACCAGCTGAAGTTGAGTCAATTAGGTTCTCTTCTAGAGAGTAGAAACCTGTCCAGCTGTACGTTTTGCCATTTAATTCGACTTTGTGTTCAGTAGCGTCAGTCGCACCCAGTTGGTTGCTGATCATTACTGTGACACGAGAGGTATTCGTTTCAATTTCAACAACAGAACCGATGTTGTTGTGCGCCAGTACTTTGATGCCTCGTACTTGGCCACGAGCGTTCACTGATTGCTCAAACTCTTCGTTGAAGTAACCATGCGTCTCTAAAACTGAAGCAAACAATGTTGTTTCGCCTTTGCTACGCAGAATAAACGCTGGCTCAGAACGCAGGTTGAAGCTTGGGTCATTCGCGCCAGAACGAGTAAAGATAACTTCACCGTTGTCGTTCGAGCTTGTACCTAACCATGTGTAATAAGTATTGTTTTGTAGCCAGCTCACTAGTGCTGTCTCGTTCGCTTGACCACTTGCTACATTCCATAGGTGTTGGTAACCGAAGTCGCCGCCTAGCGTGTGAAGCTCTTTGTTGGTTTGGTAATCGAAGTTTGTACGAACAATCTGACCTTCATACTGGTGAGAGTAATCGTATTGGTGCTCGCCTTTCGCTGAATCTAAGCGGTACAGGTCTAATAGTAGTGGAGATTCTAGACCTTCAAGGTTTAGCATGAACACACTGCGTTGCATGTCAAAACCATCGTAGTGATCGTTCGCGAACGCACTCATACCATTGATTTTTTGGTCTTCTACTTTGAAGAAGTGAGGCAAGCCGTGAACAGAGTCTGCGCGCTCAACATCAAAGTTGTTCTGACATTTCTCATCAATCGTTACCGCATTATGAGCGATAGTTTGACGAGCGTAAGACTTGTTTTCGTCTAAGTAACGGCCACCGAATTTTGGCTCAACGTTCACCCAACGACAGAAGCCGTATTCACGTAGCACTTCTTGACCACGGTTGAAGAAGGTAATACCTAGCGTATCGAAGTTGCCGTGGCCCATACCGTGTTGGCCGTAGTTCATCACTAACTGAGACACATCGCCTTTGCTGTCTTGCATACGGATGAAACCTTGCGCACCGTTGTGACCTTCTGGGCCTTCGTTCAACTCAACACTTGGCCAGAAAGGCATGCCGATTTCTTTTTCAGCACTGGCTGCTTCGTAAGCTTTAGATAACTCAAGACCACAGCCGTGCATCCATACTGCATCTTGTATCTTCGCCATACCTAGGATGTTTTCGTCTACCTTTCCATCCACCGCGTAGTGCTTGCTGTAAACACTTACGGCAACTTGTACGCCCATGTCTGTTATACCCATCGTACGAGATGCATCGTTCAGTGCTGGGAATTCACCGTTAGGGTAAGCAGTCGCCAGCATCGCTTGTACTGTGTTACCAATCACGCCGTCTTTGTAGTTGTAGATATCTACTTCTGGCATATGGCGGTGAACCACTTCAGCGAACACACAAGTTGGACGAATAGCGTAGCGGTGGTAGTAAGGACCTTCCATGTAGTAACCAGAAGGTGCAAACAGTTGAGAGATTTGCGCTAAGAAACCGCCTGTGTCGTTACGATCAAGACCGTATACCGACATCTCTAGGTACTCACGCTTGCCCAATGCTAGACCACAGATACCAACAGCTGCTACCGCCCAGATACCGTGGTTATGAATACGGTCAAAATCGTGCGCATACTTCACCGTGAACATTTCTAGCATTGGTTCAAAAATACGTGACTCAATGTTGTCACGTTGTTCTTGTGTCATTGTAGAAGCCACGCAAGAGTAAGCTAGGCTTGTAAACATTAACCAGCAGTGTTCGTTTAGAATTTGGTGAAACAAACGCCCCGTTGGGTTGGTGTTTTTCTGTACGTGATAATCAAAAGTCAGATACTTGTCAGCGTATACCTCTAGCAACTCGGTAACAAAATCCGCGTACTTTTGCTCTTTAGTGATGAGAAACAATCGACCAGCTAGGTTCATGTATGTGTAGTTTTGTTTGTGACGGTTATGTTCGTAACCCCCTGCTTCACCATGTCCTGGAACATCAATTGGTAAGCGCATGAATGCTTCAAGTTCTTTTACGTTAGTCGCTATCGTCTTACCCATTAGGCTTGTACGACCAACTTCTAAATGAAGCGCTTCAATTTCAGCATCCGTCAACAATATCGGTTGTATAGTCATTTTCTTTGTCACCCTCATTAAAGAGTTTTTGTATTTTAAACTTCGATTTGAATCTTAAACTCCATATAAAGTAATACAATAAGAACTTTAATCATACAAATTCATCTTAAAATAATGACCACAATCACACAAAACCAGCTAAACCATTGATGTTTAAAGTGAATAACTAACACAACAAGAGCTGTAAGTTATTGAAATACCTAAGATACCAAAAAGCTTGCTTGATCAACATCACACATTTTTAGATATATTGTATTACAAATAATTCCATTCTATTAAGATGGCTGTAAATTGAATGACACATAAAGATTAAAACTGTTTTGGAGAAATACAATGAACGCATTTTTCATTAATCATGAGCAACCTTGGGAAGATCTAGGCGACGGTATCAAGCGTAAAATCGTTGCATACACTGACGATCTAATGGCTGTACACCTATGTTTTGACAAAGGCGCAATTGGTCACCCTCATACCCATGAAATTCACGACCAGATTGGTTATGTCGTGCGCGGTAGTTTCGAAGCTGAAATTGACGGTGAGAAGCGTGTACTTAAAGAAGGCGACGCTTACTTTGCTCGCAAACATGTAATGCACGGCGCGGTAGCATTAGAACAAGACAGTATTCTGCTGGATATGTTTAACCCTGCACGTGAAGACTTCTTAAAATAATCATTAGCGCAACCTCAGTTGCTAAGGTAAGCACATGAAATCATTAAACATCGCGGTCATTGGCGAGTGCATGGTTGAGCTACAAAAGAAACAAGATGGCTTAAAGCAAAGTTTCGGTGGTGACACGCTAAATACTGCGCTTTATCTGTCACGCTTAACCAAAGAACAAAATATTAATACGAGCTATGTCACTGCGCTAGGTACTGATCCGTTCAGTGTCGATATGTTGGAAAAGTGGCAATCTGAAGGTATTGATACTAGCCTAATTGCTCAGCTTGGAGACAAGCAGCCAGGGCTTTATTACATCGAAACCGATGAAACTGGTGAGCGCAGCTTCCATTATTGGCGTAACGATGCAGCAGCGAAGTTCATGTTTGATCAAGACGACACTCCTGCTCTACTTGATAAGCTATTCTCTTTTGATGCGGTCTATCTGAGTGGTATTACGCTCGCTATATTGACAGAACATGGGCGTACTGAGTTGTTTAATTTCTTAGACAAATTCAAAGCGCAAGGTGGTCAAGTATTCTTCGACAATAACTACCGCCCTAAACTGTGGACAAGCCAACAAGAAGCCATGTCTTGGTATTTGAAAATGCTGAAGTACACAGACACCGCGCTACTGACATTCGATGATGAGCAAGAGTTATACGGTGATGCAAGCATTGAACAATGCATAGCCCGTACGTCTGAGTCTGGTGTTAAAGAGATCATCATCAAACGTGGTGCGAAAGACTGCTTAGTTGTTGAGAGTCAGAGCGCTCAGTACGTTCCGCCGAACCCAGTAGACCTCATCGTAGATACAACTGCTGCTGGCGATTCGTTTAGTGCTGGTTTTTTAGCGAAGCGTTTAAGTGGTGGTAGTGCTCGCGATGCAGCTTTAGCCGGGCATATTGTCGCAGGCACCGTAATTCAATATCAAGGTGCGATCATTCCACTAGAAGCGACGCCAGATCTGTCTCTATAATTACGTACTTTATTTATTAATCAAGGGTTTGCTTGATTTAAAGCAAGCCCACAATTAACGTGAGAAAGAATTCATGACTACATTAAATGAACAACTTGCTAACCTGAAAGTTATCCCAGTCATCGCTATCAACCGTGCTGAAGACGCTATCCCTCTAGGTAAAGCATTGGTTGAAAACGGCATGCCATGTGCTGAAATCACACTACGTACTGAATGTGCAATCGAAGCGATTCGCATCATGCGTAAAGAGTTCCCAGACATGCTCATCGGTTCAGGTACTGTACTGACTAACGAGCAAGTTGACGCATCTATCGAAGCGGGCGTGGACTTCATCGTAAGCCCTGGCTTTAACCCACGTACGGTTCAATACTGTATCGACAAGGGCGTTGCAATTGTACCGGGCGTAAACAACCCAAGCCTAGTTGAGCAAGCAATGGAAATGGGCCTACGCACACTTAAGTTCTTCCCTGCTGAGCCTTCAGGCGGTACAGGCATGCTTAAAGCACTTACGGCAGTTTACCCAGTTAAGTTCATGCCAACCGGCGGTGTTAGCTTGAAGAATGTTGACGAGTATCTATCCCTTCTGTACTGGCTTGCGGCGGTACTTGGATGGTTCCAACTAAGCTAATCGACGAAGGTAAATGGGACGAGCTAGGTAAACTAGTACGTGATGCTGTCGACCACGTTAGCGCTTAATCAGCATTAAACTTCGCAATAGAGCCTCACTTCGGTGGGGCTTTTTGCTATCAGCAGCTTGCCAACCAAACGTATCGCAGTGTGTTTAACTGAACATTGAACCCTGCTCATTGCCCTTCTACCCACAGATATCCCCAGCTAAAACTGCCGTTATCCAAGCTTAATATTGTCGTACAAAAGACTCATACCCAACTTCTATGCGACTCACTCGATCAAATATGTAAAAGCCCGTTTAAGGACTATGTTTTTTATACGCATTACTGCCTATGATTAACTAAACAACGGTCGTTGTTGGTTCGTTCTAACACGTCGGTCAGCCAATTCACAGAGAATCTCGTCACGCTCACGTAAATTCACCTATTGATGAGTTAACCGCACGACAACCCAAAAAATGAATTTAATATTAACAATAAAAACAAACATATAAAGTAGAGAAAAAGACGTTACGCGAATGACTGTATCGATTCTGACTATCCTCTACATCATTGAAACGTGTAACAGTGTTGTTACGAGCATAACTAAAATATTATAGGAGCTCCCCTTTTTGAGGCTTTCGGTTATATTGTCACACATATAATAACTAGAGAGATGGTTTCCTCTTAAACTAAAGCTGAACCTACACCCAATTAAACCTATTTAAAACAATACATTAGAAGGTAACTTACTAAATGAATAAAAATCAATGCGACCTGGATCATACTAAGGGCATATTGTAGTACAAATAAACCTTTGTACGCGTTAATCTAAGCCCAGTTAATTATGATATTTAAAAGGCTGAAAAGATGACTATTGATACTTTTGTTGTTCTCGCCTACTTCTTCTTTTTGATCGCTATTGGTTGGATGTTCCGTAAGTTCACAACGTCGACTAGTGATTACTTTAGAGGGGGCGGCAAAATGTTGTGGTGGATGGTTGGTGCAACTGCCTTCATGACACAGTTTTCAGCATGGACGTTTACAGGTGCCGCAGGACGCGCGTTCAACGACGGTTTCGTTGTTGTAATCCTATTCTTAGCCAATGCATTTGGCTACTTCATGAACTACCTCTACTTCGCACCGAAGTTCCGTCAACTACGTGTAGTAACGGCGATTGAAGCGATTCGTCAACGCTTCGGTAAGACTTCAGAGCAGTTCTTTACTTGGGCTGGTATGCCAGACAGCTTGATCTCAGCCGGTATTTGGCTAAACGGTCTAGCGATCTTCGTGGCAGCAGTATTCAACATCCCAATGGAAGCAACCATTGTTGTTACTGGCCTAGTACTGATGCTAATGGCTGTAACAGGCGGTTCATGGGCGGTTGTAGCCTCTGACTTCATGCAGATGTTGGTCATCATGGCAGTAACTATCACTTGTGCGGTTGCGGCTTACTTCCACGGTGGCGGTCTAGGAAACATCGTAGACAACTTCCACGGCGACTTCATGATGGGTAACAACCTGAACTACGTGAGCATCTTTATCCTTTGGGTTGTGTTCATCTTTGTGAAGCAGTTCGGTGTTATGAACAACAGCATCAATGCATACCGTTACCTATGTGCGAAAGACAGTGAAAATGCACGTAAAGCAGCAGGTCTTGCATGTGTCCTAATGGTCGTTGGTCCACTAATCTGGTTCCTACCACCATGGTACGTAGCAGCATTCATGCCTGACTTCGCTGACCAATATGGTTCAGTAGGTGGCGACGCAGCTTACCTAGCATTCGTACAAAACGTAATGCCTGCAGGTATGGTGGGTCTACTTATGTCAGCAATGTTCGCGGCGACTATGTCTTCAATGGACTCTGGTCTAAACCGTAACGCTGGTATCTTCGTGATGAACTTCTACAGCCCAATCGTGCGTCCACACGCTTCGCAAAAAGAGCTGGTTGTAGTAAGTAAGCTGACTACTATCATGATGGGCTTCATCATCATCGGTATCGGTCTGTTTATTAACTCGCTACGTCACTTAAGTCTATTCGACATCGTACTTAACGTTGGTGCTCTGATCGGCTTCCCAATGCTAATCCCTGTGCTACTTGGTATGTGGATTCGTAAGACTCCAGACTGGGCAGGTTGGGCAACACTTATCGTTGGTGGCTTCGTTTCTTACATCTTCGGTATCTCACTGCAAGCGGAAGACATTGAGAACCTATTCGGTATGGAACAAGCACTAACGGGCCGTGAATGGGCTGACCTGAAAGTTGGATTGAGCCTGGCAGCACACGTAGTATTCACTGGTGGCTTCTTCATCCTAACGACCAAGTTCTACCGTGGCCTATCACCAGAACGTGAGAAAGAAGTTGAGCAGCTGTTCACTAACTGGAACACACCATTGGTGGCAGAAGGTGAAGAGCAACAGAACCTAGATACTAAACAGCGTTCAATGCTTGGTAAGCTTATCAGCACAGCAGGTTTCGGTATCCTAGCGATGGCTCTGATTCCAAATGAACCGACAGGACGCTTGTTGTTCTTACTATGTGGTTCGATGGTTCTAACCGTTGGTATCTTGCTTGTTAACGCTTCTAAAGGCCCTGCAAAAAAGTTAAACAATGAAGCCGCTGCTAAATAATCTATTTAATAGCTAGCGACTGAGTTAACCGATACTTCGAGTAAAGAAACGCCCATGCTTTCCCCCGACAGCATGGGCTTTTTTATTATGCACTGTTCATGAAGGCTGAACGGCGGTCAGAAATACATCCCTCCACGCTCATAACGACAAATTCAATCGATTTTCATCCAATTACGACCATTTCTAATGGTTTGATCTCTTTCTCAGATTGTTTCTGTTACTTTGATTACTACTACAAACACAACAGATAATTACAATGACAAAAACATCACTATTGCTTGCTTCTATGGCACTTGCACTATCGGGAGCAGCACAAGCTGACCAACTCGAAGACATTCAAAAATCAGGCACGCTACGTGTCGGTACTACGTGCGACTACAAGCCATTTTCTTACTTCGATGGTAAAAGCTACTCAGGCTATGACATCGACGTCGCACAGCACATTGCAGAGCAATTAGGCGTTGAATTGAAGATTGTTCGTACCACATGGAAAGATCTGCTGACCGACCTAGACGACGATAAGTACGACATCGCGATGGGAGGCATTACACGTAAAATGCAGCGTCAGCTAAACGCAGAACAAACTCAAGGCTACATGACCTTTGGTAAGTGTTTCTTGGTCGCTAAAGGCAAGGCAGAACAGTACAACAGCATTGAGAAAGTAAACCTTTCTTCGGTACGTGTTGGCGTAAACATCGGTGGCACTAACGAGATGTTTGCAGATGCTCATTTACAGAACGCAAGCTTCACACGCTACGAGAACAACTTAGATGTGCCGCAAGCCGTTGCGGAAGGCAAAGTTGATGTGATGGTAACCGAAACCCCAGAAGGTCTATTCTACCAGGTGACCGACGAGCGCCTTGAAGCGGCTCGCTGTGAAACACCGTTTACCAACAGCCAGTTCGGTTATCTGATTCCTAAAGGTGAGCAACGTTTGCTGAACACTGTGAACTTCATTATGGATGAGATGAAACTGAAAGGCGTTGAAGAAGAGTTCCTGATTCACAACTCACTTAAATAGTCTTCTAGTCTTCTAGTCTTCTAGTCTTCTAGTCTTCTAGATAAAAAAATAGGCCAGCATTGCTGGCCTATTTCGTTATTTTAATTCGCTCTCACTATCGAGCTGATCAAGAGCGGAAACTAACCATGAGTAATAACATTCTGCTGCACGAGTGCATCCAGAATATCTGACGGCATGGTGCCGCTTAACGTCAACTGAGGCGCGAGGTCTTCAACAACAATCACTTGCTCTTTTGTACCTAAGCCATCAGGGTTAATGGTTAACTCAACATCATTCCCTTCTAACTTGGCATCAACATGCTGAAGCAATGTCGCCATATTCACATTCGCGTCTTTCAGTTCAGGTAATACCTCACGTAGGTCAATCTGGTCACCTTCAGCTAAATTGAAGTCAGTGATCGTATCTTCGACACCATCCTCAATGTTCAACCAAACAAACGAGTCCATACCATCACCACCGGTCAAGATATCCGAACCGCCTCCACCAATGAGCGTATCGTTACCATCACCGCCGATAAGGGTGTCATCACCAGCTCCGCCTTCAAGTCGGTCATTACCTGAACCCGCCGTTAGATCTGTTGCATTAGCCCCAGCCAGTAACTGCACATCATCGGTCTCACCAGCCAAATTAATATCGACCGCATTCGACACAATGTTCACATTTAGGTCGATTGCCGCCGATGTGGCTGTATCGTTGTTATCTAGCTCTTCAGAAACCGCCTCAACTTTAAGCGTGTAGCTACCTGGAGTTTGAGAAAGCCCAACCACTTGCAAACTTTCAATTGCATCAGCGGTCGCCATCCATACCCCACCACCGAGATCCGTTACGGAGCCAGCGTCACTGGTGATTTGAGCGCCCGCTGGTACATCACTGATGTGCAGCGTTAGCTCTTCTGTAACGTCCGTTAGAGCTGCGATAATGCCAACCAAAGGAACACCACTATTACTCACCGACTGGCTCGCAGTGATGTTTCTTACGTAGTTAGACGCCGGATCAATCGTTAGGCTTGGCGCGTTCGCGACAGGCGTCACCGCAATGTTGTAAACAACAGGTGCAGTTTCAATGGCGATACCAGAAGGATTACCACTGTCTTTGGCAGTGACCTCTAAGCCGATGCTGTTGGTTGGAGCCAAGCTCGCATCAAGGTAAACTCCATTCGGACTGGTCGGTGTGTCAATCAAGGCATTCAGATCGCTCAGCGTCCCTACCAACGTCACCGAACCACTATTGTCACCATTAACGGTCAAACTAGTACCAGCAGGTAATGATACGGAAAGTGTTCCGTAATCAACGGTCAGCGTTACTGTCATCAAGTCATTAGCAAAACTATCGACATAATCAGGGTCACTGACATTAATACCACTAAGCAGTTGTCCTGCGTCTTCATCAATCAGAGCGGTGACACTGTCACCATTAACAATAGGAGTATCGTTCACACCTTGCACCACGGCAGTGATTTCACCGGTATCGGTTAGGAAGTCATTAACGCCATTCGTCGTCCCGTCATCCTCTACCGTATAAGTAAACTTAACATCACCGTTGTATTCATCTGCTGCGGTAAATACCCAATATGGGCCAGTAATCGTAGCATCATCCGCACCACCCACGTTTTCGAAGCGTTGTAGTGTGCCTTGACCTTGATCGAGCACCAGATTGGTCACGGTAATCGTGTCGTTTTCTGGGTCTGTCGTCGCTGCTATCAAATCCTCTTCTTTGATGATCAGCTGAGCTTCTTCAAGGATGGTGCCTAAATCGATATCCGTTGCATCCGGCTTATCATTCACTTCCGTCACCACAACGCTGATTTCAGCACTGTCAGTTAGGAAATTATCCACACCATTTGTCGTGCCGTCATCCTCAACGCTATAAGTGAATTTAACGTCGCCGTTGTACTCATCGGCTGCGGTAAACACCCAATATGGGCCCGTAATCGTAGCATCATCAGCACCACCCACGTTTTCGAAGCGTTGCAGTGTGCCCTGACCTTGATCGAGCACCAAACTGGTCACAGTAATGGTGTCATTGTCTGGGTCCGTGGTCGCCGCTATCAAGTCCTCTTCTTTGATGATCAATTGACCTTCTTCAAGCATGGTGCCTAAGTCAATATCCGCCGCAACTGGCTGATCATTAACCTCGGTGACTTCAAGGCTAATTTCAGCACTGTCAGTTAGGAAGTCATCCACGCCATTGGTTGTGCCATCATCGATAATGGAGTAATTGAATTTAACATCGCCGTTAAAATCGTTGTCAGCGACAAATAGCCAGAATGGACCGGTAATCGCTGCGTTATCAGCACCACCAGCATTTTCAAAGCGCGTTAACTGACCTTGTCCTTGAGTCAGGGTGACACCCGTTACCGTGAGGTTGTGGTTTTCAGGGTCAGAACTTGCTGCAATCAAATCACCTTCAACAATGACTATCTGGCCATCTTCAGCAATCGAGCCTAAATCAACGTCTGTCGCGATAGGCGCGTCGTTTACTTCCGTCACCTTAATCGTGAAAGTCGTCTGGTTAGTCTGTGCAGTGTTAGGATCAGCTGGGTCAATAAGACCATTGTTACCGCCATCATCGAGCGTTGCGTTGATTGTCACCAACCCACTCTGGTTGAGGTAGTTCTGGTCTGGATCCGGCTTGAAGGTCACGGCTCCATTGGCCAATGCCGTATTGATGTCAGCTTCTTTACCCGTGATGACCAGTGAACCGTCAGGTTGCAATACAAACGTAACGTCATTAAAGCTAGGACCTGGGATTATAAATTCGCCCTGTGCTCCTGGCAGTGTTTGGTCAATTTCCAACGTCAGCGTATACAGTGCATCTGGGTTATCAAAACTTGCGTCTATGTCGTAGATACTGAAGTTGTTAATCGCTACACCAGCTGAGTCCTCTTGCGTTTCAATGTTGGTAACGTTGACGAACGTTGGTTGATCGTTGATAGGGTCAATCACTAAATCAACATCGAAACTGGTTGGAGTACCCAGGTATTCGGTGTTGTCAGCATCAGTGTCCACAGAGCGAACCGTGATTTGCAATGGACCTGTAATACCCAACGCATTACCTGTATCGCTATTGTGTTGACCAGAGTTGAATACGATCTTATCAAGCGACTGAGCAGGCACATCCAGCGTCCAAATCTGTGTCACCGGATCGTAGCTAGCCAAAGTCGTGCCGTCTGGATAGTAGATAGAGGCATCTTGAGGTACACCAGCCACCTCTACACGAAGTGTCTCTGGCGCATTTTCGGTATACGTGCCGCTGCCTGTTGCAGATAGCTCTTTATCCAAAATAGTCGCATTGATTTCGATATCAATGTTTTGGCCTTCATTGCCAGTAACAGAGTCCGTTGGGTTGGTATCAACATCATCACCCACCGGCACCACATGCAGCTTAAAGCTTGTTAGATTCGATGCTGCAGTTGGCACGCCTAACAAGGATTCTTGAGTAAAGACAGCAACGCCAAATTCCGCCGTACCACTGAAGTTTTTAGGCGGTAGGATCGAAATCTCACTCAAATCAAATGACAACCCTGATGCTTGAGGAAGTTGAACACTCCACTCACCACCACCATTGTTCTTCACTGTATAAGCAGAGCCCGGATCTGCACTCATTAAGAAACCATCTGGCACACCAGTGAACTTAATCGAAACGAACTGCTCTGAGCCGTCTAGGTCAGTGAGCGCAATGGAGACAGGACCTGTTCCCGATAGAGAAATAGCTTGATCTTCATTGCCCGTGATCTCAATGACATCAGGATCACTCCCCGGCCCTGTTACAAGCACATCATCAACCACAGGGACAACTTCAAAGCTAACACTGGTATTGAACGTATCAGTATCGGTTGCCGTTCCGGCTGGAGACGAGGCGTCATTGTAGGTAGCAGTATCGGTTATTGTTCCGCTGACATTCACTTGTACTTGGTTAATGTCGTTACCTGTTGGGTAATTTAGAGCAGGACGGAACAATACATTGTCTAGAGCGCCGGCATTAATTTCCGCTTCATTGAAGGTCACGGACGTGCCAAGCGATACACCCGCGCTTGTGTAAAACGCACCGACGCTTGTGTCATCCAAAGTCAGCGTAATAGATGTGAATTTTTCGTCACCACCCTCAACCCCACTGACTTGGTCAGTAATGGTCGTGCTGAAATCAAGCTGAATGTAAGTATCTTCGTAACCCACCGGATCTTGTCCCGGTTGACCATCAGTATCAACAGGGTTAAACGAGTCATCGAGCGAACCAACAACCGTAGCATCAATGTCTGGATTACCTTCAACGTCAGGAGCGACTTTAATCACGACATCGGTCACCAAGGTTTTCTCATCACCAGACAGTGTATCTTTGGTGACTATTGTGATTGGTAACCTAAAGTCGCCAGAATAGTCAGCAGGCAGGTTAAGTAGCAGGCCAGAGAAATCCGTTGGAACGCCCTGATCGACGGTTGTTTCAAATACATACTTCCCGTTTACGAAGTCAACATCACTGCCTCCTCCTAAACTGATTGGGAAAGTTATTCCTGGGGGAATGGTCACAGAGTCGTCAATAATGATAGTTACTTGGTCTGTTGAAGCGTCTTCACCGGAGAATGTGATCAGACTATTTAGTGCCGTTCCCAAGTCTAACTGTGTATCCTCTACAGCATCGACAACGCTATCTGGTGTCATCGTAATATCTGCAGCCACCTCGTTCCCGCCAACAAGCACTTCTGGGAATGACAAGTTCACTTCGCCTTCCCTCTGAACCGCAGCTGATGACTCAGTTTCAGCGCCATCACCTCGGTCAATCACGGTACTATAGATGGTCATCTTGATGTCATTAAAATCGCCTGGAACTCCAGAAACTGGCGGAAACGTAAGGCCGTTTGGTGCACTAATACTAAACAGGTCTTCATTGGTTACCACCCAACGACCATTACCTTCATAAGCGGCACCCATTACAAGCAGCTGATTGAGGACAGCATCTGATAGCGCCGAGTTGTCCACATTAGTCAGTTGAATAACTAGCTGGTCAACCTCTTCGATAGCAGACGAAGCATCAGTTTCTTGGTATCGAATAACAAACTCATCCGTAACCGATGTATTATCACTGTTGGTTGTGAATTTAAGAGCACCAGTTAGAGCATCCGCGACCACTGTACTCAAATCTGTAAGACCTCCGACCTCATCGACCACAAGTTTGTTGCTCACATCTTCAGGCTCAACCACAGGTCGCACACGAACATCAATCGAACCTGTGATTGTCGCTGTTGCAATACCCTGACCTGGGTCAGTTACGTCAACATATTCATGATCGCGTTCTTCAATCATGACAACCGTATTAAGCGTAAAATCGGTGCTCGAATCTTGTTCCGGTATTATCTGAATAAAATTATTGTTCAGTGCTATCTGAGTGAACGCTTCCGGAGTCTGCCCAGTCTTAGGTGTAATGGTTAGCGTTCCGGCCACGGCATCGAAGTTCCAAATCACATCACCGTTTACAACCACACTTGCAACACCAATTGGAATGCCACTGATGACGATTGAAGTGAAGTGCTCATCATCGTCAATGTAATCAGTGCCCTCTGGGTGCCAATCAATGTTGATCGCCGTATCTTCGTCCCCACGAGTCACCGTATTATAGGTTGCAGAGGTATCAATCCTAGGCTCTACAAGTATACGAATTTCCTTATCAAAAGAGAGTGTATGGCCATCATTCTCAGTCACGACCACTTTACCCAAAATATTAATGTTCTCCGTAGATGAGTCAACTGGCCTTATACGGATACCTGAAGTTACCCCAGCTTCCGTTATATTGGCTTCGTAAATAGGTTTAGATAAATCCGGACTTCCATTTGGACTAGTTGCATAACCGACAAAATTCAGATCAATCGTTGCTCCATCACCATCTTCAAGAACGACCCCCTCAGGAATGCCTGAAAGAATAACCGTTACAGACTCTGAGCCATCGTCAGGTAAAGGTGTAGTGCCACTATCTGGTCTTCTCTCACCCGACAATACGGTGAAATCAAGCTCAGCGAAGCTGTCACCATTTTGACTCTCTTGAATCGTAGTTTGTACACCGAATATCGAACTATCAGTAATTTCCGTCCATGCCGTACCGTTTGTACCACCGTAAGGGCTGTCCGCTCCCCCCTTAACCTCAACGTTCACCGTTTTAGTTCCTAAGATTTCTTCATCGACCTGAGGTCCAGAAGATAAGTTCGCAGTATCTTTAACAACACCCGTAACCTCAAACGTGAAATCTTCATTACTGTGTTTAGCCGGAACGATCTCTACATTGGCTAAATCAGAATACGCCACTTCCTGATAATCGACACCATTGATGGTGATTGTAGGCACCGGTGTAGTGGTTCCTAGGAAATAAAGCACCGCACCTTCAGTTACATTGCTGATACGAACAAACAGCTCTTCGGAGCCATCAGTGTCCACCGAACCATTCATGGTGATCACTTCGTCCAGCGTAAAGGCATCTTTGTTTGCCAGAGGACCTAGGTAGTCTGGATCATCAATATTGTCTTCGTTAATACGGATTCGGTTAACGCTGAACGAGCCAGAGTCTGCATCGGCAGTCACATCAATGATGATGTTTTGCTCTACAGAGCGAGCGGTCGTTTTGTCTACCCCACCGTTAGCTGAATCATCGTATGGGTTGAGCGTCTCCTCAGTAATTGCCGTTGCTTTGAACTCAATTTGTCCGGAGAAGTTGTCGATTGGATTAACCACGGTGCTATTGATATCAGCGGCAGCAATCGTGTAGACACCATTGACTGGCGTTAACACATTGCCATTTTGATCCAACAGCTCAAACTTCCCGTCACCTTGAACTGCTTCTAGCTCATAGGTAATCGTCTCAGTATTACTGTTATCTTGCGACTCTGCATTCAGCTGAAGTGTCACATTGTCTTCATCTTCATTCACTTGATATTGATACGTACTATTCGCATCATCCCAAGTGGCAATATCCGCTACCGCTTCAATCTCAATTCTGAAGTTTGAATTTACTGTATGGTCAAGCGTGCCATTATTATCAATTTCGAGCTCATAACGAACTCTCCCACCAGTTTCATCCGAACTAGCGTGTTGGTCCGGAACAAAGAACAAGTTGTCTATCGTCGCGATAGTTTGCCTAGGTTCATTAGGGTTTGGAGCAAAGCTTTGTTCAAGTTGAGGAGGACCAAATACAATGCTCCCATTTGGCTCAGGTACTAATTCAATGTACTTCGAACTAGCACTATCAAAATAATAAAAAGTACCTTGGTGACTATCACCACCGTTCGGGCTTTTAATCGTCAACTGCCCAATCGATTCGACATTGTCCTGATCGTAGAGATTAACTTGCAGCGCGACTTGCGCTGGTGCATTAGGCAAATTACTTTGGTTGTCTTGAGCATTTTCAAAATTCGGCTCATCGCCCGTTGCATAAGGTATAGTTGAATCCCTGCCCGCATCCTCGAAGGTGGTCACTTTTAACGCGACAGAAGACGAATTTCGGTCTGTAATTGTTATATCTAAAGGTGTTTCAGAGGTATCTAAGTCTCCGTCCGTCGCGATCACGTTAATCGAGAAGTCGATAGTGTCAAGACCGTCATGATCAAGATAACCATTAGCTCTGAACTCAACCTCACCATTTGAATTAATACGTAATCTACCAAGCTCACGAGTATCTATACCGCCACTACCATCATCGGTTTGTTCATACACTCGTACTTGCTGGACACCACTGTTTAAATCAAAGCTGCTACTGTATGGCCCATTGTTTCCTGTTCGGAACACGATGTCTGCGCCATTGCTGGTAATGCCCTCTATGCGAGTCAGCGCTGCATCATCTGCGCCCACATCCGTCGCATTTGCAAACATGTTAACTTTGGAGTTGCCATAACCTTGACCCTCAACTCGCGTGATCGATTGAGTGGTCACCAATGGAACATCATCAGTTACCGTAATAGTCAGGTCGATCGCGTTCGATTTGTCTTGGTCAAAATCTTCAGCCACGATAGAGAAATCAAGATCTATGGTGTTTTCATTCGCGCCGTCTGGGTGCTTAAGTGGTTTAAACAGCTCAAATTGATAGCTGTTGTTTGAGGTATCAAAAATGATTTCAAACACAGGCTGATTGCTGGTTACCGTCTGTGCAACATAAGTGAAGGTTGTACCGTTTTGTGAAACAGGCAGCCACTCTAGGCTTTCTCCATCAGAAGTTAAGCCCGCAATCACTAAGTTTTCATCGACCAATTCGTACTTAACAACACCATCAGCACCTTCATCAACGGTGAATAGCCCGTTAATAATGGTATCTTCGGATTGATCCGAACCAATCCCAGTAAGATCATCTTCATCAACCACCGTCTCACCCGTTGGCGCACTCATTACTGGTACATCATCGAGCACTTCGATCGGCAATACATACTGATTAGAGTCATCACCGTCACCATCAACCGCAACGACATCAAATGGAATCGTTAAGGTATTGGAATTTGGGCTTGTTGGATGGTTTAGAGGGCCTAGCAACGTAAACGTATAAGAGCCATCATTCGCTAGCGCGAGCGTGAAGATAGGAGTTCCGCTTGTCGTCGTACCTTGATAAGTTGTTGTGTTCGCAGCTCCAGTGACTTCTGTAATAGAAATCGCTTCAGTTCCAGAGGTCAATGTCGCTTCAAGAGCAGAGATATTACGCAGTTCGTAAACCTCTACTTGGTCAGCACCTTCTGTGGTAACAAATGCACCTGTTGCTTGAGACACAACGGATCCAAGATCATCTTCATCAACAACAAATGTGCTGGTCACTGTCGTGTCGGTAATGACAGGCACATCATCGGTGATAGTAACGGTCAAAGGTTTCATCACAGAATCGGTATTGTCTTGGTCGACCGCGATCACTGGCAGAGTGAATACTTGATCGTTGTTGCCTTGTACAGGCAGGTGATCGAGTTCTTCCAACAAAGTGAAGGTGTATTCGCCTAACACCACACTACTAAAAGTGATGGTAAAGATATCGGTTTGAACACCTCCACTTTCAACGAAGCCAATATAGGTTCCGCTGTTGGCTGGATCTTCTTTAAGCTGAACTACTAAGCCATCCGATTTCAAATCACCAGACGTGTTGAACTGAGTGGTATCAATACGGAAATAACTCACATCATCACTTCCCGCTGTGAAAGTAATGGTTTCAGTTTGGCTCACAGGTAAGCTCGGAGATGAGCCATCCACAAGATTCGCTTCTTCCAATGCAACCGTTGGTACCGTATCAATTACTGGTGGGGCACCATCTGAAATGGTCAGTGTCACGGTCGAAGTGACAATATCACCGTCTTTATCTTCTGATGTCACGGTAATCGTCTTAACGATATCACCACCAGAATGATTCAGATTTCGATTAGGCTCAAAGCGCACATCGCCTTCAAGCGTGATAAATAACGAACCTTCTGTAAATACGAACTCTTGCTCACCAGTATTGGTTTGCACCAGAGATTCTTCAGGCTGACTACCATAAGTAAATTTGGTTATGGTGGCGCCATCAGCACTTTGTGCAGGCATCACATCAAATGTCGTTGTGGTAGGCGTGCCCGTGCTTGGCTCAGTGATGCTAAGAGCACCAGATTGCATCAATTGAACGTCATCACTGATGGTCACAGAAAGCGGTTTAGACGGTGAAATATCGCCATCGGTATCTTGCGCATATACCGACAAGTCAAAGCTGAGGTCGTTGTTTCCTAATCCGTCGACATGGTCCAAACGCTCTAACAAAGTAAACGTGTATTCACTCGGGTTAGTGTTATCAAATTCTAGGGTGAAGATAACTTTCTCAACACCGGAGCCATCCGTTGTGAATGCTATGTAGTCACCGGAACCCGCCGGCTCTTCACGCAAGCTCAACTCAAGGCCATCAGACTTCAATACACCACTGGTATTGAACAGCCCTACTTCGACGACAATCTTCTCGATGTCATCACTGCTTGCGAGTGACGTAATGGTTTGGGTCACACTGACTGGGCTGCCACTCGGCGTTGAACCATCGGCCAGTAAGCTTTCAGACAAGCTAACACTCGGAACGACATTCAACGTCGGTCCATCACCATCAACGATAGTGAGTGTGACTGTTGAAGAGGAAATATCCTTATCAAAATCAGATGAAGTAAACTCAATCAGCTTAACAATATCGCCTGCTGAGTGGTCAAGATTACGATTTGGTTCAAACCTTACATCACCATCCAAAGTGACAAACAGCGAGCCTTCAGTGAAAACAAATTCCTGCTCACCGCTGATGTTTTGATTTAAGGCAATCGCAGCTCCACCGTCATAGGTGAACTGTGTAATGGTTGCCCCATCGGCACTTGGCGTAGGCAATACATCAACGGTCGAGGTAGTTGGTGTGCCAGTATTTGGCTCTGTGATGGTTAACGTGCCATCTTGCATCTGTTGTAGGTCATCTTGAATGGTGACAACAACATCACGCTTAGCAGAGTCATCACCATCAGTATCAACGGCATAAACAGGTAAGTTGAAGTTAAGATTGTTATTAAGCGCGCCATCAAGGTGATCGAGTGCCTCAATCAGCGTGAAGGTGAACTGACCTTTATTGACACTATCAAAATCAATGGTGAATACATTAGTTACGTTACCTGCCCCGTCATCAGTAAACCCGATGTAGTCGCCAGGTGAAGCAGGATCTTCTTTTAGCTGAACAACAAGACCGTTTGATTTCAGCACATCACCTGGGTTGAATTCGTTGGTCGCGATTCTAAAGTGGCTTAAGTCATCACTCCCCACGGTGTAGGTAATGGTTTGTGTTGAACTCACCGCAGAACCACTCGGCGTTGAGCCATCTGCTAGGTTCACTTCCGATAAGTTCACGCTAGGAACAACATCGATGACCGGATCAATTCCATCTTGGATCGTTAATGTGACATCCGCGGTATCAGTATCGTTATCAAAGTCGCTGGTCGTTACCACAATCGTTCTAACAATATCACCCGCTGAATGATCCAAGTTTCGATTTGGCTCAAAACGAACTTCGCCTTCAATCGTGATGTACAGTAAACCATCGGTTACGGTAAACACCTGCTCTGTCGATACATTCGGATCCAAGGTGACAGCAGTACCACCATCGTAAATAAATTGGGTGACCTTTGCGCCATCAGCACTTTGAGTCGGCATAACATCAATGGTTGGCGTAGTTGGAGTACCTGCCACGAGATCAGCCAGTGAAGGCTCAACAATATTCAATGACCCGCCTTGTACACCTTGTACATCATCGGTAATGGTCACTGTCATTGGTGACATCGCAGACTCATCACCATCGGTATCCACAGCTATCACAGGTACATCGAAGTTTAAGATGTTGTTCTGCAAGCCATCCACATGGTCTAACGCTTCAAGCAGCGTAAACGTGTATTGCCCTAAATTGGTGGTTGAGAAACTGATTGTGAAGACGTTGGTTTCTACGTTAGCACCGTCTTTTACAAAGCCAATGTAGTTTCCAGAGTTCGCTGGCTGCTCTTTAATCTCAACCTCTAAGCCATTCGATTTCAAAGCCCCTGAAGTATTGAACTGAGCAGGATCAATTCTGAAATGACTAACATCGTCACTGCCTTCGGTATAGGTAATCACTTGAGTCATCGATACTGGATTGCCCGTTGGCGCAGAACCATCAGCCAGATCGACTTCAGAAAGACTCACGTCAGGAATGACATTGATAGTTGGTAGATCGCCATCCGTAATGGTTAGCGTGACTGTCGAAGTCACCACATCACTATCAGAGTCACTTGAACTGACGACTATCGACTTAACGATATCCCCGCCCGAATGATTAAGATCGCGGTTTGGTTCAAAGCGTACATCGCCTTGCAGCGTGATATAGAGCGAGCCTTCAGCAACCACAAACTTTTGCTCACCCGCATTACTCTGGTCAAGTGTAAACACTGTGCCATCGTAATTGATTTGGGTAATAGTTGTGCCATCAGCCCCTTCTTGATCAAGAACATTGACGGTCGTTGTTGTCGGCGTACCCGCGACTAAGTCAGCCACTGTCGGCTCTTCAATGCTGAGAGCACCATCCACCATGACTTGAATATCATCGGTAATCGTTACAGCCAGAGGCGACATCAGAGAGTCATCACCATCACTATCGACCGCGTATACAGGCAAGTTGAACGTTAGGTCGTTATTACCTTGGATCGGTGTATGATCAATCGCTTCTAAAAGCGTGAAAGTGTATTCACCTAACGTCGTGCTGCTAAATGCAAGTGTGAAGACCGTGGTTTCTACATTTGAAACATCCGTAGTGAAGCCGATGTAGTTACCCGAACCCGCTGGCTCTTCTCGAATCTCAATAACCAAGCCATAAGATTTCAGCGTACCGCCAGTATTAAACTCACTCGGCTCTAAGCGGAATTTTACAACATCATCACTTTGGTTGGTAAAGGTGATAGTTTCTGTCTGACTAACCACACTGCCGCTTGGTGATGAGCCATCAGCCAGATCCGCTTCTTCAAGAGCGACACTCGGCACCGCATCGATAGTCGGGTTATCGCCATCGGTTATGGTCAACGTAACAGTCGCGGTCACCGGATCGTTATCAAAGTCATTGGATGTCACGACTATCGACTTAACAATGTCCTCGCTCGCGGAATGGTCTAAGTTACGATTGGGTTCAAAGCGCATCTCACCTTGAAGGGTGATGTACAACTCACCTTCTGTGAAACTGAATTTCTGCTCGCCTGCGATACTCTGATCCAGAGTTTGAACAATGCCACCAAAAGAGAACTCAGTGATGGTTGCACCATCAGCACTTTGGTTTGGCATTACATCAATGGTGCTAGTTGTCACCGTACCATCAGCCAGGTTTGGCTCAACGATATCTAGCGTGCCATCTTGCATGATTTGAACATCATCGCCGATGGTTACATTCAGTTGAGACACCAAAGAATCATCGCCATCGCTATCTACCGCATAGACCGGAAGATCAAAGCTCAGATCATTGTTCGCTAGGCCAGCTGCATGGTCTAACGCTTCCAATAAAGTAAAGGTGTATTCACCAAGGTTCGTGGTCGAGAAGCTAACCGTGAATACTGGGATTTCAGTATTTGAGCCATCAGTAATGAAGCCGACATAAGTTCCCGGATTCGCTGAATCTTCTTTTATCTCGACTGCAAAACCATTCGATTTCAGTGCGCCGCCGACATTGAACTCGGTAGGTTCAATACGGAAACCGGTCACATCATCACTTTGATTAGTAAAAGTGATCGTATCAGTTTGACTTACAGCACCGCTACTTGGCGCTGAGCCATCAGCAAGGTTGGTTTCAGACAGAGTAACACTTGGCACCGCATCAATGGTCGGGATATCACCGTCAGTAATCGTCAGGGTGACTGTCGAGGTCACTGTGTCCTTATCGAAATCGCTTGAGGTGACCTCGATCTGTTTAACGATGTCTCCACCAGTATGATCGAGATTACGGTTCGGCTCGAAGCGAACGTCACCTTGGATAGTGATATACAGTGAACCTTCAGCAACAACGAACTTCTCCTCACCAGTATTATTCTGGTCAAGCGTTAATACAGTCCCGCCATCATAAGTAAATTGTGTGATGGTCGCGCCGTCTGCCCCTTCTTTGTCAAACACATTAACGGTAGTTGTCGTGGGTGTACCCGCAGCCAAATCAGCCACTGTTGGCTCGACAATATTTAGAGCTCCATCTTTCATGATTTGAACGTCATCACCGATGGTCACATTCAACTGTGACACCAATGAATCGTCGCCGTCGGTGTCTACCGCATAAACAGGAAGGTCAAAGCTAAGATCGTTGTTTGCTAAACCATCCACATGATCTAACGCTTCCAATAACGTGAAAGTGTATTGGCCGAGGGTAGTACTAGAGAAACTGATCGTGAACACGTTGGTTTCGACGTTCGAACCATCAGTCACAAAACCGATGTAACCATCTGGTGTGCTTGGGTCTGCTTTTAGCTCAACCACCAGCCCATTTGATTTGAGCGCCCCACCAACATTGAATTCTGTCGGTTCAATACGGAAACTCGCCACGTCATCACTTTGATTAGTGAAGGTAATTGTTTCTGTTTGACTTACCGCGGCACCACTTGGTGTAGATCCATCACTCAAATTAGTTTCAGATAAAGTAACGCTCGGTACATTATCAATCGTTGGAATATCACCATCAGTAATAGTCAACGTGACTGTAGAAGTAACAACATCACTATCTGAGTCACTTGAAGTCACGACTATCGACTTAACGATGTCTCCACTTGTATGGTCGAGATTACGGTTTGGTTCAAAGCGCACATCACCTTGCAGCGTGACATAAAGCGAACCTTCAGCAACCACAAACTTCTGCTCCCCAGCATTGCTCTGGTCAAGCGTAAACACAGTGCCGTTGTCGTAATTGATTTGGGTGATAGTCGTGCCATCAGCCCCTTCTTCATCAAGAACATTCACAGTCGTAGTTGTCGGCGTACCCGCCGCTAAATCAGCGACAGTCGGCTCTTCAATCGTAAACGCGCCATCGACCATGACTTGGATATCATCGGTGATCGTCACAGCAAGTGGCGACATTAGAGAATCATCGCCATCGCTATCAACCGCGTACACTGGCAAGTTAAACGTTAGGTCGTTATTACCTTGAATTGGTGTGTGATCAATCGCTTCTATAAGCGTGAAGGTGTACTCACCTAAAGTCGTGCTGCTAAATGCAAGTGTGAAGACTGTGGTCTCGACATTTGAAGTGTCTGTTGTGAAGCCGATGTAGTTACCCGAACCCGCAGGCTCTTCTCGAATCTCAATCACTAAACCATCAGACTTCAGAGTACCGCCAGTATTAAACTCACTCGGCTCCAAACGAAACTTTGCAACATCATCACTTTGGTTGGTAAAAGTGATGGTTTCTGTTTGGCTAACCGCACTGCCACTTGGTGATGAACCATCAGCGAGATCCGCTTCTTTGAGTGAGACGCTCGGTACCGCATCGATAGTTGGGTTATCGCCATCGGTAATGGTCAGAGTAACCGTTGATGTTACTGGGTCTTTATCGAAATCACTTGAGGTAACCTCTATCAACTTCACGATGTCTTCACTCAAGGAGTGGTCTAGGTTACGGTTTGGTTCAAATCGCACCTCACCTTGCAGCGTGATAAATAACTCACCCTCTGTGAAGCTGAATTGCTGCTCACCCGTGTCATTTTGGTCAAGCGTTCGAAGTTGACCGTCATAGGTGAACTGAGTAATCGTCGCACCATCAGCACTTTGGTTTGGCATCACATCAATGGTGTTAGTGGTCACCGTGCCATCAGCTAGATTAGGCTCAACAATATCTAATGTGCCATCTTGCATGATTTGAACATCATCACCGATGGTTACATTCAGTTGGGACACAACAGAATCATCGCCATCACTGTCTACCGCATACACCGGAAGATCAAAGCTCAGATCATTGTTCGCTAGGCCATCGGCATGGTCCAACGCTTCCAATAGAGTAAAGGTGTATTCGCCAAGCGTGGTGGACGAGAAGCTAATCGTAAACACTGGGATTTCAGTGTTTGAACCATCAGTAATGAAACCAATGTAAGTACCTGGATTCGCCGAGTCTTCTTTTATCTCAACCACAAAGCCATTCGATTTTAGTGCGCCGCCGACATTGAACTCTGTAGGCTCAATGCGGAAATTCGCCACGTCATCACTGCCAGAAGTAAAGGTGATAGTGTTGGTTGCACTTACTGCACTTCCACTTGGTGCAGAGCCATCAGCTAGATTGGTTTCAGATAAAGTAACAGGTGGAATCAGATTGATTGCCGGGTTTTGACCATCGGTAATACTTAACTCAAGCGTTGATGTATCAGTGTCCCCATCACCGTCTTCTGCTAAGAATGAAAACTGTTTGATGATAGTTTCGCTACTTGAATGATCGATATCACGAGCAACTTCAAAACTGAAATCACCGTTTAGCGAGATAGTGACCACACCCTCTGTAAAACTAAAGGTTTGAGGCGCATCAGGCAGTAAGCTTTGATCTAATGAATAATCAACGCCATCGTAGTTGAATGATTGAATTGTCGAACCATCCGCACCTTCGAAATTAAACAGGTTATACGAGACAACGGTATCGCCAGCTAAAGTCGGCTCAGTGACGAACTCTGTTTTATCAACAATATCAACGACATCATCTTTAACGTTGATAAGAATCTGGGCGGCTTCTGGTGTACTTGAACCACTAGATAATGCAGACCTATCGCCATCCGCGTCCACCGCATAAATAGGCAGTGCAAAGGTTAACTGTGCATCTTCAGCGCCTTGATGCGACAGTTCTTCATAGAGGTTGAATTCATAGCTCCCTAATGACGGACTATCAACTTTAACATCAAAAACCGTAATTCGAGAACCATTGACCTCAACATACCCTTCGTAAGTTCTTACTCCGTTAGTTTCATCAACCAGCTCGAGTAACACAACCTCACCGTTAGATATCAGTGTGCCAGCGGTATTAAACTCTGCAGGTTCAAGTTCATGATGATCGATAATGTCACTATCAAAAATCTCTGAGGTGACACTACCACTTCCTGATACCGTTGCCGTCCCCTCTTGAGAACCGCCACCAATGCCAGCTTCGTCAACATCAATACTGTCGACATTGGTAATGACTGGTTTATCGCCATCAGAAATAGTGAGGTTGATGGTATTAGTTACGATATCTTGGTCAAAATCGGTAACCGTGATTGGCAAAGAGAAAGAAAGCGAGTCAGTGCCGACTTGCTCTATTGGTCTCAATTGCTCAAATCGATAGGTACCGTCAGTATCTAAGCTAACGGTTAAAATAACATCGCTGCTACCTTGGATTGACAGTGTGATGGTACTTCCATCAGCAGACAAGGATGCAACGGTCGCCTGATTATCACTGAGCACACCATCAAATTGAGCAAGTGCGCTTGAGTCAAAAACAGCTGACTGTAGATTATCACTACCAATATTTGAAAAGGTGCCTTCAATTGCAGCACTACTTGTTTCAACGTTATCGATAGACACGCTTTCGGCAGACGGATCTACCACATCAAGGACGGTTACTTGCGCATTAATTGGTGTGACGAGCTGATTACCTGCGGTGTCTTGGCCTTGTATGTCAAAAGCGATGTTGATTTGGTCACCCGTAAAGGAAACCTGTCCGCCACCAATCGACGGAACATGATCTATCGATTGGGAAACAGTTGTGGTCAGCGATAATTCAATGTCATTTCCAACACTTACGGCATCAATATCGATGCGCAGCACTTCATCTGTACCTTGAACACCAATAATCGAATTAGAGGCTGAATCATACGTAAAAGTAACCGGTTGGCCACTAGAGGTAATGTCGCTATTAAGTTCACTAAGGAGCGAGGCGAGAGAGAGAGTTTCTGGAGTAAACGAATCTGGGTCAAGCGCTAAACTACCCGCAACAACGGTATCAGTAACCGTCACCGATTGAGGGTAAGTATTGCCGGAAATGGAACCTTCTGTCAGTGCTTCAGCGATGGATTGGCCACCCGATGAGAGCGTGATCGATCTGAACTCTTCTCTGTCTTCATCAACAGATTGATCTTCTAGACCAGAAGTTTCAAAGAAGGTCGAAGGATGAGTTTCTATGTAGGTGTAATCGATAGTAACAAAGCCTGCGTTTGCAGAGCCCTGGCCGCCACCAGCAGCCGTTGCTTCTAGGATTTGAGTTGGATCGGCACCAGCTAAAATGGCATCTTGAATCGCCGCAAGGTCGTCATCGTTAAATGATTCATCGTCAGCTTGTGCCAAGTCAATATTCACTTCTCCGGCGATTGGCGCATCTGCCCATGCCAACTCGGGGTCGACACAACCGACACAATTCTCACCAACCTCAACAACGCCATTAGGTACGCCTAAGAAAAGTTCTGCATCATGTGCAGTAATAACAATCTCGTTTTCACGAATGATATCGCCAACCGAAACTTTTCTGGCACTGCCGTCAGGCTTAACTACAACCACATCTCCACTGGTAGCTTCAACAACTACAGTCTGACGCGAAACTTCGATATCCATATATCCCCCGATGTCACAAATCGCTTCTTAAAGAGCGGTGAACATTATTTGTAATAGCAATCTCAGGTTTGATTAACTTATCTCTGACTATCCGTATCACCTTCAGATGATTAGTAGAGGTGGCAGAAAAGAGAATAAATTTCACCTGTTTTTTTATAGTTTACTTACCTTTAAGCCTAGTCTTCCCCATAAAAAATGCCATGTCTGTGCTAGTAGACGCCTTCTTACAAAGAAGTCTATTTTCTAAGGGTTTCCTGAACACTAGTTAAAAGTTAGTAGGGTGCTGATTTATATGCAAATAAACTCACAACAATACGCACCTCTAAATTTCATAAATTTATACCGCAATAAAGTTAACAAATCATTAGCGAAAATAAGGCATTAATTGAAGTGAGCTATGTATCAACAAGTAAACAGCAACAATTCCCATCTTTGAGACAGTAAGCAGGCTATTGATTTATAGAAACCACAAAAGACCAATAAAATAAGTTGCATAAGAGATATTTGGCAGCAGATTAACCAACTTTTCCCATAAGCTTTATGGGGCTTTGTGATGGCTCAGTCAGTTGGATGGTTATAAAACAAAAAAGCCCACTAAGTTGAACCTTAGTGGGCTTTAGAACCAGTATATAGCGTTATTCTGTTACCGATGAAATATTATGATTTAGCGATGCGATTTGCAGTCCAAACATAAAGCAGCTCAAGCGCAATCGTCGCACCAGCTAACGCTGTAATGTCACTTTGATCATACGCTGGAGAAACCTCTACAACGTCCATACCAACCATGTTGATGCCCTGCAAACCGCGGATGATTTTCAGAACTTTATCTGAGTTCAAACCACCACACACTGGCGTGCCAGTACCTGGCGCAAAAGCAGGATCAAGACAGTCGATATCAAACGTCAGATACACTGGCTTATCACCAACAATATCTTTCACTTGAGCGATGATCTCGTCCACACTCATGTCATTGGCTTGCATCGCATTAATAACGTTAAAGCCGTGACCTTCTTGCTTATACTCAGTACGAATGCCGATCTGCACCGAATGTTCTGGCGAGATAAGACCTTCGTTTGGTGCATGATAGAACATGGTGCCGTGGTCGTAACGGCTGCCTTGGTTGTAGGTGTCAGTATGTGCGTCGAAGTGAATCAACGCCATCTCACCGTACTTCTTACCATACGCTCGTAGTAAAGGCAGTGTAATGAAGTGATCGCCACCTAAACCTAACAGAGTTTTACCACTATTTAGAATCGCGTCAGCTGCTGCTTCCAAACGCTGAGTTAGGTCTTCTGCATCACCGCAATCAAACACAAGGTCGCCAGCATCAATCACTGAGGTATGTTCAAATACATTGAAGTCCCACGGGAATTTCTTACCTTCCCACGCCAAGTTTACCGATGCACGACGAATCGCATCAGGGCCCATGCGAGCGCCCGGACGACCAGATGTCGCCATATCTAGCGGCGCACCTAATACAACCACATCAGCATCGTTGTCGATTGGGTTTTGCACCAAAGGACGACGCATAAATGTCATCGCATTGGAGTACAGCGAGTAATCTGGTTTCGTAAATAGATCGTTCATTAAAAATCCTCAAGATAGGTGTAACCCATCAAGCCTTGCTCTAACTCTTCAAGTACGCTTTGCTGCTCTTGCGCTGGTACTTTCGCCGTTACCAATTCTTTGTAATTCTGACGAATTAGGTCCATATCAATGTGAACGTAACGCATCATGTCTTCTACTGTGTCGCCTTCGTTGATGTAGTCAATGTTAGCTTCTCCGCTCTCATCAACATTCACCACAACACTGTGCGTATCACCAAATAGGTTATGCATATCGCCCAAGATCTCTTGGTACGCTCCTACTAGGAAGAAGCCTATTAGGTATGGTTCATCTGGGTTCCACGCTGGCACTGGCAATGTTGTTTCAATGCCTTGACCGTCAACATACTGGTCAATCGTACCGTCAGAGTCACAAGTGATGTCCAACACCACAGCACGACGCTCATCCGCATTGTCTAAACCGCTCAATGGCAATACAGGGAACACCTGATCAATACCCCAAGCGTCTGGCAATGACTGGAATAGTGAGAAGTTCACGAAGAACTTATCTGCTAAACGCTCGCTCAACTCATCCAAAATTGGACGGTGGCAACGGTTCTTAGTGCTCATGCGAGTACTAAGCTCGTAGTTGATGCGCAAAGACATCTGCTCAGCCCAAGCACGGTGCTGAAGGTTCAGCATACCGGTCGCAAATTGGTTGTGCGCTTCTGCAATATCACTCTGCGTGTCGTTGTAGATCTCAATCAACGCACGGTCATCGTTACCAGCATCGAGCTCTAAGAAGTTCTTCCACATGTTGTTAAGCAACAGTGGTGCGTCTGCCTCAGGCGCTGCCATGTCTTCCGGCGAGTAGCTTTCAGTACCAATAACGTTGGTGATCAACACAGCATGGTGCGCTGTCAGTGAACGACCAGACTCCGAAATGATCACAGGTTGTGGCTGATTGTAGAGCTTACAAATGTCTCCTACCGTCATCACGATGTTACGAGCGTACTCAAGCAGGCCGTAGTTCATTGAGTTTGAAGATTGGCTACGTGTGCCGTCGTAATCGACAGCTAAACCACCACCAACATCTAAGAACTTCAGTTGAGCGCCAATATCACGCAGTTCACAGTAGAATCGAGCCGCTTCACTCACACCATTGCGCACATCACGAATGTTCGCCATTTGCGAACCAAGGTGGAAGTGCACGAGCTCTAGAACATCCAGCTGGTCTTCTGCTTTCAAGCGCTCGATAACAGTAAGCACTTGTGATGCAGACAAGCCAAACTTCGACTTCTCACCACCACTTGCTTGCCATTTACCCGCGCCTTGAGAAGCAAGACGGATACGTAAACCCAAACGAGGTTTCACACCCAGAGCTTTCGCTTCAGAAAGAACAAGATCAAGCTCAGACAGTTTCTCTAGAACGATAAAAACCTTGTGCCCTAGTTTCTCGCCAATCAGTGCAAGGCGGATGTATTCTCTGTCTTTGTAACCGTTACACACGATCACAGAGCTCGCTTTTTGAGCCAGCGCCAATACCGCTAATAGTTCAGGTTTGCTGCCCGCCTCTAGACCTAGCTGCTTTTGCTCTAATTGAGCTTGGCTCGCTAAGATCTCATCAACCACTTCTTTTTGCTGGTTAACTTTAATCGGATAAACCAGTAGGTAGCGGTTGTCGTACTGATATTCTTCAATCGCTTGGTTAAATGCGTTACAGATATTGTGCACACGCTGATGCACTATTTGAGGAAAACGCACAAGAGCAGGTAAACCAATATTTCTTTGCTCTAACTGTTTTACGATCTTACTTAGAGGGACTTGATGATCCATTTCGCTCGGTGATACATACACTTCGCCGTTGTCATCAATGCCATAAAAACCTTGGCTCCAGTGCTTTACATTATACTCAGCACGGATGCGTTCCAAATTAACCGAATTTTCCAATTCTAGAGACCTCACACTATAGGGCCATCGACAGAAGATACCTCTTGGGAATAGCGAGGTATAACCCAACAAAAAACGTTCGAAAACGATTTGTTGGCTGCATTAACCGATATTATTAAGAGCGAGTCCAACCATTGATATTTGTGGTTACGATTACGTTTTTTTATCGACGGATTGACTTAAAGTGACAACTAAGGAATTACAAGGTTTTAGGGCAAAAAACAGGCTGAAGTGCATTAAAAATAAAGCACTTTCTAACAAAAAATTAGGTGAATAAAATACAATGACGCCTAAAATTCTTAGCTAATTTGGTGATGTTAAGTCAGGGTTATGACAAATATCGGCACTTCACTATCACAACTCTCGCTACCACCAAGATAGTCAGTATCCTGTTCTTCCATACCTATTGATGAGTGTTAAATCATGTCCGAAATGTACACCACCTACGCAAAGCAATACGACTCTGCTGCTCGCGATAATATTTATAATGCCCTATTAGAACGCCCATCAACCATAGCCTTACTAGACGCTGTTAAAGGGCTCGATATTGTCGACCTTGGTTGCGGCTCAGGTATATACGCACAGTGGTTTATTGACCAAGGTGCCAACAAAGTTACGTGCACCGATCTGTCTCAAGATATGGTCGAGCTAGTGAACGGAAAACAAATCCCCAATGTGACCGCATACGCGCAAGATGCTGCTCTAGGTTTACCCAAAGAGGCCGATAGCAGTGCCGATGTCATCGTGTGTCCGTTGGTGCTGCATTACATTGAAGATCTAAAACCTGTCTTTGATGACGTGTATCGCGTTTTGAAACCGGGCGGCTACATCGTGTTTTCCACTCACCACCCTTTTGCGGATTTTGAGTGCACCCTTTCAGGTAACTACTTTGAGCGCGAATTCATTCAAGAAGAGTGGAACACGGTCGGAACACCCGTTCAGGTAAGCTTCTACCGCCGTTCATTAACCGAGCTTTGCCAAGCTGTCAGTCAATCTGGCTTGCTGATTTCACAAATCACCGAAGGCACAATCGACGAGAAGGCCAAAGCCATCTCTGAAGAAACGTACGAGCGCCTATCAAAAAACGTTAACTTCATCTTTATGCGTTGCGAGAAAGTCTCAGCCTAACCCGCAAGCAAATCGCGTGTGCCTTTAACTACACCAAAGGCACACGATCACTTCTCACAAACCTATCATTTCCTCCTTAAAACCCGCTTTTCCGTTGTTGGTTCCACTTAACTAAACTGCCAGTTCATTGCACAAAAAATAAACTTTTCCCGTCCATATCTTGTATTCGATCCTAACTTCTTGTAATTTTAACTGACCAACCAATCGGTCAGCCTTCGAATTTAGGGGATACTATGAGCCATAATCTAGACCTTGAACCAAACACGTCGAGCACCAACGACATGGATCAAATATTCAACCGACAACAAGATCACTACCGTAACAACGTTAATCCAACACTTGAGCAGAGACGAAATGATCTCTCAGTCTTGAAAAAACTATTAATGCGCTACCAAGAGCAGTTAATTGAGGCGGTATCTGAAGATTATGGCCATCGAGCAAAGCACGACAGCTTAATTGCTGACATCACCCCTTCCCTACACCAGATAAATTACAGTGATAAAAACCTTAAGAAATGGTTGAAGCCTTCACGTCGTAAAGCCGGCTTGATGCTAACACCAGCCAAGATTACTGTGCATTATCAGCCAGTAGGCGTGGTTGGTATCATCGTGCCTTGGAACTTCCCAGTAATGCTCTCTTTGGGCCCTCTCATCACAGCATTGGCTGCAGGTAACACTGCAATGCTCAAGATGTCTGAGTTTACCCCTGCAACCAACCGTGTTTTGAAAGCGATGTTGGCCGAAGGTTTCAGTGAAGAGCAAGTCGCAATCATCGAAGGTGAAGCCGACGTTTCTGCTAAGTTTAGCCAGCTGCCTTTTGACCATATCCTATTCACAGGCTCAACCTCTGTTGGTAAGCACGTAATGAAAGCCGCTGCTGCTAACCTAACGCCGGTGACGCTTGAACTTGGCGGTAAGTCTCCAACCATCATCGCACCAGACTTCGATGTCGCAGACGCGGTTGAACGTATCCTGTTTGCCAAGAGCTTAAACGCAGGTCAAATCTGTGTCGCACCGGATTACATCTTGCTGCCACGAGACAAAGTCGATGCATTTATCACCGCTTACAAGCGCTACTTCAAGAAGCTTTATAAAGCAGGAATTGAGAGCAAAGACTTAACCTCAGTGGTTAACATGCGCCAGTACAATCGATTAAAAGGCGTGGTTGAAGATGCGAAGTCAAAAGGTGCTGTGATACATACCGTTACCGAGCAAGCACAAGACGACGTGAACCACAGAATGACACCGCATCTTCTCACCGAAGTGAATGATGGCATGGTGGCTATGCAAGAAGAGTTGTTTGGCCCTGTGCTACCTATCGTGCCTTATGATTCAGTTGAAGAAGCGATTAGCTACATCACCACCAGAGAACGTCCACTTGCCTTGTACCTAATGAGTCACGACAAGAAAACACAAGACAGATTCCTATCGGATACACACTCAGGCGGCGTTTGCATCAACGACTCTTTAGTGCATGTGGCAGCGGAAGACGCACCGTTTGGTGGTATTGGCCCTTCAGGCATGGGACACTACCACGGCATTGAAGGCTTCAAGACCTTTAGCCATGCAAAAACCGTGTTGACTCGAGGCAAAATCAACTTCACTAAGTTGATGCATCCTCCATACAACAACCCAATCAAGAAAATGATGTTCAAAGTACTGAATCGATGATTACAAAAAGGCAAAAAATCCTAGATGCTGCACTCCTACTCTTTTCCCAACAAGGGTTAGAGGGCACATCTACAGGGCAAATAGCGAAGACTGCTGGTGTAGCAAAAGCGACACTGTTTCATCATTTTGAGAACAAATCTCTACTGATTGATGAACTGTTTCGTGAGTTGAAAATAGAGCTATTTTCTACTCTGACTCAACACACAGAAATCGCTGAACAAAATCGCTATCAAGCCTTTAAATTCATGTGGATGACCGGAATTGAGTGGGCATTGGAAAACCCAGTCGCCATGAAATTCTTCACCAATGTGCACTTTGACCCAACGACTCAAACTCGTGAAGTCATTGTTTCGCAGATGTTTGCGTCACTCGATGACATCATTTTGAAAGGACAGCAAGCCGAAGAATTGATGGTGTTAGACATTAATCTCGTTAGACACTTCATCCATAGCCACTTTTTGATCTGTGCGAACTGGCTTGTGGATCAACAAGAGCCGCAGGCAGAGCAGTCAGAAAAGTACATCAACGACAGTTTTAATATGTGCTGGCGTGCTATTGGTGGTCAAGCGCAATCGTCCTGTTAGCCAGATTATCAGCGAGCTATAAGCTAAATACCCTGCCATTAAGCAGTGTCAGGTTTCATCGAATCAATAAAAGCGTCTCATCGGCGCTTTTATTATTTGGGTACATTTTAATCACTTCACCCTGTTGACTTTCTAAGCCCGCATTCAGTACCATTCCACCATCATTTCAAAAGAGAATAACGCCATAATGAAGTACTAACATCCTGACATCCGATTTATTTTTATAAAAATCATTTGGACACTCGGGGTTAGTGGGCGTTACTTCGTCATCTATTTTCGCTACAAATCAAGTTCTTAAAGATCCGTCTTTTGACAACATGAATCTTGCAGAACTGTACCTCAAAGACAGAAATCATCTCAGCACAGCTTTTCTATCTTTGATTGGTCATCTACCTAAGTAACGTCTTTGGCGATCTATTGTTAGAGTCCTACATTGGGGTCTAGATAGAAAAGCGCCTCACCCCTTTTACTCGTTTACACGTAAAGGGAGGTATTTTTATGCCTACTATATTAGCCAATAATCTCTCATTTCAGCTCGATACTGGTGAGTGGTTATTCAAAGACATCACCTTAAATTTGAACTCGCGACTGACTGGCTTAGTTGGAAGAAACGGAGCCGGAAAATCGTTGTTACTTTCATTACTCGCTGGCCAAGTGCAGCCGACATCTGGGAGTGTTTCTAGACAAGGCTCGATCGGCTTTTACTCACAATTACCTTCAGAGCTTTTGGATAGCGAAATCAACATTGCTGACTTCTTAGGTATCACTGACAAACTCAATGCATTACAAGCCATCGAACAAGGTAGCTGCGAAATTCAGCACTTCAATACCATTGGTGACGATTGGGATTTGCAAGAAAGCACTCAGAGGCTGTTGGCCAATCTGAAAATAACCAGCGAGTTGGCCACGCCATGCCACACGTTAAGCGGTGGGCAGCTTGCCCTTTTACAGCTTCATCAACTGTTTACTTCAGACCACAACATACTGATTCTCGATGAGCCGTCGAATCATTTAGACAGTGACGGGCGTAGCTGGTTAATAGAACAGTGCCAACAATTTGAAGGCAAAATACTGATGGTTAGCCATGACCGAAGCCTGTTGAGGCACATGGAAGGCATCTACCACCTCAACAGTTTGGGGTTGCGTTTCTATAAAGGAAACTACGATGACTACTTCAAACAAATGTCGAGCCAAAGTGAAGCATTGGACAAGCAGATTGCTCATCACCAGTCCGAAAGGAGACGACTGGAACGCCAAGCTCAAGCCAACAAAGAAAAAGCACAACAGCGAGAGGCGCAAGGAAACCGACTGAGAAAATCAGGCAGTCAGCCCAAGATCTTACTGGATGCGATGAAAGACAAAGCGGGACGAACACAAGCAGCATCAGCCACTAGCAAAAATAACTTAAAGGAGCAAAATCAAGATAAGCTTCAATCTCTTAAAGAACAAAAAGAGCAACTGAAACCGCAGGCCTTGTATCTCCAACAGAGTAATAGCAAGAAAAAGAACGCCCTGTTAACGGTTGAAGATTGCCGACTTGAATATGGGTCTGGTACTGCTATCAATTTTTCTCTGTCACAAGGTGAACGCTGTTATCTCAGCGGCGCAAACGGCTGTGGTAAGTCGACACTGTTGAAAGCGGTTCACAACGAGCACTCGCACTACACTGGTACCATCAAACGCTTAGGATCTACTGTATACCTTGATCAACACTTTGGTTTATTGGATACCCATAACACCATGTTCGATAGCCTCATGACACATAGTGATGGGCTCACAGAAAGTGAAGCTCGGACATTGTTAGCAGGCATCGGCTTTAGGCGTGATTCTGTGTACCGCAAAGTCGCTCACTTAAGTGGTGGAGAGAAAATGAAGCTAGCGATGCTGATTGTCAGCCATAAGCAAGACTCCCCATTACTGCTGCTTGATGAGCCAGACAATCATTTAGATATCGACTCAAAGCAGATATTGGCGTCAGCTTTGCGTGAATACCAAGGCGCTTTTATCTTAGTTAGTCATGACTTGGATTTTGTTGAGGAGGTCGGCGTTAGCCAAAATCGTATTCAGCTTTAACCTTGATATCAACAGCCACTGAGCTTAGATAGGCGAGTATTGTTGCGGATACTCGCCTTTCTCGATTGAGACAAGTACACTACGCGCCTCGAACATCTAATCATAAGGCTAAGGTTTGCATACTCTAGAACAATTAAAATCAGGGCAACTTAAAGGTATTAAGCGCTTAAAATTATCAGAAGGTCTCACTGAGTTTCCATTAGAAATCTTGGACCTCGCCGATTCACTAGAAATTCTCGATCTTGCGGGGAATCAGCTATCAGACTTACCTGAAGAGTTATCACAGCTTACTCACCTGCGTATTATCTTTGCGTCGAATAACCTGTTCACGCACCTTCCTGATGTTCTTGGGTCACTTCCTAAGCTTGAAATGATCGGTTTCAAGACCAACCAAATCAAAACCGTGAGCGAAACGTCTCTGCCACCTCAATTGCGCTGGTTGATCCTTACCGACAACGACATCGAAGTTCTACCGAATTCACTAGGTGAAAGACCACGACTGCAAAAGCTGGCACTCGCAGGCAACCAGATTCGCGCTTTACCTGAGAGTATGGAAAAGCTATCCAACCTCGAACTGGTTCGCTTGTCTGCAAACCAACTGACTGAATTCCCAGAGTTCCTTATCAAGCTACCAAAACTGGCCTGGCTAGCGTTTGCGGGTAACCCGTTTTGCAAACACCCTAGCAGCTTAGATAGCGTTCCTGCGGTTAGCTCTCAAAGCTACTCACTGAATCAAGTACTTGGCCAAGGCGCATCTGGCGTGATCTCGCATGCAAGCTGGCTAAACAGCGACTTTGATTTCCCACAGGAAGTGGCGGTTAAAGTGTTTAAAGGCGAAGTCACCAGTGACGGCTACCCACATGATGAACTGGAAGCGTGCCTGCAAGCTGGTCACCATAACAACTTGGTAAAATCTATCGCCCAAGTAGAGGAACAAGATTACCTAGCTTTGGTGATGGAGCTCATTCCAAGCAGCTACTACAACCTAGGGCTACCACCAACACTCGAGACTTGCACGCGTGATACTTTCCCAGAAGGTTTTGAACTTCCGATCTCGCAAATCGACAACATCGTGACCCAGATGATCGATGTATTTAATCACCTGCATGACAACAAGGTTTGTCACGGTGATTTGTACGCGCATAACACCCTAGTCAATGAACAAGGCCAAATGATCTTTGGTGATTTTGGAGCAGCGACGATCTACGGTTACCTAACTGAAGAGCAACAGCAAGGCATTCGACGCATCGAGGCTCGCGCTCTCAAGTACTTTATTGATGATCTACTAACGGTTTGTGCCAAGCAAGATGTTGGAAGTGAACTGCACTCACGCCTAACAAACTTTGAAGCGTAAACGACGTAGATAAACAGAACTTAAAGAATGCTGACGCTTAGTTAGCTTCGCCAGAAACAACAAAGCCAACATCATGAACTGACCCCCAATAGTTGGACACCAATTATTGGGGGTCTTTTTATGTCCAAATATAACCGAGAGCTAAAATGTATCATTGCTAAGCAATACTTAGATGGCACATCATCTCTCTACTTAGCAAAACAATATTCAATTTCTTCAAGACAGATACGGTATTGGGCTCAAGTCTTTGCCATCCATGGTGCTAACTCATTTTTACCAACTAAGCATGCTGCTACTGCTCAGGAAAAACGAAAAGCATTGAATTTAATGTGGACGAATGATTGGTCTCTCACGCACACTAGCGCAATATTAAACCTCTCATCCCCTGGGATACTCTCTGTCTGGCTCAAAAGATTTAATGAGCTCGGTATCAAAGGGCTCAAAATGCGCCAGAAAGGAAGACCTCCAATGAAACAGCACCCTCAACGTACCACTAAGCCTGATGATGAAATGACGCTTGAGGAGCTAAAAGAGGAGTTGCTCTACTTGCGAACCGAGAATGCCGTTCTAAAAAGTTGGAGAGTTGGAGCAGAAAAAACCGTCGAACAAAGAAAAGCGGTCATAGCTCTACTCTTAAAGCAGTACCGTTAAGCACTACTGCACACTCTACAGC
>AAZW01000048.1 GCA_000169995.1 Vibrionales bacterium SWAT-3 | reverse complement strand
AAAACGATGTACACACGCTAACGTACACAATTCGTGACTGGGTAAACTAATCTGTCATCGACATCAAATACCGAAAAGGAGCCTTCATGGCTCCTTTTTTATTGCCTGCTTCAAAGTTCAATCTACTCAAAACGACTCTTCACACCAACTTTTCGTGCCAAGCTTCGATAAATCATAAAAAAACCTCATTTAGATGCAATTAATTCACAGCTTTAACGGTCTGTTGCTAGGATGGCAAAAGCCCAAAGTCTGTTGAGTTATATAGATAACTGCACATTGAACAAAATTCAACCGAGAACTTCCGGCGTCCTCTCAAGTAATTGATTGAATTTACTGTTGAATTAGAATTTATTTGAGAAACAGATAGAATAACTATTAAGCCATGTTGATCTTTCGTTAGCCACGAAAGGTCAACACGCCCTAGGGAGTTCGAAAACACAATGCTCTTGCCCGTTCACTACCAAATGGAAAAGTTTATGAACAAGATAGTAAGTACGTTAGGAATCATGGCAACCGTTGCCTACAGCGCAACCATTTATGCTGATGAAGCAACATCCACCGATAGCTGGAATCAAATAGAACAGCAGGCAGAAGGACAAACTGTCTACTTTCACGCTTGGGGCGGAAGCCAAGAGATCAACCGTTACCTACAATGGGCAGGCAAGAAGTTACAAAGTGACTATGGCGTAACGTTAAAACATGTAAAAGTCACAGATATCGCTGAAACAGCGACTCGCCTACTTGCGGAGAAGGCCGCGGGTAAGAATAGCGAAGGCAGTGTCGATATCGTTTGGATCAACGGCGAGAACTTCCGTTCGATGAAAGACAACAAACTGTTGTTTGGCCCATTCACAGAATCCCTCCCTAACTGGAAGTACGTCGATAAGTCTTTACCCATTGATGTCGACTTTTCTGAACCAACGGAAGGTTTAGAAGCACCTTGGGGCGTGGGGCAATTGGTGTTTATTCACGACCAAGAAACACTGCATAATCCACCACAATCGTTTTCAGAGATGTTGAGCTACGCTCAGGCATTCCCTAACCGCTTAAGCTACCCTCGCCCACCAGAATTTCATGGCACTAGCTTTATTAAGTCTTTACTGATTGAACTAACCAACAATAGCCCAGAACTCGCTAAGCCTGTTTCAGAAGAGAACTTCCAAGCGATCACTGCACCATTATGGGCGTACTTAGATAAATTCCACAAAGTTGCATGGCGCGGTGGTAAACAATTCCCGGCAGGCACATCAGAAAGTATTCAGCTTTTGGATGACGGACAACTCGACCTCGCGATTACGTTCAATCCAAACTCTGTGTATTCAGCCCAATCAAGTGGTCGTTTAGCAGAAACAACCAAAGCCTATGCGTTGGAAAACGGTGCTTTATCAAACATCCACTTCCTTGCGATCCCTTGGAATGCAAATGCTACCGCAGGCGCACAAGTGACCATCAACTTCTTGTTAAGCCCAGAAGCACAATCGCGCAAAGGTGACCTGAATGTTTGGGGGGACCCTTCAGTATTGAGCAGTAAGTACCTAACAGGTAGCGCTAAGAATACTCAGCAATTTAAATCGATTGATGAACCACACCCAAGCTGGCAAAACGCACTCGAGAAAGAGTGGCTAAAACGATACGGTAACTAAGCTCGATGCTACGTGCTCTATATTTTGTCGTTATAGTGGTATGCATTATCCCAACAATTCCTGGGGTAGCGGGAGTAGTGGCTTCGTCACTCAGTTATATCCCGCCCCTAGGGTTGATGGAGCCCTCTCTCAACGGTTTTAGCCAAGTATTTCAATGGGAAGGCGCTTGGCACTCTATTGGTTTGAGTCTTGGTTCTGCGATTGCGAGCAGCTACATCGCATGCTTTCTTACCTTTTGTATTCTCCAAGCTTCGTGGGGAAACCGGTTCTGGAGAAAGATCGAACTGACCCTTTCACCTATGCTGGCTATTCCCCATGTGGCTTTCGCTATTGGCTTTGCTTTTCTATTTAGCCCGACAGGTCTCGGAGCGAGAGCTGTACACCATTTGCTGGGTGAATCCGCGACCAGTTCCGAGTTAGCGCTGCTCGTAAAAGATCCGTATGCGTTTGGCTTGATCATTATGTTGGCACTCAAAGAAGTACCTTTCTTATTGCTGATGAGCATATCGATACTTCAGCAAATTGATATAGAGCGTATTACTAAGGTGAGTGCTTCATTGGGCTATAGTCGCTCGCAGATATGGTGGAAGTGCATTTTTCCACAATGGTTCACCAAGCTTCGCTTCCCAATGCTTGCGGTGCTCGCCTACAGCGTATCAGTTGTCGATATTGCACTAATCATTGGTCCAACTAACCCGCCTACTTTTGCCGTTTTGGTATGGCAATGGTTCAACGATCCCGATCTGAACCTACTACCAAGAGCTGCGGCTGGCGCGATTGTTTTGTTCGGGTTAGCGTCGTTGATCATCGCCTTAGCCCGCTTTATTGAATGGTCTGTGCTGAAGTTCTTTAGAGCTTGGCAATATTCGGGGCGAACAGGCATTAAACTACCAGGAAAAACCGTATTCACAGCTTTGGCAGCACTATCACTCGCAATCATGCCTTTGATGATGATTTGGAGCGTGGCTCAACGTTGGCGCTTCCCTGACTTACTTCCGAGTCGCTACAGCATGCGCTTTTGGGAGTTTGAATGGGATGGCATCATGAGTACCTTTGGTCAAAGCTTATGGATTGGTCTGATCGCTGCTTCTGTTGCGCTAGTCCTTGCACTGATTGCTCATGAGTACCGAATCAAATACAAGTGGCAAGTGCCTGGTTTTGTTATCGCGATTCCGATGTTGATCCCACAGCTATCCGTATTGTTTGGTCTGCAGGTCACCACGCTCTATGTAGGAAGCAACGCCTATGAATTCTGGGTGATTTGGGCACACGTATTTTTCGCCTTCCCATTTGTCTATTTATCTTTAGATGGACCATGGAAAAGCTTCAACGATGGGCTCATTAAAGCATCACTCAGCTTGGGCAAATCACCATTTCAAAGTTGGTACTCCATCAAACTGCCTATCTTATTACCTGCCATTGCCTTTGCGTGGGCCGTTGGTATCAGCGTGAGTTTGGCTCAATACTTACCAACATTGATGCTAGGCGCAGGGCGTATTAGCACCATAACTACAGAAGCTGTCGCCCTAACGAGCGGCTTCGACCGCAGAGTGACCGCAATCTATGCCATTTGGCAGGCCTTATTGCCTCTGTTCTTTTTCTCTTTAGCGATATTAGTCAGCCGACTTCAACTCAGATATCGCCGTCTTACTTTCAAAGGTTTCTTAAGTAATGAGTCTGTACCTCAACGACCTCGCCATCCGTAAAACCGATGGGGATTCGCTGTTCTCAGCGCTAAACGTAACATTAGAATCAGGCCAAATACTGGCGTTGATGGGCCCGAGTGGCTGCGGAAAGTCGACCTTACTGGATGCGATTGCTGGTCACTTGAATGAAGAGTTTTCGTACTCTGGAAGTGTTGTTTTGAATGACATTCATCTGGATGAGCTCCCATCACATCAACGTGAGGTCGGTATTCTTTTTCAAGATGATCTATTGTTCCCTCACCTAAAAGTATGGGAAAACTTGGCATTCTCACTACCTAATTCGGTTAAAGGCTCTGCTCGCCAACAGCAAGCCATGGCAGCGTTAAAAGACATTGAACTGACACACTTAGCAGAGTCTTTTCCTGATCAGATTTCTGGTGGTCAACGAGCAAGAATCAGTTTAACTCGTATGTTACTGGCGAAACCTAAATTGGCTCTACTTGATGAACCGTTCAGTAAGTTAGACCAAGAGCTCAGAACACAATTTCGAGACTGGGTCTTTGAACAATTAACCAAAGCCAATATCCCAACCCTGATGGTGACGCACGACGAAGCAGATGTGCCACAAGGGGCTCAAGTACTCTCTTGGCCATGGAGAAGTAACCATGCTGGATAAGTACTCTATAAAGGTCATCAAATGGCCATTAAACCAGTCTGCCAAAGTACTCAATCGAGTCGGTATTACCGCTAATCAAACCACCCTATTTGGTTTTTTGGTCGGCTGTTTAGCGTTTCCGGCGTTGGCGTTTGAGCAATATGAGTGGGCGTTAGGTTTCATCATTTTCAACAGAGTTTGTGATGGGCTTGATGGCGCCTTGGCCCGAATCCAAGGCATCAGTGATGCGGGTGGCTTCCTCGATATCAGTCTAGATTTCCTTTTCTATTCACTGATCCCTTTTGGTTTTGTGATTGCCAATCCAGAACACAACGCCATAGCCGGTGCATTTTTGATCTTCTCTTTTATCGGCACAGGCAGTAGCTTTTTGGCGTTTGCAGTCATGGCGGGCAAACGAGGTATTGAGAATCCAGTGTACAAGCACAAGTCTCTCTACTACATGTCTGGCCTAACCGAAGGGACAGAGACCATCGCCTGTTTCATTGCCTTTTGTATTTGGCCACAACACTTTGCTGTTATCGCCTATACCTTTGGTGCAGCATGTTGGCTCACCACATTTATGCGTATCTATTTTGGGTTCCAAACTCTTAAGACTCAGCAAGAGAGTTAGCGGTCTAACAAACGACACAAACAAGATACAAAAACGCCACTCAATATGAGTGGCGTTTTCTTTTCTAGTGCTGACGTTCAATTAAGCATCAGCAGACGTGTTAATTCTAAATCTCAGTACTTTGAGGCTTGAATCAAGGTCGACATCCACAAACTCAGGTGGGTTATCTAAGCGTTCAATAAACTCAACGTTTGGCGCTTCTTCTGCCATCGTCTCGATAAGGAAGTTAGGTGACACTGCTGGTGAGTTCACACACGCGATCACTTCACCCCCTTCCGTTAGAAGCTCTGGCAAACGACGTAAGATCTTTTTGTAGTCTTTAGTTAATGCGAAGCTGCCTTTTTGGAACGAAGGTGGGTCGATGATAACCAACTCATAAGGACCGCCCTTCTTGATTTTTCCCCACGACTTAAAGATATCGTAACCAAGGAAATTCACCGAGCGCATGTCATGCTCATTCAAACGGTGGTTATCACGGCCTTTGTTCAGTGAGCCACGTGACATATCAACGTTCAAACATTGACGAGCGCCACCCGCAATGGCTGCCACAGAGAAGCCACAAGTGTATGCGAACAAGTTAAGAACATTCTTACTCTTGGCATTATCTTGCACCCATTGACGACCATTGCGCATGTCTAGGAACAGACCAAAATTCTGGTTACGACCAATGTCTAGCTGATACTTAAGACCATGCTCAACAACCACTGGAGAGTCGTTAAGCTCACCCCACAGTACTTCCGAAGGTGCGCCGTCAGCATAACGGTGTTGAAGCACGATGCTTGTACCTTGCTTGGTTTGCCAAATGTCTTTGCTGGTCAGCGCTAGCAAACCGTCTTTAAGCGATGACAAAAACGCGTCATCAACCTCTTTAAACACGTTCACCAATAATTGGCCATCGACCCAATCACATGTGATCTGTTCTAGGCCTGGCCAAAACTTACCACGACCATGAAAAATACGACGTAGCTCGTTAGGTACTTCGTTTAGCTGTTGTTCGATATGTTCAAAAAATACAGGTAAAGCAGATGCTTCCATTATTTCACTCACTTAGTATTTAGCTTTGGCCAACTTAATGACCAAGGTTCAAGCCAACCGTCCAAACCGTTAGATACGGTTTCTTGGTGCCACTTCTCGCCTAAAGAGTCTAGGCTCCTTGGGTCACAGACAAATTGGTAGGCTTGTGATTGATAAGTAAATCGAATCGCGAAGGCATGCAGATAACCTCTGTCAGCCTCACTCGATGGATTATAAATTGGGTCACCAACGATGGCTGAGCCTATCGACTTCATCGCCACGCGGATCTGGTGCGTGCGCCCTGTAAAGGGTTTACATAAAAGAAGTCGCTCACCAGGTTCAGCCGATGCTGATAGAAATTGAGTTATCGCTGGGTTTTCTTTGGTTGTTAAGAGTTTCCAGCTAGAGCGTCGTGAACGCTCCATATCCCCAGAAATCAAACCCTGCTTTTTCTTCGGCTTCTTAGAGCCAATCGCCAAGTAGAACTTCTCCACTTCGCGCTTAGCAAATAGTTGTGAAAGCTCACTAGCCGCCGATGCACTCTTGGCTAATAACAGAATACCTGAAGTCATTTTATCAAGACGATGAACGAGATATAGCTTAGGCTCATTGATTGCCTTAGCCACTTCTTGAAGCAGCATGGTATCACCATCGTCTTTGTGGACACTGATTCCAGGGTGTTTATTGATGAGTAAAAAATCAGAGTGATTGAGAAGAATATCGAACATGTAAAGGCTAGCTCCGTTATAGAGGGTGGAGTATACCGTGTCTGAATCCAGATTCCAGCAACGAAAAAGCCCAACTCACTCAATAAAGATTGAATCGCTGGGCTTGTTTCTCGTTGTCTGCATTTAAGGGGAGGTTTTAACCCCTAAAAATAGAAACTAAGCGAGCTTGAACTTACCGACCAAGGCTTCTAGCTCTGCAACCTTCCCGTTCAGACCTGAAGTATTTTCTGAGCTACGCGTTGCCAGTTGCAAAGATTGCTCAGAGATATCGCTGATTGCCGTGATATCTGCAGCAATTTCTTTGGTCACAGCTGTCTGCTCTTCTGCTGCGGTCGCAATAGAGTTAACCATGCTTTGTACATTGCCTGCACCGCTTACAATCGCTTCTAGGGCAGAAACAGCACCAGAGCTTTGCTCAACACCAATTTCGACCAAACGGCAGTTATCTTGGGTATAAGTCACCGCTTCTTGAGTACCTGACTGAATCGATTGAATGATTCCAGACACTTCTTGTGTCGCTTTGGTTGTTCTCTCAGCTAGCGCTCGCACTTCATCGGCAACCACAGCAAAACCACGACCGAATTCGCCCGCACGTGCCGCCTCAATCGCCGCATTCAACGCTAACAGGTTAGTTTGCTCAGCAATGTCTTCGATAACTTTGATAACGCTACCAATCTGCTCACCATGTGAACCCAAAGTATTCATTTGCAGAGACATATCGCTCATTTGAGTCGACACCTGTTGGATACTCGCCACCATTTCGACAATCACGTTACGGCCATCTTCAGCAGACGTTTCAGAGCGTCGCGCTTCTTCATACGTAGACGTGCCCTGCTGCGCCACTTCTGAAATGGTCAAGCTTAACTCTTCAGCAGCCGTTGCAATCAAGTTCGCTTTGTCAGCTTGAGCAGAAGCGCCCGTTACGATGTCTTGGCTAATAGAAGATAGCTCACCAGTAACAGATTGCACTTCATGAGTCACAGAAGAGATAGACCCCAGTAGGTCGACCAATGATTTTTGCATCTGGTTGATCGACGTCGCTAAATCTGCCAACTCATCACCAGACTCATCCACAATATCACCAGCAGTTAAATCACCATTTGCCACGCGTCGTGCTACTTGTTCAACGCGAGTCAGGCGGTGAGTAATCGAGCTAGACAACACATACGCAATCACACAACCAAACACGATTGCAATTGCAGACAAAATCATAATAGTGCGTTCAATGGTGGTAAATGTATCAGTTAGCGTGAGTAGCGACTGTTCTGTATCCGCCCTTTCACTTGCCGATGCTTGATCCAACAAGTTTTCAATTGGGATAAGATTTGCCTCATACAAAGATCGAAGCTGCTGCATGTTTGATAGCAGTGCTGATTCGTCATTGATCTTGGGTACAAGCTTAGATTCAAACTCTTGGGTGAAGCGCCCCATTAACTCTTCAATACGTTGAACACGACGGTAATCTTCAGAGCCTCTGCTTTCCAAACGTTTTGCCTGTTCAATAGCCTGAGCGAACTCACTCTTATTAGTGCGATAGTCATTCAGTGCGTTATCAACCAGTGTAATTGCACCCAGCGCATCTCGGTATACATCACCCGCTTCATCAATCAGTACAAGGTAGGTAACAGTACCCGGAACATCGTCCATTCTAATTTCATCTGCGCTTTTATGGGCATCAATGACTTCAAACCAGACGATGGTAACTAAGGTAACAAGCACCGCCAAAATTGAGCCAAACCCAGCATAAAGCTTTTTTCTTACAGATAATTTCACACAACACCTACCTAAATAAACGACGGCTTATACAGCCTCAACATCTTATATATCGTCTACCAGACGGATAACTTTAGTGAATACCAGTAATTATTTTTTATCGATTATTAAGTTACAGACATAAAAAAAACGGGAGCCATTGCTCCCGTTTTTTCGTTATTTACTTAGCTTGCGATTAAAGCTTCTTAGAGATAAGCGCAGAGCCAGCGATAATACCAATACCTAGTAGCATGATTGCACCTTTACCGCTGTCGAAGCCAGAAGAGATACCCATGAACGCAACGATTGCGATAGCTACTGGGATGATGTACTTAACTAGTGCGTACCATAGACCGAATAGTGGGAAAGATACTTCACCATCGTTAGTGATTTCTTTCTCAAGGTCTGCACGGTTTAGTCTCCAACCAGCGAAGATACATACCAACATACCGCCAACAGCTAGGAAGATCTTATCTGTTAGTAGGTCGAAGATATCAAATGCGCCTGTGTCGAATAGTGTTGGACCAACGCCACCTAGAGATAGAGAAGCGAAGATACATAGTGCAGCCATTACAACACTTGCAGACAGTACTGCAGTTACACGCTTCATGCCTTTCTCGTCGATTAGGTAAGAAACCACAACCTCTAGTAGAGAAACAGAAGATGTTAGAGCTGCAACACTTAGACCGATGAAGAACATAAGTGCGAATAGAAGACCAATTACGCCGCCCATTTCAGCAAATAGCTGAGGAACAACAACGAATACTAGACCAGGACCTGCTGCTGGTTCCATACCGAATGCGAACATCGCTGGGAACATTGCAACACCAGCTAGGATAGCAACACCTGTATCCATTGCTGTAACCATAGCAGTAGTTTGAACTAGGTTTTCTTTCTTCTTAAGGTAAGAACCGTAAGTCAGCATACAACCCATACCTAGAGATAGTGAGAAGAATGCTTGGCCAAGTGCAGCTAGAATTACGTTGCTGTCTACCTTAGAGAAGTCAGGGCTGAATAGGAACTCAAGACCAGCCATAGAACCTGGAAGAGTCAGACCTTTGATCGATACCACGATAAGGATCAGGAATAGCAGTGGCATTAGAACCTTACCCGCTTTCTCGATACCGCCCGAGATACCTTTCATAACGATAACAACGTTAAGAAGTAGGTATAGACCCATCCACATTAGTGGTTGAACTGGGTTAGAGATGAAACCACCGAAGCTGTCACCGATTGCTTCAGGTGCGTCTAGAAGACCACCAGCAATCTTACCGATGTATGCGATAGACCAGCCACCTACTACAGGGTAGAAACCCATGATAAGTAGACCACTTACTACGCCAATAACACCAGCGAACGTCCAACGACGGTCAGTTGATTTGAATGCACCTACTGCTGATTTTTGCGTATGACGGCCAATAGCAAATTCAGTCAGCATTACACTGAAACCGATGAAAATTACGAAAAACAGGTAAATTGCAACGAATGCACCACCGCCACTCTCGCCTGCTGTGTATGGGAATTTCCAAATGTTACCTAAACCAACAGCAGAACCTGCTGCAGCCATTACGAATCCTAACTTCGAACCCCAGGTATCACGGGGTGTTGTGGTTGTATTACTAGTAGCCACGTTTACTCCAAAATTTGTGTTGTGTGATGTTGTGTTTTGCTTTGGGTGGCGTCTTTAAAAGATAAGGTGTAAAAACGACTTTACACACTTAGAAGATTTGATTGACGCTCTTTGTATAGCAAGTAAACCAGTTTAAGAATAAAATTGGAAGTCCGAACCGTACATATTTCGTTACCAATGTAAATTTTTATGGTTAAATGCCGCCTTTTCATACAAAACAATCGTTTTCGTCTTAAGTTAACCAAAACTTAACAACTATAACCTGTTTACAGCTTTTGCTCTAATTTGTAAATAGTTGATTCCTTAAATTCCCATATCCACAAAATAGCATTACTATCTAAGTGTCTCTTTTTTCGAGTATTCAATGTGGAAAAGCTCTACCATTTTTTAACTTTAGCCTCTGTCGCTTTGTACTGGGTCCTTGTAGCCGGTGTAACACTGCGTGTTGTACTAAAACGACGCTCTGTCAGCGTTTCTCTCGCTTGGCTAATGGTTATCTACATTATTCCAATTGTAGGTGTGGCTTGTTACTTCCTTTTTGGCGAGCTGAACCTCGGTAGAAAAAGGGCTGAACGTGCACATCGCATGTTTACTCCCTTTGGTGATTGGTTCCGTCAATTGAACGATTGCCAACTTCACCAACCAGGGAAAGTCGGCTCACCTATCCATAAGATTGACGAGCTTTGTAACAATCGAATGGGCATTCCTGCGCTCAGTGGAAACACTCTATCCCTACAATCTTCACCAAACGAGATCCTACACGCAATTGTTGAAGATATAGAAAATGCCCAAACCAGTATTAAGATGGTTTTCTATATTTGGCACCCAGGAGGCCTAACAGACTCGGTTGCCTCTGCTCTGATTCGCGCAGCAAAACGTGGCGTAGATGTTAAAGTTTTGCTCGATTCAGCGGGTAGTCCACGCTTTTTCAAAAGCCATTGGCTACCAATGATGGAAGATGCCGGTGTGCAGGTTGTACAAGCGCTGGAAGTAAGCCCTTGGCGTATTTTCTTGCGACGCCTTGATCTAAGGCAGCACCGTAAGATCATCGTGATAGATGAGACTATTGCCTACACAGGCTCGATGAACATGGTCGACCCTGCTCATTTCAAACAAAGCTCAGGAGTCGGTCAGTGGATTGATGTCATGGTCCGTGTGACAGGTCCAACCGTCAACGTACTCTCTGCAATCCATGGTTGGGACTGGGAAGTAGAAACCGGAGACCGCATTCTACCTGAACTGCCTGAATGTTCAGTAGAAGAAGCGGTGACGCATCATCCCGTACAAGTGGTACCGTCGGGCCCAGGTATGCCGGAGTATTTGATCCTACAGGTTCTGACTATTGCGATTAATCAGGCTAACCATACCGTGCGTATTACGACCCCTTATTTTGTACCGAGTGCGGACTTATTAGAAACACTTAAGATGACGGCTCAACGCGGTGTCAAAGTCGAACTCATCATTCCTCATAACAATGATTCGTTAATGGTGAAATGGGCCTCTCGCGCTTTCTATACCGAATTGCTCGAAGCTGGCGTTAAGATCTACGAATTCTATGGTGGCCTTCTTCATACCAAGTCGGTAGTCATTGATGAAGAGTTCTGCTTGATTGGAACGGTCAATATCGACATGCGCAGTTTATGGCTCAACTTTGAAGTGACGCTCGCGGTGGATGATGTACATTTCACTCAGAACCTCTCTGAACTGCAGAAATCTTACATCGATTCATCCCACTCAGTTGAGTTAGAGCAATGGGAGCAAAGAAGTTTACGCAACCGCTTCTTTGAAAGACTGTTCTATCTGTTCAATCCTCTTTTGTAATTTAAGCGGTGAGCTGTAATAGCTCACCGTTTCCCCATCGATCATTTTAATCTTTCGCTCTTTACTGAGTGAAAGATTAAAAATCGTAAGAAAAGCGTAAAAAACCCCGCTCCGCTCTTGCTTTGAATACTCTTGGCATGTTTTAAATAGGACATAACCGATTGATAAGGAATTCACAGCATGTCCGAGAACAAAACCACTAAACTGATCACAGCCGGTCGTGATAAGAAGTGGACCAATGGTGTTGTTAACCCACCAGTACAACGCGCTTCAACTGTCGTATTTAACTCAGTAGAAGAAAAGCGTAAGGCTACGATTAACCGCGCTAACAAAACCCTTTTTTACGGACGTCGTGGAACCAACACTCATTTCGCCTTCCAAGATGCGATGGTTGAAGTGGAAGGCGGCGCAGGCTGTGCACTCTACCCTTGTGGGACGGCAGCTATCTCGAATGCGATCCTTTCTTTTGTAGAAACAGGCGACCATATTCTGATGGTTGACACTTGCTACGAGCCAACTCGCGATTTCTGTGACACCATCATGAAAAAGATGGGCGTAGAAACCACCTACTACGAGCCAACAATTGGCGAAGGCATCAAAGAGCTTATTAAGCCAAATACCAAGGTGTTATTTACCGAGTCTCCGGGTTCAATCACCATGGAAGTTCAAGATGTCCCAACACTCGCACGCATTGCTCACGAGCATGACATCATCGTGATGTTAGACAACACGTGGGCTGCTGGTGTTAATTTCTCTCCATTTGATTTTGGTGTTGATATCTCAATTCAAGCGTCGACTAAATACATCGTCGGTCACTCTGATGTGATGTTAGGTACTGCCGTTGCCAACGAGAAATGCTGGGATCAATTAAGAGAACAAAGCTACTTAATGGGCCAATGTGTTTCACCAGATGACGCTTACCTTGGCCTGCGCGGCATACGTACCCTTGATGTTCGACTGCGCCAACACGCAGAAAGTAGCTTGAAAGTCGCTAAATGGTTAGAAACTCGACCTGAAGTAGACCACGTTCGTCACCCTGCTCTGGAGTCTTGCCCAGGCCATGAATTCTTTAAGCGAGACTTTACCGGTGGTAATGGCTTGTTCTCTTTCGTGCTGAAAAACTCAAATACAAAAGCGACCACAGCGCTACTTGACGGTATGACGCACTTTAGTATGGGTTACTCCTGGGGTGGCTTTGAGAGTTTGATCCTAGCGAACGAACCGAGCAGCTTTGATAGCCTAAGAACCGTTGCGAACCCTAACTTCGAAGGTACCTTGATTCGTGTTCATATCGGCTTAGAAGATGTTGATGACTTGATTGCAGATCTAGAGGCTGGATTGGAGCGTTACAACGCGCTCGTTTAATCTTTAGCATCAAGCTTACCGAGACTAAAAAGGCAGGACTACCCTGCCTTTTTCAGTTCTGCGTATCAGCAGCGTACAACCCCGCAAGCCCTAATAGCTGATTAGTGAACCTTGTAGCATGTCCAATTAAAGATTTCAGAGTGGTGTTCATTAAACAGATATAGGGACTGCTCCTGCTCTAAAATCGAGTAATCAATGGTCACTCCTTTGTACTCACTGTATTCCTGGTTAATGATCGGATCATGAAACGGAGTGGCGATTCTCACGTCAATAATGCTCATCGACAAATGATCCCCGTCCAAGCCATAGTAACCAGAATAAAGGTTTTCCATTGTGCCTTCGGTGCCGTCTTTCTCAGTGATCGTCACAAACTCTCTCATGCTAAAAGTTTGGTCAGACTGAAAAGTAATGCTCATACGCTCATAAAGCGATTGATAAGGTTGATATGCCTGAGATAAGAAATCCGTTTTTAGCGTTTTACAATGCCATCGAGTGCCCGCTAGTGCATTTTGGTCTAGAAAAAAGCTCGCCGAAGCTATTGCCAATAAAATGAGTAAGCCAATTAATCGCAAAAGTAGCTCCTCTTTTCCATATGAGCGGCAAATGAGTCAAAAGACGTCTCTACATTGAAAATCGTCGCCCCGTAATTGAGAGCCTCGCCATCCTTCCTTTGAACTAACATGTACAAAGCATCGCTCTCTGGTTGGTCGACAGATGGATAAATACGAACAAACACATCCACATTACAGTGACTAGGTATCACACTGGTCAGCTTTTCCTTTATCACTGGTAGCGAATAGGAATCTCCATGAACAATATGGAAAAAATAGTGGTTAGTATTGTCTGTGTAACTATCACGATATTCCGACTTATCAATAAAGTAAGGCGTTGGCTTGTAGTAAGTTTGAAATAGGTTGAACGCGGTAACGAGAACACAAATAAGTGCGACTATATAGCCAGCTTTAATAGCGTGTTTATTGCTAGTAATACTTGATAGCCCAAGTGCAATCGAACTGTGCGCTTGATTTGAAGTTGTAGGGTCCGAAATGATAGTCGAGGAATTCTCTGCAGGCTCTTGGCTTGTCGTGGATGGTTTATTTGCTTGTACAGTCGACAATTCTTTAATAGCAGGCTTTGCTATCATACTCGCCACAGGCGCATACTCGGCTTCACCAAGGTCTACTTGCGGCGTAGCTTGGGTGTTTGAGCTTGTCTTTTTCGACTCGTCGATTTCAAGGGAATAGCCGGTTTTACTGACAGTGCGGATCGTCGCGCAGCCACAGGTTACCCTAGATAGTGTCTTTCTGATCTTTGAGATTACATTGGTAAGCGCTTGTTCCGAGACGATCACATTGCCCCAGCACCTATCAAATATCAGACCTCGTTCGATGCACTCGCCAACGTTTTCAAGTAAGAAGAGGAATACCTTACCTTCAAGTGGCGCGATGGTTTCTACGTGTCCACCTTCACGCACAAACTGCCTAAGCAAGGGATCATAACTAGCATCACATATTTGGTAGTTTTGTTGTTTCACTATCGTTTTCTATCTTTAAACTCGGTCGCATATAATATTGAATAGTTTATAAATGGCTAGTGAATTTTCCAATTTTTGAGCAATTATTTCGCGACACTAAATAACACTTTTATTTGTAAGGACAACACACCATATGGTCATTAACCATACCGGTAGCTTGCATGAACGCGTAACAGATTGTTTCACCTACAAACTTGAAGCCTCTCTTTTTTAAAAACTTACTCATTGCTTTAGATTGCTCAGTAGAAGCAGGAACTTGTGACATCTCTGTCCACTGATTATCGATCACTTTGTTATCGACAAATTGCCATAAGGCATTCGATAAAGAGCCGAACTCTTTTTGAAGTTCCAGCGCTGCGCGAGCATTGCTATATACCGAGGCAATCTTGCCCTTATGTTTAACCACATCGAAGTTTTCAATAATGTTCGGTACATTGTCCTCATTAAAAGCAGCGAGCTTGTTGAGATCATAGTTCTCAAACGCAGCACGATAGCCCTCTCGTTTTTTCAATATAGTAATCCAGCTAAGTCCCGCTTGAGCGCCCTCCAAAGTGATGAATTCAAACAACACTTGGTCATCGTAGACAGGTACGCCCCACTCTGTATCGTGGTATTCCCTTTCAAGTTCATGTTTGAGTGCCCATGCACAGGTTCTTTCCACGGTATTCGCTTCCATTTCGATAATCTCACTTTGGTAATCGTACATAAAAATAATGCCCCAAGTCGGGGCATTATTTCAAAAGTAAATTAGAGTTATGCTACGTCAATTTTATGGAACAGGCGGTACAGTACCGGTACAACGATAAGCGTCAGTACCGTCGCAAAACCCAAACCAAACATAATGGTAACAGCCATTGGCTTGAAGAAAATATCAGGCAACAAAGGAATCATACCTAGAATCGTCGTAATCGCTGCCATACATACCGGGCGAACACGGCTTAGTGCAGCATCTACAACAGCAACATAAGGATCCTTACCTGACTTCATCTCAATCTCGATTTGGTCAAGCAGTACGATACCGTTCTTCAATAGCATCCCGGATAGACTTAAGAAGCCTAACAGAGCCATAAAGCCAAATGGGGTGTTTAAGGCCAGCAAGCCAGTCGTCACACCAATTAAAGCCAGTGGTACCGTTAACCAAACTATCAGAGGCTCTTTTACTGAGTTAAACAGGAACACAGTGATCAAGAACATGAACAAGTAGCCAAGAGGCATGGTTGTGAATAGTGATGCTTGCGCATCCGCAGACGACTCATACTCACCACCCCACTCAAGAGAATAACCCGGTGGCATCTCAATCGCTTCAATTTGTGGCTGTAGGCGCTTCTGTAGCGTAGAAGCAGTTTCTTCGCCCAGTAGGTCTGGATCCGCCATTACCGTCAGCATACGCTTACGGTTCTTACGGATGATCAGTGGATCTTCCCATTCCAACTCATAACCTAAAGTCACTTGTTGCAGTGGGATGTATTCACTTAACGCAGGGCTCCAAATCTTCATACCTTCGATGTTACGAATATCAACACGCTCATCTTCCGGTAAACGAGCCACAATTGGCATCAGCGTTGTACCATCACGATACACACCAATCGACTTACCAGAGAAAGACATCGCGAGGAAATCATCAACATCAGACTTGGTGATACCGTAACGACGAGCTTGGCTTTCATTGAACTGAGGCTCTAGCACCTTAGTTCTTTCACGCCAGTCGTGGCGAACGTTAAACGCTCCGCTATCAGCACGCATTATATCCATCACTTGTGCTGCGATTGAACGTAATACCGTTGGATCAGAACCTACAATACGAGCTTCTATCTTCGCACCGCCACCAGGACCTAACTCGATTTGTTTTAGCTTGTAGTCGATCTCAGGGAACTGACCGTTAACATGCTCACGGAAGCGCTTCATTAACCCTTCAAGCACTTCGTAGCTCTTAACGCGAACCGTTATCTCGCCGTAAGCGCTATAACTTTTCTCCGGTGCGTAAGTCAGCATGAAACGTTGCAAGCCTTTACCTGCGGTCGTCGTGATGTGTTCAACTTCGTCTTGTTCCGCTAACCAGCTTTCAAGCACTTTAAGCTTGGTGTTGGTTGCTCGAATATCGGTCCCTTCCGGCATCCAAACATCAACTTGGAACATAGGTGTTGTCGATGATGGGAAGAAAGCTTGTTTTACGAAACCAAAACCGTAAACACTCGCACCAAGACCTATAACCAGAACAATCATAGTTAGCCACGCACGCTTCATACAGAATTCTAGGAAGTTTTTGTAGACAACAAAAACCATCCCGTTATACGGATCTTTGCCCTCATTATCTGCATCGACCTTCTGACCTTTAAAGAAGATATCGGCAAAGAATGGCGTAATTGAGATAGCCGTAAACCAGCTCAACATTAGCGAGATAAGTAGAACCGTGAACAAGGTGCCACAGTACTCACCCGTCGAGTCTTCAGACAAGCCGATAGGCGCAAATGCCGTTACCGCGATAACCGTTGCACCCAGCAATGGCCATTTCGTCTGAGTGACGATATCAGTGGCGGCCTGCATCCGGGTTCGCCCCTTCTGCGTACCGATCAATATCCCTTCGACCACCACTATGGCGTTATCCACCAGCATCCCCAGTGCGATAACCAATGCACCTAGTGAGATACGTTGTAGGTCGATTTTGAAATACTGCATGAAAATGAAGGTACCAAACACGGTCAGTAACAGTATCAAGCCAATCAATAGACCGGAGCGTAGCCCCATGAAGAACAACAGCACCACGATTACGATTGCAACCGCCTGCCCCAAGCTCACCACAAAGCCGCTTACTGATTTATCTACTTCTTTAGGTTGGTTATAAACCTCTGAAATATCGATGCCAACCGGCTGTTGGTATTTTAGTTCAGCAAGTCTGCGGTCAAACGCCTCACCCACCGCAACCACGTTTACACCTTGAGCAAAGGACACACCTAGGTTAAGTGCTAACTTGCCGTTATAACCGATGATGTTAGTCGGTACTTCAACATAACCACGGGTTACCTCTGCCACATCTTTTAGGTAGATAAGACCTTGGGCGCCACCTTCGGTCAGGATCAAATCACCCAATTGCTCTACATTCTGGAACTCACCGGTAGGATGGATGCGAATGTATTCGTCACCGATTCTCACCGCACCCGCACTGGAAACAATGTTTTGAGTCGATAAAAGATTAAATACTGTGTTTGGCGAGATGCCCAAAGAGCTGATCCGTTTCATCGAGATTTCGATGAATACTTGCTCTTGCTGCTGACCAGAAACAGAAACCTTACTGACCCCATCAACCAGTTCCAGCTCACGCCTTAAATAATCGATATAGTCCAACAACTCTTTGTAGCTGTAGCCATCACCGGTTACCGCGAGCAAAATACCGTAAACATCACCAAAATCATCAATGACTTGTGGGTCGTTCACACCAGGCGGCAGTGACACTTTCAAGTCATTCACTTTTCGACGAAGTTCATCCCAAATCTGCGGCAGATCGTCTGGGCCATAGTTGTTCTTCATCGTTACCGTAACCTGAGACAGGCCACGACTGGAGATAGAGTTAACCTCATCAACATAGGTGAGCTGTTGGATTGCTTTCTCTAGTGGATAGGTTACTTCCTCTTCCACTTGCTGCGGTGTCGCACCTGGGTAAGAGGTGACAACCATCGCATCTTTGATGGTAAAGGCCGGGTCTTCTAGACGCCCCAAACCAAAGAAGGCAGACACACCACCAATCAGGAAGATCAAGGAGAGCATCCAACTGATGACTTTATTGCGAATAAAGTAAGCCGCTACACCCGTGATCTGGTCGTCACCCTGCTGAGCGTCATTCTGGGGCTTGTTATTTGCTTCACTCATTGTTCGCCTCCTGAGATAATACTTCCACTGTCATCCCATCTCGTAATCGCGATACGCCCGCTACAACTATATGTTGCCCCATCTCTAATCCTTTGATTATTTGCAACGTTTTCTGGTTGGCTTTACCTAATACCACTTTCTGCTTTGAAACTGTGTTGTCGTCATTAATGACCCAGACGAATGAATTCTTACGAGTAAGTTCATCGCCGTCAGCATTGAATACCGCCTCTATAGGCACTAAAACACCGGCTTTCAGTTCTAAGCCAATATCTCGACCATGTGAGGTAACGTCGACCGCCATACCATCCAGAATCAGATCGTCTTCGGGCATCGGTAGTGCCAAGGTCACAGTAAAGGTTCCGGTGCTTGGATCGGGTTCTGTTGTGAACTCTTTAATGCCGGCAGGGTACTCATTACCGCTTGGAACTCGCACCAAGGCCGTCACATTTTCAAGGATGGTTTCACTTGGTTGATTGACGTAGATTTGATCAGGTAGCTGAATCACCACCTCAACATCCTCAACGCTGTGAATATTCACAATTTGCTGACCCACTTGAATGTTCTCAAATTGGTCGACACTGACACGGGAAATGATGCCATCAACAGGAGCTTTGAGCTTAGTAAAAGACAAGCGAAGCTTCGCCAATTCTAACTCGGCGTAGGCTATCTGACGTTGAGCAGCAATCTCATCAAACTGAGACTTAGCCAATAAGCCCTTTTTCACTAGAGGTTTTGAACGCCTGAACTGGCTGTTCACCACAGTATATCGAGCTTGGGCATTGTCGACGTCTAATTGATAGTCCGTTGGATCAAGCTCAGCAATCACATCCCCAGCTTCAACTCGTTCACCCTCTTTGACATCGAGTCTATATATCTCACCCGCCACACGAAAACTCAGATGTGCTTTTTCCGCCGCATTGGCGACCGCAGGGAAATACAATTTGTCGTTGAAATCTAATACTGAAATCTCAATCGCTTTAACCAATGGCGTACTATCGACTTCGACTTGTGGTTTTTCTCCACACGCAGTCAGCAAAGCTAAACATGACAATCCTGTCGCTAGTTTAAATGCACTCATGTTATAGCCCCCTTTCCTTGATCCACTCTCGAACTTTAATGCCGGATTCAAGGCCATTAACACCAGAGGTTACGATGCGGTCGCCATCGTTCAGGCCAGAGACAATGTGACGCTTTTCATCAATCACGATCGCGACTTTCTCTGCAATTCCGTCACTGTTTACACGCCACACCGAAACATCATCGCCATCGGTCATCATGGCAGAAGTCGGGATTTTGGTTGCAGCGGCTTGAGCCGATACCAAATTCACGGTACCTGACATGCCTGGCAAAATGCCGATATCGGTTGGTCTTTCCATCACCATAGTGACTTTATATGAACCCGTTTTAGGGTCAGCTTCCGTATCGACTTCTTGGAATGTCAGTACATAAGAATTTTCAGGAAACGCATCAAATACCATGGTTGCATCGGTTTCAAACCCTGTAGAAAAGCGCGTAATAAGTTGGTCGGGCAATAAGAAAACGACTTTTAGAATCTGATTGGTCTGAATATTCATGACGCCTTCTTTAGCGGCAATGTATTCATGGTTTTCAGCTGGAATAATTGAAATGGTGCCATCATAAGGGGCAACTAAAGTGGTGTAGCGAAGGTTCGCATTCGCTTGATTAAGCATCGCGCGAGCTGAGTTGTGGTTCGCTTTCGCTTGGTCGAAATCTTGCTCTGACACTACGCGGTCTTTACGCAGTTTGATCGCACGTTGGTACTGAACATCGGCAAGTTGAAAGTTCGCCTTTGCTTGCTTCTCTAGCAGTTGATATTCATCAGGGTTTAGCATGGCGAGTTTATCGCCTTTCGACACATGCTGACCTGCGGTCACGTCGATGCTCTGCAATAATCCGGGAACGCGGAATGCGAGTACCGCTCTATCACCAGCTTCAGTTGTAGCAGGGAAATTACGCTCAAAAGCATTGTTACCGACGGAGACAGTGAAGAGTTTGGCGGGTCTAGATTCAGGTTCAGGTACGGGAGGAAGCTCCTTACCACACCCAGACAACCCAGCTAAGGCCGTCAATAGGACAAGGGAGGCTCTATACATTGGTGATCATCCATATCTATAAATATTTTTATAACATAGATTAATCACATGTAACTTACCAGTCGGCGTAAGATTTATTTAGAGAAAATTATTAAAAAAAATAACGGCTTGGAATAAATTTTCCTAAACCGTTATCTAATCCTTTTTAGGTTTTACCGCTACATGTTCTTAAATTCGCGGTTCACTTTAAACGTGTCTGAGGTGACATAAGCTTCCATGTTGCGGACACTGGTCTCTAACTTCTGGAAATCACCCTCTAAAGTGTTCAATAGCGACTCTGCAGTTTGCCCTTTTTCCCAAGGCTTTTGCTTGAGCGTATGCTCTTGTTTGGCCTTCATTTGGTCGACATACTGAGGTGGTTGTTTTTCAAGCATAAATGTCAAAGCAATATACGCCAGTAACACCAAAAAACTACCACCGAGTAGTGCAGCAGAGATAACCATGATGCGAACCAACCAAACTTCAAGGCCGAAATAGTTCGCCAACCCTGCACACACACCAGACAACTTACCGTTAATTGGATCGCGATACAGATCTCTACTCATAGTTTCGTCTCCAGTTAGGTGACTCCGCATCCAGTATCTTCTCTAGCGTTGTTACGCGATCTTGCATCGATTCTGCCTGCGCTGAAAGCTTATGCAGGCGTTGAAGATCCGTTTCCGATAGCCCATTACTGGATTTCTTCTTGCTGCGGTAATGTAAGAATAACCATAGCGGTGCCACGAAGATCAAAAAGACAATCAATGGACCTGCAATTAGAAATGTGGACATAGACAACTCCTGAATTATTTATCGCGGTTTTCAACTTGCTGCTTCAGTTTCGCTAGCTCTTTTTCAATTTCATCTTGAGCTTGTAGTTCTGCAAATTCTTGGTCTAACGATTTTGCATTGCCTGTCTTCGCGTAAACATCCGCTTCAGCTTCTAATTCATCCACTTTACGCGAGAATTGCTCAAACTTCGCCATTGCTTCACTCGTTTTGCTTGAGTGCAGGTGTTTTTGCACATCACGACGGTTGCTTGCTGCGTTGTTGCGGATCATCAGTGCTTGTTGCTTAGCACGTGTTTCTGCGATCTTAGTTTCAAGCTTGCCAATCTCGCTGGTCAGTTTTTCAATCGTTTCATGCACTAACGTTTGCTCTGTGTGCAAGCTCTTGATGATGTCTTCCAGCTTTTGCTTTTCGATCAGCGCTGCTCTCGCTAAATCTTCGCGTTGCTTAGTGAGTGCCAGTGTCGCTTTATTCTGCCAATCAAGAATCTGAGTTTCGATTGCTTCAACTTTACGTGCTAGCTCTTTCTTGTCTGCTATCGCTTTTGCTGAATTAGTGCGCACTTCAACTAGCGTGTCTTCCATCTCTTGGATAATCAGGCGAATCATCTTTTCAGGATCTTCAGCCTTATCTAATAGTGCGCTGATGTTTGAATTTACGATATCTGCAAAGCGAGAAAAAATACCCATGAGGAACTCCTTAATTACAATTGAAGGCAAATGCGTTTTAAATCGTTGTGCGACTCATCACCACTTGCTCGCTAATTTACATTTGTTGTTAAACCTACCATAAGTAACCCAAGTAGCGTGCCAACTTTTAAGACATTAATTATCAGTTACTTACAATGTAATGGCGATTAAACTGAACCATGCTATGATGAATTTAACCAAGTATTGGTATTTTTCCCCATTACAGCCCTATATGACCTCCACCAGCGCTCAGCTACTACAAGGACCCGCTATGCAGCAGAATCTTATCGGTGAATCACCTAGCTTTCTCTCTGTTTTGGACAAAGTTTCTCAACTGGCTCCAATAGAGAGGCCCATTCTGATCATCGGCGAGCGTGGTACTGGTAAAGAGCTCATTGCACAAAGGCTTCATTACCTCTCAAAGCGTTGGGACCAGCCTTTGATCTCGCTAAACTGTTCAACACTAAGCGAAGGCTTGATTGATTCAGAGCTGTTTGGTCATGAGTCAGGCTCCTTTACCGGTTCCAAAGGTCGTCACCATGGCCGATTTGAGAGAGCGGAAGGCGGCACACTGTTTCTTGATGAACTGGCAACAACTCCCCTCGCAGTGCAAGAAAAGCTATTGCGTGTTATTGAATACGGACAGTACGAACGTGTCGGCGGGCAAAAAGCGCTAAGCGCAAATGTAAGGCTGGTGTGTGCAACTAATGCTGACCTGCCAGAGATGGCATCTAAAGGCGAATTTAGAGCCGATTTATTAGATAGGCTCGCCTTTGATGTCATTACTATTCCTCCGCTTCGTGAACGCAAAGAGGACATCACATTACTGGCGGAATACTACGCCATTAAGATGTGCCGTGAATTAGAACTCGAGTTGTTTGTTGGCTTTGCACCATCGGCCATAGAATCCTTATTGGAATACTCTTGGCCAGGGAATGTCAGAGAACTCAAAAACGTCATTGAGCGTGCCATCTATCAACATGGCAAGAACCCATATCCTATTGAATCTTTGGTATTTAACCCATTTAAGCCAGCATGGGATAAGAATCAAGAATCTACTCAAGAGATTGGCAATGAGTCATCCAACAGCCATACTTCTTCTGAAGGTTCGTTTTCTTTGCCCCTTGATTACAAAGCATGGCAAGAGCAGCAAGACATCAAGCTGCTCAATCAAGCGTTAAAACAGAGCAAGTACAACCAAAAACAAGCCGCCGAATTACTCGGACTCACCTACAACCAATTAAGGGGAATGGTGAGGAAGTACGCGATTTTCGGACAAGGCAGTGAGAAATAGCCACACTCATAGGATTATTATTTGGAGCCGAATAAATAAAATGTTAAATTGTCCGGATCTTGAGGCACCTCTAACGCCTCGTTTCGAAAAGTATTTCTTTTTATGAAAGCACTAATAAGACTATCACTGAGCATCTGCACGCTGAGCTTTTTAGCCGGATGTGGTGAGAGTGTGAATCACGATCAAATTCGTGAAAAAGGCTTCATTTATTGCGGCCAAGGTAATCCTAGTACCTTCAACCCTCAATTGGTTGATAGTGGAATTACAGCAGAATCGCTGAGCCCGCAAATCTTCGACACGCTGCTCACACTCGATCCTATGACTTATCGACCACAGCAGAACCTGGCAACAAGCTGGTCTGTCGATAAATCAGGTACTGAATACACTTTCAAACTGCGCCCTAACGTAGCGTTCCAGACCACTGACTGGTTTACGCCAACCCGTTCTATGAACGCGCAAGATGTGGTTTTTAGTTTCGAACGTATCATTGATAGTTCCAACCCCTTTCACTATGTGGGCGGCGGTCTATACCCATGGTTTGCGGGCATCGACTTCAAGAATTTGATTGTCGATATCACGGAAGTGGACGACTTAACGGTTAAATTCCAATTGAGTCGCCCAGATAATTCTTTTCTAAATAACATCGCGACCAGTTACGCGGTGATTCACTCTAAGGAATACGCTAACCAACTCGTGGCTGCTGATGAGAAGAATGAAATCGACTCAAAGCCGGTTGGTACTGGTCCATTCTATCTGGATGAATATCAAATCAATGACTTGGTGCGTCTTAAAAAGAACAAGCATTACTGGAAAGGTGATGTGCAAATGGACCAAGTGGTTTTCGATACCTCACAACGCGGAACCGGCACCCTCGCTAAGTTGCTGCGCAATGAATGTGATGTATTGAACTCACCAATTTCTAGCCAGATCCCAATCATTCAAGCACACGAAGAGCTGCAGATATCCGCGACACCAGCGGTAAATGTCTCTTTCATCGCCCTTAATACTGAGCACCCAGCCCTACGAGACTCTCGCGTACGTAAAGCGCTGAACTTGGCTATCAACCGCCAGAATATTCTTGATTCTGTGTACTACGGTACAGGCACCAAGGCTTATACGCTGCTGCCTCCAACATCTTGGGCTCATCAGAAAGACAATGTTCAAGTGCGTTATGATCGAAACTATGCGATAGCCCTTCTCAAAGAAGCCGGCGTAGAGCCGAGATTGGAGCTTTCAATGTGGGTGCCGCTAGAGCCAAGAGCTTACAACCCAAGTCCGCGTAAAACGGCGGAACTTATCCAAGCTAATTTAGCGGACATCGGCATCGAATTGAAACTTTACACTGACGACCGATTCGACCGTACACAACTGTCTTCAATCGCCTCAACAGACCTCCTACTAACAGGCTGGATAGGAAATACCGGCGACCCTGATAACTTCTTGCGCCCTCTGCTCTCATGCAGCTCTGAGCGCGCGGGACTAAATGTATCGATGTGGTGTAATTCAGACTTTGATTTTCTTCTGGATTTAGCCTTAGAGATCAACCAACAAAGGCACCGTGTAAACTTGTATCGCCAAGCCCAAAACATTCTCAATGAGGAGGTACCTGTGATCCCTCTGGCTCACGGAGTGCAGTTCCGCGTACATGATCGTTCTTTAACTGGCTTTAAACAGAGCCCGTTCAATGCCCAACCTTTTGATCAAGTCAGAAGAGAGGTGCACTGATGTTTTGGTATACATTAAGACGTATTAACTTGTTCGTGATCACGCTTGCGATTCTGACGATGGTCGGCTTTTCGTTGCTGCGACTCGACCAAACCTCACCGTGGGCGATTCAAGATTTCTGGCCGGGCTGGATAAGCTACGTCACTGAATTATCGACGCTGAATTTTGGCTTGAGCAAACATGGCACACCTATCATTGATGAGCTTGTGGTTGTGTTCCCAGCCACATTAGAGCTGTGTTTCTTTGCCTTCGTATTAGCACTTTTGATTGGCATCCCTTTTGGGACCATCGCAGGCATGAGACAAGGTAAATTTGTCGACACCACTATCTCGTTCACCTCGATGGCAGGTTACTCTGCACCAATCTTCTGGGTCGCACTATTGATGATCATGGTGTTCTCTCTGCATTTTGAGATGTTCCCTGTTGGCGGTCGATACGATCTACTTTATGAGATTGAACACGTGACTGGCTTTGCGATCATCGATGCCTTTTTTGCTGAAGGTCGCTACCGCGCACACGCTTTGCAAAGTGTCATCGAGCACATGGCGCTGCCGTGTCTTGTTTTAGCACTAGCACCAACGACTCAGGTTATCCGTTTAATGCGAGCATCTGTGGCTGAAGTGATGACGCAGAACTACATCCGTGCGGCACGTATTAAAGGTCTATCAACAAGAGAGATCGTGACTCAGCACGTATTACGAAATGCGATTCCACCGATTATTCCTAAGGTCGGTGTTCAGCTTTCGAGCATGTTAACGCTTGCGATCATTACGGAATCTATCTTTAACTGGCCTGGCATTGGTCGTTGGTTATTGGACGCTTTATCGAATCAAGATTACGTTTCAATTCAAGCGGGCGTAATTGTGGTAGCAACTCTGGTTTTGACTGCAAATATACTGTCTGATCTGTTAGGCGCTATGGTCAACCCACTGGTAAGGAAGGAATGGTATGCTAACAAATAACGTCTACCAGGAAGAACAGATCCCTACCCAGTTTGAGCGCTTCTGGCGTAGCTTCCGCTCTAACAACCTTGCGATGTTCGGCTTGTGGTGTTTGATACTTATCATTCTGGTGACGATCACTTCTCCGTGGTTAGCGCCCCATGATGCGCAAGAGCAAACTGGTCATCTATTAACACCGCCATCTTGGGATCCAGCAGGCACTGTTGAATACTTCTTAGGTACCGATGATTTAGGTCGAGATATTCTTTCTCGCTTGATCATTGGCTCCCAACTTACCTTTGGCGCTGCGGTCGTGATTACCTTTATCGCTGCGGTTATCGGCTGTCTCATTGGCGTACTTGCCGGTATGACGCGTGGTTTGCTATCAAGCACCCTAAACCACCTGCTTGATACAGTAATGTCGATTCCGTCTCTGCTACTGGCCATCATCTTTGTGGCCTTCCTTGGCTTTGGCGAGTTCAATATCTTGCTAGCCTTGTGTTTGGCATTGATTCCACGCTTTATTCGCTCGGTCTACATTGCCGTGCATGCTGAAGTAGAGAAAGACTATATTCTTGCTTCTCGCCTTGATGGTGCGAACGACTTCTACCTGCTATGGAACTCGATTCTTCCAAATATTCTTACTGTAGTAGCACTAGAAATTACGCTGGCGTTATCGGTCGCAATTCCTGATATCACCGCCTTAGGTTTCCTTGGTCTTGGCGCTCAAGCACCAAGTACCGAGTGGGGCTCTATCCTAGGTGATTCTGTAGAGCTGATTTATCTCGCACCATGGACAGTAACTCTACCTGGCTTAGCCATTATGTTTACAGTGATTGTGATTAACCTCGTCGGTGAAGGTGTTCGCCAAGCGTTAAATGCAGGAATCGAATAATGCCATTACTTGATATTCGACATCTAACCATCGAAATTGAGACTCCTCAAGGGATGGTTAAAGCGGTAGATCGAATGAGTATTACCCTCAATGAAGGGGAAATTCGTGGTTTAGTAGGTGAATCAGGCTCAGGTAAAAGCTTGGTTGCTAAAGCGATCGTTGGTGTTTGTAAAGAAAACTGGAAGGTATCTGCTGACCGTATGCGACTGGGGAACGTTGACCTGCTTCAACTAACACCGAAAGAGCGCAGACGTGTGATTGCTCGTGACATCGCGATGATTTTCCAAGAACCATCAACGTGTCTTGATCCTTCGGAAAAAGTGGGCAATCAACTGATCGAAGCCATTCCCTCACTCGCCTTTGAAGGTCGATGGTGGCAACGATTTAAATGGCGCAAGAAGCAAGCTATCGCTCTGTTGCACAAAGTCGGCATCAAAGATCACTCACGTCTAATGGACAGCTACTCTTATGAGCTTACCGATGGTGAGTGTCAAAAGGTGATGATCGCGATGGCGATCGCAGCCAAGCCTAAAGTCTTGATTGCCGATGAACCGACCAACGACTTGGACCCGATTACCCAGTCTCAGATCTTACGATTATTGAGCCGAATGAATCAGCTCCATAACACGACCATCATCCTGATCGGCCATGACTTAACGACCATCACTCAATGGGCGACTCGAATTACCGTTATGTACTGTGGTCAATCTGTTGAATCTGCGGATACGCAAAAACTGTTGGATGCACCAAAGCACCCATACACAGTGGCTCTATTGAAAGCGATGCCAGACTTTAACGACTGGATCCCACACAAAGAGAAACTTCAGTCGCTACCAGGCTCGATTCCTCCACTACAACATCTTCCTATTGGTTGTCGGTTGGGTCCACGTTGTCCTTACGCGCAAAGACAGTGTGTGGAAATCCCACATACTAAACGAATCAAAAACCATAAGTTTAACTGTCATTTCCCTCTGAATATGGAGAAGAAAAAGAAATCATGAGTGCATTATTAGAAGTCAGTGAATTATCTAAAGACTTTACGACTCGCTCTGGTCTTTTCCGTAAGAAGATTCATCAAGCGGTTAAGCCGGTAAGCTTTACGCTTGAAGCGGGCCAAACGATCGGTTTCATTGGTCAGAACGGCTCTGGGAAATCGACATTAGCAAGAATGCTAGCAGGCATGGTAGAACCGACTGCGGGTGAGATTCGTGTAAACGGTGAAAAGCTGGAACACAAAGACTATTCGACTCGCTGTAAGTTGATTCGCATGATCTTCCAAGATCCCAACACATCGCTTAACCCGCGTATTCAGATTGGTCGTATTCTGGAAGGCCCTTTGAAGCGAAACACCAACATGCCACCAGAAGCCCGTATGCGCCGTGTAAAGGACACACTCTTACGTGTAGGCCTTCTGCCGGAACATGCTTACTTCTATCCTCAGATGCTTGCTGCGGGCCAGAAACAAAGGGTTTGTCTAGCTCGTGCCTTGATACTTCAGCCATCAATCATTGTCGCTGACGAAGCTCTGAATGGTCTTGATATGGCAATGCGTTCTCAGATAATCAATCTGTTCTTGGAGCTGCAGGAAGAAATGGGCGTGTCATTCGTTTACGTATCTCAGCATCTCGGTATTGTTAAGCACATCACTGACAAGATCATCGTGATGCACGAAGGTGATGTGGTTGAGAGTGGGGATACCGATGAAGTGCTGACCAACCCAACTCACCAAATCACTCAAAGACTGGTTGAGAGCCATTTCTCCAAAGCACCAAACCACTAAGTTGGTACAAGGCTATATTCGGTAAGAGGGAAAGTATGTTAAGAACCGCTTCACTGCTTCCCCTTTTGCTTGCTGCTGTTTCTTTTAATGCCGTAAGTACACCACTCACTTGGTTAGACAAGTCGTTTGTCGAAACGGCCTTCGACAACGTCGCACTGCAACACGAATATTCCTCAGGCAATAAGCCACTCGCCAAATGGCAACAACCGATAAAAATTTGGATCGACCATCGTGTCGGCGATAAAGAGCTTCATCAAGAGCTCACAGAACTGCATATCAAACACTTATCTCAAGTCACGCAGCATCCGATAACAATCGTCAGTAAAGAGTCCGAAGCGAACGTTAAGTGGATATACACCAGACAAAGCAAATGGATTTCAGAATCCAAACGCGTACTCAATCTCAAATCGACCGAGCACTTAAACAGTGCTATTTGCACAGCGGGCTATCGAATTAACGCAAAAGGTGAAATTGTCTATGCAGGAATCATTATTCCTGTTGATCAGGCTAGGTCACGAGGAAAGCTTGTCGCCTGTATCGTAGAAGAGATCACACAAGTTCTTGGGCTACCCAATGATTCAGATACAGCCTACCCTTCCATCTTCAACGATCATACGCCAGAGGATCTACTTTCACCATTAGATGTGGTGCTACTTCAATTACTCTACGAACCAGAGTTAAAACCTGGGATGACTAAAGCACAAGTAAAACCCATTGTGCGAAAAGTTTTGAAGAGGTATCAAGAGACGGGTGTACTTAAACGGGCACCAAACACTGCACAGCAAGCACCGTTGTATCAGTTGATTGGATATTAGTACGCGAGGTAGTAGTTGTGTTACTTGGGGACCGCTGCAACAGCAAACAGAATTAAAGCGTTGCCTAACAGAAGGCAACGCTAACTTATGACGTAACGAGAAGATTAACGCTTAGCAGCCTGTTTCTTCAGCTCGAAGTCGAATTCATCAGGGAACAGGATAACGCCTTCTTCTTGCTCATTAGGGAATACAACCACAGCAAGTTCATCGTCTTCTAGACCGTTCGTCCAGCGGCTGTGCCATTTGTTTAATGAGATAGACTCAGCCTTACACTCAGCCCAGTCACCTGTCGCCCATGACTCAGCAAACTCTTGGTTTGGCCATACAGGAACACAGTCTTCGTCTTCTGTGTTTAGCATTACACAACCGTGCTCATCGGTTAAGATCCATACTTCACGGTTTGCTACGATTTCTTTCACACAGTACTTTAGGCGTTGCTCACCCGTATACTTATTGATTTCAGCGATTCTTTTATCGTCTAGCTGTGTAGTCATCTTAATTTCCTACTTTAGTCAGTAACTTTGCGCTTAAAGTTATTTTATGCAGAGTGCTTTTAACTGCAAATATTATCGATGAAGAAAAGTGCTTACTTCAAAGAAAAACGCCTGCTAAGTTAGCAGGCGTTTATTATTAAGTGACTTGATTAAACAAGCTCACCTTGTAGCCAAGGCCAGCCTTGCTTCTTACGGCTTAATGTATTTTCCATCATTAGCATGCCGTCTTTTTCGTGCTTAACCAATTTCTCAGCCCACTCACCTTTGTAAAGTAGACGAGTTTGAGCTGTAGTGATATCAGTAAGCATTACAGCTGCGAATGCTAGACCGTCTTTCTCACAACGCTCTTCAAGATCCGCTTCAAGTGCTTCGATCATGCCATCTACTTGCTCAAGAGTCGCAAGTTCAACTTGACCTACAACAACATCGCGACCGTTGAATGGGTAGCCTTTAAGGTCTTTTTCTACTAGCTGTGCAGCAGATAGGCCTTCGATGTTTGTTTTAGCAATTAGAAGTGCTTTGATGAATGCATCAACGTCTTCTACGCCAGCGATTTCAGCAAGCTCAGCAACCGCGTCTTTGTCTTTTTGAGTACAAGTTGGAGATGCGAAACCAACAGTGTCTGAAAGGATTGCAGACATCATTAGCTTAGCGATTTGTTGAGAGATAGCGTGACCTTCAATCTTGAACATGTTGAAAAGTACTGTGTTAGTACAACCAACAGGCCAGATCCAAGCTTCCATTGGGTTAACTGTCATCACGTCGCCTAGACGGTGGTGATCGACAATGCCTAGGATCTCTGCGTCAGCAACATCGTCTGGTGCTTGTGCTAGATCTGAGTAGTCTACTAGCCAGATTTTCTCACCAGCAACAGAAGTACGAAGTTCTGGCATTTCTGCACCAGCAACTTCAAGAATGTGTTGAGTTTCGCGGTTGATCTCGCCTTGGCGAATTGGTGTCGCTTCCTCGCCACGAGCTTTAAGCAGCTCTGTTGCAACTAACGCACTACAAATACTGTCACTATCAGGGTTTTTGTGACCAACAACTAAAATCATGTTTCTTCCTATTACACTAACAATTACGACTCTACCTATAGAGCCTCTCTTTATTAGGCACACTTTACCTTATTTTTTTAGTTTGGTCATGTTTCGTCGATTTTCCCCACTTCAAGAATAGAGAAAAAACCCAATAATGCAATTGATAATTATTATCATTCGTATATATTAATCTTTAGACACCTATTTTTGAGTAACACCTATGGATCGACTAATCTCATTTTTACCAAGCAGTAGCACTGCGAAAACCACTCAGTTTTCACTCTCTTTCAAGCGACTGCTTTTGCCTATTTCACTTGCCGCTCTAGTTGCAGCACCGGCTACGCGAGAGCTTACGGTAACCACCTTATCTGACGCCTTCTGGGCCGTGTCTTGTTATGTAGCTCTCACCCTGGCTGTCTATCACTGGCTGGCTCTCTACATCAACAAAGACAACGTATTCAGTAAGTTGGTCCATCAGTCTCGTTCTAACCAAGTTGTATTTGCCGCTCTGATGGGGGCGCTGCCCGGTTGTGGTGGTGCTATCGTGGTAACCACACAATTTATCTCAGGTAAGCTCGGTTTCGGTGCTGTTGTCGCTGTATTGGTGTCCACTATGGGCGATGCGGCCTTTCTTCTTATCGCTAGCGAACCGAAGACAGGCCTCGCTATGATGGCGATGGGGGTCATCGTCGGTACGGCTTCAGGTCGAATAATCAATCTATTTCACGCCGATGACTTTTTACGCCCTAAACAAGTTGAGAATGATGAACCTGTTAGAAGCTGTTCATCGCAATCACAAGACAAAGAAGCCGTCTCTAAAAAAGCGATCAATTTGCAAGGTTACTTATGGTCAGTATTGATTATCCCAGGCGCTGCGGTTGCCTTACTCGGCTCATTTCAAGTCGATGTCAATCAACTGCTCGCTTTACCTGAAATGTCGATGGAATGGGTTGGCGCTATCTTGTTGATTAGCTCAATGTTTTTGTGAGGTCTTACTCGTGAGATTAAAGACTACAAATCAGCGGTAAGTGAAGACGAAAAATGTCTAGGCTCTCATCCACTACAAAAAACAGCGCAGGATACGAACTTTGTTACAGCGTGGGTCGTGGTTGCTTTTCTGTTTTTTGAGTTCGGTTCTGTGATAGCAAATGTTGATTTTGCGACGCTATTCTCAAGCTGGGGAATGATGCTCCCCCTGGCTGGGGTCCTGATGGGTTTGCTACCGGGCTGTGGACCACAATTATTGGTAACTAGTCTTTACCTTTCAGGCGCACTTCCTCTTTCAGCTCAGGTAGGCAATGCAATTTCAAATGATGGTGATGCCCTGTTCCCTGCCATTGCGATGGCACCCAAAGCCGCACTGGTCGCGACCTTGTACTCAAGTGTACCCGCATTAATCTGCGCATACGGATATTGGTTTATGTTCGAGGTTTAAATCTCACAGCTCGATAGGTCTCTATTTAGGTCGGTACTTGGTATCGACCTTTTTGCTTTCTAACCCCTTATCACTCTAATCACTGCTCTCCGTCGCTCTTATTTGTAAACGCCATCTAACCTATACAGTTACTAGCTCCCCCCTCAATACGCTTCTAAACGCTCTACACAGTTCCTTTACCGTAAATACAAGGCTCAGTAGATAAAATACAAAAAGCCCCTGTAAGAGTGCTTACAGGGGCTTTAATTTAAACGTTTATCTCAGAACTTAAGTCGAAACTTAAGAAACTTCGATTGGACCGCCGAATGAAGTTACTGGAGGTAGTTTGCCTTGGAACTTCTCGAAGTCTACCAAACATGTGTTTGCTGACGTCGCTTGAGCTAGCTCAGAAGTACCGATGTCTTGAGTTAGTGTATTTGGATCGCCGTATGTATCTAGCGCGCCCACTTTCTCGTTGATCGGACCGTACCAAGCACCTTCTTCGATACGTACAACACCAGGAGCGTAGCTATCCATTAGAACAGCACCTGCTAGTAGTTGACCACGGTCGTTGAACACACGTACTACGTCACCGTCTTTGATGCCTTTCTTCTTAGCATCTGTTGGGTTGATGTAGATTGGCTCACGGCCTTGTACCGCGTAAGTCGCACGCCACTCTTCAGATTCACACATCTGAGAGTGAAGACGCTTGTCTGGGTGACAAGATTGTAGCCAGTACGGGTGTTTATCAGAGCCTGGACCACCGTGTGAACGTTCAGATTTCTCGAACCACATTGGGTGTTCCTGACAGTGCTCGTAACCCATGTTGCCAACAGTACGGCTTGTGATTTCGATGAAACCAGAAGGTGTACCTAGAGCATTGATCTCTGGATCTTCACGGAATGAAGCGTGACGAGTCCATGGCTTACCTTTACCGAAGTCTAGGAAACCTTTTTCCCAGAACTCAGCGAACTCAGGCATTTCGAAGCTGCCTTCGTTTGCTGCGCGACATTCGTCGTACAGAGATTTAACCCACTGCATTTCGTCCATACCACGCGTGTAATCGTCGTAACGACCCCAACGTTTAGTTAGGCTAGACATGATCTCGAAGTCAGTCTTAGACTGGAACAGAGGATCCACTAGTTTATGCATCGCGATCAAACCACGGCCAGAGTATGCGCCGTAACCATCGATATCGTTACGTTCCCACTGAGTACATGCAGGAAGCACGATGTCAGAGTGACGACAAGTTGCAGTCCAAGCAAAATCAACGGCAACTACAGTTTGTAGGCTCTTGAATGCTTTACGCATCTTGTTGCGATCTTGGTGGTGGTGCCACGGGTTGTTACCACTGAATACCATCATCTTGATATCAGGCAGTGTTACCGTTGCGCCATTCGCTTTGATCTTCTTACCAGGCTCTAGCAAGCTATCAACCCAACGAGCAACTGGGATTACGCGGCTGTAACCGTTGTAATCTGTGTTTGTGTACTTAGGCTTCTGACCTTGGTCGATGTTCAGCGGGAAAGAACCCGGAGCAGCGAAACCAGTTGAAGACACACCGATACCAGAGTAGTGGTGACCGTAAGAGATACCACCGCCAGGTAGACCAATTTGACCAACCATTGCTGCGATAACTGCACACATCCAGTAAGGCTGCTCACCGTGCTCTTGACGCTGGATACTCCAACCAACAAGAATCTGTGTACGACCGTTCACTAGCATCTTAGCGAAGTCACGGATAGAGTCCGCGCTTGCGCCACAGATAGCAGAAGCCCACTCAGGAGTCTTCTCAACTTTATCTTTCGTTTCACCCTGAACGTACTTGATGAAGTCGTCAAAACCTAGACAGTACGTTTCGATGAACTTCTTGTCGTATAGGCCTTCGTTGTAAAGAACGTGAGCAACACCAAGCATAAACGCCACATCAGTTTGTGGGTGGATGTACATTTGCTCGTTTTCTAGGTAACGACCTGTTTTGTTCTTAACAGGGTCAACAGAGACAACGTTGATCTCTTTCTTAGCAACTTTTTCTTTCAGTTGTTCTAAGTATGCGAACGACTCGTGAGTCTCACATGTCCAACCTACTTGCAAGTTCTTAACTGGATCGTTACCCCAAAGAACAATGTTGTCACTGTTTTCTAGGATAAGTTCCCAAGATGTACCTTGTGCGTAAACTTCAGTAGAACCTAGCACGTAAGGCATGATCGTTTGACCGGCACCTGTTGAGTAGTCACCGATTTTCTTCACAGAGTAACCGTGAAGTGCCATTGCACGTTGCATGTGGTTAGTACAGCTGTGGAACTGACCAGTTTGTCTCCAACCAGTTTGACCTGTGTGAAGCGCCCATGGACCGTAATCTTTCTGTACGCGCTCTAGTTCGCGGTAAACAAGGTCTAGTGCCTCATCCCAAGTCACACGAATAAAGCGGTTGTTACCACGCGTATCTGCGCTGTATTTATGCTTCTTAAACCAATCTAGGCGAACCATTGGGTAACGCACACGTGATGGGCTGTAGATAATACCCTTGATACCTTTCAGCATTTCAGTTGGATGCTGATCGATTTCTAGAGGTTTAATTTCTTGTACTTTACCCGCGTAAACGCGAGCTCGGAATGCACCCCAGTGAGAACCAGAGACTTTCCATGTGCCGTCTGTTTCTGCAGCAGATGCTGAAGCCGACACCAATAAGCTTGGACCGATAACCGATGCCGCACTCGTCGTTGCGACACCTTTCAGAAAACTTCTTCTTGTAATTGCCATTGTGTTACTCCAATTGACGTCTTATTAGTGATGGCCTTCAGAAAAATCTGATGAGTGCTTCTGTAGATACTTAAGAACCAATGCTTCTGTATCTGTATCGAAGTTAACGAATGCAATCATACCATCTAGCATGCCTACCCAACCGTTAGCCCTGAAGTGCGCTTCATCTGGTTGTGAGTGACAAGTTGAACAGTTAGATTGGTAAGCTTGACCAGCTGCGTTCCAGATTGGATCGAAGTTATCAACCATAGACTCTTTCTTCATCCAAAGTGCTAGGTTAACTTCTTCCCATGGAAGGCCAGTTAGCTCATCTTCTTTCTTCTCGCCAACAGTGATTACGTCACTTTGAGATACTTCTTTCGTCAAGATCGCTGTTGAGATGTTCATACCGAAGTCTTCTTGGATTACACGTCCGAAGCCTTTCGCTTTACGCCAACCATCGATTTGAATCTTGATCATGTCGCCTTTCTCATCGATCACCGCAACTTTACTTGCAGGGCTTAGTAGACCCGCTTCAACGGTTGCAGTCTCATCCGTATACATTGGAAGGTGACGAATTGAAATCACGTCTGAACCGTTAGAGTAAGAAGTGCTACTAGCAACTTGCTCAAGCTCACCAACGATACCACTAGCCGATTCCATATCTAATGGAAGGTTGTGAGCAATACCTTTGTGACAGTCAACACAGCTTTGATCACGTTCTGCTGCGTTCTTCATTTGAATACGCGCTGTTGGGCGCATGTTCTCGAAATCCATTGAATCGTAGTTGTGGCAGTTTTTACACTCTAGAGACTTGTTCGAAGAGAAACGGTCCCACTCGTGTTTAGCCAATTCAATACGACGAGCTTCGAATTTCTCTGGCGTGTCTAGATCACCAAATACTTGAGCGAATACTTCTTTAGATGCTTGCATCTTACGAGCGATTTTTGCTGTCCATTCATGTGGAACGTGACAGTCAGGACAAGTAGCACGTACACCAGATGTGTTTTTCCAGTGAACCGTTTCTTGTAGCTCTACGTATACGTTGTCACGCATGGTGTGACAGCTAATACAGAATTCTTCTGTGTTTGTTGCTTCTAAAGCGGTGTTAAAACCACCCCAGAAAATAACACCGGCGATAAAGCCACCCATAGTTAGTACACCCAAACTGATGTGTACTGCTGGGCGAGTCATAGTGCGCCATAATTTAACTAAAAATGATTTCATGTTTAGCTCTCTTAAATATTGATTTTAAAAATTGTTGTTACTAGAGGGCATTACATGCCGCCGTGAGCACCAGGAGGTCCGAATACAAACACTTGTAATGCCCAAACTAGGAAGCCGTAACCACCTACAAAAGCAACACTTAATATTGGAAAGAGAACCACTGCAATGAAGAGGAAAGATTTCCACTCCAGCGAGCGTTTTTCGCCAGTTTCAATTTTGTTAACATCACTCATACATTTTGCCTATTTTGTATTTAGTAATTTCGAGTAGCCCATTCTAGGGGGCTAAAGTTCTTGAGTATCTAACAACAAATTTTAAACCATACGCAAAGTAGGGTTCAATGAAATCTCCCGTTATAACCCTTGCTAATCAATACTTTTTTGAGCTCATCCAGAGTTGTTTTCAGTTAAAGAAACATATTAAAAAGTATTAACAAATGTGAAGAATTAAGCATATTTCAAAGATGTTAAAAGCCAACATCTATGCAACCGCATTGTAACTGTTTTTAACGTTTTACCTACTAAGTAGTAGCTAAAAATGCCTTAAACGACCAATAATTTGTACTCGCATTGTTAATTTATTGAGTACTTTTTGAATTCACTGTTGAAGCGCTGAAATGCATCATTTGGCACTTTCAGATATGATGTGTATCCAATTAAAAGGAAGCACTATGCAAGACGTTATAGACATATCTTGGTGGCAGTTGCTGTTTTTTAGCTCACTTCTTATCCTGCCTATTGCAATTAATCACAAGCTGAAATTAGGTCTGGGTAAAGAGGCCACTATTAGCATTGTTCGCATGGCTGTTCAGCTATTTCTAGTTGGTGTTTACTTGGAGTACCTGTTCACTTTGAATAGCTTATGGGTCAACTTATTATGGTTGTTCGCCATGATAATAGTGGGTGCGAGCTCAATTGTTGAAAAATCCAAACTGCCCCGAAAGCTACTGCTAGCCCCGGTAGCCGTTAGCCTTGCAGTGATTTGTGTACCTATTGTTCTATTCATCTGCTTTTTCATTATTAAACCGACGCCGCTATTTAATGCGCAGTACCTTATTCCCATTGCGGGGATGTTATTAGGCAATAGCTTAAGCAGTAATATCGTGGCACTGCAGAACTTGTTTGGTGCTTTTGAAACCCAAAGGTCAGAATATGAAGCAGCAATCGCCCTAGGAGCGGCACCAAGCTACGCAGCTGCACCTTTTGTACGTACAGCGATCCAGAAAGCGATGTCTCCGATTATGGCGTCTATGGCTACGACCGGCTTAGTAACGCTACCAGGAATGATGACAGGACAAATTCTTGGAGGGGCTTCGCCAATGATCGCAATTAAATATCAACTGATGATCATGTTGGCTATTTTCGTGATGATGAGCTGCTCTTTGGCCCTCGCATTACACCTATCTATAAAGACATCACTTACTAAAGAGGGGCGAGTTCTCGCTCAAATCCAACCTTCGAAATAACCTCTCACCTCTTTTGAGATCTGGTTACTCACTGAATTTGAGACAGGTTATCCACAGAATCTGTGGATAACCAAATCAATATAGATCCTTTTTTGTCCACTTCGCCCTTTCAAAAGATCATTCACATTGATCTTTGCTTACTTTCAACGACATATGCACATGTGCTGATCATTGTTGCTGAGTCTTTTCTTAGTAATTGAGGACATGAACGACATGGTTTTCCACAAATAAAAAACGGCCTGCAATGCAGACCGTCTTTTTAATGTCATAAGTAAGTGAGTGTTTAAGTGAGCTTCATCAACAGCTCAGGCTACTCACTGATAACTAGTGGCGCTATGTCTTAGTCACGCAGGTAGATTAACCAGTACCACATGCCGACAAAGATACCACCGCCGATGATGTTGCCTAATGTCACAGGCAATAGATTATTCATCAGAAAGTCGATCATGTTTAAGTCGACATAATCGGCAGGGTTAGCACCTGTCATGGTCCAGAACTCAGCAGGAGCAAATGTCTTAATACCGATAGCAAGCGGAACTTGGAACATGTTTGCAATACAGTGCTCAAAGCCTGCTGATACAAACATCGCCACTGGCAGGATCATCACTGCGATCTTATCAGTGAGTGTGCGTCCGCTGAATGTCATCCATACCGCGATACACACCAGCACATTACACATGATGCCAAGCGCGACCGCTTGAATGAAATCATGGTGCATTTTGTGTTGAGAAATCGCCATCGCGTTTAAGCCAACCTGACCATGATCAAACATGTATTGCTTCGTCAGTAGCATACAAGCCACCAGCAATAACGCACCAATCAGGTTTCCAATGTAAACCGTCGCCCAGTTTTTCACTAAGGTGTGCCAAGTGATCTTGCCACTTGCACGAGCCACCAAGGTTAGTACCGAACTGGTAAACAGTTCACCGCCAGTAACTACAACAAGAATTAAGCCCAAGCTAAATGCTAGGCCGCCCAACAAGCGAGTAATACCCCATGGCAGATCGCCAGCACCAGTCGTTACGATGGTGTAGAACACAAACGCAATACCGATATGGATACCAGCAGAAATCGCTAGAAGAAAAGATTTGATTGGATCTTTGGTTGCTTTACCTACGCCAATATCTGCAGCGCGCTCAGCCATTTGTGGCGGTAATAATGAGTCAAATTGGTTTAGATTCATGATGGTTTACATTTTGAAACA
>AAZW01000049.1 GCA_000169995.1 Vibrionales bacterium SWAT-3 | reverse complement strand
TCGCGTGCCACAATATCGGCATCGACAATATCAATGCCAAAGTGTTCGTTGAATAGGTTTGCGACAGTCGTTTTACCACTGGCGATACCGCCACTTAATCCGATAATGATTGCCATGGTTACATTCCTAGTACTGAAGTGAAATACCAACCCATGATGTCGTTACCCCACATCAAGCTTACCCAACCAGCAATCGCAAGGTAAGGGCCGAATGGGAAGGCTTTATCAATGCCTTGCTGTTTCAAGCGTAGCTGAATCAAACCAAACACTAGACCAACAAGCGAAGACAGCAGGATGATCATTGGAAGATGCTGCCAACCAAGCCATGCACCAAGTGCGGCCAGTAACTTGAAGTCACCGTAACCCATGCCTTCTTTACCTGTCAGTAGCTTGAATAGCCAGTAGACGGACCATAACGCGAGGTAACCAGCCATGGCGCCGACTACAGAGTCTTGAAGCGATACTGGGCTGATATTAAATAAGGCTAAAGCGATACCAGACCAAACTAACGGTAAGGTAATTTGGTCAGGCAATAGCATGGTGTCGAGGTCGATGAAAGTCGCGGTAATTAACGCAAAGGTGAAAAATATCAGTGCAATAGCGTAAAGACTAAAACCAAAGTGACTCGCGACAACTGTACACAGTATTGCAGTCAGCAGTTCAACCAAAGGGTAGCGAGCGCTGATTGGATTAGCACAGCTGTGACACTTACCCTTCAAGAACAACCAGCTTAACACTGGAATATTGTCGACGATTCTTAATTGAGTTTTACATTTAGGGCAAGTAGAGCGAGGAACACTGAGGTTGAACTTACCTTCTGGCGCAGGAATTTTATATTGGGAGAAATACTCCGAGCACTCTTGTTGCCATTCGCGTTCCATCATAATAGGTAAACGATGTATGACGACGTTAAGGAAGCTGCCAATCAGAAGACTAAAAATGAATGCTAATACCGGGAATAGCCAAGGATAGTAGTGAAATACTTCCATAGTGTCCTTTACCACTTAATCAAGATGAGTAGAGGTTTCTACTCATGGGTGTTTAGTTGCTTTTTGCTATCCTAACACACTCATAAGATTAAAGATCGGTAAGTACATCGCAACCACAAGACCACCTACGACGGATCCTAAAAACACAATGATCAGCGGTTCTAATATTTTGCCCAAATTATCGACGGTGTTGTCGACTTCAAACTCGTAAATCGAGGCGACTTTGTTGAGCATTTCATCAAGGTTGCCTGACTCTTCGCCAATCATCACCATCTGCAACATCATCTCAGGAAAGGCGTTGGTATTTCGCATGGCAATATACATAGGGATGCCCGCAGCGGTTTCGCGATGTACTTCGATGATTGCAGATTCATAGTGCAGGTTACCTGCGGTTTTGGCTGTGGTTTTTAGGCTCATGAGAATGGGGATACCAGAACCGAAACTGGTTGATAGTGTGCGACTGAACTTGGCAATGGAGGCTTTTGCCATGACACCGCCTAGAATTGGAAACCTTAACCCTAAGCGGCTAGTGGACAATCGAATCGAGTAGGAGCGCTGACAGAGTTGATAGATTATTAAGGCAGCCAACCCAGCACCTATAAACGTATAAAAGCTGTATGCCTGCATCCAATGAGAAAGCTCAAGTACTTGCTGAGTAAACCAAGGGAGGTCGGCACCAAAGCCCGAAAACATAGACTCAAACTCAGGAATCACCATGGTCAGCATTAAATAAGAGACTGTGAGTGCGACAGTAACCACCATTGCAGGATAGATGAGCGCTTTGATGACCTTAGACTTGAGCTGTTCACTCTTCTCACGATAGGTCGCTAGGCGTTCAAATACTTGCGCGAGGTTACCCGAGAGCTCACCCGTTGCGACTAAATCGGTGTAGAGGTCATCAAAGTGACGACTCGCGGTTCTCATCGCTTTGGAAATCGGTGTACCTGCTTCGACACCTTTACAGATGTGTGACAGGATAGATTTCATTTCAGCTTTGCGATGGTTATCTGAGACCAACTTAATCGCCTGCACAATCGGGACACCTGTAGCTAACATAGTCGCAAGTTGGCGGGTCAATACGGTGATATCCCGAGATTTAACTCTATGGGTTAAACGCGTCAGTGCCGAGATGCTTTTCTTTTTGATTTTTTTTATCTGGATATGCTGATCTTTGAGCTTTTCACGCACCTCTAATTCAGTAAGCGCTAAGGTTTGCCCTGACACTTTTTTGCCAGAGCTGTTGATACCTTTCCAGTGGTAGCTTTTTAATTGTGATTGCTTAGATTTACTGATCATTGAAGCTCCAATGGACTATAAGTACAGAACACGTTGCAGTTCTTGATAGCTGGTGGTGCCTTCGAGTAGCTTGTCTAATCCTGACTCTTGCAGTGTGCGCATCCCTTCTCGGCGAGCGAGGTCTTCAATCTCCAGTGCATTCGGTTTGCTGATAAGGCTATTTTTGAGTTTGTCGGTGAATGGCATCACTTCATAAATACCGACCCGTCCTGAATAGCCTTGATTGCACTCATTACACCCTTGTGGGTTGGCCCTATAAATGGTTTTGCTGTTAGGGATGGAGTGACGCAGGAAGATATCTGGTGAGTCGTCAATGACTTTGCATTGATTGCACAAGCGTCTTGCCAGTCGCTGGGCAATGATCAAGCTCAACGATGAGGCTAAGTTAAAGGGCTCAATCCCCATATGAGCGAGTCGGGTAACGGTTTCAGCCGCAGAGTTAGTATGGAGCGTAGAAAGCACTAAGTGGCCGGTTTGTGAGGCTTTGATGGCGATCTCTGCGGTTTCTAAATCACGAATCTCACCCACCATCACTACATCTGGATCTTGTCGCAAAAACGATCGCAGGGCTTCAGCAAAACCGAAGCCGATTTTCGGCATCACTTGCACTTGATTGATGCCACACAGGTTAATCTCTACCGGATCTTCTGCGGTGGAGATATTACGCTCTGTGGTGTTCAGTACACGAAGGCCAGTGTACAGGGAGACTGTTTTCCCGCTGCCTGTGGGGCCTGTCATTAAGATCATCCCCTGTGGGCGTTTAAGGGCATTAAGGTAGAGGGCTTTTTGATCTTCACTGTAGCCAAGCTTGTCGATATCGAGATTAGCCGCGCTGCTATCGAGTAGCCGTAAAACGATCTTCTCGCCCCATAAAGTTGGCAATGTGGAGACGCGCATATCAATCGCAAGTTCATCATTCAGGCGCAGTTTTATTCGCCCATCTTGAGGTAAACGGCGCTCGGCAATATCTAATTTGGCGAGAATTTTTAAACGTGCGGATAAACGACGGCTTAAGTGAGAAGCGGGTTGCTGAATTTCAACCAATATACCGTCACAACGTAGACGAACACGGTAGTGCTCTTCGTAAGGTTCAAAATGGATATCTGATGCACCTTTACGTACCGCATCGACCAGTATTTGGTTGATAAAACGGCTAACCGGAGAGTCGTCTTGGCTAAGGTCTTCAATCGACGCGAGCTCGTCGTCAGACACTTCAACCAGGTTAGCCAGTTCATCTTGGGTTATCTCTTTGCGCTTGGAGTCTTGCCCGGAAATCGAGCGGCCGTACAACTTGCGTATCGCACCTTCCAGTTCTGAGTAATTGGCGACAGCCAGCTCTATCTGCAACCCGGTTGCAAAGCGAAAATCATCTTCCGCTTGTAAGTCGGTCGGGTCGGCTGAAGCCAGTGTGAGCGTCGAGTTAGAGACTGAGATCGGGATAGCACGATATTTGGTGATCAGCTCGCGAAGCCCTAATTGGTCACATAAGGATTCATAATCTGTGTTGCCCAGTTGAACTAACGGTAAGCCGAAGATGGCTTGTATATTGTTTGCTAAGGAGTCGCTCGTGAAGAGATCAAGAACGAGTAAAGCTTCAGGTGTTGAAATACCTGAAGCTTGTACATGTTCCGACACGGCTTGCTCTTGAGTCAGGCTAATTAAATCAGCCTGACGGAGAACTGTAGGGAGGTTGGTGAGCATTATGGGCAATAAGTATCTTGTGTTGTGGTAAGAGCTGCATCTGTATAACATTCCGTAGCCCATGTAATACCTGTTGCGCCATAAGTTGCTGTCATAACATAGGTTTCCCCTGTTTTGATTGGCCCTTTAGCAGCTGATGCCTTTATTCGAACATCTACCGCTCCTGAAGCACTGCCTCCGATAGCTTTAATTTCCATATTGTTTAATGTCAGTACATCTGGGACACCGTTATTGTCCGATACACAGCTAGTTTTAAATGTTGTAGCGTCTGAAGCTGTTTCATGAGCACATAACTCAACTGCCATCTTTACTGCCGCTGCAGCTACAGGAAACTCAGATATAGTCGCTTTCTTTGTATAGTTTTGATAAGCAGGTACAGCAAAGGCAGACAAAATGCCGATAATCGCAACCACAATCATCAATTCAATCAGCGTAAAACCTTTCTGATTTGTTCTTTTGTTCTTGTTATTCATTCTTTTCATTCCATTCTTTAGTTTGTTTCAGTGCAAGCACAAGATGGTAGAGAGAATAGAAGTCGAGGTGGGGAAGTGGAATGGTGTTCAGGTGTGGTCGCGAGTGGTTTTGAATTTATTGAATAGCTGTTGCATATAGCACGCAAATTTATGCGATCAACTTAAATAACGGTTTGAAATACTGATAATTAAGGTAATAAAAAAGGCACTGTCATTAACAGTGCCTTTAGGGAAACTATTTACTATTCAGTAAATTACGCTTTGAATCTCATTGATAGATCCATTGCTTTTAGATGCTTGGTCAATGCGCCAACCGAGATGTAATCAACACCCGTTTCAGCGAACTCAGCGATAGTATCTAGTGTCACGTTACCAGAGTTTTCTAGTGCAGCACGGCCAGCGTTGATCTTCACAGCTTCACGCATCATGTCAGTGGTGAAGTTGTCTAGCATGATAATGTCTGCACCCGCGTTTATAGCTTGCTCTAGCTCTTCTAGGCTCTCAGTTTCCACTTCAACAGGTTTTCCTGGGTTAAGCTCTTTTGCTGTTGAGATAGCTTTTTCAATACCGCCGCATGCGATGATGTGGTTTTCTTTAATTAGGTAGGCATCGAAAACACCGATACGGTGGTTGAAACCGCCACCACAAGCCACAGCGTATTTTAGTGCACTACGCAGGCCAGGGATAGTTTTACGAGTATCTAGCAGACGGCACTCTGTGTGTTTGATTTTGTCAGCATAGATAGCGGTTGCTGTCGCACAACCAGATAGCGTTTGAATGAAGTTCATTGCGTTACGCTCACCAGTCAATAGTGCGCGTGCTGGACCAGTTAGGGTACAAAGCGTTTGGTTTGGTTCTACCTTATCGCCATCTTCTACGTTCCACTCGATAGTCACTTCACCGCCTAGCTGCTTAAACACCTCATCAGCCCATGCTTTACCACAGAATACGCCGTGTTCACGAGTGATGATGGTTGCGCTGTTGATCGCGTCAGCTGGGATTAGACTTGCCGTAATATCAGCCGCTGGATCTAACGTACCGCCTAGGTCTTCTTTGATTGTTTCTGCGACTGCACGAGTGATCTCGAGAGGCAGTTGCTCTTTTAAGTAGTCAAGGCGTTGGTGGCTGTTATGTGTGTTTTTCATCGCAAATCTAATCTTGAAAGGGAGTGGGAATGGAATGATACTCTTGCTTAACTTCAAATTAAAGAGGCTAGCGTGACTGCTCCATGGGCAAGGTCACAATCTACTGTGCTAGCAAAAAAAGAAAGTGAGACCAAGATGACGATCTGCTCCAAAGGATGGTACGAAAACGCTCGGCATGTTCCTTCCCCGTATTTTGACGCTCGGCCGAGTGTCGATGATATCTCTCTGCTGGTGGTCCACAATATTAGCCTGCCACCGGGGCAATTTGGTGGGCCTTATATCGAGCAGTTCTTTACGGGTAATCTCGATCCAACGGAACACCCGTTTTTCAAAGTGATTCATCAAATGGGGGTATCGGCTCACTGCTTGATTCGCCGTGATGGTGAAGTGGTGCAGTTCGTTTCTTTCTTGGACAGGGCTTGGCATGCAGGCCAATCGAGCTTTGCAGGCCGCGAAAGGTGTAATGACTACTCTATTGGGATTGAATTAGAGGGCAGCGATTTTGTTGCCTATACAGAGCAGCAGTATCAAGCCTTGACTGAGCTAACGGAAACACTGGTCTCAAGTTTTCCTCAGATCACTAATGAACGTATCACTGGGCATCAATACATAGCACCTTTACGCAAAACAGACCCTGGGTTGGTCTTCGACTGGACAAAATTTAAAGGCAAATTGCGCTTCTAATCCCTAATCCTATTTATGGCTCTGCCAATTGCAGAGCCTTGCTTAATCAACGCTTAGCATAACCACTTGTGATTTTTTGTTGTTGCAATGTAAAGAAAGTGGTTCGTTGATGGGTATCAATAAATCAAGAGTGTGACGAGCTTATCAAACACCCAGATATTAAAGCTTATGAACAGAAATTTCCCCTCAAATGTGCGCTTGGTTCGATTTTTGACCGACTTGGACTAATCTTTCTGAAACAATTCATTTTTATCCTGAAACTTTCTAGCACGAGTACTCCCCAAAAGTATTACCGCTGTAAATGGTAAGACCAATTTGGTTGCTGTTTTAAATTTCATTTGTTAAATCGTGGTTAATTCACACTGCGTTCTATGATGCAGGTCAATTTTACGCTGGACAGTGGCGTTTTAATTATGTTAATTTCTGCCCAACTTAAAATTGGTATTACCAATTGTCAGCGAAGAAAAAGAAGAACAACAAACTATGGCTTATCAAAGGATTCGTCAGCCAAAACTCTCCGATGTAATCGAACAAGAGTTAGAAAGGTTGATTGTGGAAGGAACACTGGCTCCAGGGCAGCAGCTGCCGCCTGAGCGCGAACTGGCGAAACAGTTCGATGTGTCTCGTCCTTCAATCCGAGAAGCGATACAACGTTTAGAAGCAAAACGCTTGCTTACTCGCCGTCAAGGTGGAGGTACGTTTGTTAGCGAAAATATCTGGAAAAGCTTTTCAGATCCTTTGCTTAATTTGTTGTCATCCCATTCTGAAACCCAACTAGACTTGTTGGAATCGCGTCATGCGATGGAAGGGATTTCGGCTTACTTCGCGGCATTGCGTGGAACCGATGAAGACTTTGCTCGTATTCAAGCCTGCCAAGAAAAAATTCACGGCGCGCAAGAGAAGGGTGATATTGAAGCCGAATCTGCAGCGGTGATGGCTTTTCTTATTGCTTTAACAGAGGCAGCGCACAATGTGGTGTTATTGCACATTGTTCGTAGCTTGGCTCCGTTACTCGAACAAAACGTCTTAGAAAATTTAAAGCTGTTGCATCGTCGTAAAGACGTTGTGGAGAAAGTGAGTATACATCGAGCTAATATCGTAGATGCGATCGTTTCTGGCCAGCCTGAGAAGGCGCGTGAAATGTCACACTCTCATTTAGCTTACATCGAAGAAACATTGCTGGATTTGACGAAGGAAGAGTCGCGCCGCGAACGTTCTCTACGTCGAATTCAACAGGGTAAATAGCCGTAATACTTCGGCTTTTTACGTGTTTAGTAGAATCCAACTAACAAAAAGGATAGATCGCCATGTCTGACATGAAGCATGACGTTGATGCTCTGGAAACTCAAGATTGGTTAGAAGCTCTTGAGTCAGTAGTACGTGAAGAAGGTGTAGAACGTGCACAGTTTTTACTAGAACAAGTTCTAGATAAAGCGCGTTTAGATGGCGTTGATATGGCTACAGGTATCAACACAAACTACATCAACACAATTCCAGCAGCGCAAGAGCCAGCTTACCCTGGTGACGTAACTCTTGAGCGTCGTATTCGTTCGATTATTCGCTGGAACGCAATCATGATCGTATTGCGTGCTTCTAAGAAAGACCTAGACCTAGGTGGTCACATGGCTTCTTACCAGTCAGCAGCAGCTTTCTACGAAGTTTGTTTCAACCACTTCTTCCGTGCTCCAAACGAGACGGACGGTGGCGATCTAGTTTACTACCAAGGTCACACCTCTCCTGGTATCTACTCTCGTGCATTCGTTGAAGGTCGTTTAACTGAAGAGCAGCTAGATAACTTCCGTCAAGAAGTTGATGGTAAAGGTATCCCTTCTTACCCGCACCCTAAACTAATGCCTGAATTCTGGCAGTTCCCTACGGTATCTATGGGTCTAGGTCCGATCTCTGCGATCTACCAAGCTCGTTTCCTTAAGTACCTAGAAGGCCGTGGTCTTAAAGATACTTCTGCTCAACGTGTATACGCTTTCCTAGGCGACGGTGAGATGGATGAGCCAGAATCACGTGGTGCTATCTCTTTCGCTGCGCGTGAGAAACTAGACAACCTATGTTTCCTAATCAACTGTAACCTACAGCGTCTAGACGGCCCTGTAATGGGTAACGGTAGCATCATCCAAGAACTTGAAGGCCTATTCAAAGGTGCAGGTTGGAACGTTGTTAAAGTTATCTGGGGTAGCAACTGGGATTCTCTACTAGCTAAAGACACTACTGGTAAGCTTCTTCAACTAATGAACGAAACTATCGATGGTGACTACCAGACATTCAAATCTAAAGATGGCGCATACGTACGTGAGCACTTCTTTGGTAAGTACCCAGAAACAGCTGCACTAGTTGCAGACATGACTGACGACCAAATCTTCGAACTGAAGCGTGGTGGTCACGATTCTTCTAAACTGTTCGCTGCATTCAACAATGCAAAAGAGACAGGTGGCAAGCCAACAGTAATCCTAGCTAAGACAGTTAAAGGTTACGGCATGGGTGAAGCTGCAGAAGGTAAGAACATCGCACACGGTGTTAAGAAGATGGACATGACTCACGTACAATACCTACGTGACCGTCTAGGCCTACAAGACATCCTTTCTGATGAGAAAGTGTCTGAGCTTCCTTACCTGAAACTGGAAGAAGGTTCTGCTGAATACGAATACCTACATGCTCGTCGTAAAGCCCTACAAGGTTACACGCCAGCACGTCTGCCAAAATTCACTCAAGAATTCAAAGTACCAGAGCTAGAAGAGTTTGCTCCTCTACTAGGTGCACAGAAGCGTGAAATTTCAACGACTATGGCTTACGTACGTACGCTAAACATCCTACTGAAAGACAAGAACATCGGTAAGAACATCGTTCCTATCATCTGTGATGAAGCTCGTACATTCGGTATGGAAGGTCTATTCCGTCAGGTTGGTATCTACAACCCACACGGTCAAGAATACACACCTGAAGATAAAGGCATCGTTTCTTACTACAAAGAAGCAACATCTGGTCAAGTTCTTCAAGAAGGTATCAACGAGCTAGGTTCTATGGCTTCATGGGTTGCAGCTGCAACTTCATACAGCACGAACGACCTACCAATGATCCCGTTCTACATCTACTACTCTATGTTCGGTTTCCAACGTATTGGTGACATGGCATGGCTAGCAGGTGACCAACAAGCTCGCGGCTTCCTACTAGGTGCTACAGCTGGTCGTACAACACTGAACGGTGAAGGTCTACAGCACGAAGATGGTCACTCGCACATCCAAGCGAACACTATCCCGAACTGTATCTCTTACGATCCAACATTCGCTTACGAGCTAGCAGTAATCATGCAAGACGGTATCCGTCGCATGTACGGCCCTGAGCAAGAGAACGTTTACTACTACCTAACAGTAATGAACGAGAACTACGCGATGCCAGCAATGCCAGAAGGCGCTGAAGAAGGCATCCGTAAGGGTATCTACAAGCTTGAATCTCACGCTGGTGCTAAGGGCAAAGTTCAACTAATGAGCTCTGGTACTATCATGAACGAAGCGCGTAAAGCTGCTGAAATTCTAAGCGAAGAGTACGGCGTAGCATCTGACGTATTCTCTGTAACGTCGTTCAACGAACTAACTCGTGACGGCCAAGCGGTAGAGCGTGACAACATGCTTCACCCAGAAGCTGAAGAGAAAGTACCGTACATCACAACTGTACTTGGTAAAGAACCTGCAATCGCAGTGACTGACTACATGAAGAACTACGCTGAGCAAGTACGTGCTTACATGCCAAGCGAGTCATACAAAGTACTTGGTACTGATGGTTTCGGCCGCTCTGACAGCCGTGCAAACCTACGTCGTCACTTCGAAGTTAACGCTGGCTACATCGTAGTTGCAGCTCTAACTGAACTGGCTAAACGTGGTGATATCGAGAAATCTGTAGTAGTTGAAGCAATTGCTAAATTCGATATCGACACTGAAAAAACAAACCCACAATACGCTTAATACAGCGCTTAACTAGAAGGTAAATAAGCAATGGCAATCGAAATTAATGTACCTGACATCGGTGCGGATGAGGTTGAAGTTACTGAGATTCTTGTAAGCGTTGGCGACAAGGTTGAAGAAGAACAGTCTCTGATCACTGTTGAAGGCGACAAAGCTTCTATGGAAGTTCCAGCGTCTCAAGCAGGTATCGTTAAAGAAATCAAAGTAGCTGAAGGCGATTCAGTTTCTACTGGTTCTCTAATCATGATTTTCGAAGCCGAGGGTGCAGCTGAAGCTGCACCTGCTCCAGCAGCAGAGGCAGCTCCAGTAGCAGCTCCTGCAGCGGCAGCAGCGGCAGAGCTTAAAGAAGTTCACGTTCCAGATATCGGTGGCGACGAAGTAGAAGTTACTGAAATCATGGTTGCTATCGGTGATTCAGTAGAAGAAGAGCAATCTCTTCTAACTGTTGAAGGTGACAAGGCTTCAATGGAAGTTCCTGCACCATTCGCTGGTACAGTTAAAGAAATCAAGATCGCTTCTGGTGACTCAGTTTCTACTGGTTCTCTAGTAATGGTATTCGAGGTTGCTGGTTCAGCACCTGCAGCAGCTCCTGCTCCAGCGGCGGCAGCACCAGTTGCAGCGGCTCCAGCAGCATCAGCTGAAAAAGAAGTAAACGTTCCAGACATCGGCGGTGACGAAGTAGAAGTTACTGAAGTAATGGTAGCGGTTGGCGATACAGTAGAAGAAGAGCAATCTCTAATTACTGTTGAAGGCGACAAAGCTTCAATGGAAGTTCCTGCACCATTCGCTGGTACAGTTAAAGAGATCAAGATTGCAGCTGGCGACAAAGTGTCAACTGGCTCTCTAATCATGACTTTCGTAGTTGAAGGCGCAGCTCCAGCTCCTGTTGCAGCACCTGCACAAGCAGCAGCTCCAGCGGCGGCACCTGCACCTAAAGCTGAAGCTCCAGCGGCAGCAGCTCCTGCAGCTGCAGACGACTTCCAAGAAAACGGTGAGTACGCACACGCGTCTCCGGTTGTTCGTCGTCTAGCTCGTGAGTTCGGTGTAAACCTAGCGAAAGTTAAAGGTACTGGTCGTAAGAGCCGTGTACTTAAAGAAGACGTTCAGTCTTACGTTAAAGATGCACTTAAGCGTCTAGAGTCTGGTGCTGCAGCATCTGGCAAAGGCGGTGACGGCTCTGCTCTTGGTCTACTACCATGGCCAAAAGTTGACTTCAGCAAGTTCGGCGAAACTGAAGTTCAGAAGCTTTCTAAGATCAAGAAGATCTCTGGTGCAAACCTACACCGTAACTGGGTAATGATCCCTCACGTTACACAGTGGGATAACGCAGACATCACTGAGCTAGAAGCATTCCGTAAAGAGCAGAACGCAATCGAAGCTAAGAAAGACACTGGCATGAAGATCACTCCTCTTGTGTTCATCATGAAAGCTGTTGCTAAAGCGCTAGAAGCGTTCCCAGCGTTTAACTCTTCTCTTTCTGAAGATGGCGAAAGCATCATTCTTAAGAAGTACGTAAACGTAGGTATCGCGGTAGATACTCCAAACGGTCTAGTTGTTCCTGTATTCAAAGACGTGAACAAGAAAGGCATTTACGAGCTATCTGAAGAGCTAATGGCTGTGTCTAAGAAAGCACGTGCTGGTAAGCTAACTGCAGCTGACATGCAAGGCGGTTGTTTCACAATCTCTAGCCTTGGTGGCATCGGCGGTACTGCATTTACGCCAATCGTAAATGCTCCAGAAGTAGGTATCCTAGGTGTATCTAAGTCTGAAATTAAGCCAGTTTGGAATGGTAAAGAGTTCCAGCCACGTCTTCAGCTTCCACTATCTCTATCATACGACCACCGTGTGATCGATGGTGCTGAAGGTGCACGCTTCATTACTTTCCTAAACAGCGCACTATCTGACATCCGTCGTCTAGTACTGTAATTGAGAAAGTAATTATTAAGGTGGCTTTCGGGTCACCTTAATTCTTTATATAAAGACTATTTTTAGAGAACAGTTCCCGCTTTTCTCATAAAGCTAAAGGGAAGTGTTGTCTAGCTCACAGGCTAACTTAAAGCTACTTTCACACTGTTAACATCTCTGTAAAATGTTGGCTGTTTGAAAGCCCAATAATTTTAAGAACATCTACTCAGCCTGTTAGGGATAATGACTACAAGAGGTCACAATGAGCAAAGAAATTAAAGCCCAAGTTGTTGTACTTGGTTCAGGTCCTGCTGGTTACTCAGCTGCATTCCGTTGTGCGGATTTAGGTCTAGAAACAGTACTAGTTGAACGTTACAGCACTCTTGGTGGTGTATGTCTAAACGTTGGTTGTATTCCATCGAAAGCACTTCTTCACGTTTCTAAAGTAATCGAAGAAGCGAAAGCGATGGCAGAGCACGGCGTTGTATTCGGCGAGCCACAAACGGACATCAGCAAAATCCGTATCTGGAAAGAAAAAGTAGTAGACCAACTAACTGGCGGTCTTGGCGGTATGGCTAAGATGCGTAACGTAACAGTTGTTAACGGTTTCGGTAAGTTCACTGGTCCTAACAGCATCCTAGTTGAAGGCGAAGGCGAAGCAACAACAGTTAACTTCGATAACGCAATCATCGCTGCGGGTTCTCGCCCAATCAAACTTCCTTTCATTCCACATGAAGACCCACGTATTTGGGATTCTACGGATGCACTTGAGCTGAAAGAAGTTCCTGAAAAACTGCTTATCATGGGCGGTGGTATCATCGGTCTTGAAATGGGTACGGTTTACCACTCTCTAGGTTCTAAAGTAGACGTAGTTGAGATGTTCGACCAAGTTATCCCTGCTGCGGATAAAGACATCGTTAAAGTCTTCACTAAGCGTATCAAGAACAAGTTCAAGCTAATGCTTGAGACTAAAGTAACTGCAGTTGAAGCGAAAGAAGATGGTATCTACGTTTCAATGGAAGGCAAGAAAGCACCAGCTGAAGCTGAGCGCTACGATGCTGTTCTTGTTGCTATCGGTCGTGTTCCAAACGGTGCACTTATCGATGCTGAAAAAGCAGGTATCGAAGTTGACGAGCGTGGCTTCATCAACGTTGATAAGCAAATGCGTACAAACGTTCCTCACATCCACGCGATCGGTGACGTTGTTGGTCAACCAATGCTTGCTCACAAAGGTGTGCATGAAGGTCACGTAGCTGCTGAAGTTATCTCTGGCAAGAAGCACTACTTCGACCCTAAAGTAATCCCATCAATTGCGTACACTGAGCCAGAAGTTGCTTGGGTAGGTAAGACTGAGAAAGAAGCGAAAGCTGAAGGCATCAACTACGAAGTTGCTACTTTCCCTTGGGCTGCTTCTGGTCGTGCAATCGCTTCTGACTGTGCAGACGGTATGACTAAGATGATCTTCGATAAAGATACTCATCGCGTAATCGGTGGTGCTGTTGTTGGTACTAACGGTGGTGAGCTTCTTGGTGAAATCGGCCTAGCAATCGAAATGGGTTGTGACGCAGAAGATATCGCTCTTACTATCCACGCTCACCCAACTCTACACGAGTCTGTTGGTCTTGCTGCGGAAGTATTCGAAGGTTCAATCACTGACCTTCCAAACAAGAAAGCAGTGAAAAAGAAGAAGTAAATACTCTTCATACTTGAAGCCGCAGTGTTGTTAACTGCGTAAGTTCACCCTAATTACATAGAACTCCTATGCTCATAGGGCTGAACTTATTTGTTGCCTAGCTGCAACTCCAATTATTTTGAGTATATGTAGATTGTAAAAGCCGCTGATTCGTCAGCGGTTTTTTTATACGTCATTATAAGTGAGTTATTTTTCTGCAAGAGATCCCCAACTCGCTCGTCCCTCACTCTTGAGGATGACGGAGTGAGATGCTGGAGTTTGTTCTTTAGTGATTCTTGAGTATGAAAGAGCCGCAGCTCACTATTCCCCCTGTCATTCCCGAGGCTTGTGAGGGAGAGAAGAGGTAACCTCTGGCTTGAGTAGCTGATTCATTTCTTCGATGGTTAAGTGCAGGAGCTCTTTATAGTCATCATTCCTTAGACTGACGAAGGAGGGAGTTGGTAATCTCAGACTTGAATGGCTGATTCATTTCTTCGACGGTGAAGTACAGGAGTTCTTTATATCCGTCATTCCCTAGACTGACGAAGGAAGGAGTAGGGAATCTCTTTCAACCAACCGCTATCTGCTTGTAACAAAAAAGGATTGACGCAAACGCCAACCCTTTCAATAGTTTTAACCGAATCTCGAATCTCGAATCTCGAATCTCGAATCTCGAATCTCGAATCTCGAATCTCGAATCTCGAATCTCGAATCTCGAATCTACTTATAGATACACAACATGTTCAAGTAGCTGTCAGTTAAAGTCGACAACTCTTCATTGGTATCGACACGTTTCGCTTGGATAAATAGCGAGTAGCAGATGCCGTGGAACAGATTCGCCAGATGCTTAGGATCGTGATCGTCACACACTTCGCCGCGCTCAATCGCTTTACTAAACATGTTTTGTACCAACATTTGGTTAGTGCGGTTTGTCGTTACGAACAGTGGCCATACTTCGTCACGCGTCGATGCGCTCCATTCGAACCATACGTTCAACCAGTGGCTGTCTTGAGCGACTAGTGTCACCATTTCAGTCGCAATATTATGTAGGTTTTGTTTTGCGTGAATATCTAGATCGATATTGTCTGAAAGGAAGTTCGAGAATTGACGGACAACATGATTTAGCACTTCATCAACCAGATCTTCACGAGTAGGGAAGTAGTTAAATACTGTTGCTACTGATACCTGAGCGATATCTGCAATGTCAGCGTGACCACCACGGCCAATGCCGCGACGAGAGAATACTTCAAGCGCGATTTCCATCAGCTGAAGTTTTCTTTTTAAAGGTGAAAGCCTAGTTCTAGGTCTCTTAGATATTGAGTCCATTTTATTTTCCTTGCCAACGATTTTTATATTAATGATTTTATTATTATTTAAGCCAAGATGAGTGTAATGGTGCATATGCCAATGGTCAATCCTTTGAGCTTATTTAATAGACAGTTACATCAAACTTGATCCATAAAGCGTGATCCACATTGATGTGAAATAAGGCGACTATCAGACAAGGCACAAGTGCACATTTCGTTGATAATCTGACAGTAAATTGGAACCATAAGGTGGTGTGGGTATTTGAGCAGTGCTAGACTTACGCACAAAATTGAGCGGCGCTAATGGCAAAACTGTCTACACTTGTCGCAATCACCAAACAAAATGAGAGCAGTATGAAGCATACAGTTGAAGTCATGATCTCTGAGCAGGAAGTTCAGGATCGAGTGAACGAACTAGGCAAACAGATCACGGAACACTACAAAGGCAGTGAAGATCTAGTTTTAGTTGGCTTATTACGTGGATCGTTTGTCTTTATGGCGGATCTTGCTCGTGCTATCGATTTAACTCACCAAGTTGATTTCATGACCGCGTCTAGTTATGGCAACAGCATGGAAAGCTCACGTGATGTTCGTATTTTGAAAGACCTAGATGACGACATCCAAGGTAAAGACGTTCTGCTTGTAGAAGATATTATCGATACTGGTAACACACTGACTAAGGTAAAAGAGATCTTGAGCCTACGTGGTCCTAAATCTATTGAGATCTGTACGCTATTAGACAAGCCTTCACGTCGTGAAGTTGAAGTTGATACTAAGTGGATTGGCTTCGAAATCCCAGACGAGTTCGTTGTTGGTGTTGGTATCGACTACGCTCAAAAATACCGTCACCTGCCATACATTGGTAAAGTGGTACCGCAAGAGTAATTACTACACTTGCTGACACAAGACATTAAAAAGCCCGCTTGATGCGGGCTTTTTGTATTTGATAGAGATAATTAGCCTTGTTGACTAAGAAGAGGCGTCGTTAAGATTTTATTGATAGCTTCTAAGTGGCTGTTCTCTAAAGTATCGTTACTAGAGCAGCGTACGCCAAGGTCTTGTAACTTGCCATCGCCAATGCCATAGACCACACCGTGGATCTCGACCTCTTGGCCACGTTCCCATGCACTTTGCATAATGGTTGAGTTACCTAGGTTGTAAACCTGCTCTGCGACGTTAATCTCACAAAGCTTGTCACCCCACTGTTCACGTGGAAGCGCTTCGATCTCTTTACGATATTTTAGGTAGTTATCACGAATGTGAAGTAGCCAGTTGTTGATAAGGCCTAGTTTCGGGTTATCAATTGCCGCATTAACACCGCCACAACCGTAGTGACCACAAACAATAATGTGTTTCACTTTAAGTACATCCACTGCGTACTGAACGACAGATAGGCAGTTTAGGTCGGTATGAACCACTTGGTTGGCCACGTTTCGGTGAACAAACAGTTCTCCAGAATATAAGCCAGTCAGGCGCTCGGCTGGAACTCGGCTATCTGAACAACCTATCCATAGAAAACCAGGGCTTTGACCCTCTTCAAGCGTTGTAAAATACTCAGGTCTTTCAGAGCGAATTTCTTCAGACCATTTGGAATTGTTCTCAAAAAGCTGTTTTATTTCTGGCATCTTGCTTCTTACATCCCTCAATTAAGATGCTTAACTATACACAATGTTACAAATTCAATCTCGTAAAAACTGCGTCAAAATGTACTCATCTGACGTGTTCTAGTACGGAAAATCATAAACTTAGCTCACTATCAATAATCCGGTTATAAGACATGAATAATGTGATTGAATTAACACTTTCTGAACACTTGATACATTTGTTAAAGTGATAAGGTTTGTCATTTCATCATCAGGAAGGTGTGTTTTGTTTGGAAGTCGTTTTACGGATATCAATCTCAAAGGGGATATGTTTGGCGGTGTGACTACAGCCATCATCTCGTTACCTTTAGCATTGGCATTTGGTGTTGCTTCTGGCGCGGGAGCTGAAGCTGGCTTGTGGGGCGCCATTATGGTTGGCCTATTTGCAGCATTGTTTGGCGGTTCGAGTAGTTTGATTTCTGAACCTACCGGCCCGATGACGGTGATCATGACTGCCGTAATGACGAGTATGGTTGCGAAGTATCCCGAAACGGGTATGGCAATGACCTTTACTGTTGTGATGATGGCCGGTGCATTCCAGATATTACTTGGCACGTTAAAGCTAGGAAAATACGTCACTTTGATGCCATATAGCGTGATCTCCGGATTCATGTCGGGCATTGGCGTTATTCTGATTATCTTACAGCTATCTCCATTGTTAGGGCATGCCGCTCCATCCGGTGGTGTAATGGGCACGCTCTCTGCTTTGCCTGATACGCTAGCAAACTTAAAAGTGAGTGAGCTATTTCTAGGTGCACTGACACTCGGTATTCTGTTTGGCTTCCCAGCTAAGTACCGTAAGTATGTGCCTGCGCAACTGGTCGCGTTGGTGGCCGTCACTCTTTTGTCCGTTATCTTCTTCGATACCGATTCTATTCGCCGTATTGGTGAAATCCCAGCAGGTCTGCCTTCTCTCGTTATCCCTACTATTAGCGCTGAGCAATTCACAACTATGGTGATTGATGCTTTAGTGCTTGGTACTTTAGGTTGTATTGATACGCTTTTGACCGCTGTTATTGGAGACTCATTGACTCGTAAAGAGCATGACTCAGATAAAGAACTGCGTGGCCAAGGTATTGCAAATATGCTCTCCGGCTTGTTTGGTGCGTTGCCAGGTGCGGGTGCTACCATGGGCACTGTAACCAATATTCAGGTAGGCGCTCGCTCTCCATTGTCTGGTGTGATTCGAGCATTAGTATTGGCGTTAGTGGTTTTGGTCGCTGGTGGGTTGACAGAACCTATCCCTATGGCTGTGCTGGCTGGTATTGCTATGTACGTTGGTTTCAACATTCTTGATTGGAGCTTCATCCAGCGTGCACACAAGGTAAGTTACGCAGGTATGGGCGTGATGTATGGTGTCATGCTGCTAACCGTATTTGTTGACCTGATCATCGCGGTTGGACTAGGTGTATTTATCTCGAACATTCTGATTATTGAAAGATTGAGCCGTGAGCAAGCCAGACAAGTTAAGGCGATCAGTGATGGTGATGATGAAGACGATATCCCATTGACCGATAGCGAACGTCAGCTACTGGATAATGCCAACGGCAAGGTTTTGTTCTTCTATCTATCAGGGCCGATGATCTTCAGTGTTTCAAAGGCGATTTCACGTCAGCACTCAAGTATCTCTGACTATGAAGCGATGATTCTAGACCTGACCGATGTACCTATGATTGATGTTACGGTTGGTCTTGCGCTAGAGAATGCAATCAAAGATGCGCTAGACGCTCAATGTGAGGTGTACTTGTTGTGTCCGAATGAGAACACTCGTCAACAGTTGGAGAAGTTCCACGTAATTGATTTAGTACCGGAATCGAACACATATCGCTTCCGTTATGAAGCCTTGACGGCCGCAACAAGCTACGTTGAGAGAGACGAGCACCAATTTGAATCGGTTTAATACTCTTATTAATTCACTGTGCCTGAACAATAGTTATCAATATTGGTCATGAATTTCTAATAACGGAAAGTACCGCTAAGTTAATGTCTTAGCGGTATTTTTTTGTCTATGATATTCGATTTAGGGCTTTATGAAGCCTTAGTTCTTTTAAGTTTTATGACGAAACCGTTAATCGATATTTGTATCCATCGTCATTCAACGATAAACTTGTTTGCAAAATGGCCGCGTACATTATCTTGAGCTAGTTCAACTGGTTCATTTCAGGTTTCGTTCTCTTCATCCTGTCCGGCTAACCACACTATTTATAGCAAATGGCAATCATCTCTATGTATGCATTAGAAATTGAGCAATTAAGAAAAACTTATGCTGGCGGCTTCGAGGCACTTAAAGGCATTAGTTTACAGGTAGCAAAAGGTGACTTTTACGCGCTTCTTGGTCCAAATGGTGCGGGCAAGTCCACCACCATTGGCGTTATCTCTTCGTTAGTAAATAAAACCTCTGGCAAGGTTAAGGTATTCGGCTACGACATTGATACCGATCTGGAGCTGGCAAAGCAAAACCTAGGCTTAGTTCCTCAAGAGTTTAACTTCAACCCGTTTGAAACGGTTGAGCAGATCGTTTTGCAGCAAGCGGGTTACTACGGTGTCCCTAAAGCTCTTGCAAAAGAGCGAGCGAAAAAGTACCTATCTCAACTCGATTTATGGGAAAAACGTAGCGAACGTGCACGTAACTTGTCTGGTGGTATGAAGCGTCGTTTGATGATCGCACGTGCGCTGATGCACGAGCCTCAGCTGCTTATCCTTGATGAGCCAACTGCAGGTGTCGATATTGAACTGCGCCGCTCGATGTGGGAATTCCTCAAAGAGATCAACGAGAAGCAGGGCATTACCATTATCTTGACCACGCACTACCTAGAAGAAGCGGAAATGTTGTGTCGCAACATCGGCATCATTAATCGTGGTGAGTTGATTGAGAACACCACCATGAAGGCGCTACTAGGTAAGCTGAGTGCGGAAACCTTCATCCTTGATCTGGAGGAGGGAGCTGCGGAGCCTAGGTTAGAAGGCGTTAATAACCAAGTCTTGGTGAATGGTTCTTTAGAGATCGAAATTGATAAGAACCTAGGTTTGAACACTATCTTTGCTCAGTTGAGTGAGCAGAATGTGAAAGTCCTCTCGATGCGTAACAAAGCTAACCGTCTAGAAGAACTGTTTGTAAGTATCGTGCGTGAGGGGAGTAAATAATATGTACAGCCTATATTGGACCGCTTTTCGCAGCTTGCTGACCAAAGAGATCAACCGTTTTACTCGTATCTGGGTGCAAACGTTGGTTCCACCTGCATTACTATGACGCTCTATTTCATCATCTTCGTACCTGATTGGTGCGCGATCGTAAATGAATGGCTTTAGTTACATGGAGTACATTGTGCCGGGTCTGATCATGATGTCGGTAATCACTAACTCGTACTCGAATGTGGCTTCATCGTTCTTTAGTGCTAAATTCCAAAAGAACATTGAAGAACTGCTGGTTGCACCGGTGCCAAACTACGTGATCATTGCTGGTTTCGTGATGGGTGGTGTGGTGCGTGGCCTATTGGTCGGTACTATCGTGACCTTTGTTTCTCTGTTCTTCGTTGACCTTCAGGTTGATCACTGGGGCGTGATTATTGCGACCGTTTTCCTTACGTCGGTGGTATTTGCGTTAGGTGGTCTTATCAACGCGGTATTTGCACGTACGTTTGATGATATCTCAATTATTCCAACCTTCATTCTGACGCCACTTACTTATCTTGGTGGTGTATTCTACTCGATTAGCCTGCTGCCTGAGTTTTGGCAGGGTGTGTCGAAGTTGAACCCGATTGTCTACATGGTGAATGCGTTTAGATATGGTTTCTTGGGTGTGTCTGATGTGGGTATTGTGACGTCGTTTGGCGTACTAGGTGTGTTTATCGTTGTACTGTATGGCATTGCACATTACCTAGTGACTAAGGGTATTGGCTTACGCAGCTAACTCCGACGTCCCTAAATCGCAGACAAAGAAAAAGGTCGATATTACATCGACCTTTTTTGTCTTTTTTATTTGAGAAACAGCACGTTACTCAGCAGTTTCTTCTTTCACTTCTTCTTTGGTTTCCGTTACCAAGTCGAGAACTTGGTTGTCGATAAGACGCGTCTTACCTAGGAAAGCCGACATAAGAATCACAGCTTGAGTGGATTCTGACGTGATGGCTTGCAGAGTCTTAGCATCACAGATGAAGATTTCATCTGGCTGTAGATCTGCTGCACGAAGCTGATCTGTCGCATCTTCAATCACAGATGCGTAGTCATCACGTCCACCGCGAATTGCGCTGCTGATCCAACGCATAGTGCGTGCTAGAACAGGTGCACGTTGGCGCTCATCAATAGTCAGATTGCTATTTCGAGAGCTCATTGCTAAACCGTCCATTTCACGAACCGTTGCAACGCCTACAATTTCAATGTCTAACGCTAAGTCAGTTGTCATTTGGCGAATGACAGCAAGTTGCTGGAAGTCTTTCTCGCCGAAGCATGCAAAATCTGGCTGAACGATGTTAAACAGCTTAGTGACAATCGTCGCTACGCCACGGAAATGACCTGGACGAGACGCACCTTCCAACATGTGAGATAACCCTGGTACTTCAACAAACGTCTGTTTGTCTAGGCCATCTGGGTACATCACTTCTGGTGTCGGTGTAAATACCAGTTCAACGCCTTCGCCCGTTAGTTTGCTTAGATCCGCTTCTAACGTGCGAGGGTAGTTGTTCAGGTCATCGGCACGATCAAACTGCATCGGGTTAACAAAGATGCTTACCACGACGATGTCTGCTAGTTCACGAGCCTTCTTTACTAGAGTAAGGTGGCCTTCATGCAGGTTTCCCATAGTCGGAACAAAAGCAACCGTACGTCCATCACGCTTAAACTGTTTAATCTGCTCACGAAGAGCCGCTATTTCAGCAAAAGTTTGCATACTTACTCCTAAGCGATTGTATGAGCATCATCAGGGAAGCGTGCGCTCTCTACTTCTTCTTTGTATAGAGCTACTGCTTTGCGCATGTCACCTGTTTCTGCTAGGAAATTCTTAGAGAACTTCGGCATGTAGTTCGCAGAAATACCGAACATGTCATGCATAACCAAGATCTGACCGTCCGTAACATTACCTGCACCAATACCAATAACTGGCACGTGACAAGCTTCTGTAATTCGTTTTGCCAATGAAGCTGGTACACATTCAAGTAGAACGATTTGAGCACCTGCGTTTTGCAGTGCTAGTGCGTCAGCAACCATTTTATCCGCTTGGTCGTCATCGCGACCTTGAACCTTGTAACCACCAAAGATGTTCACAGATTGTGGCGTTAAGCCTAAGTGTGCACATACTGGTACTGCGCGTTCTGTTAGCATCTTCACAGTATCAACCAACCAGCTTCCGCCTTCGATTTTGACCATGTTCGCGCCAGCACGCATCAAGGTAGCTGCGCTCTCACAAGCTTGCTCTGGAGTTGCGTAGCTCATGAAAGGCATATCAGCCATAAGAAGACAGTTAGGGCTACCAGCACGCACAGAGCGAGTGTGGTAGGCAATATCTTCTACGCTTACTGGTAACGTGTCGTTATGGCCTTGTAGAACCATACCTAGTGAATCACCGACAAGCAGAACAGGCATCTCTTGGCTTTCGAATAGTTGAGCAAAGCTCGCATCGTAAGCTGTTGACGTCGCGAATTTACGGCCTTCACGTTTACACTTGATTAGGTCGTTAATGGTTACTTTTTTCATTGGTTTTCCTTAATGCGCTTGGCTATTGCTGCCAAACATTGAGCCCGTTTTTATCTACAATTTTCAGTAGTTCTGTCAGCTCAGTCCCATCAGGGAGTTGTAAACTTGGTGCGATTTCAGCAAGCGGGTAGAGTACAAACTCTCGTTCTTTCATTCCATAATGAGGAACGGTTAAGCGCTCTGAATCGATCACCTCATTGCCGTACAACACGATGTCGAGATCCAAGGTTCTTGGTCCCCAGCGTTCGTCTTTACGGACACGCCCTTGCTCTAACTCGATTTTTTGAGTGCAATCAAGCAGTTCAATAGGCGTTAATTCGGTCTTGATAGCGACTACCGCATTGATGTAGTCCGGTTGATTTTGCGGCCCCATTGGAGTGCTACTATATAGCTGAGAAGTCGCAATAAACGTTGATCGCGGTAGGCTTTTTAGCGTTTCGATAGCCAAATTTGCTTGGCTAACTGGGTCGGCAAGGTTGCTGCCGACCGCAATATAAGCAGTTATCATTCGGCTTGCTTACTCTTTTTGTTTCGGTAAGTCTTACGGCGACGATGACCTGACTTTGATGGTGCCGCTACGTCGTTAGCCATTGCTTGACGCATGTTACGACCAGCTGTCTGATAGCGCTCCCACCATTTTGCTAATTCTTTTGTCTCGCCACCTTCAATCTCACCACGCATCTCTAAGAAGTCGTAGCCAGCGCGGAACTTGTTGAGCTCCATTAGGCGAACGGCACGTTTACCGTTGCGGCGAGGTAGTCGCAGCTGCAGTTGCCAAACTTCGCGAATGGTTGCTGTGTGGCGACGAGGGATAGCAATGGATTTTACTTGCTGATCAAGAATGATGTTACTTGCTTCCATGATCGCGTCGTAATGCGCCATGCCTTGCTCGGCAACAAGCTTGTCTGCCAGCTTGTTCATTGGGTACCAAAGAATCGCAGCAAACATGAATGCCGGGTTTACTCGTTTACCATCTTCGATACGAAGGTCGGTAGAGTCGAGTACCAAATCAAGCATTTGCTCAGTCGGTGAGTCGTAATCTTCAGTGAAGTATTCAGCTACCGCAGGGAACATCTGCTGGAATAGGTTGTATTCACGCATCAGGTGGTAGGTTTCTAAACCGTAGCCTGATTGAAGCAGTTTTAGAGATTCTTCGTAAAGACGTGCTGCGGGGATGTCTTTTAGAAGGTGCGCCAAGCCTTCAATTGGGTCGGCGGTGTCTTCTTCAATGTCGAAATCCAGCTTCGCCGAGAAACGCATTGCACGCAGCATGCGCACAGGGTCTTCACGGTAGCGTGTCTCTGGGTCACCAATTAGACGGATAAGCTTATCTTCTAAATCTTCTACACCACCTGCGTAATCGTGGATGCTGTAGTCTGCAATGTTATAGTACATCGCATTGATCGTGAAATCGCGACGCTCTGCATCTTCATCAACACTGCCGTACACGTTGTCGCGTAATAGCATGCCTTCTTTCGATTGTGCAGATACGTTTTTAGATGGCTCTTGATGGTGACCTCGGAAAGTTGCCACCTCAATGATGTCACGACCAAACATGATGTGCGCCAAGCGGAAACGACGGCCGATTAGGCGGCAGTTTCTGAAAAGGTTCTTGATCTGCTCTGGTGTAGCGTTGGTCGCAATATCGAAATCTTTTGGTTGAGAGCCAAGTAAGATATCACGGACACCACCACCGACTAAAAATGCGTCAAAACCCGCACCATTCAGGCGATATAGTACTTTTAGTGCGTTATCGCTGATCTGCTTACGTGAAATATTGTGCTCTTGGCGAGTATAAATATTCAGTGCTAGTTCGTGGAATCCGCGTTGTTCGCTTGGGGTATTGTCGTTTGTATTCATTAGTTTAGAACAAAGTAGGTATCGCCAACTTTGTTTTTCTCTTAGTCCAAAGTGGTAGTGCAGAGTTTAATTGCGGCTAATAATAGCTTAGCGCGAGCCATTTGAGAACATCGTCTGCTTAACCACAGTGGTTGGTTATGGCATTTTTGTGTGTCGTTTGTACTATTTGCCGTTAGTTTTGAGCTAATTGCAGTGTTGTTTTTGTAAACTATCAGGTAATTGAGCAACGTTCCATTGCTGGCAGCCCCATGCCAATATTTCATCGATTGAAGCTTCACAAACGGCTTTAGGAACCTCAAAACCCAAAAACTGCATGGCATTGAGCAGTGTTGGTTTTGGGTTATCGAGGTCAATAGCGGTGGCGTGGTTCTGCTTTGATAGTTTATTGCCAGACGCGTCGGTCGCTAACGGCAAGTGCAAGTAGCTCACTGTATTTTGTTTCAGTGTCTTATATAGACTGATTTGGCGGCCTGTAGGTTCGATGAGATCAGCGCCTCTCACCACTTCCGTTACGCCTTGTTCGATATCATCAAGTACCACGGCCAAGTTATAAGCAAACAAGCCATCGCGGCGTTTGATGATGAAATCTTCTTCTGCCAGTGCCTTAGGGATTTGAATGGTGCCATGGCGAACATCGTCGAATGACTCGACAGGGAAATCCATACATAAACGCACAGCTTGCTCGCCATTATCAATTAACCCAGTCTGTCGACAATGGCCATTATAGAAACCACCTAAGGCTTTTATCTGTTTGCGCGTGCATTGGCAGTAGTAGGCTTGGTTGTCAGCCACCCATTGATCAATTTGCGCTTGGTACAGGTCGTGACGTTGGCTCTGATAAACGACTTTGCCATCCCAAAATAGGTGGTAAGCCTCAAGCGTCTTAAGAATCAGGTCTGCAGCGCCAGCCATCTCTCTTGGTGGATCCAGGTCTTCCATACGGACCAACCATTGTCCCTGATGAGATTTTGCTTGGAAGTAGCTGCCAAGAGCAGCAACCAGTGAGCCAAAATGAAGAGGACCTGACGGTGATGGTGCAAAGCGCCCGATATAATTCATATGTGAACAACCTAATCCAGAGGATACCGAAGTAGCCGATTCTTAAGACGTTTAATGTGTTTATTGTATGCAGTGAGTACTGTTGCTGTTTATCATTCGTTTTATCACTGCTCATTGCTATCTAAGGTATCTCGCTTAGGTAGCAAACAAAAAAGGGAGCCAAAGCTCCCTTTCTTTACATCCGCAAGTATTAACCTTGCATTTGTTTCTCTTTGATCTCTGCAAGTGTTTTACAGTCAATACAAAGGTCAGCAGTTGGACGAGCTTCAAGGCGACGAATGCCAATCTCGATACCGCAAGAATCACAGAAGCCGAAATCATCTTCTTCGATCTTGTCTAGTGTCTTCTCAATTTTCTTGATTAGACGACGCTCACGGTCACGGTTACGTAGCTCTAGGCTGAATTCTTCTTCTTGAGAAGCACGGTCAACTGGGTCTGGGAAATTCGCTGCTTCGTCCTGCATGTGGTGCACAGTACGATCAACTTCTTCCCTGAGCTGGTTGCGCCAAGCTGCTAAAATTTTTGTAAAATGTTCCGTTTGCTCAGGTGACATGTATTCTTCACCTGGCTTTTCTTGGTACGGTTCAACACCTGCGATGGCTAGGATGCCTAGCGCTTTTTTCTTAGATTCTGGCATACAGCATCTCCTATTTACACCTAGTCAACTGCAAAGCAGCTAATTTTAAGGCGGGTATCTAAAGCAGAAAGAACGAATGGTGGCAAATACTCTTATTCAAACTTGCAATCAATGTGATTTGTTCAACATCTTTGTTCAGTTATTGATAAATTCAACAGATTGTTTTAGTTGTATTTGAGTACTGCTGAGCTCTGCTTTGTAGCAAAGCACTTCAACTCCAGCGTCTTGTGCTTGTTTTAGTAATAACGAATATTTGGCGTCTATATGGTGTGCCGCAGACACTTTTTCAATACCTGAATGTAAAACAGTGAATAAAAGTACGGCTCTATTTCCAGATTCGACCATTTCTGTGAGTTCACGCAGATGTTTTTGGCCTCTGGTTGTCACCGCATCAGGGAAAAAACCTTGCCCCTCAGTTGAGGTCTCTCGTTCATCGAGTAAGGTGACGCTTTTTACTTCGATATAGCAAGGCGGCTTTTCGTTATCTTCAAGCAGAATGTCAATTCGACTATTCTCGCTACCATACTTCACTTCGGTTCGTAACGCGTTATAACCTAAGAGTTCAACTATAGTCTTATTTTCAATTGCTTCCACTGCTAGCTGGTTTGCTCGCGCAGTATTTACACAAATCCGGTGACCTTTGTCCGTTTCTGAGATCTCCCAGCTGTTTGGGTACTTTCTTTTTGCATTATCGGAGGTTGAATACCACACAGTGTTACCTGGAGTCGCGCATCCTGTCATCGCTCCAGTGTTGGCACAGTGAATAGTACGCTCGCTGCCGTCGGGAAGTTTGATGTCAGTGAGGAAGCGTTTGTAGCGTTTGATAAGAGTCGCTGACTCTAATGGTGGATTGAACTGCATATTACTTATTTAGACGGGTAGGTTTTTATGTACAATGTTGCCAACATTACACCACAAGGTTCTCCCATTGCCACAACTGCCCATAGAAGCTGTGATGCCAGATCTGCTCGCTGGCGTAGAAACACACACTCAACTAATTCTTAAAGCGGCTCCCGGTGCGGGTAAGTCAACATTCTTCCCTTTACAGTTAGTTAAGACCAAAGCCGTTCAAGGCAAAATTATCATGCTTGAACCTAGGCGATTGGCGGCAAGAAACATCGCGACATATTTAGCTAGCCAGTTAGGTGAAAAGGTCGGGGAGAGCATTGGTTTTAGAGTTCGTGGTGAATCTAAAACCAGCAGTGCAACTCGCTTAGAGATCGTTACCGAAGGGATCATGATCAGGATGATCCAAACCGACCCAGAACTCACCGGGGTCGAGATGGTGATCTTCGATGAATTCCATGAGCGCAGTATTCATGCGGATACGGCATTGGCGTTTAGCTTGGAGATCCAAGAAGCGCTACGTGACGATCTAAAAGTGATAGTGATGTCGGCCACCTTAGATCAACAAGCTCTGCAATCATTGTTGCCAGAGGCTAAGTATGTTGAGTCGCAAGGTCGCACCTTTCCGGTTGAATTCCGTTACCAGCCTCTGGGTACTAATGATTACTTGGCGCCTAAAATGGCTAACGTGATTCGTTGTCTGATGGAGAAGGAGTCGGGGTCACTATTGGCGTTCCTACCAGGAGTGTCTGCAATAAAGCAGGTAGAAGCTCAATTAGAGAACTTAGCCAGTGACATTGATGTGTGTCCTCTATATGGGCAGCTTAATTTTTCTCAGCAGCAGAAGGCGATTGCACCATCGGAGAAAGGGCGCCGCAAAGTGGTATTGGCCACCAATATCGCTGAAACCTCTTTGACTATCGAAGGTATTCGATTAGTGGTGGACTCAGGGCTTGAAAGAGTCGCTAAGTTTGATTTGAAAACCGGCATCACCAAGCTTGAGCAAGTGAAAATCTCGCAGTCTTCCGCTGAACAGAGAGCTGGCCGTGCAGGGCGAATTGAAGAAGGTCTGTGTGTTCGCTTGTACAGCGAAACGCAGCTAATGCAGCAACCTGCTGTACCTGAGCCTGAAATTCTCCATTCGGATCTCTCTTCGCTGGTCGCTGAACTGACGCAGTGGGGCGCTGCTAATGCAGACGAGTTGCAATGGCTAGACATTCCGCCAAAAGCTTCAGTGGAACAAGCCAAGCAATTGCTGCAAAGCCTTGAGCTATTAGACAGCAATGGCCAATTTACGGCGCTAGGTAAACAGGCTCAACGATTAGGCCTTGAGCCACGTATCGCCAGTATGCTGATCAAAGCGCAGCAGGGCAGCCAAGCCATGTTGAATGTTGAATGTTGCTATTGTTGCTGCCGCTTTATTGGAAGAGCCAGAGCGCAATGTCACGGATTTTCAGCATTCGCTACATAGGCTAAAGCAGAGAAAGCACACGAAAAATGGCGTTGTGATGCAGCGAGCGAAAAACCTCGCTAGCAAACTGAATCATCACTTAGATTTGTCACAACTTGACGAATCATTGCTACCATTGGTGCTTTGTTTTGCATTCCCAGACCGAATTGCTCAAGCAAGAAGTGCCAATAGTAATGCTTTTCTGTTAGCGAACGGTCACGGTGCAGAGGTGCGTGATGATGATCCATTGGCAAACAATGATTATATCGTGGTGATTGATTTGATGCGTAGCACCGGGCGTGCTAGTCAGATCTTCTTAGCGACCCCCGTTGATATTGCACAGTTAGAAGACGCGTTTCCTAAGCTTTTTGTTTGTTCAGATTATGCCGACTGGGATGAAAAACGTGGCAAATTAGTTGCCGAGCAGCGAGTTGCTTTGGGTAAGCTGGTTATCAGCACTAAGACTTTACCTGAGCCGGACGCAAGTCAGATTAACCAAGCGCTGTTGAATTACATCGCTCGATGTGGACTGGACCGTTTACATTGGACGCCAGCGGCGAAGCAACTTGTTGAACGCGTACGTTGCGCTCAGCTTTGGATGCCAGAACATGACTGGCCTGCGATGGATGACGCGAGCCTAGTAGAACATCTTGATACTTGGTTATCGCCGTATTTGAACGGCGTTAAATCTGCGAAAGGGCTGGCAAACGTTTCGATTGAGCAGGCACTGTCGGCGTATCTCGGTTGGCCTCTGAATCAAGAGATTGACCAGTGGCTGCCAACACATTATGTGATGCCGACAGGCAGTAAAAAAACGATCCGATACCAGTATCAATCTGAACCCGTGATCTCGGTTCGAATGCAAGAGGTCTTTGGTGAACAAGACTCACCATTGATAGCCCTAGGGCGTAAAAAGGTTGTGCTTGAGTTGCTTTCTCCAGCACAGCGCCCATTACAAATTACTCAGGATTTAGCTGGCTTTTGGGCTGGCGCGTACAAAGAAGTGCAAAAAGAGATGAAAGGTCGTTACCCAAAACACCCTTGGCCTGATGACCCTGCTAACCATGTTGCAACCACTAAAACCAAACGACAGTTGAACCGATGATGACCAAAATGTTAACGCCAAAAAAGGCACCACCTAAAAAAGTGCCAGCAAAGAAGTCACCAGCGACCAAAGCTAAACCTAGAAAGTCGAGAGCGACGGCCAAGAAAGGCAAATCAAAAGCGAAAAAGGCGGGTAACAGAGGTTGGTTAAAGATCTTGTGGGGCATCGCGTGGAAAGCGGGCCTAGCACTGGCTGCATTGCTATTGTTTGTTGGTATCTATCTTGACTCTGTGGTGAAGCAGCGCTTTGAAGGCCAGCTGTTTGATTTACCAACGGTTGTTTATGCGCGTGTGTTGGATTTATCTCCAGGTACTCAGGTCAGCCTTGTTCAGGTGAAGAATGAGCTGGATGTGCTGAATTATCGTAAGGTGAGCTCCCCTCGTCATCCTGGTGAGTATTCATCTTCATCAACTAAAATTGAGATGATTCGTCGTCCGTTCGAGTTTGTCGATGGGCCGGAAGCCGATCGTCACGTGATGCTGCACTTCAATGGTAATGAGTTAACTCGTATTCAGTCGCTAGAGAAGAAAGGCGACATGGGGTATTTGCGTGTCGAACCTAAGATGTTGGGCATGCTTGAGAAAAGTAACGATGAACAACGTCTGTTCTTAAAACGTAACCAATTTCCAGAGGTGATGGTTGATGCCTTGCTCGCGACGGAAGATAGAAACTTCTATCAGCACGATGGTGTTTCACCTCTAGCGATTGCTCGTGCGATGGTGGTTAACGTCAAGGCTGGGCGCACTGTACAAGGTGGTAGTACGCTGACACAGCAGCTCGCGAAAAACCTGTTCCTATCTAGTGAACGTACGCTTTGGCGTAAGATTCGTGAGGCTTATATCGCGCTTATCTTGGATCATCGTTACAGCAAAGACCGTATTTTAGAGGCTTACTTAAACGAGGTTTATCTTGGTCAAAATGGCGGTGAAGCCATTCACGGCTTTGGTTTGGCTTCGCGCTTGTACTTCGGCCAACCGATTCAAGAACTGCGTATTGATCAGTTAGCCTTGCTGGTGGGCATGGTGAAAGGACCATCGTATTACAACCCGGTTCGCTACCCTGAGCGCGCTAAAGCTCGACGCGATCTGGTTCTGCGCTTGTTGATGCAACAAGATATTTTGACCCCAAGACAATACGAAGAAGCAGCAAGCCGTGATTTGGATATCCAAGACAATCCGCGCATTGCCAGCCGTCAGCCTGCTTATTTCCAACAGGTCAATATCGAGCTGAAAAAGTATGTTGGTGATAGGTTCCAAGCTAAGAAAGGGATACGTGTCTTCACCTCTTTGGATCCGGTTTCGCAAGACAAGCTAGAGAAGTCGATTGCTCGCAAGGTACCTGAGCTATCGAAAACGGCAGGTGATAAATTAGAGGCTGCAGCGATCGCGGTAGATAGAAACACTGGTGAAATCCGTGCGATGGTCGGTGGCAAGCGTACTGGCTATGACGGCTTTAACCGTGCCTTGAATGCAAGCCGTCCTATCGGTTCTTTGGTGAAACCAGCGGTTTATTTAACCGCACTTGAGCAGCCAGAAAAGTACACCTTGGCAACGACCTTGATGGATACGCCGCTCAGCTTGAAAGGCAGTAAGGGCAGCGTATGGAGCCCGAGAAACTTCGACCGTAAGTTCCGCGGAGAAGTGCCTTTATATGTGGCACTGTCTAAGTCTTATAACGTACCAACGGTACGTCTAGGGATGCAGTTAGGGATTGATAAGGTTTCCGATACTATAGGTAAACTGGGTGTCGATAAAAATGAGATTCGCCCAGTGCCATCGATGTTTTTGGGGGCATTCTCTCTAACACCGTTCCAAGTGTCTCAGATGTTCCAAACGATCACCAACTCAGGTCGTATTGCGCCTTTGTCTGCGCTTCGCTCTGTCGTTGACAGTGACGGTGAGGTTTTATACCAATCTATCCCTCGAGTATCGCAGCGCGTTGATCAGCAAGCCGCTTGGCTAACCACTTACGCAATGAAACGCGGTGTATCTGAAGGTACAGGCCGATTCCTACAGAACCAGTTTGCATGGGCAGGACTAGCCGGTAAAACAGGCACCAGTAATGATAGCCGCGACAGTTGGTTTGTGGGCGTTGATGGGCGCGAAGTAACAACCATCTGGCTTGGACGTGATGACAATAAACCGACTAAGCTTACTGGTTCTAGTGGTGCATTGCGTGTTTACGCTGATTACTTGAAGCAGAGAACGCCTGAACAGCTACTATTGCCATGGCCAATCGGAATCGCAACCGCGAGCTTCACTCGCACGTCTGATGGTGCCTTGGAGTTTGACTGTGATGGCACAGTTAAATTGCCGGTTTGGGATGAAAATGGAAACATTAAAAAGGGCTGTGAAAGTCAACCAAAACAGTGGCTAAAGAAGCTTTTTCAATGGTAAAGTCATAACAGAAACAATGACAAGGATAGTTTAAATAATGATTTCTCGTTGGTTAGTGAGCGGCTTAGGTATGGTCGGTACTGTGATCAGTTTTCAACTGTTCGCAGCGACTGCGGCACAGGTTGATTCATCAGAGCATGTGGAACTAGAACAAGCTCATAAGAGGCCAACTGTCGCTCTTGTACTCGCAGGTGGCGGTGCAAAAGGTGCCGCTCATATTGGCGTACTTAAAGCGCTCGAAGAGATGCAAATCCCAGTTGATTACATTACCGGTACCAGTATGGGTTCATACGTTGGTGGTCTTTATGCGACAGGGATGAGCGCAGACGAGATTGAAAGCTTTATCTATACGGTGGATTGGAATCGCGGTTACCGTGACCGTGTAAACCGTAGCGATCGTCGTGTACGAGATAAAGAGTATGAAGACCGCTACCAACTGAATACCGATCTTGGTTTAGGTTGGGGAGAAATCAAAGCCAGAAAAGGCGTGGTACAAGGTCAGAATATGCTGCGTATTCTGCGTGAAACCACAGGTAACCTGTCACCACTCGACTCTTTCGATGATCTTGCTATCCCTTATCGCTCAGTGGCAACCGACATAATTGAACTTGAAGAAGTCGTGATTGACCATGGTCACCTTGTCGATGCCATGATGGCAAGTATGTCGGTACCTGGTGCTCTTCCGCCTTATGAAGTTGATGGGCGAATGCTAGTTGACGGTGGCGTAACCAACAATATGCCTGTTGATGTCGCAAGAGCGATGGGCGCAGATATCATCATTGCGGTTGATATCAGTACCAACTACAAAGGCAAAGAGGACTTCACGACCTTTTTAGCCGCAGCCGACCAGCTATCCAATTATCTTGTCCAGCGTAGTACTCAGGAACAAGCTGAAACACTTACAGACAATGATGTATTCCTCCAACCTGATGTTGGAGAAATGGAAACCACTGAATTCGATAAAATGCCATCAGCTTACGAAGCCGGTTACGAGGCAGCGAAGCAGCACTCTGTTGAGCTTTCTAAGTTGTCGCTCTCCAATGCTGATTACCAACACTATATCGAAGACAAACAAAAAGCTCGCAGGCAACTGAAGCATGGTGATAAAACCGTGGTTGATAAAGTGGTGATCAATAACAACACCCACTACTCAGATAAGCTGCTCGAAAACCGTTTGAATCTTCATTCTGGCAAGGTTATCAAAACCAGCGAAATCGAGGCAAAGGTGCAAGATCTTTATGCATTGGATCGGTTTGAGTTGGTTACTTATGAGTTCGAAAACGTTGATGGTGAAGATCAACTTACGGTTAATGTGGATGAAAAGTCTTGGGGGCCTAATTACCTCAACTTTCGATTCTTCCTCGAAGACGATTTCTCTACGACGAGTCAATATTCACTCGGTGTTTCAGCTAACTTCACCGATATCAACTCGCATGGTGCTGAGTTAAGAACCAATATTGAAATGGGTACGGATAAGCGAATTGAAGCAGAACTTTACTCACCGTTCTTCTCAAGCCAGAAGTTATTTACCTCTGCTTCGATTGTTTACAGTAAAGAGAATCGAAACCTACCCGCAGGAATTGATGAGATTGAGGAGCCTACGTTAGACGTAACTCAAGATTATGTTCCGATGTCATACAGCGAATACATAGGTGAATTGGCGTTAGGTTATCAACCTACTTTGTGGCAAGAACTTAAGTTTGGTGTTCGCTATACCGATGGTGATGTAGAAGTGGCCTCGTTACCTTCACTGGGTGGTGGTAGTTACAATCGCGTAGGCGGTTTCATCAGTTATCGACTGGATACCTTAGACAACTTCAGTTTGCCAACCGAAGGTTACTTCGTTGATTTAGAGTACCTTGTCTCTCATGATGACTTTGAGAATAACAGTTCGATTGGAGATGAGGAGTTGGCCTCTGGAAGTGATACTGTCTATGAGTTTTCCGCCAATCTAATGGCTGCAAAAAGCTATGAAAAGCATACTGTAGTCGGAAAAGTCGATTACGGTATTGTTGAGAGCAAGAACTCAGTTTTTCCTATCGATCCGAAAGAGCTAGGCGGCTTCTTGAACCTATCTGGTATCCCGAGAAACAGCTTGATCGGTCAGAACTTAGCGTACACCAGTCTGATCTATCGCTATAAGTGGTTTGAGAATGACTTCGGTCTCTTTGAGTCGCCGTTCTATATAGGCGCATCCATCGAACATGGTGGCGTTTGGTCGAACAATGATTTGAAGCTTAATGAAGCTCCAATGTACACCGCGGGCTCGGTTTTCGCGGGTGTTGATTCCCCAATTGGGCCAATCATCTTGGCTTATGGACGCACGGAAGATAACTTCGATTCGGTTTACTTGATTGTTGGTACGTCTTACAAATAATCATGCGTAGAGTCGTCATTTTAGTGCGTAAATAGGCAAAAATAGTGGGACTTTCGTCTTAACTTGCTATGTTGGTCAAAATGATAAGATTTTAATTTAACGTTAAATTTGCTATTCTACCGCCCACAGTTTGGCCTCTATGACGCCGCTCATCAATACAAATTGAATGACAAAAATGGCAATGGAGAGCCAAGTTTCCAAGGATGTTCACTTCTTTATTTTACTAACAATTATGAAGGTGAGAAGTGAACCGCAATGAGAGGAAAAAAGTCGTGCTTGAAGCCTACCGTAAACACGTCGAAGAACGTGCTGCCGAAGGAGTTGTTCCAAAACCACTAGATGCTGAGCAGGTAGCTGGCCTAGTTGAACTTCTGAAGAACCCACCTCAAGGTGAAGAAGAAACCATTCTTGACCTACTAGAAAACCGCATTCCACCGGGCGTAGATGAAGCTGCCTATGTAAAAGCGGGCTTCCTAACGGCTATCACTAAAGGTGAAGTAGCATCTCCACTAGTAAGCAAAGCAAAAGCAGCAGAATTGCTTGGTACTATGCAAGGTGGTTACAACATCGAATCTCTAGTATCTCTACTTGATGATGCTGAGCTTGCTCCAATCGCTGTGAAAGCACTGTCTCACACTCTACTGATGTTTGATGCGTTCTACGACGTAGAAGAGAAAGCTAAAGCAGGTAATGCTTCAGCACAACAAGTACTTCAATCTTGGGCAGACGCTGATTGGTTTACTTCGAAAGAGAAAGTCGCTGAAAAGATCACTGTAAAAGTATTCAAAGTCACTGGTGAAACGAACACCGATGACCTATCTCCAGCACCTGATGCATGGTCTCGTCCAGATATTCCAGTACACGCAAAAGCGATGCTGAAGATGGAACGTGATGGCATCAACCCAGATCAACCAGGTACGGTTGGCCCAATCGCTCAAATCGAAGAACTGCAAAAAGACGGCATTCAGCTTGCTTACGTAGGTGATGTTGTTGGTACAGGTTCTTCTCGTAAGTCTGCGACGAACTCAGTACTTTGGTTCATGGGTGAAGACATCCCGTTCGTACCAAACAAGCGCACTGGCGGTGTTTGTCTTGGTGGTAAAATTGCTCCAATCTTCTACAACACGATGGAAGATTCAGGCGCACTTCCGATTGAATTAGACGTTCAAAACATGAACATGGGCGATGTTATCGATATTTTCCCATATGAAGGTGTTGTACGTAAAAACGGTGAAGAGATCTCTAGCTTCGAACTAAGCAAAGTATTGCTGGATGAAGTTCGTGCTGGTGGTCGTATCCCACTTATCATCGGTCGTGGCTTAACAGGTCGTGCTCGTGCTTCTCTTGGTCTAGAAGAAACAGACCTATTTGCTAAGCCTGTTGATCCATCTGCATCTGATAAAGGCTACACACTAGCTCAGAAGATGGTTGGTAAAGCATGTGGTGTTGAAGGCGTTCGCGCGGGTCAATACTGTGAGCCTAAGATGACGACAGTAGGTTCTCAAGATACAACAGGTCCTATGACGCGTGATGAGCTTAAAGACCTTGCGTGTCTTGGCTTCTCTGCTGACCTAGTGATGCAGTCTTTCTGTCATACATCGGCATACCCGAAACCAGTTGACGTTAACACTCACCACACGCTACCTGATTTCATCATGAACCGTGCTGGTGTTTCACTGCGCCCAGGTGATGGTGTTATCCACTCATGGCTAAACCGTATGCTTCTACCTGATACTGTAGTACAGTGGTGACTCGCATACTCGTTTCCCTCTAGGTATCTCATTCCTGCGGGTTCTGGTCTGGTAGCATTCGCGGCAGCAACAGGTGTTATGCCTCTTGATATGCCTGAATCTATCTTAGTTCGCTTTAAAGGTGAAATGCAGCCAGGTATCACGCTACGTGACCTAGTACATGCAATCCCTCTATACGGCATCAAGCAAGGTCTACTAACCGTAGAGAAAGCAGGTAAGATTAACGAATTCTCTGGTCGCGTACTAGAGATCGAAGGTGTTGAACACCTATCTGTAGAGCAAGCGTTTGAGCTTTCTGATGCATCTGCTGAGCGTTCAGCGGCAGGTTGTACTGTTAAGCTGTCTCAAGAGTCTATCGAAGAGTACCTGAACTCAAACATCGTTATGCTTAAGTGGATGATCGCTGAAGGCTACGGTGATGTACGTACTATCGAACGTCGTATTACGGCAATGGAAGAGTGGTTAGCGAATCCTGAGTTGCTGTCTGCCGATTCAGATGCAGAATACGCTCACGTTATCGAAATCGACCTTGCTGACATCGATCAGCCAATCCTATGTGCACCAAACGATCCAGATGATGCTCGTCTTCTTTCTGACGTTCAAGGCACAGAGATCCAAGAAGTGTTCATCGGTTCTTGTATGACCAACATCGGTCACTTCCGTGCTGCAGGTAAGATGCTTGAAGAGTTCAACGGCTCGCTAAGCACTCGTCTATGGGTGGCTCCGCCAACTAAGATGGATAAAGACCAGCTAACAGAAGAAGGCTACTACGGTATCTTCGGTCGTGCTGGGGTTCGTATCGAAACTCCGGGTTGTTCACTATGTATGGGTAACCAAGCGCGTGTTGCAGACAAGTCGACAGTAATGTCTACGTCTACTCGTAACTTCCCGAACCGTTTGGGTACAGGTGCTAACGTTTACCTAGCATCTGCTGAACTTTCTGCGGTTGGTGCGATTCTTGGTCGTATCCCAACGAAAGAAGAGTACCTTGAGTACGCAGAGAAGATTAACGCAACGGCTGCAGATACATACCGTTACCTGAACTTCCATAAAATGGGTCAGTACACGGAAAAGGCAGATACGGTTATTTTCCAAGAACCAGCCTAGTTCCTCGTCATATTTGTAGCGGCAGCGTTGTTGACGGCGTACGTTCACCGGAGCGCCGGCCGCCCTAGTCACATAGAGCTTCTATGCTCATAGGGATGAACGTACTTGTCGCCTAGCTGCCACTCCAACTATTTAGAGGAACCCAAATGATAGAGCGTCTACTTCGGTAGGCGTTTTTTTTATGTCTGAATGTTGGGTGATGAGTGGCTCGACCTATTTATCACTTCGCTATATACTCTCGCCTCATTTTTAACCCTGTCTGCAGTTACTGCGTGGAGCCACTATGGAATTCGAATTTACAAGAAACACTCTGATGGGTGAGTACTACGTGAAATGCAGCATGGGACATGAAATCGTAGGCCGCTGGTTACAAGAAGAGATCGGTAAAGATAAGCAGAAATTAGATCATGTGATGGCGCTTATCGAGCAATCACGACAGGATCTGAGCAATGAAGTGACGCTGCT
>AAZW01000050.1 GCA_000169995.1 Vibrionales bacterium SWAT-3 | reverse complement strand
AATCTCAAACTTCTCTGCACCTGTCTCTGGTCACTGGTACCTCACCCTTAAAGATTCTCGCGCTCAAGTTAAGTGTGCCATGTTTCGTGGCAATAACCGCCGAGTCACCTTTAGACCTCAAAACGGCAATCAAGTATTAGTTAAAGCTCGCCTGTCTCTCTATGAGCCACGTGGTGACTACCAACTTATCATCGAAAGCATGCAGCCAGAAGGTGACGGTAAACTTCAACAAGAGTTTGAAAAGCTAAAGATGAACCTTGCCGCTGAAGGGCTGTTCGCTCAATCGAGTAAGCAAGCTCTTCCTGAGCACCCGAAGCGCGTTGGTGTTGTCACCTCAAAAACGGGCGCTGCGCTGTTTGATATTCTGGATGTCTTGAAAAGACGCGATCCTTCGCTACCGGTTGTGGTGTACCCAACCATGGTTCAAGGCGAAGAAGCGGCGATTCAGATTGCCCAAGCGATTGGCCGTGCCAATGAGCGCAATGAGTGTGATGTGTTAATCGTCGGCCGTGGTGGCGGTTCGTTAGAAGACCTATGGTGCTTCAACAACGAGATCGTTGCTCGCACTATTGCTGCAAGCCAGATTCCAATCATCAGCGCCGTTGGCCACGAAGTGGATGTTACTATTGCCGATTTCGTTGCCGATATGCGCGCTCCTACTCCATCAGCTGCGGCTGAATTGGTTAGCCGTGACAACAGTCATAAAGAGCAAGCTTTCGCTTCTAAACGTGCTCGCTTAGTGAGTGCGATTCGCCACGTATTAATCAAGCAAGCACAGTCGACTCAAGCACTGAAACACCGCTTAGAAAGACAGCACCCTAGCTACCAACTGCAAAAACAGAGCCAGCAGCTTGATGACCTAGACATGCGCCTGCGTCGCGGTATGGCTCAATACCTAAAGCAGCATGCACAGCGTGTCGAACGTAAGCAACATCAACTTCAATTGAACTCGCCGGTTAAACGCTTGGGTGAACAAAAACTGCATCTGCAGCGTTCAGAGCAAAAGCTATTAGATGCAATGGATAAAACACTGCTTACCACTCGCCACCAGCTTGCGATGGCTGCCGAGAAATTAGAGACCGTTAGTCCACTGGCAACCCTAAAGCGTGGTTACAGCATTACTCATTCAACATCGAGCAAGACGGTGTCATCGATTAACGATGTCGAAGTCGGTGAAGTGATCACCACTCAGGTTGAAGATGGGGTGATTGAGTCTCAAGTGACCCAGAAAACGGCAAAAGCGTAATCAACTAATCAATTAAGCAATTAGAAAGCCCTATCAGATTTGATAGGGCTTTTGCTTATGGGGGGGGGGGGGGGAATAATCAGGATCTACGAATAACTAGCTTGTCTTCTCTGGCTCTTTCAGAGTCAACATACCTTCGGTCACGATAAAATCGATGATGGTGTCTAGCCCTTTACTCTCTTTAAGATTGGTAAACACAAACGGCTTGGTTGGACGCATGCGTTGCGTATCTTGCTCCATCACTTCTAGCGACGCGCCTACATAAGGTGCCAAATCGATCTTGTTAATCACCAACAGATCCGAACGTGTAATACCTGGGCCGCCTTTACGTGGGATCTTCTCCCCTTCCGCCACATCGATAACATAGATAGTCAGGTCGGCAAGCTCTGGGCTGAACGTCGCACTCAGGTTATCGCCGCCACTTTCTACGAATACCACATCAAGGTTCTTGTGTAGTTTTGCCAGCTCTTCAACTGCTGCAAGGTTCATCGACGCATCTTCACGAATCGCGGTGTGCGGGCAACCGCCCGTTTCCACACCGATAATACGGTCAGGCTCTAAAGCTTCTGCTCGAGTGAGGATCTTTGCATCTTCTTGGGTGTAGATGTCATTAGTCACGACCGCGATATTGAGCTTGTCGCGAATTGCTTTACACAGCACCTCAAGCAGCGCGGTTTTACCAGAGCCAACCGGGCCACCGATACCAATTCGAAGGGGTTGCTTATAACTTTCCATAGTCTTGTTCCTTATGTTCTTTCTACTATCTCGTTCGCACTCAGCACTAGGAACGAAATAGTCTTGTGTATTGTGTTTCATGCAGCGAGCTCGCTAGTGCCATTGATGGCGAGAAGCTGCCCACCATCCAATCTTCTATCGTGCGTGCTTTTTCAATCACTTCAGGAAAGGTGTTGGTGATATTAATCAGTGCTAACTGTCCATCTGTCTGCCCTAAAGGCACCAGCTTGACGCCTGCAGTAACGATATTTTCAAGCCAGCTCCATAGATAACCCTGCTTGAGGCTTTCCAAATCAATGTTCCAATGTTGAGCCGCGATACACATTCCTAATATCTGGTTTGGGTGGCTATCAATCGACTCCACTTGGGAAATATCGATCTCTAAGCGCTTTAGCAAGGTGTTTAACGCCAGCCCACGCTGCTTTTCTTCTGCTCGTAATTCACTGGTTTCACGGCTTGAGTACAAGTAATTGCACCAATGCTCAATCTCATCGAGTTCACCTTTTTCTAGAGCATGATAAAGGCGCTCTAAGATGGGTAATTCCAAGGTTGCAACACTGGAACTGACGATGGTATTTAGCCACTGCTCCATGCTGCTACGATCGGTCACCCACCCCGCTTCCACTGCTAGCTCTAAACCTTGTGAGTAGGTGAAACCACCAATAGGCAGCGATGGACTTATCAATTGAAATAGGCGATAGCTCGCGACATTCGCTGTTGCTTGCATGCTTATCTCCTTTTGAGCAATTTAAGCCGCCATCAAAAACAGCGCACTCAACGAAGCAACACCCACTGAAGCCCACTTGGAATACAATGCTTTACCCGCGAAGTAGCCTGCGGCAATCAGACCAAATGCCGTGATACCCATACCCGCAGCGAACTGCGCGAGGCCAGATGCTGCTTCAACGCCGTGTGCGTAACCGTGGAAGAATAGGAAACCGATTGAAACCGCTATTACAGTATTAACCTTGGTGGTAGACGGAGAGAACACGTGCCATAAGCACAGGCTAACCGCGAACAGAGAGGCGATAATTGCTGGCTCGACAACCATAGAGAAGCCCAACGCTTTACCGACTAATAGACCCGCCATAAGAGAGACAAGACCACCACCGACTAAAGCGGATTTAACCTTATTTGAATAAGAGAGTGCGCCAATCAACATACCAAATGCCACCAGCATAATAAGATGGTCAACGCCGGTTACTGGGTGCGTTAAGCCAGAGAGCAGTGAGTGAGAGCCATGGTCATGCCCCGGGTGAGCCAGAGCCAATGTTGGTATTGTTAGCGAAGCGATTGTGAATGTTGTTAAGCCTGCTGCTGTTTTAAAGTTCATCGCGTAATCCTTGCGTTATTCTTATCGTTGTTGTGTTTATAAATTAATGTGTCTCAAATGACTCGATTAATGATGATGGTGATGACCACCAGAGCGACCACCATAAGCGCCACCTTCAGGTTCAAAGGGTTGCTTTTCAGTGGTCACTGTCGCACCCAAACCTGCAACCATTTCGTCCAAAACATGGTCGTGTTGATAACGCACCCAACCCGCCTCGACTTGCAGTGGCACATGTCGGTTACCCAAGTGATAAGCCACGCGAGTCAGCAGATGCGCATCATCGCAGTAAACCGTTGAGACGGTTTCCGGTGCTGCTTTGACTTCAACCGTTAAACCACACTCACTAGTTAATTGTTCCCCGCCACGCAAAATATGACCGCGTGGTAGAAACAACCCTGCATCACGGCCATCATCCAATGTCACTTTAAGGCGACTTTTGATGCGGCTATCGATCGGTAGGCTTAAAAAGCCATCTGGAGCCGTGTTCAACTCCACTTGAATTTGAGTAAGTTCAATCATGCTATTACCTCAATCTCCTTGTGAGATTTATAACGTTCAAAATAGGGTCACTAAAATAAGATTCTTTAGTCAAAGGCTTAGAATAGAAAGTACCGCTGTGCCATTGGCAGTTCTTCAGCCGGCTCACACGTCAGCAGTTCACCATCAGCGCGTACTTGATACGTCTGAGAATCAACCTCAATCTTCGGCATCCAATCGTTCAGCTTCATGTCAGCCTTGCTGATGTTTCGGCAGTTGCTCACAACACCAATCAGGCTCTTTAGTCCCAACTGCTTATCGATGTTCTGTGCCTTGGCTTCTTTGGAAACAAACAGCATCGATGTGTTCTGACACGCCTTGCCATAGCTACCAAACATAGAGCGATAGTGAACGGGCTGAGGTGTTGGAATAGAGGCATTAGGGTCGCCCATCGGTGCCATCGCGATCATGCCGCCTTTCAGAATCACACTTGGTTTTACACCAAAGAAAGCCGGTTTCCATAAAACAAGATCCGCCAGTTTGCCTTCTTCAATCGAACCGATTTCATGCGCCATACCGTGCGTAATCGCTGGGTTGATGGTGTACTTTGCAACGTAGCGACGAAGACGGAAGTTATCGCTGTAGTCGGAATCTTCTTTTAGGCTGCCACGCTGCACTTTCATCTTGTGTGCGGTTTGCCAAGTTCGAGTCACCACCTCGCCTACGCGCCCCATTGCTTGCGAGTCAGAGGCGATCATCGAAAAGGCACCTAAATCATGCAGAATGTCTTCGGCGGCAATGGTTTCACGGCGGATACGCGACTCAGCGAACGCGACATCTTCAGCAATTGACGGTGACAGGTGATGACACACCATCAACATGTCTAAGTGCTCATCGACCGTATTGACGGTGTAAGGTCGTGTCGGATTAGTCGAAGAAGGCAGAACATTCGGCTCACCTGCAGCACGGATAATATCGGGAGCATGACCACCACCCGCACCTTCGGTGTGATAGGTATGAATCACGCGGTCACCGATGGCGCCCAGTGTCGATTCAACAAACCCCGATTCATTTAGCGTATCGGTGTGAATCGCAACTTGTACGTCCATCTCATCGGCAACACTTAAGCAAGTATCGATTGATGCGGGTGTTGTTCCCCAGTCTTCGTGCAACTTCAAACCCACAGCACCTGCTGCGACTTGTTCACGCAATGCTTCAGGTTGGCTCGCATTGCCCTTGCCGAGTAAACCAAAGTTCATTGGGAATTGGTCGAGTGACTCCAACATACGGTGCATGTTCCACGGACCCGGTGTACATGTGGTCGCATTGGTGCCTGTGTTTGGCCCAGTGCCACCACCTATCATGGTGGTCACACCCGATGCCAACGCCTCTTCAATCTGTTGTGGGCAGATAAAGTGAATGTGTGAATCGATACCGCCAGCCGTCAGGATCGAGCCTTCACCTGCCAAAATTTCCGTGCCCGGGCCAATGACTATATCGACGCCCGGCTGAACGTCAGGGTTACCTGCTTTGCCTAAAGCTTGAATTCGGCCGTCTTTGATGGCGACATCGGCTTTTACTATGCCCCAATAGTCCAACACAATCGCATTGGTGATCACCAAGTCAGGTGTTTCGGCACTTGGACGTTGGCTTTGCCCTTGTCCATCACGGATCACTTTGCCGCCGCCAAACTTCACTTCATCACCGTATACGGTGTAATCCTTTTCAACTTCTAGCCATAAATCGGTGTCAGCAAGACGCACTCGGTCACCGACTGTAGGCCCAAACATTTCGGCATAAGCCTGTTTGGATATCGTCGCCATGATCAATCCTTTGTTGTTTTAATTCTTTCTATGGGAGCGCTTAGAGCTTGCCCATCACCTTTCCTTGGAAGCCATAAATCTCTAACTTACCTGCGTAACGCACTAACTCGACGCTGATATGACCCCCACTGTCAATTAAAAACGTAGAAGTTTCTGCTCCCTCATTTCAGAGCCTTTGTTCATTTTGGGATAGTGTTACCGCATAGATGAAGCAAGTAATGTCGTCGGTTCTCATGCTGATATACGTGGATTGCTCATCGTTTGATGAGTAGAGCCTACCTTACTTGTTCCGTCGTAGCACCTGTCTTCAGTCTATGCTCGTGGTTCAATACAGCCGAAGCTATATTGCCGTCCTAACGCCGTCGGTGTTTGTGCCACTCCCGATGCTTTATCCAATGCGATAACACTAATTCTGTCTTCATGCCGGTAAACGAGCGATTCGAGTTCTAGGATCTACGTCGCTAATGACAACTTCACGCGCAATGGCCCAGATGTAAGCGATCATCTCTCTTGCGATGGCGACCACAACGACATTTCGGTGTTTACCTTTTTGTAATAGTCGTTGGTAACGACGACATAACCTTTGCTGGGCTTGCCAAGCGATATCAACTATCTCTTTAGGCAGCCCTTCTTGCCTTAGTTGCAGCTCTACAGATATGTTCGCTTTATGCTTATAGGTGTGTGCGCCTTCAACGAGTAACCGTCTGGCTCGACTGTTGCCACACTTTGTTAAGCTGCCACGACGAGTTTACCTCCACTGGAGTTTCTTTGACAGCCCAAGTAGCATAGCTTCTGATGTCGACGCGTAGTCACCAGCTCAGCTATGTGCCAGAGCTACGAGTACCTAACACCCGCATAGCTTGAATGCTTTCACAACAGGATAGTATCGCCAGTTTTTGACTGATGGAGCAGTTCATTATCGAGTCGTTGCAGCCGCTGTATCCGCTCATTGATTGTAATGATCATCTCTTGCAAGACGATTTGTTGACTATGGTGAGGAAGAATGAGGTCGGTCAGCCACCGTAGATGCTTTTTAGACCAGTTATCATTGACCGTCGCTTGGATATTATTGCGAAGAAGAAAGCCTTTGAGTTGGAACTTTGCGTCTTTGAGATCTTTCATTGCCGTTTCTCTGGCACGCGAGAGATCTCGAATAGCTTCATCTTCGGCTTCTGGTACATAGATGGGTGTAAGCTCTTCGGCTTTTAACAGCTTGGCGAGCTTTGCTGCGTCTCGTTTGTCAGTTTTAACTTTATCGCCTGGCTTCTTAGGTATAAGTGATGGAGCGACGACATAGCAGCAGTGTCCAAGGCTCGTAATCAGGCGATAAGTCCAGTAACCACACGGTCCTGCTTCATAGACAAAGTGCAGAGTGGCTTTTGGATACTTGGATTGCAGTTGTCTGGCTAATTTAATAAGCGCGGACTTGTTAGATTTAATACGGCCAAGGTGTTGTGGGTTTGCCCCTCGATGTTCTTGTAAAACAGCGACTTGAATAAATGACTTATGCGTATCTAAGCCAATGAAAATTATGCTATCTTTACTCATGCTAGCCTCCAAATTTAGTTGTTTGACGCACTAATTATGGCTCTGGCTTAAAGCTAACCCACGATATTGGAGGCTAGCACCTTTCGTGGGGGTCATTATGTCTACGTGACTGACCCGGTTCAAAACGGGTGGCAGTACCTGCCGGGATATTAAGTCGAAACCCTTTAGTGGCTTCTCGGTCAAATATCAGAGAAGGGTTTGCTTCATAGAAATGGTAATGAGAGCCAATTTGCACAGGACGGTCGCCAATGTTTTGCACCTTAACCGACGTCGTGTCTCGGCCTTCATTTAAAGTAATGTTGCCCGGAGCGGTTTCGACTTGCCCGGGAACTAAGCCTGAATATTGTTTGGTGGAACCAGCCATACTACTTCTCCCTAAACGATAGGTTCATGAACGGTCACCAATTTGGTGCCATCGGGGAAAGTCGCTTCGACTTGTACATCTGGGATCATGGAAGGGATCCCCTCCATAACGTCATCGACGGTAAGCAGTGTCCGTCCAAAATCCATCAGTTCCGAAACGGTTTTTCCTTCACGGGCACCTTCTAGAATGGCACTGCTGATCAGCGCAATAGATTCTGGATAGTTGAGTTTTAAGCCTTTTTGTTTGCGCTGCTGTGCCAGCATTCCTGCGCAGAAGATAAGTAGCTTATCTTTTTCTCTTGGTGTTAATTCCATTTAGCCGCCCGCTGTTAGTGTTGTTTTCTTATTGCTCAGAAACGCATGAGCAGTAAGTGGGATTCAGTCACAGCAAGCTTGAAAAAATGTACCGAGGGCCGGAAGTCACCCTCGGTACAAATAGGGCTAATCGCTAAGTCGCCCAAATCCTTGGTAAATCAGGAGTCGTACCATACAAATGAGAGCGAGTTGCTTGCCATATCTGACCAAAGGCCTGGAGAATATCTTCACTCCAATTGCCCAAGGCTCGCACCACAATCAATCCTTCTATTTGTGTCGCGCCCAATATTAATGTGGGGTCACTCGATATTTTGGATGAGTCTGATTGCTGTGAAGCTTGCTGTGTAATAGATAAGAGCAAGCTCTGTACCAACTCTAAATCTTGCTTCTCATTTGAGGTGAGATAAAAGGTTCCCATCATAGCATAGTCAAGTAACCCCATATTTATCATCAACTTATCACCACCGTGAAAATCAAATCCTTCCGTAAGAAGCCGTTGATTATCAAGATAGATTTCCGTTTTCCCGACAAGGTGACCATGCTCGAATCCCTCATTCTGTGCAGGCCGTCCAAAACAGTGCATCTCCCAACCCCAAAACTGTGCACCCTTTTCTAAGCGTATTTCAGTATCGAGTCGAACATGTGCATTCGGGAAAAAGATGTTCTCTTGCGGCATCCACTCCAAGCGAGCCCCTTTCTCCACACGTAAGGTTTGCTTCTGCTTGGCGTACTTGTTGTTGGAACGATAGAACTTGGTCGCACCAGGTGTAGTAATCAACGCGTGAGCACCGTGCTCAAGATTCACGTTAATATTGAGAGTGTCACCACCTACCACTCCGCCGGGGGGATGGAGTAAGTAGGTGTGACACGTTTCCCCATCAGGATACAGGGGGCGTTGCACCGCAAGCGGACCAGACTGCTGACGATTCTTTAATACGGTTTTATCACCGCGATCGACAAAGGTGAGGTTTAAACTCGCTTGCCAACCATCACGAATATCTTGTTCGATGGTCTCATTCAGAGACAGTGCTTCTACTAAAGAAGCCTTGCTTACTTCATTCGGAGAAAAGAGAGAATTCATACGGTTAGGTACTCCTTTATCAAGGACTCATCGAGCCCTGTCATTTCACCTTCTGCCACTTGGCGTCCACGGTCGAGAATACAAAAACGGTCACCGACCTTTCTTGCAAATGGCAGCTTCTGTTCAACCAACAGAACCGTGAGCCCCATTTTCTCGTTGAGCATGCGAATGATATCGCCAATCTCTTGCACAATATTGGGTTGAATGCCCTCCGTCGGCTCATCCAAGATCAATAGCTTTGGATTAACCACCAGCGCACGCCCAATCGCTAGCTGTTGCTGCTGGCCACCCGATAAATCACCACCGCGACGATGTAGCATCTCTTTTAAGACTGGGAAAATATCGAAGATGAATTCAGGAATCTTGCGGTCGCCCTTTTTACGAATCGGTAAACCGACCTCTAGATTTTCTTGAACAGTGAGCATCGGGAATATCTGACGACCTTGCGGTACATAGCCGATCCCTTGGCGTGGGCGGTCCTCGGCATCGGTTTTCAAAAGTGACTCACCCGATAAAGAAATGTCACCGCTTTCAACCTTAACCAACCCCATAATGCATTGCAGCAAGGTGGTTTTACCGACACCGTTGCGCCCCATTAACACCGTGCATTTTCCTTCTGGGATCTGCATATCCAAATCCCATAACGTGTGGCTCTCACCGTAATATTGATTAACTGATTTAACCTCTAACATCCTATTCTCCGAGATAAACTTGTTTAACTTCAGGGTGAGCCTGCACTTGATCCATTGTGCCTTCTGCCAACACGTGACCTTGATGAAGCACTGTGACATGGCTAGCAATCGAACGAACGAAATCCATATCGTGTTCAACTACAACCACCGAGTGCTTACCTGCCAGCGAGTTAAGAAGTTCAGAGGTGCGGTCCATCTCTTGGTGAGTCATACCTGCAACAGGTTCATCCACCAGCAATAGCTTAGGGTTTTGCATCAGCAACATCCCGATCTCTAACCACTGTTTCTGACCGTGAGAAAGATTGCCCGCCAAGTTTGCGGCTTCGTCTTTGAGGTGAATAAGCTCTAGTACCGAGGTGAGTTTGTCTTTCTGCTCACCAGACATCGCGGCGGTGAAAGTTGCCCACACAGAGCGATCGCCCGCCATCGCCAACTCAAGGTTCTGCCACACGGTTAAACATTCAATCACGGTCGGCTTTTGGAACTTACGCCCAACACCTGCATTAGCAATTTCAGCTTCGTTCATCTTAAGTAGATTGATGTTCGAACCTAACCACACCTCTCCGGTATCTGGCTTGGTTTTCCCGGTGATGATGTCCATCATGGTGGTTTTACCTGCACCATTAGGGCCGATGATGCAGCGCAGTTCGCCCTCTTTGATGTAGAGATTGAGGTCGTTAATCGCTTGGAAGCCATCGAAGTTCTTATTCACCCCTTCTACATACAGCAGCACGTTATGGCGGGTATCGATGGCGGGATGAATATCGGGCTTGAGGTAATCGAAGACTTCGTCTCGACGAGTGAACGCCTGAACCGATTCCTTTACGCTATTAAATGTGGTCATGCGATCACCTCCTTAGCTTTATGCTGATCATCCTGCTCTTGTCCTGCGTCTTTTGAATTCGATGCTTTGCGTAGCTGCTGCCACCTTTCACTGACAAAACCAATCACACCCTGTGGGAAGTACATGGTCGAGAGAACGAATAGACCACCGAGAGCGAAAAGCCACACCTCAGGGAATTCAACCGTAAACCAGCTCTTGGCGTAGTTGATGATCAGAGCACCAACGATGGCACCAAACAGAGTGGCCCGACCGCCCAAGGCAACCCAAACCACAATCTCAATCGAGTTAAGAGGAGCAAACTCTCCTGGGTTGATGATGCCGACTTGAGGAACATACAAAGCACCAGCAATACCCGCGATAACCGCCGACAAAACGAAGACCCATAACTTGATGCCATCGACGTCGTAACCCATGAAGCGAGTACGAGACTCAGTATCTCGAATCGCTAATGCCACACGACCTAATCGACTGGTCACTACCATGCGACACACGATGTAGCTGAGAATGAGCGAGATACCCGTCGCGACAAACAGACCAATCTTGACCGCATCACTCTGTAAACTCAGGCCGATGATATCTTTAAAGTCCGTAAGCCCATTGTTACCACCAAAGCCCATCTCGTTACGGAAGAACGCCAGCATCAAGGCGTAAGTTAACGCTTGAGTCATGATCGAAAGGTAAACACCAGACACACGAGAACGGAAAGCCAAATAACCGAACAAATAAGCCAATGCGCCCGGCACCAACACCACCATCAGACAAGCGAACCAGAACTGATCAAAGCCCTGCCAAAACCACGGCAACGCAGACCAATCAAGGAACACCATGAAATCAGGCAGGATAGGATCACCATAAACCCCACGGTCACCAATCTGACGCATTAAGTACATGCCCATCGCATAACCACCAAGTGCAAAGAAAGCGCCATGGCCTAGGCTCAGTATTCCGAGATAGCCCCATACAAGATCGAGTGCCAGCGCCAACATTGCGTAGCTCAGGTATTTGCCCATCAGTGAGATAGTAAAAGTCTCAACATGAAGTGGATGCCCACTTGGCAACATGGTGTTAGCCAGTGGGATAAGAATCACGGCTGCAAGAATGGCAAGGATGGTCAGTTGCCCACCTTTGTCACCACGCATCGCCGAAAGTACAAATGATTTAGACTGCATGATGTTGTCCTTAACCTTCAGCCGCACGACCACGTTGCGGGAACAATCCGCGTGGGCGTTTTTGAATAAATAAAATGATGAAAACCAGTACTAAAATCTTGGCGAGTACAGCGCCAGCCCATGGTTCCAAGATCTTATTGAACAAACCAAGGCTTAAGCCTGCGACGAATGTTCCCCACAAGTTGCCAACTCCGCCGAACACCACCACCATGAAAGAATCGATGATGTACGCCTGCCCCATATTCGGGCCAACGTTCGTCAGTTGAGACAGTGCCACACCCGCGACACCCGCCACGCCAGAACCTAAACCAAAGGTCATTGCATCAACACGCTCAGAACGAATACCCATCGCACGCGCCATGCCACGGTTTTGAGAAACCGCACGAACCTGCAAACCTAGCGGCGTCTTTTTCAGAACCATCAACAACCCCATAAACACCAAACCACAGAACAAGATGATGTATAAGCGGTTGTAGGTCAGAGACAACATTGGGTTCAATTGCAATGCGCCAGACATCCATTCAGGCGTGCTCACTGAGCGGTTCAAAGGAGAGAAAATAGAGCGAACGGCTTGTTGCAAGATCAAGCTGATACCGAAAGTTGCGAGCAAGGTTTCCAGTGGGCGACCATAAAGGTGACGAATCACACTGCGCTCTATCGCAATACCAACGAGACCAGATACGATAAACGCTGCTGGAATAGAGAGAATCAGCGCTAAACCGATGTGATTAGGCATCAATAACTGCAATACATAGGTGGTGTATGCGCCAATCATGATCAGCTCGCCATGGGCCATGTTGATCACCCCCATTACGCCAAAGGTGATCGCTAAACCAATTCCCGCCAGTACTAATACCGAACCTAAACTCAAGCCGAAGAATACGGTCTCAACGCCCGAATACAGTGCTTGGCTCTGGCGATAACTATCAAGAGCACGCTCTGTCGCGGCCAATACTTTTGGATCTTGCTCGCTGTTGAGCAGTTGGTTTAGCGTCCTTAGCACGACGGATTGTTTGAAGTCGCCAACTCGTTCAATTGAAGCTACACGAGCTTGTGTAGCAGCACTGCTATCCAGAGAAGTATAAATCGCGAGTGAGAGGTCCATTAGTTCAGCGACCTTAGTCTCGGGCTCATTTGCTCTCAGCTCGGACAGGCGGTTAATGATATCGGCATCTTTGGTTCCCAATAAATCAGAGACCGCCTGATAACGCACATCTGGATTACTACTGTTTAAGCCAATCGAGGCAATTTCACCACGTAAGATCCCGCGAAGCTTGTTGTTAACACGAACCTTCTTAAACTGTTTAGCATTCTCGATATTCAGCGTAGAATCATCCCATACCGACTGAGCTGACGTCGCTGTTTTGATACTTTGAATGAGGTAGAGCTGTTTGTACTGCTCGCTTTGTTTATCATTGAAGTAATAGAGATTACCGTTTAACCAGCCATCCAAAATAGGTTTCGACACGTCTCCCGTTTGCGCCTCAATAACCCAATCGATAGCCAATTCTTTATCCGATGTTTTCTTACCAACTAGCGCCTTGGTAAAGCTAGCTTCATCCGTTATTCCAGCAAAAGCCAACTGAGCACTGACTGCCATAAGCAATAGCGCCTTAAGTACGTTCAATACGTTTTTCATCCCTGCTTCCTTAATCCACCTAGCTAGATATTGTTATTTTTGCTCAGTGGACATGTGGAGAATTATTGTTAGTTGAAACGATGAGCCTTCCGTTTGCTACACCTCTTACACAGATGCTTTTTTCGCAAACAAAGAGGCTCAATGTTCCTAAATTAACGCTCTAGTTACCGCCAGAACACTTCTTGGTTTCGACGTTAAACGCACCACATGAGAATGGCTTAGACCAGCTAGAGAACAGCTTCGCTGATTCAGGTAGGTAACTCGACCAAGCGTCACCCGCCACTAGACCTGTGGTTTCCCAAACGATATCGAATTGACCATCGTCTTGGATCTCACCGATCAGGACTGGTTTAGTGATGTGGTGGTTTGGCAGCATGGTTGAGTAGCCGCCGGAAAGGTTAGGAACAGACACGCCAATCAAGGCATCTTGTACAGATTCAGGATCGGTTGTGCCCGCGTTGGTTACCGCTTGCGCCCACATATTGAAACCAACATAGTGCGCTTCCATTGGGTCGTTGGTGACACGCTTTTCACTCTTGATGAATGACTGCCACGTTTCAACGAACTCTTCATTGGCTTCAGTATCAACACTCATGAAGTAGTTCCAAGCCGCAAGGTGACCAACCAGTGGTCCGGTATCCATACCTGACAGTTCTTCTTCACCAACAGAGAATGCAATAACTGGGATGTCTTCAGATGAAATGCCTTGTGCGCCCAGTTCTTTATAGAATGGGACGTTCGCATCGCCGTTCACAGTAGAAACCACTGCGGTTTTCTTGCCCGCTTCACCGAACTTCTTGATGTCTGAAACGATAGACTGCCAATCAGAGTGACCAAATGGCGTGTAGTTGATCATGATGTCTTCTTCTGCGACACCTTTATCTTTTAGGTAGGCTTCAAGGATCTTGTTGGTGGTGCGTGGGTAAACGTAATCCGTGCCTGCTAGTACCCAACGCTCAACTTCCAGCTCTTCCATCAAGTAATCCACAGCAGGAATTGCTTGTTGGTTTGGCGCTGCGCCGGTGTAGAAAACGTTTTTCGACGACTCTTCACCTTCATACTGTACTGGGTAGAAAAGGATGCTATTGAGCTCTTCGAAGACAGGCAGCATGGATTTACGTGATACCGATGTCCAACCACCGAACACCACATCGACTTTCTCTTTTTCGATCAGCTCACGCGCTTTCTCTGCAAATAGCGGCCAGTTTGATGCAGGGTCAACGACTACAGGCTCAAGCTTTTTACCTAGCAAGCCGCCCTTTTTGTTCTGCTCTTCGATGAGCATTAACACGGTATCTTTCAGTGTAGTTTCACTGATCGCCATGGTGCCAGATAGTGAATGTAGAACGCCGACCTTTATGGTCTCGTCAGCCGCAAACACTGATGCAGAAGAAAATGAAAGTGTTGTACACAGTGCAGCTAGCGATAAATTGAACACCTTGTTCATGATAGTACTCCATAATTGTATTTTTGTTATTCAATTACAGAGTTACAAGAAGAGTGCCAAACTCAATAAGTAACCATTAAAAACATAAGTGATTGTATTAAGTAGATTTAAAAACAAACCACACCAATAGCGTGCATAGCAACCATGTAACTATGTTTCATACTGGTGCAGTGACAATAAGAATGACCCAAGATGATACATAACCCCAGAGTGGGCACAAAAAAGGCCCAATACATAGGTATTGGGCCTCTTAATGAAAGCTATGGTTACGATACTTACTGTTATCGCTTTCAAGCTAGTCCGCAACTTGGAACTCGAACTTTACTCTCGACTTAGATTTAAGCTCGTTACAGTCACCGTTACAAAAATAGCTCGCGGCACCACAAGCTTGAAGTTTCTCTAACTGGCTGCTGCACTCTGGGCAGAACCCTACTTTAGTAAAATGTGCCTGACAACTTTCACAGTGGTATTGTCCGTCCCAACCAAGCTCTGACTGACACTTAGGGCAGATATTTTCACTCATTAGTATTTCCTAATTCACGACTCTTTTTACAATCTACTACTGCTTGGATTTAGCTTGTTTGATTTGGTACATGTTCTTATCAGCTTGTGCGATCAACTGATCTAACCCCTGTGGATCTTTTTCACAAGCAAGACCAACACTCACTGAGAACTGCACATCATTAATATAAAGCGCTTGTTGTAGTGTTTTCTCTAAACCGTGGTAGAAGCTAACAACGCTATCTTTATCATCAAAACAAGAGAACACCACAAATTCATCCCCACCATAACGGCCTATCTTGGCACACGCTGTAGTAGCATCATCAAGCACCCTAGCAACCGCCAATAGCACATCATCACCAAAGCTGTGACCGTAGGTGTCATTGATTGATTTGAATTTATCGACATCGACAAACAGACACGCCATCACCTTCTGTGCAAAACAGCGCTTGGCCAAGACCTTTTCAGCTTCATTGAACAAGGCACGACGATTCAAGCAGTGGGTAAGAGAATCACGATTCGCGAAAAAGTTAAGCTGGTTTTCCAGCTCGTACTTTTCTAATGCTACCGAATATAGGGAAGCGAGCAGTTCTAAGATCTCAAGCTCGAATGCATGTGGCTCGGAAACATATTGGCTGTATATAGCGAAAGTACCAAGTACATTCCCGTTTGAAGAAAGAATTGGCACAGACCAGCAGGCATGAAGGTTAGCCTGGTTTGTTAACGCCAAGAAAAGTGCCCAGTTAGGGTGGGTATTGATGTCTGAGACCATCACTGCTTTTTTAAGCGCAGCAGCCTCACCACACGAACCAATTCCAACACCTATACCAACGCCCTCTATCTGTTGATTATAGAAATCAGGCAAATTCGGAGCATATTCGAGGTGCAAAGTCTGAGACTCAGCGTTGAGCAGTAAAATTGAAGCCATACGCTGACCAAAAAGCTGTTCTGTGAGCTCTATGATCTTGCGGTTTAAGTCCTTGCGATCCATCCCAAGGGCAAGCTTCCGAAGCAACCTATTGACTGCTCGGTGGCCTTCTAATAAAAATTGTTGTTCCATTCACTAAAGCTTTCAATTATTTAATCGGGTACAGCCTGTTCTTATGCAAGCTTGTTATTGGTTAATAATAACACACTTAATTACCACGACACATAATCGAAGATCATAGGTTGATCTTTCGCTTTATCTATTTTGATCAGCGATCTACCCCAAAAAGAATATTTATATCACCACATACCGAAAGCATAAGTTACATGTGCTGCATTTCAATTTTAAACAGTTAATTATATTAAAAGTAACAATAAAAAACGAAACAAACAGCACAAGTCATTTCGATCTATTACTCAAATCATCGAATTACATGCGTCAGCATTTCAATGTTTTGGTCATCTAGCCGGGTCAGCTTAACGGACAGCGCACCAAGTTCTGAGGTATTTCCAATGTGTGTGCCACCACAAGGAATAGTGACCTGAGTATCTGCGTCAAGCTGCCACTCCCAGTAACGAGAGTCTGTTAACGTCTCGCCCTCTAACCTCATGGTAACCTCCGTTGGTTGTGCTAACCAAACAGATACCAGCTCGTTAATATCAGATTCAATAGCCTCAAGGTTCGCCAGCATGTCTGCCACATTAAGACCGCGCTTCTTCAAGGTTTTACCCAAGCGATAAGTGTCTTTACACAGCTCTGGCGTTACAAAACTGGTTACTTGAGCGTAGCTGTTAAAGTCATAGCTGCCCAGTGGATCTTTGCGGTCTGCATCTTTACGCCAATAACTGTCAGCTAAGACCTTATTCAACGCTAAGAAAGCGACATGTCCCGCGCTATGGCCACGGCTAAGGCTTGCTTGGTACTCTTTATCAACCGACAACGACACCTGCTCGTTAATACTGATCGTAGAAGCAGATGCAGATAGCTGATGGACCACCACAAATACCCAACCCTCTGTATCTCGCTTAACAGGGATATCTGCTGCTACATAAAGTTTTCCAGTAGATTGCTCTATCGCACCCACTAGGCAATCATCAACGGTATATTGCAAGTCACCAAAGTTAACAGTGCCTTTATCCGCAGGGTGATCTGGCCAAATATGGCTAACAGGATGAAAAGGAGTCACATCAGTGATCAAGTAGGTTTTGTTCTCATCACTTTCAACATGCTGAACCTTTGCCTCAAGCTGCCAAGTCTGGTGGCAGAATTGGGTGATGGTCGGTGTGATTGCTGCTGGTGTAATCAAGTCGCTCATTGTCATGCCGTTCTTCTTTTGGAATCTAGTCTAGATCGCTTACTGATAACTCCTCGCAAGGTGCGGTTATCAGATAACGTAAATTTTGCTTAAAAAAATACCCGAGACAGGCTCGGGTATCAAATCTATTGAAAAGGACTATTTACGTCCTTTAACCATGCTCATCATACGCTTACGTTTACGCTCTTGAGAGATAGTTAGCTTGTTCGTCTTAGCTTCAAATGGGTTTTCGCTGTTCTGGAATTGAATGCGAATTGGCGTACCCATGATTTCTAGTGAACGACGGTAGTAGTTCATCAGGAATCGCTTGTATGAATCTGGCAAGTCACGAACTTGGTTACCGTGGATAACGATAATTGGTGGGTTATAACCACCCGCGTGCGCGTATTTCAGTTTCACACGACGGCCACGAACCATAGGTGGTTGGTGATCATCAGTCGCCATCTTCATGATACGAGTTAGGACAGACGTACCAACACGGGTTGTCGCTGACTTGTAAGCCTCTTGAACCGATTCAAACAAGTGACCAACACCAGTACCGTGAAGTGCAGAGATAAAGTGAATACGTGCGAAATCAACGAAACCTAAACGACGGTCTAGCTCTTTCTTAACGCGTTCTTTCACGTCGTTATCTAGGCCATCCCACTTGTTTACTGCGATCACGATTGAACGACCAGCGTTCAATGCAAAACCTAACAAGCTCAAGTCTTGATCTGAGATATTCTCACGAGCATCAATCACAAGTAGAACAACATTCGCATCTTCAACCGCTTTCAACGTTTTAACAACCGAGAATTTCTCTACAGTCTCGTTGATGTTTTTACGACGACGTACACCTGCAGTATCGATCAGAACGTATTCACGCTCGTCACGGCTCATTGGGATGTAGATAGAATCACGAGTAGTACCAGGCATATCGTAAACAACCACGCGCTCTTCACCTAAGATACGGTTAGTTAGCGTTGATTTACCTACGTTTGGACGACCAATAATTGCAAGCTTGATAGGCTGATCTTGCAGACGCTTGAACTCTTGTTCTGCTTCTTCTTCAGTGAAATCAACCTGCTCTGCTTCTTCGTCTTCAAATTCAGTTAGATCGCTAATTTTACCCTGCTCAGCTTTAAGTGCTTCAGCAAATGGGTTTAGAGCAAGATCAATCAGTGCTGTAACACCACGACCGTGCGCTGCAGCGATTTGGTACATGTCTTCTACACCTAGCTGCCAGAAGTCAGCACTTGCTGCATCAGGGTCAATACCATCAACCTTGTTTACTACAAGCATTGAAGGCTTTTCTAGTTGGCGAAGGTGCTTCGCGATAGCAACGTCAGATGGTGTTAGACCAGCACGGCCATCTACCATGAACAGTACAACATCAGCTTCGTCGATCGCTGCCAATGACTGCTCTGCCATTTTAGTTTCAACACCTTCTTCGGTACCGTCGATACCACCAGTGTCGATAACAATAAATTCATGCTCACCAAGTTGAGCATGGCCATATTTACGGTCACGCGTTAAGCCAGGGAAATCCGCAACCAATGCATCACGAGTTCGAGTCAATCGGTTAAACAACGTAGATTTACCTACGTTCGGACGCCCTACTAGAGCAACAACAGGTACCATAACAACCTCTACAATTTCTTATCTTAATGTAGTTATAGGTAAGCACTTGTTCGCAAGTTTAAACTCTTACCTATAACCACATGGTTTATTAATTTTTAACAACAAAACGGCTCCTGGCTGTTACCAACCAGGAGCCGACTGTGAATTATATCACGCTTTTATTGGCTAATCGTCAGTTTCTTTACATCGCCGTTGCGAGTCGTCACTAAGTAGCCTTCAGGCAGTTCAATTGGCGCTACAGCAAAGCCGCTGTCATCAACCAACTGCTGAGCAAAAAACTCACCTGTTGAGCGATCTAACCAGTGTAGATAACCTTCTGTATCACCCACCACAACGTATCCATTAATGATAGCAGGTGCTGTCAGTAAGCGGTTTTCTAGCAATGGTGTGCTCCACAGCTCTGTACCACTACGTGCATCAACTGCAGCCACATGATCCTTATCGGTTACTAGGAACAAACGGCTACCGTCGCTTGCTAAATCAATCGCTGACGAGTAGTTACGCTTCCAAACAGGCTTACCAGAGCGCAGGTCGATGGCAATCAACTGACCATTGATACCAACAGTGTACAAAGTACCACCAAGAACGATTGGAGAGGCATCAACGTCAACCAAGCGATCGATTTCCGTTGCACCCTTTGGTGTACCAACTGGCTGTTGCCAAATCAGCTGACCACGGTCAACGATAGCAGCGGCTAGACGACCATTTGCCGTACCCCAGAACACACCACCAGAAACCGCAACAGGTGCACTGTCACCGCGTAATGTTAGGCTTGGAACTTCAGTGCTAATTGTCCACTTCTGTTCGCCAGTCTCTTGGTCTAAGGCGAGCATCATGCCACGGCTAGTGTGAACCAATACCATATTGCTGTCAGTAGCAGGAGATGCAAGCACCTCACCGTTTACTGATACACGCCACAGCTCTTCACCAGTCGATTCATCCAATGCGATTACTTCGCCATTTTCAGAACCAACAAACACTTTGCCGTAAGCTGCCGTTAAGCCACCAGACAGACGAGCCAGTACATCTTTCTCAAGGTCTGTTTTCCACAGCTCTTTACCCGTTTCAGGATCCAGCGCTTTAACCAGACCTTCACGGCTTGCAACAAACACTTTGTCGTAAGCCAGCTCAGGCGTCAGTTTTGAAAAGTAGTGACCAACACCATCACCAACCGAAGTCGACCATTCCTGTTTAGGAGTGAACTCGCTGTTTACCGTTGGTACTGGCGCCATAATTACGGTGTCTTCTTCACCCGCACAGCCAGCTAATAGGCCAAGAGCAATCGCACACAACGCCGCTTTTGGAAACATCTTCTTCATTCAAAGCGCCTTATTTAGCTAGGTCGTCAAGTTTGATTTGAAGCGTTTGGCTCGCATCAACAGCTTGCTGTGCTTCTGTGTAAGCACTGTATGCTGCGTCTGTGTCGCCTTTACGAAGTGAGATATCACCACGTAGTTCAGCCACGCGGCCTTTCCAAGATTCGTCCGTTACTGCAGCAAGATCTGACAAAGCAGCATCGAATTCACCTTGTTCAGCTTTAATACGAGCAACACGGTAAGTCAGTAGTGGCGAAAGTGCCGCATCCTTAGTTGCCGCTTTTGCCCACTCTAGCTGTTCAAGTGCTGCAGATAATTCACCCGCTTGTACTTGTACTTTTGCTAGCTGCATCGCTGCAAGTACTGAGTATTCAGCATCTTTGTTTGCGTCGATAAAAGCTTGAATATCAGATTGAGCATCAACGCCTTTTGCATCTAAAGCAGAGATCACTGTCGTGTAGCTTTCTGAAGCAGCTTCACGCGCCTCAACTACTGAATCTTGGTAATAGCGCCAACCGAATAGACCACCTAAACCAATAACCGCACCGAAGATTACGGCTTTACCGTTCTCTTTCCACCAATCTTTAATGGCTTCAACCTGCTGCTCTTCGCTATCGTAAAGTTCCACTTCCTGTCCTCTTTAATTCTTTAAACGCCAGCATAGTGCTGACGTTAGTATTCGTTATGAGCGTTTGCTCTAAGGCTAATTAGATTAGCGCAGCTACTTTTGCTGCAACTTCCGTTTGAGACACGGTTTCTTGCTCGCCGCCAACCAAATCTTTTAGCACAACTGTATTATCAGCAACTTCGTTTTCGCCAAGTACCAGTGCAACAACCGCACCTACTTTGTCTGCACGTTTGAATTGCTTCTTGAAGCTACCACCACCGAAGTGACTCATTACACGCACACCTTCAACGGTATCACGTAATTGATTCGCTAATTGCATGCCCGCGATCATTGTGCCTTCGCCAGCCGCAACCATGTAAACATCAACACTGCGACGAACTTCTGTTAGCTCTAGCGTTTCCATCATTAGGACTAGACGCTCTAGGCCCATTGCGAAACCAACAGCTGGTGTTGCTTTACCGCCAAGTTGTTCAACAAGACCGTCGTAACGACCACCGCCACATACGGTACCTTGAGCACCTAGGCTTTCGGTGATCCACTCAAATACTGTGCGGTTGTAGTAGTCCAAACCACGTACTAGACGCTCGTTAACTTGGTATTCGATACCAACAGCATCAAGAAGTTCACACAAACCAGCAAAATGTTGCTTCGACTCTTCACCTAAGTACTCAGAAAGTCGAGGTGCGTCACCTAAGATAGCTTGAACGTCTGGGTTCTTAGTATCTAGTACACGAAGTGGGTTGGTGTGCATGCGACGTTTGCAATCTTCGTCTAGCACATCGATGTGCTGTTCAAGGAAAGCAACAAGTGCTGTACGGTAGTTTGCGCGATCTTCAGTAGAACCGATTGAGTTCAGCTCTAGACGAACGTGCTTGTCGATGCCTAGCTCACGCCATAGACGCGCAGTCATCATGATAAGTTCTGCGTCAACGTCTGGACCGTCTAGGCCAAACACTTCCACACCACATTGGTGGAATTGACGGTAACGACCTTTTTGAGGACGCTCGTGACGGAACATTGGACCCATGTACCATAGGCGCTGTTCATCACGGTTGATAAGGCTGTTTTGGATGCATGAACGTACACAACCCGCTGTACCTTCTGGACGTAGCGTTAGGCTATCGCCGTTACGGTCATCAAAGGTGTACATCTCTTTTGAAACAACGTCTGTCTCTTCACCCACTGCGCGGCTAAATAGGTTTGTTTCTTCAACGATAGGCATACGCACTTCGTTGTAACCGTGTGCACTCACCACGTTTTTCACTGCGCTTTCTACTTTTTGCCACAGTGGTGATTGAGTCGGAAGGCAGTCGTTCATGCCTCGGATTGCTTGGATATTTTTAGCCACAATATTTATTCCGTAATTTTTCACGACCAGGTGTTGATGCGAATAGACAACCACACCTCATCGCGTTTATTAATCTTCTAGGTTTTCTACATCAATGCGATTTGCTTTATCAAGCACTGATGCTTTTGCTCGAATCTTAGCTTCGAGCTGATCAACAAGGTCGTTGTTGTCAAAGCGCTCTTTCTGACGCTTACCATCTTCGTAGAAGGCACTCTTACGTGCACTACCCGCGAGACCTAGATGAGAGACTTCTGCTTCACCTGGGCCGTTCACCACACAACCGATGATAGAAACATCCATTGGGGTAATCACGTCTTCTAGACGCTCTTCAAGCGCGTTTACGGTGTTAATAACATCGAACTCTTGGCGAGAACAGCTTGGACACGCGATGAAGTTGATACCACGCGAGCGAATACGCAAAGATTTAAGAATATCGAAGCCAACTTTGATCTCTTCAACAGGGTCTGCCGCTAGCGAGATACGTAGTGTGTCACCAATACCTTCAGAAAGAAGCATACCTAAGCCTACAGAAGACTTAACTGCACCAGCTCGTGCACCACCAGCTTCAGTAATACCAAGGTGAAGCGGTTGATCAATCTGTTTCGCCAGCAAACGGTATGAACCTACAGCTAGGAATACGTCAGATGCTTTAACGCTCACTTTAAATTGATCAAAGTTGAGACGGTCTAAGATATCTACGTGACGCATTGCTGATTCAACAAGCGCTTCTGCTGTTGGCTCTGTGTATTTCTCTTGGATCTCTTTTTCAAGAGAACCGCCGTTAACACCAATACGAATCGGAATATTCATATCACGAGCACAATCAACAACTGAGCGGATACGGCTCTCGTTACCGATGTTACCTGGGTTGATACGCAAACAGTCTACACCGTACTCAGCCACTTTCAGCGCGATACGGTAGTCAAAGTGAATGTCAGCGACCAAAGGAACAGAAACCTGCTGCTTGATTTGCTTAAATGCTTCAGCGGCATCCATAGTCGGTACAGATACGCGAACGATATCAGCGCCTACATTTTCCAAAGCTCGGATCTGAGCAACGGTTGCGGCTACGTCTGTTGTTCTTGTGTTGGTCATGGATTGCACAGCAATAGGTGCACCATCACCGATCGGCACATCACCCACATAAATACGGGTTGATTTGCGACGAATAATAGGAGATTCGTGTTGCATATTAACTCTAAGGTAAGGTTATTCTGGCTACTTTGCCTGAAGTATACCCAGAAAGGTCGACAGGTTCACTTGCAAATGTCATTGATACGCCTTCTGGCGCACCTAGAATCACTTTATATGGCGCAGTTCCTGATAGATTTAGTGACTGACCCGCTTTTTTGATGCCAGTTGACAAAGTTTTGCCGGTCGCATCTTTAACTTGAATCCAACAGTCTGCAGTAAACTGCATCGTTAGCGCTTTGGTTGCCACTTCAGGTGTTGGCGTTGTTTCAGGAGCAGTTGTTGCTTCAACGGTTTCTAATTCAACAGCTGGTTCTGCGTCGACTGCTGGTTGTTCATCAGTCACGTCAAGTGCTGCTGAAGTATCTGCCGCATCACTGATTGCAGCAAGGCCTTCAGTATCTTCAATCACAGAAGCCGCAGCATCGTTTTGTTCAGCTTCAATCACTTCTAAAGAAGCGAACTCAGGGTCCAGTGACTCTTCCACCGCAAGCTCTTCTGAACTTTCAGTGTTAGCCAGAGATTGAGATAGGGTGTCTTGTTGTTGATTCTGCCACCACCACAGTGAAGATATACCGACGATAACTGCAAAGATACCCCAAGTGAGCAGCATAATACGGCTGTTGTGCTTTTCTGTTTTCGTCTTGCGAGAAAAGCTCAGCATTTCTTGATCTTGATGTTGAGCATCACCGGAATGGCGAAGCGCGTTCAATACCACTTTTTCATCAAGATTGACGTATTTCGCGTATGAACGGATGTAACCACGCATAAAGGTTGCGACTTGGTCTGACTCAAATTGGTTTTCTTCAATCTGTTGAATTAAAGAGATGCGTAGTTTTAGGCGATCCGAGATCTGCTTTTGTGTTAAACCAAGAGCTTCTCGTTGATTTTTCAGTAGCGTCCCCGCTTCTAGAGCTGGAGCGATTGGTTCTTGCGTTTGTGTGTCGTGTTCTGTGTTCATAGAGAGTGAACTTCTAAAATATTATCGCAGGTCGACGAGAGCGTTTTTTATTATCGTTTAAGCTCAATCTAACAACCCACTTATGTGGAATTTGTCCTGTTACTCAACTCATCAACCCTTAAAGACGAACGTCATGCATATTGTTATTAGTGACGTTCTCAGGAAGCTAGTTTATCAAGTAGCCAACCTAAATAGACATATTGATGATCAGTAACAAGCGAGCACTTAAATTAATTTAAGATTAGTTAATCATAAGCTAATGCCATTACAAGGCAAAAATACTTTCAACAAAATTTACCGTCAGCTCATGGTTTTGTCCAAAAATTGACGAAAAATGTAAGAAAGCGTGGGCAAGAAGTCCAAAAAACAGAAAACGAAGTCCCCAAAACGCAACAAGCCAGAAGTAATACTTCTGGCTTGTTTAGATTCAAATCGCGTTTTATACCGCTTTTACTTCAATCACACCACCGGCAACCAAGTTAGCTTCTGATGCCGCTTTAAGCATTTTAGTACGCTTAGTTCTATCGATAACATCACCAACCAACTGGCCACATGCTGCATCAATATCGTCACCACGCGTTTTACGAACCGTTACTGTGTAGTCGTATTCCATTAGCGTTTTTTGGAAGCGGTCAATACGAGAGTTGCTTGGCTTCTTGTATGGTGAACCTGGGTAAGGGTTAAATGGAATCAAGTTAATCTTACATGGCGTGTCTTTCATCAGCTCAGCAAGTTCACGTGCGTGGTCCATATCGTCATTCACATGATCCAATAGAACGTACTCTACCGTTACTTTACCGCGGTTAGCATTTGAAGAAGCAATGTAGCGACGAACAGATGCTAGGAAATCTTGGATATCCCAACGGTCGTTGATCGGCATGATTTGGCTACGAAGTTCATCGTTTGGCGCGTGTAGAGAAATAGCGAGTGCTACGTCGATGTTATCTGTCATTTGGTCAAGGCCAGATACAACACCTGAAGTAGATACTGTTACGCGACGCTTAGACAGTGCAAAACCTAGGTCATCAAGCATGATCTCTAATGATGGCATTAGGTTTTTCATGTTTAGTAGCGGCTCACCCATACCCATCATCACAACGTTAGTAATTGGACGACGGCCTGTCTCTTTCTCTAGACCAATTTCACGAGCAGCACGCCAGATTTGACCCACGATCTCAGAAACTTTTAGGTTACGGTTAAAGCCTTGTTGAGCTGTCGAGCAGAATTTACACTCTAGCGCACAACCAACCTGTGAAGATACACATAGAGTCGCACGGTCACCGTCTGGGATGTATACCGTCTCAACGTCTTGGTCGCCAACGCTCATCGCCCATTTAATTGTGCCGTCTGAAGAGTGTTGAGCTTCAGAAACAACAGGTGCAACAATTTCACAGCGGCGTTGAAGTTTTTCACGCAACTTTTTGTTGATGTTGTTCATGTTTTCGAAGTCATCGACACCGAAGTGATACATCCACTTCATCACTTGATCTGCGCGAAAAGCTTTCTCATTCAATTCTTCTGTGAAAAATTTACGAAGACCTTTACGATCAAAATCGAGTAGATTGACTTTAGCTGTGGTCATGATGCCTCTCAATGACGGAACAATAATTAAGGGCGCGAATTGTACAGCCTTTACGCATGTTCAACAAGGGCTGTAAAACCCTGTGTTTACTAAGACATTCAAACTTAAGTGATTAAAATTTAAACAACCACCTTTCATTACTTACAATTCTGGAAATCAGAACCAGATTCCCGACTACACTCCTTCGTCGCTATCGGGAATGACGACTAGATAAACTATCTCGAACGTAAAATCCACATACAAAAAAGGCCTCACCGAAGTGAAGCCTTTAGAATCATTTGCTGTGTCGCTTATTGAGCAGGACGTGGGCAAATCTCAGATTCTGGGAAGAAGAACTCGATTTCACGAGCTGCAGACTCTGGGCTGTCGCTGCCGTGTACTGAGTTGTAACGCATGCTGATTGCGTAATCAGCGCGGATCGTGCCGCATGCCGCTTCTTCTGGGTTTGTTTTGCCCATAAGTTCACGGTAACGAGCAATTGCGTTTTCGCCTTCAAGTACTTGAACCATGATAGGACCAGAAGTCATGAACTCTTTTAGTGGACCAAAGAATTCTTTGCCTTCGTGTTCCGCGTAGAAGCCGCTCGCTTGCTCTTCAGTCAGACGAACCATCTTAGCAGCAATGATTTCTAGGCCTGCTTTTTCGATGCGGTGGTAGATTTCACCAACAAGGTTACGTTTAACTGCATCCGGCTTAACAATTGAGAACGTTCTTTCTAGAGCCATAGGGATTCCTTCACTTCATTTTTTTGTTATTAAATACTGAAATTACCAAGATCATTCGATCTAAGATAATCAATGAGCGGTATCGAACCGCTCATCGTTATTATTATTTTGCTTGGTCGATAAGAATGCGAGCCAGTGTGCGAACACCCATGCCTGTTGCACCTGCCGCCCACTTATCACTTGGAGATTTACGGTAAGTACCCGCGCAATCCATGTGCATCCAGCCTTTTTTGTAGTCATCTACGAAGTAAGACAGGAACGCAGCAGCCGTGCTTGCACCAGGAGTGTAATCACCCGTGCTGATGTTCGAAAGGTCAGCAAAGTTTGAAGGCAGCATACCACGGTGGAAGTCCGCAAGAGGCAGTGGCCACAGGCCTTCTTTCTCTTGGTTAGCCGCCGTTAGTGCTTGGTGAGCCAGCTCGTCATCGAAGCTCATTAGTGCGTGGTAGTCGTTACCCAGTGCGTTTTTAGCAGCGCCCGTTAGCGTTGCACAGTCGATGATAAGCTCAGGATTTTGCTCACTTGCGTACATCAGGCCATCAGCTAGAACTAAACGACCTTCTGCGTCGGTGTTCATGATCTCAACCGTCTTACCGTTCTTGTACGTGATAATATCGCCAAGCTTCAATGCACGGCCAGAGATCATGTTCTCTGCACAACATAGGATAAGCTTGATGCGCTTGTTCAGGCCACGCTCAATCGCAAGACCTAAACCACCAGTGATAGTCGCTGCGCCACCCATGTCCGCTTTCATTGCAGTCATGAACTGACCTGGCTTAATGCTGTAACCGCCTGAGTCGAAAGTAATACCTTTACCAACTAGACAGGCAAATACAGGCGCGCTTTCGTCTCCTGTTGGGTTGAAGTCCAGTTGAAGCATTGCTGAAGTACGCTCAGAGCCGCGGCCTACCGCGTAGATGCCTTCCCAACCTTCTGTTAGTAGGTCTTTGTCTTTAACGATTTTCGCTTTAACTGTGCCTTCTGGCGCGACTGACTTAATGTATTCAGCTGCCATTGTCGCCAATTGGCGAGGTGCAACTTCTTCAGCCGTTTTATTGATAATGTCACGCGTCCAATCTGTCGCACGGATACGCGCTTCTAGCTCTGCTTGGTCAGCTTCTGGCAGTGCATCCCACTCCAATGCATTCTTTTTCTTTGGTCCACGGTAACCTTGATTGAAAGCCCATACGCTCTCTAGGTCCCAACCTTCACCACTTAGCGAAACGAATGAAATACCTTGTCCGTCAAGTGTGCGACCTGCGCGTTGAACAGCACCAAGATCGTGGCCTTCACCAATGTGAATTGTCGCTCCTACTTCCGAGAACGATAAAATAGCTTTTGCTCCCCACTGAGGCTGGGCAGCTTCTTGACTTAAAAATACTGACATCTGTGTAGACATGATTTCTCCTTGTCTGAGAACCACCTTGCTTGAGTGATCCTGATTATTTTTTATTAGCGCACTGATGTTAGCATTATGTAGAAGTAAAATGTCATTTTGATAAAAAAACGGACCATAAGGTCCGCTTTTTTTAGTAAGAATTGTTAACTTGGCTGCGTTTTATATGGGGTTGATTTCACTCCATAGCCAAATCATCGATGTGATGATTAATCCATCTCATCCATCCAACACAAAATAATAGCCTCTAAGATCTTTTCGTTCGAGTGGTTAGGCTCGTCGTCAAACTCTTCAAGGTCTAATACCCACTGGTGCAGATCGGTAAAACGTACCGTTTTAGGATCAGTATCAGGGTACAAATCACATAGCTCAATTGCGATATCGCGAGAATCAATCCACTTCAAGCTCATAACACTTCCTTATATTTATCAGAGACACTTAGTCACTTTTATGATCTATATTCTAGGCCAGTTTTGCTAAATCGTTATCTCAGTCATGGCGAAAACCACCATGACTGTAGAGTAATTCTTAGTGATCTTCAGATGCTAGGTTCAAGGTGTACTTTGGAATCTCAACAACAAGGTCTTCATCAGCGACTTTCGCTTGGCAACCTAGGCGAGATTCCATTTCTAAGCCCCATGCTTTATCAAGCATATCGTCTTCTAGGTCATCACTCTCTTCTAAAGAATCGAAACCTTCACGGATCACAACGTGACATGTTGTACATGCACACGATTTTTCACATGCGTGCTCAATACCAATACCGGCCTTCAACGCTACATCAAGAACCGTTTCACCAGTTTTTGCTTCTAAAACAGCGCCTTCTGGACATAGATCTTCGTGAGGTAAAACAATAATCTTTGGCATGTTTATCTATTCTCTAACTATTAAATATTATCGACTGACTGACCTGACAGTGCAGCACGGATTGATTTATCCATACGACGTGAAGCAAAGTCTTGGCTCGCTTTGTCGGTATTCTTAATTTCTTGTTCAATGGCATCAGCACTGTCGCCGTTGCGCACTTCAATCAGCGTTTCAATGGCTTGTAGCAGCTGTTGTTTCTCTTGCTCGTTAAGCAGCTCGTCACCGTCAGCTTGCATTGCAGCGATCAGGCCTTCAATAACGCGATCCGCTTCTACGCGTTGTTCCGCAAGAGCACGCGCTTGCATGTCTTCTTTCGCAAACGTCATAGAGTCTTTCAGCATGTTAGCAACTTCATCATCGCTCAGGCCGTAAGAAGGCTTCACTTGGATTTCAGCTTGAATACCTGTGCTCTTTTCCATAGCTGTTACAGACAACAGGCCATCAGCATCCACTTGGTAAGTCACACGAATATGCGCTGCACCAGCAGCCATAGGTGGAATGCCCTTCAGAGCAAAACGAGCCAGTGAGCGACAATCGTCAACCATTTCACGTTCGCCTTGAACGGTGTGTACTGTCATTGCAGTTTGACCGTCTTTGAACGTAGTAAATTCTTGTGCGCGAGCTACTGGGATCGTGGTGTTACGCGGAATGATCTTTTCTACTAGGCCACCCATAGTTTCGATACCTAGTGAAAGTGGGATTACGTCCAGTAGCAACATTTCTGAATCAGGTTTGTTACCTACTAGAATATCCGCTTGAATTGACGCACCAATCGCAACCACTTCATCAGGGTTAATGCTGGTTAATGGCGTACGACTAAAGAAGTCACCTACCATTTCACGTACTAGTAATGTACGAGTTGAACCACCAACCATGACTACTTCTAGCACTTCATCCGCATCAACTTCTGCATCTTTTAGAGCACGACGACATGAAAGTAGTGTTTTCTTAACTAGAGGCTTGATGATCTCTTCAAACTCTTCACGAGTTAATGAACCAGACCAACCTAGAACTTCCACATCAACACTTTCTGATTCAGACAAACCAATTTTAGCTTCCGTTGCTGCATCGAGAAGCGCACGGTTTTGCTCAGCAGTTAGCTCTGATAATCCCATTTGCTCTTTGAAATGATCAGCAACAAGGTGGTCAAAGTCATCACCGCCTAGTGCAGAGTCACCGCCAGTAGCTAGAACTTCAAAGACACCTTTAGACAAGCGTAAAATGGAGATATCAAACGTACCGCCGCCTAAGTCGTAAACCGCGATCACCCCTTCTTTGCCTGAATCCAGACCGTAAGCAATCGCTGCCGCCGTTGGTTCATTTAGAAGGCGTAACACATGAAGACCAGCCAGCTGCGCCGCGTCTTTAGTACCAGCACGTTGTGCATCATCGAAATACGCAGGAACGGTAATCACCGCACCAGATAGCTCACCGCCTAATGTAGACTCAGCACGTTGACCTAGCGCTTTCAGAATATCTGCAGATACTTGAATCGGGTTCTTGTTGCCTTGCTCTGTACGGATCACAGGCAGACCATTATCACTTTCTTCAAACTGATATGGCAGAGATGGGTATCGTTGCTGAATATCAGCCAGTGAACGACCAATCAATCGCTTAACTGAGATAATGGTATTTTTAGGATCAGTCTGTGCATTTGCACGAGCTTCATCACCAGTCGTATATGAGTCTGACTGATAGTGAACAACGGAAGGCAGAATGCTACGACCATCTTGATCAACGAGCGTGCTCGCCTCACCACTGCGTACTGACGCAACCAATGAATTTGTTGTACCTAAATCAATACCCACAGCAAACTTATGCTGGTGAGGAGCGGCGCTTTGCCCTGGTTCTGCAATCTGAAGTAGTGCCATGGATGTGTCCTTGTTGTACCAACTAGCCGATCAAACGATCTTCAACTAGCTCGATTTCATTCTTTAATTTTGCAATAAACTTTAGCTTTCTTACTCGGTCTGCTGCTTCTAACCAAGCCTGGCTGTCGAGTTCTTGTTGGATAGCGCTTAATTGTTGTTTATACATTTTGCTAACCTTTCCTTCAAATGCAAACAATGCATCTTCCGGGTCAGAACTGTCGGCGATGTCTTCAAGCTCTTCACGCAGTTCCATTTGCTCCATAAGAAACATTGGGTCTTGCATGGTTTGCTGCTCGCCACGAATATCCTCACCATGTTGTACTAACAGGTATTCAGCGCGGCTGATTGGATTCTTCAGCACCTGATACGCATCGTTAATTTGCGCTGCTTTTTGCACGGCTAGCAAGCGATCTCGCTCAGAAGCTGTAGCAAATTTATCAGGATGGAATTGGCGTTGCAGATCTCTAAACTGAGAAGAAAGAAGGCTACCATCCAGCTGGAACTGAAGTGGTAGCCCAAATAATTCGAAATGATTCATGTAACGGTGGTCCTAAGTTTAGGCTCTGAATCAGAGCCTAATTTTATTCTTCGCTCACTATAAACGTTCTACAATTGAAGCGTTTATACGTTGAAGCTCTCACCACAACCACATCCGCCTTTCGCGTTAGGGTTGTTGAATTCAAAACCTTCGTTTAGGCCTTCTTTTACGTAATCAAGCTCCGTACCGTCTAGGTAAACTAGGCTTTTTGGATCAATGATGACCTTCACACCTGAATGCTCGAACACTTGGTCTTCTTCGTTAAGCTCGTCAACGAATTCTAGTACATACGCCATACCCGAACAGCCAGTGGTTTTAACCGCTAAGCGCAACCCGATACCTTTACCTCGGTTATCTAGGAAAGCTTGAACTCGGCTTGCCGCCGTATCTGTCATGGTGATGGCCATACTACAACCTTGTGTTTTATATAAAATTGAGAACTCAGGGGGAGCACAAAGGATGCTCCCAAATATTGCTTATTATTGGTGATTACTTATAGAAACGATTAACGCTTCTTTTTGTAATCCGCAACTGCTGCTTTGATTGCATCTTCAGCAAGAATTGAACAGTGAACTTTCACTGGTGGCAACTCAAGCTCTTCTGCGATTTCAGAGTTTTTGATAGCAGCCGCTTCATCAATGCTTTTACCTTTAACCCACTCAGTGACTAGTGAGCTAGAAGCGATTGCGCTACCACAACCGTAAGTCTTGAATTTCGCGTCTTCGATAATACCTTCTGGTGTTACCTTGATTTGCAGTTTCATTACGTCACCACAAGCTGGTGCGCCAACCATGCCGCTACCTACACTTGGGTCTTCTTTATCAAACGAACCTACGTTACGTGGGTTTTCGTAGTGATCAATTACTTTTTCGCTATATGCCATGATAGTTACCTCGAATCCTCTATTTCCGTGAGATTAGTGATGTGCCCACTCAACAGTGTTCAAATCAATCCCTTCTTTATACATATCCCATAGAGGAGACATGTCGCGTAATTTGTTTACCGCTACACGGATTTGTGCAATCGCGTAGTCGATTTCTTCTTCCGTTGTGAAACGGCCGAATGAGAAACGCACTGAGCTGTGTGCCAGTTCATCGTTTAGACCAAGAGCACGTAGAACGTACGATGGCTCTAGGCTTGCTGATGTACATGCAGAACCCGATGATACTGCTAGGTCTTTTAGAGACATAAGCAGAGACTCACCTTCAACGAAAGCAAAGCTCACGTTTAGGTTGTGTGGTACACGTTGGTCTAAGTCACCGTTTACTGTTACCGCTTCTAGATCCTGAACACCTTTCAGTAGGCGCTCACGAAGTGCTAGTGCGTGATCGTAATCTTTCTGCATGTCTTGTTTAGCAACAGCACACGCTTCGCCCATACCCACGATTTGGTGAGTAGCAAGCGTACCAGAGCGGAAACCACGCTCATGACCGCCACCGTGCATTTGCGCTTCAAGACGAATACGAGGCTTACGACGAACGTAAAGTGCACCGATACCTTTAGGACCATACATCTTGTGAGCTGAAAGTGAGATTAGGTCAACTTTAGTCTCTTTTACGTCTAGTGGGATTTTACCCGCAGACTGAGCTGCATCAACGTGGAAGATGATCTTGCGAGAACGACATAGTTCGCCGATTGCATTGATATCTTGGATAACGCCGATTTCGTTGTTTACGTGCATGATAGAAACAAGAACTGTGTCTTCACGCATTGCAGCTTGTAGCTTGTCTAGATCGATGATGCCGTTTGCTTCTGGCTCTAGGTAAGTCACCTCGAAGCCTTCACGCTCTAGTTGACGACATGGATCAAGAACCGCTTTGTGTTCTGTTTTGCACGTGATTACGTGCTTACCTTTCTTCTCGTAAAAGTGCGCTGCACCTTTAATAGCAAGGTTATCTGACTCTGTAGCACCAGAAGTGAAAACAATTTCACGTGGGTCTGCATTTAGTAGGTCAGCAATTTGCTCACGAGCATTATCTACTGCTTCTTCTGCCTGCCAGCCGTAACGGTGTGAACGAGATGCAGGGTTACCGAAGTTACCGTCCATCGTCATGCACTGAACCATTTTCTCAGCAACTCGTGGATCGACTGGGCATGTAGCTGAATAGTCAAAGTAAATAGGCAGTTTCATTTTCTACTCCAATGTAAAAACTGACCGCTATGAGCGGGCATTAACACCGTGAGGTGCTGCACTAATCGTTGTAGTGCTCGTATTTTTATGTGCAAAACTATTATTAACCGCAAGATCAATATCTTGGCGATCAGAAATCTCTAAAACTTCGTTATCTTTCATCAGCTCACCGAGCGTAATGTCGTTTAAAAAGCTGCTGATTCGGGAGCTTAAATCACGCCAAAGGGTGTGAGTTAAACAACGACTGCCACCTTGGCAATCTGCTCGACCGTGACACTTAGTTGCATCTACTGATTCGTCAACTGCTGCAATCACAGTTCCGACAGCGATGTCGCCCGCTTCAGCGCCAAGACGGTAACCACCACCTGGGCCACGAACACTAGCAACTAAGCCAGCTTTACGTAACTTAGAAAAAAGTTGCTCTAAGTAAGATAACGAGATGCCTTGTCGCTCTGAGATGTCAGCCAGAGGAACTGGGCTTTTTTGCGAATGCAGTGCTACATCTAGCATAGCCGTTACCGCATATCTTCCTTTAGATGTAAGTTTCATATCACACCGTATCCACATTGTTTATGTGGTTGGAATCTTCCCATACCTGACTAAATTGGTCAAGTATTTTACCTGACTATTTTAGTCAGGTATTCATCCTTACAGTGAGCATGGCTTTTACTGGCTATTTTTGCTCTTCTCGATAGAGGTCAAAATACCACGAAGCGTGTTGATCTCTTGAAGTTCTGGACGCGCACGACTAAACAGGCGACGTAACTTATTCATCACCTGACCAGGCTTATCCTTAGAGATAAATTGGGTATCGATGATGACTTTTTCAAGGTGTTCGTAGAACATTTCTAGTTCTTCGTGACGAGGGTACTCATCTTGTGGCTGAGGCTTGTATTGGCTAGCCACCATATCAAGATGAGCAACACGAACTTCGTAGCTCAGCGTCTGCACAGCCATCGCTAGGTTTAGCGAGCTGTATTCAGGGTTTGCAGGAATACATACGTGGTAATGACACTTTTGTAGTTCTTCATTCGTTAGGCCTGTGCGCTCGCGACCGAAGACTAATGCTACAGGGTGCTTTTGACCTTCAACGGCAAACTTTTCAGCACACTCACGAGGCTCAAGCATTGGCCATTCAAGGGTACGTGAACGAGCACTTGAACCGACAACCAAACCGCAGTCTTTTACGGCTTCGTCTAATGTAGAAACAATAACCGCATTTTCAGCGATGTCACCAGCACCAGCAGCCAGTGCTAAGGTCTGCTCGTCAACTTCACACTGAGGGTCTACAAGAACTAACTGACTTAAACCCATCACTTTCATTGCGCGAGCTGCTGATCCGATATTTCCCGAATGAGACGTACCAACCAGAACGACTTTTACATTGTCTAACATGCTATATGACACCACTTTAAAAATAATCGCGAGATATTAACACATAGCAAAGTAAAATGGTCAGACCCTTCGCGTAATGTGAATCTAAGAGTTCAAAAAATAACCACTTCCCTTTTGGTAAAACTTTGGTATACTCGCCGCCGCTTTAAATTGTTCTTTAACATCTTGTGGGAAAAACCATATGCATCCAATGCTAAACATTGCGATACGCGCTGCGCGTAAAGCTGGCAACCATATTGCTAAATCTCTAGAAACAACTGATAAGATCGAAACGTCTCTAAAAGGTAACAACGATTACGTTACTAACATTGCTCAAGAAGCTGAGTACATGATCATTGAGACAATCAAAGCATCTTACCCAGAGCACAGCATTATTTCTGAAGAGAAAGGCCTAATCGAAGGTAAAGACTCTGACGTACAATGGATCGTTGACCCACTAGATGGCACCAACAACTTTGTAAAAGGTTTCCCTCACTTCTCTGTATCTATCGCTGTTCGCATGAACGGTCGTACAGAAGTTGCTTGTGTTTACGACCCAATGCTAAACGAGCTATTCACAGCTCAACGTGGCGCTGGTGCTCAACTAAACAACGCTCGTATGCGTGTTACTCAGCTTAAAGACCTTCAAGGTACTGTTCTAGCAACTGGTTTCCCATTCAAAGCTAAGCAACACTCTGAGTCTTTCATGAAGATCATCTCTGGTCTATTCATCGACTGTTCTGATTTCCGTCGTACTGGCTCTCCAGCACTTGACCTATGTTACCTAGCGGCTGGCCGTGTTGACGGTTACCTAGAACTAGACCTAAAACCTTGGGACCTAGCAGCTGGCGATCTAATCGCACGTGAAGCTGGTGCAATCCTAACTGACTTCGCTGGCGGTACAGACTACATGAAGTCTGGTAACGTTGTAGCTTCAAGCGCACGTGGTGTTAAGTCTATTCTTAAGCACGTTCGTGAGAACGCAAACGAAGGTATGCTGAAGTAATTCGGGCCTTATGCTTATAGTCTCTATTTAATAGAGCGCTAAAAAATTCAAAGCCTCGCACACGCGGGGCTTTTTTGTATCTGTGGTTCAGGGATGCGAGATGCGAGATGCGAGATGCGAGATGCGAGATGCGAGATGCGAGATGCGAGATGCGAGATGCGAGATGCGAGATGCGAGATGCGAGATGCGAGATGCGAGCAGAATAGGACTTATGACATTAAATGCAACTAACTTCGAACTTAATTTGTATTGAGTTTTCCTACAAAATTCAGGCGTAAAAAAACCGCTAGTTGCCTAGCGGTTTTTTTGGTTTAGCGAAACGTATTAAGCCGAGGCTTATGGCATTTCGTCAAACTCTTCACCTTCTTTTTCCACTTGTGGTGGCATTAGGTGTTCACGCGTAATACCCAACTTCATCGCTAGTGCAGATGCAACGTAGATAGAAGAGTAAGTACCAACCGTAATACCCAGTAGAAGTGCGGTTGCGAAACCGTGAATCATTGCGCCGCCCTGAACAAACAGTGCGATAACTACGAACAAGGTTGTACCAGAAGTGATCAATGTACGGCTCAATGTTTGTGTGATTGAGCTGTTCAGCACTTCAGGTGCTTCGCCTTTACGCATCTTACGGAAGTTCTCACGAATACGGTCGAATACAACGATGGTATCGTTGAGGGAGTAACCGACTACCGTTAGCAAGGCTGCTACGATGGTAAGGTCAACCTCAATTTGCATCAGAGAGAATACACCCAGCGTGATGATAACGTCGTGCGCTAGTGCAAGTACCGCACCTGCCGCCAAACGCCATTCGAATCGCACAGATACGTAGATCAAGATACAGATAAGAGAAACTAGGATAGCAAGGCCACCCGCTTCTGTTAGCTCATCACCTACGTTAGGGCCAACGAACTCGATACGACGCATTTCAACTTGTTCACCTGTGCCTTTCTCGATAGCTGAAAGGATCTGGTTACCAAGGGTCTCGCCTGCAACGCCGTCACGAGGACGTAGACGAACCATTACATCACGAGCTGAACCGAAGTTCTGTACCGTTGCATCACCAAAGCCTTCAGCTTCAAGTGCACTACGGATATCAGGAAGGTGTGCTGGTTGTTCAAAGCCAACTTCAATCAGAGTACCGCCAGTGAAATCCAGACCCCAGTTCAACGATTTCGTTGTTAGGGTGAAGATAGCCGTACCAATCATCAAGATAGAAAGAACAAAGGCAACCTTTGACCAACGCATAAAGTCGATCATTTTGTCTGCTTTTAGAATCTGAAACATATTAATTCCTAGCCTTAGATCGACAGTTTCTTAACGCGTTTGCCGCCATACATCAGGTTCACGATACAACGTGTGCCGACAATAGCTGTAAACATAGAAGTCAGGATACCGATAGACAGCGTTACCGCGAAGCCTTTGATCGCACCAGTACCAACCGCAAATAGAATGATTGCCGTTAGAAGCGTGGTGATGTTCGCATCGGCGATTGTGCTGA
>AAZW01000051.1 GCA_000169995.1 Vibrionales bacterium SWAT-3 | reverse complement strand
CACAGAATTTGAAGCATACGCAAAAGAAAACCTAGGTCTTTTCGACTAATCTAGATTTCAAACCTTGGCTAAGCCCATAATCAGCTGAACGTTTTTAGTGTCAGACTGTAAGATTTCTATTAAGCCCGCTTATTAAAGCGGGCTTTTTTTATAGCCAGTTTTCATGCGATATAAGAATCTGGTCAAAATCAAGTAAAAAGGGAAAATATCACTTATAATTTATTTATATTTAGATACAATCCACATTTCAAACTTACCCTGTTTTTCACGCCTATTATTGAGCGACCACTGTGAATATCGACGTTGTTTTTCTGCTAGAACAAAACCCCATTCTCCTCATCTTTGTTGTTTTATCGATTGGTTTAGCCATTGGTAAAATTCGCTTTGGTAGCCTCCAGCTTGGCAACTCAATAGGTGTCCTGATTACTTCTCTTGTGATGGGTCATCTAGGTTTCTCATTTAACGCAGATGCCCTAACTATTGGCTTTATGCTATTCATCTACTGTGTGGGTATTGAAGCGGGACCGAACTTCTTTGGTATCTTTTTCCGAGATGGCAAACACTACCTTATTTTAAGTTTAGTGGTGCTCTCCACTGCTATTGCGCTTACCTACTTCTGCAGCGAGTACTTAGGCCTTAGTTTCGGGCTTTCTGCCGGCATGATGGCTGGTGCACTAACGGCGACACCAATCTTGGTAGGTGCGCAGGACGCACTTAACTCAGGGCTTGCTGAAGTGCCTAGGAACATGGATTTAAGCCTGATTATCGAAAACCTATCGGTCGGTTACGCGATGGCTTACCTAGTTGGCTTAATCAGTATGATTATGTTTGCTCGTCTGATTCCAAAACTTCAGAAAGTAAATCTGCACGACTCAGCAGAGCAAATTGCTCAAGAACGAGGCTTAGGCGCTTCAGGCCAGCGCAAGGTTTACCTGCCGATTATTCGTGCTTACCGTGTGGGACCAGAACTTATCTCTTGGACAGACGGTAAGAACCTACGTGAGTTAGGTATCTATCGCCAAACAGGCTGTTACATCGAGCGTATTCGCCGCAATGGCATTCTTGCACACCCAGATGGTGATGCCATTTTGCAAGAAGGCGACGAGATCGCATTGGTTGGTTTCCCGGATAGCCACGCGCGCCTAGACCCAAGTTTCCGTAATGGCAAAGAAGTTTTCGACCGTAACCTTCTTGACCTACGTATTGTGGAAGAAGAGATCGTCGTTAAAAGTGACAGCATCGCAGGCAAACGTCTTTCAGACCTAAATCTATCTGAATACGGCTGTTTCCTTAACCGCGTAGTGCGTGCTCAAATTGAAATGCCGATGGACTTAAACATCGTGCTTTCTAAAGGTGATGTACTGCAGGTAAGTGGCGAAAAGAGTCGTGTTCACGGCCTAGCAGAGAAAATTGGTTTCATCTCGATCCACAGCCAAATGGCGGATCTAATGGCGTTCTGTAGCTTCTTTATCTTGGGCATTCTATTTGGTTTGATCACGATGACATTTGGCCAGGTTTCATTTGGTTTAGGTAACGCGGTTGGCCTACTGCTATCCGGTATCATGCTTGGCTTCTTACGAGCGAACCACCCTACTTTTGGTTATGTACCTCAAGGGGCACTGAACATGGTCAAAGACCTCGGTTTGATGTTCTTTATGGTCGGTATCGGTTTAAGCGCCGGTGGTAAGATATTTGAGCACTTAACTCAAGTTGGTCCGCAGGTTATTGGTATTGCTCTGATCGTCAGTGTTATCCCAGTATTCTTCGCTTATTTAGTGGGCGCGTACATATTGAAAATGAACCGTGCACTGTTGTTTGGTGCGATCATCGGTGCACGAACCTGTGCTCCCGCGATGGACATTGTAAATGACCACGCTCGCTCAACAATCCCAGCATTGGGTTATGCGGGCACCTACGCGATAGCAAACATTTTGATGACCTTAGCCGGTACCTTCATCATCATTATCAGCTAGCGTCTGCTGCATTAAATGCAGCCAAGCTTAGACATTTCGAATGCACTAATTCATCTTTGGATTAGTGCATTTTTTATGGCTTGTTTTAAGCAGTTCTGCCTGCTTCCCCACTCCTGCTCTAAACTCACTTGGTATCTCGAACCTCTTCACTCATATCTGCTCTTAAATCTTTTCGTATCTCGAATCTCGTCACTCGCAACTGATCTTATTCTTTTCGTATCTCGAATCTCGTCACTCGCAACTGCTCTTAAATCTTTTCGCATCCCGCCACTCGCATCCCGAATCCGCTCTTAAATCTTTTCGTATCCCGTATCTGCTCTTAATCTCTTTAATCAAATAGCAGACAAAAAAATAGGCGCTCAATGAGCGCCTATTCGTTTAGATTCGATAATTTGAATTAGATGTCAGCTACATCAAATTCAACAGCTGGGTTAACGTCAGCTTCGTAATCAACACCTTCAACACCGAAACCGAATAGCTTCAAGAACTCTTCTTTATACTCAACGTAGTCAGTCAGTTCTTTTAGGTTTTCAGTTGTGATTTGAGGCCATAGGTTACGACAGTGTTCTTGAATGTCGTCACGCAGTTCTAGGTCATCCAGACGTAGACGGTTTACGTCATCAACTTCTGGAGCGCTACCGTCTTCTTTGTATAGACGCTGGCTGAACATACGGAAGATCTGCTCCATACAACCTTCGTGAGTACCTTCTTCACGCATCTTCTTGAACACCATAGCGATGTAAAGAGGCATAACAGGGATTGCAGAGCTTGCTTGAGTCACAACAGACTTAAGAACAGCAACGTTTGCAGTACCGCCAGTTTGGCCTAGCTTCTCGTTCAGCGCTGTCGCTGCACGGTCTAGATCCATCTTAGCTTTACCTAGTGCGCCATCCCAGTAGATTGGCCACGTTAGTTCAGTACCAATGTAGCTGTAAGCAACCGTCTTACAACCGTCCGCTAGAACACCAGCTTCAGAAAGAGCATTGATCCAAAGTTCCCAATCTTCACCGCCCATTACAGTTACAGTGTCTTTGATCTCTTCTTCAGTTGCAGGCTCTACGCTTGCTTCGATGATTGTGTCTTTGTTCGTATCAACCGCAGTTGACGTGTACGTTTCACCGATAGGCTTTAGAGATGAACGAATTACTTCGCCAGTCTCTGGCATTTTACGCACTGGAGACGCCAGTGAGTATACAACCATATCGATTTGGCCTAGATCTTCTTTGATCAGATCAATTGTTTTCTGTTTCGCTTCATTAGAGAAAGCATCGCCATTCAGGCTTTTTGAATATAGGCCTTCTTCTTTAGCAAACTTGTCGAACGCTGCTGAGTTGTAGAAACCAGCTGTGCCAGGCTTTTTCTCAGTACCGGCTTTCTCAAAGAAAACACCGATAGTTGAAGCGCCGCCACCAAATGCAGCCGCAATACGTGAAGACAAGCCGTAGCCACTTGAAGAGCCAACAACTAGTACACGTTTAGGTGCGTTTGCGATTAGGCCTTGAGCTTTTGTGTAAGCAATTTGTTCTTTTACATTAGCTTCACAACCGACTGGATGTGTTGTAGTACAGATGAATCCGCGAATTCGAGGTTTGATGATCATATTCAACTTCCTTAAAAAATCAGGTTAAGGATAAAAGTTTCGTACGCAAATGGCATCTAATTTCTGTAAAAATGTGGTGAAAATGCAAGTGGTTGGAGCACTCAGTGAATATTTGCTGACTAAGTCACCATTTGTTAACGCGTCTATTGCGACTTCTACGACAAAAACAAAAAAAGGCACCTTTTAAGGTGCCTTTTATCATTTCTTAATCTAAGCAACGCTATTTAGCTTAGGTTTTAACTCTTTTCGCGTCAAAGTTTCACTGTAATCGTGACTGAAGTGGTCAACTTGGATTGCAGCGTAGCGTAGTTTGTCTGCTGCAATGATTTGGTCAACTTCGTCTTGAGTCAGTACATCTGCTGCCAGTGCTTGAGCAAGTTTGTCTTGCAGTAGACCTTTACGAGCAACTTTGCCCTCTTTAACTGCTTTGAAGATCTTACGCTCAAGTGGTTTGATGCTGTACATCGCATTGAACGCATTTTCCATCAAGCCAACGCTATCGTCTTCTTCCTGACCGATGTAGCAAAGGTGAGTCAGGCGTTCACGGTGTGCACCCGGAATCATCAAGCTTTCAGCCAACTGGACTGTTAGATCATCGCTTGGTTTCTCGAAGTGGTTGCTCACAGGGAATATTAGGCCTTTAAGTACCTTACCAACCACCTTATTCGGGAAGTTACGGTACGCCTCTTGTAGTGCCTTTGCAGCATGGTGGAAACAGTGTTGAACCGCGTAGTGTACATAGTCTAGGTCTGCTTGTTGACGACCTTCGTCTTCATACTTCTTAAGTGCAGCTGAAGCCATGTATAGGTAACTCAGACCATCACCTAAACGTGCAGAGATAAGCTCTTTACGTTTCAGTTCACCACCTAGAGTTAGCATCGCGAAGTCTGCACTTACCGCTAATGCACGGCTCAGACGAGTCAGATCTTGGTAGTAAGGCTTAGTTGGACCACTCATGCCCGCTTTAATAAACTTAGAGCCAGTCAATGCCGCACCGAACGCGCCAAATGTGTTCTTAGTTGCGTGACCAATATGCTTGAACAACAAGTCATCGAAGTCTTTTGCGCCTTGCTTCTCATCTGGATTAGCTGCCGCTTCCATCTCGCTCAATACGTATGGGTGACAACGTGTCGCACCTTGACCAAAGATCATCAGGTTACGAGTCAGGATGTTTGCACCTTCTACTGTGATTGCAACAGGGATACCTAGGTAAGGCGCAGCCAAGTAGTTCATCGGACCATCTTGAATTGCACGACCTGAGTGAATATCCATTGAATCATTCAGAATGGTACGTGCCATCTCTGTCATGTGGTATTTCGCGATAGCCGTTACGATGCCCGGTTTTTCTTTCATATCAAGCGATGTCGTCGTTAGAGTTCGTGTCGCTTCTAGTAGATACGTTAAACCACCAATGCGACCTAAGCTCTCTGCAACACCCTCAAACTTACCAATCGACATGCCAAACTGCTTACGAACGTATGCGTATGCACCTGTTGTTCTTGCCGTTAGGTGGCCCATTGCCGTGCCTAGTGCTGGTAGTGAAATACCACGCCCCGCAGATAGACACTCCACCAGCATACGCCAACCTTTACCTGCGTAATCCGCGCCACCGATTAGCCATTCCATTGGGATGAAAACATCGTGACCACGTGTTGGACCATTCATAAACGCCAGGCCTAGTGGATCATGACGCTCACCAATCACAACACCTTCATGATCTGCTGGAATAAGCGCACACGTGATGCCGATATCTTCTTTATCACCCAACAGTTTTTCTGGATCGTGCAGTTTGAATGCAAGGCCAAGCACTGTTGCTACTGGTGCTAGCGTGATGTAACGCTTGTTCCAGTTAAGCTTGATACCCAGTGTCTCTTTACCTTCGTGCATACCCATACATACGGTACCAACATCAGGAATACCGCCTGCATCAGAACCCGCTTCTGGACCTGTTAGTGCGAAACATGGGATATCTGTACCGTCAGCAAGACGTGGCAGCCAGTAATCTTTCTGTTCTTGAGTACCATAGTGAGATAGAAGCTCACCAGGGCCAAGTGAGTTAGGAACCATTACAGAAACTGCAGCACTGATACTGCGAGTTGCGATCTTGGTAACAATCGTTGAGTTTGCGTGTGCTGAAAATTCACGACCGCCGTACTCTTTAGAAATAATCAAAGAAAAAAAGCGTTCTTTGCGTAAGAAGTTCCAAACTTCTTTCGGAAGGTCTCGATCTTCTTTTACAATCTGATGGTCATCAAGCATAGAAAGCAAGGTTTCTAGCTCATTGTCCATAAAAGACTGCTCTTCTGATGAAAGTTGAGGTTTCGGGTATTGGTGCAGCTTAGTGAAGTCTGGCTTACCAGAAAACAGCTCTCCGTCCCACCACACGCTACCCGCTTCCATCGCTTCTTTTTCGGTGCTAGATAGTGGTGGTAGTACTTTTTTAAAGAGTTTAAAAGCTGGGTCACTTACCCATTTTTGTCTTAGAGAGCTCATAGTTCAGATCCTTTTGTTCACTATATTGGTTGTGAATTTATTCGCTTTTTATTGTTTTAATCTTCTGCTGACATGCCAGCGGCCAAGTATGGAATTAAAATATCGACCACTGCTTTGGCATCTATTTTCTTCCCGTAATCATTCTCTGCAATTTCTACGAGAGCTTGACTGGAAGCCATGGTGAATACACAAGTCCCGAGGGTGAAGTGCAATCGCCAGAATAACTGTTCTTTTGTGAGGCTCGGGTTAGCCTTCATTACTGAGCTCGTAAACAAAGTTAGAACTTCGCTGTAACGCGTCGTAATGAACCAACGTAAATGCCCCTGTACGTCCGTGTAGCCTCTGCCGATAAGTAACATGAATCTGCTAGTACCATTTGGCCTTACATCATTCAGTGCTCTTAATGGCTGTCTCAAAGACTCAAACACGTCACTCATAGAATACGTTTCGTTCAATTTTAAGTTCACTAGTGCATCTTGCAGCGCAGGCATGAATGCTTCTAGGTAGCGATTGAGTACCGCACGAACCAGAGTTTTCTTGTCGCCAAAGTGGTAGTTCACCGAAGCTAGATTGACGTTCGCTTTGCCCGTAATAGTGCGTAAAGAGGTGTCATTAAAGCCATGCTCAGCAAACAAGCCTTCAGCTACGTCTAAGATTTTGTCTTTGGTTGTACTTCTTGGTGCCATTTCAATCACTCGTATTAAACAACTGTTTGAAATATACGACGAGAACATTTATTTAACAAGCAAGCAACATCACATTTTCACAAATTGGTCGTACCAGTTAAAAAATATCGCCACTAACCGATTGAATCGCGGGGTGTTTGAGAAAAAAGTAAAATTTAATGAATTTTCTGGGAACTGAATTAGAAATGGGGAGTCATAAATTACGTAGAAAACAGAGTATTTAGAAGTTTAACAGGCCGTCAAACTTGTTGTTCACCCTGCTTTCTTAATTACTGCATTTTCCTTATTAACTCCTATACTTGTATCCGCCCAAACCACGTTGGTTTGGGCTTTTTTTTGCCTGTGATTGGCGCTCCTTCGACACTAAATCCCCACAACAATTATTCAATAGTTAAGGCTTTAATTTATTCGAATAGATGAAGCTTCAATTTTCCGATCAAGCGGCATCATTCTTGATTAACTCACTAAGCGCTGAAATACTGTCAAAGCTACTATCCACAACATGATCGATTAACTGGTCTTTCACATCCTCCAAAACAATGGTTTGTTCACCTCCATCGTGTTCAAGGCTCATCACCAAGTTGTCCCTTTGCAATTCAGCATCAATTTCGGGAATGAGATCATCGACTGAGTCGCTACCTGTCGCGTCTAGAATGTCACTGAGCTCAAGTAAGTCTTCGCCTACAGTGAACTCTTTAACCACATCGACACTGTTATCGAGCGCTGAGTCTACCCATTCGAAAATGTTATCCGCATCATTACCAATTAAGATCTCGTTACCTAATCCCGCAACAAAGTCAGACAATTCGGGGTCACTCGGAACTTGATAAGCCGCTGACCCTTCCACATTAAGCGTAACCGTCTCAACGCTACTTACTTCCCCGGTAGAGTCGACAACTTGGTAATCAAAGCTGTCTTGATTGACTTCTAGGTCACCACCAATATACCTAAGCTCCCAGCTCCCTTTCGGGTTTGAGAACTCGACTTGTTCAATGACCTGCCCAGGTGAAGAGTACGTGAATTCATAGAATAATCGCTCAACACCTGTCTCTCCGGGTTCTTTCTCGTATTCAACCGTTTCGCTGCCGCCACCAACAAAGTAAAAAACGGCTCTCACAACATTAGGGTTATCTTCTTCAAACACTGGTCCTAAACCATCTAAGCCAAATCGAACCTCTGATATTGGGTTCTGCGCAAAGTCTATGGTCAGAGTTTCATCTCGGTTAATACCACGCCCGTCACTATCACCAATCCCATAACCCACATGACTTTGCTCAGCATTGTATTGCTTGAGTGGCTTATTGTTTGGGTTATCTATCTCGACATAAATCGAGCTGCCATTGGCTAATTCGACTTCACGCCTCATTCCTCCAGAGCCCTCAACCGCGCTACCCCAGTTATAAAAACCGTCTTCAGACACTGGCGTGTCGTCATTAGGGACATCTGTGATACCAATTAGGAATGCTTCACCTGCACCGGCAACATAACTTAAGCCGGAATGTTCAAATTGCGTTTCTCCAGATACGTCACTTTCCACAACCTTACGTGTAACGCCATCGCTGTTTGTATAGATTAAAGTACCTGATGTCGGCAGTGCTTTAATCACGATATGTAAATCGATCTGGTTGTGGTCATCTTCTATGTCTGATATCCGATCTTGCGCTGCTATTGCGGAATTGAACGTGATGGCCGTTTCTATATCACCGTATTGAATGACGCCCTCACCGTCGCCACCGCTTTGATGAGGTTCTCCAGACGCATCAACACTGAAACCTGTCGCTACAGGCACGTCATTGGTGCCATTAATCGTAATTTCGATGATATGTTCTGCTCCATCAGTCGAAGTGACGCTGTATCGCTCCGTAATGACTTCGCCGGTGTTTAGATGCTGAACTAGGTCATTATTCACCATATAAGTCCACAGGCCTGTCTCTGTGATAGCTAATGTACCGAGCGCACTTACGCCAGTTGAGCCTAAGGAAGTGAACACACCTATTGGGTTAAATCGCGGAACATCGTTTAGATCATTGTCGGTAATAGTCAGAGTGCCTGTCACTTCAAGATGATTAGATTCTTCATCGACATCCACATCTTCAATAACACTGCCCGTATCACTATCACCTTCTTCGACCGAAATCTCAGATGAGTCGTCAGCTCCAGTAATAACAATCGTAATCTCGCTTGTCGTTCCGTCCGAGGCAGTAACGACATAAGTTTCAGTCACTGACTCACCTTCCCCTAAGTATTGAACGTCGTCATTATTGACGTTGTAAATCCAGCTACCACTTGGAGCAATCGAGAGCTCACCGAGCTGAGTCGTATTGGTAGACTTGCCCGCATCAAATGCGCTATTGGGTAAAAAGGTAGGCGTTGTGCTATCGACATCGGTAATGGTGACCTCACCAGATGTCTGTAACTTGCTAGTCTCTTCATTAATACCGATATCTTCGGTCACGCTTCCTGACCCGTTGGTCGCGACCGCTCGATCATCTGTGCCCACTATGGTCACTGTTATTCTTTGTTCAACACCGTCGGAAGTTCGAACTATCGTGGAATCTTGGGCCTGTTGACCAGTACCTAGCTCATTAAAAGAGTTGTTTGCCAAAAAGGTCCAAGTACCGTCAGCATTCACAGTAAAAGTACCTAAGCCATTTTCACCAACGGCCTCTTGCTCAATAAAAATAACACCTTGCTTATCTAGTGTTAGTGAGCCACCTGCTTCTATGGGTTGATCTTGCTCTAACTCAACAGCATTGGTTTCACCAGACACAAGTGCTAATGCGATGATGTTAAATAGCGTCAGTGACTGAGTCACGGATAGCCCTTGAGATTCGAAGCCTGACGTTTCAAAGTCAGTTTCTGCCTGGCTTTCTGTACCTGTTCGTTCGATCCGACCGCTATTGGTCAGGCTAGATCCTTGATCTCCCGCAGCAGTATCAAACTCATCGCCTAACTCAGTTGGATCAAAACCATCCTCAATTGCACGTTCGACTTGTGCGATTGCGTCATCAATCTCCAACTCATTTTGTTGTCCTTGGCTATCAACGAATCGTGCCGAAACGCTTGGCACACTCTCTTCGTTCTCAGCAACACTAATCACAACATCACTCAAGGCAGGTTGTTCGCCCGGTGCTAATTGACGCAATCGACCCTGAGCGTCAAGCACAATGCTGCCGCTAGCAAGGCCTAGAATATGAAGGTTTACACTACCCATAACTCAGTTCCTACTTCAGCCCAAAACCAACCACACACGCACCAAAGCCCACCCAGTGATGTGGTTGCTTCACTTCATAAATTTAGTAGTGCCACTATTGATAATCAACTCACTAGCAACTTGAAATTGGAGCTAATTTCAAATTGTTCAACAGCAATAGCTAGGGCGTGTTGATCTTTCGTGAGTATTTTTTGAACAGCATGGTAAAGAGTTATAATTTGCTTCGCCAAAAGTAAAACCATAACCAATACCATGCCAAGAACAATGCTAACTGATATTCGCTGGGAACTGCTACTCCAAGTTATGAAAAGTACAGGTCGTATTTACGATAAAACTGAACATCGAATGACATTTGAAGGAATACTTTATCGAATGAGAACAGGTATTCCTTGGCGGGATCTACCCTCTAAGTTCGGAGAGTGGAGTACCGTTTACAGACGATTTAATCTTTGGTCAAAGAAAGGGGTTTTAGATAAACTTTTCAAAAGCTTATCTAGCATGGCTGATTTTGAATGGGTCTTTCTTGATGGCTCTATAGTTCGAGCGCATCAGCATAGTACAGGTGCAGCGACTGAAAGCTCAGAGCAAATAGGAAAAAGTTGCGGGGGCAACTCAACCAAAATTCACTTAGCCGTGGATAGTGGTGGCCTGCCGATTTGCTTTGATTTATCAGAAGGACAACGCCACGATATAGTGCATGCCGAAAGCTTAGTTGAGCAACTCGATGAAGTTAATACCATCGTTTGTGATAAAGGATATGACAGCGAACCTTTCCGCACTTTTGTTAAGGAACGTGGCGGAGAAACAGTAATTGCTAAACGCAATTACGGAGAAGATATAGACAAAAACAGTATGGATTGGTGTCTATACAAGTATCGTCACTTGGTCGAAAATGCCTTTGGGAAAATTAAGCATTATCGAGCTATTTCAAGTAGATATGACAAGCTAGAAAGGAATTATGCCAGCATGTTATCGCTGGCATTCATGTTAATGTGGCTACCGATGTATTGTTGAACGCGAAATGTACAGCAAAGATCAACACGCCCTACTTACAGACAAAAATAAGCCTTCAAACTTCGCATTTTTTTACAGATGTCCTAAGCTTCGATTAGTACACTTCTCTCAATTCAACAGGGAACATTGGTTGAGAAAAAGAGGAGACAATGAGAGTAGAAGGAGAGCTACTTTGAAATTGTTCAAATTATCCATGATGTGTTGCTTAGTAGTCACCACACCGCTCGCCGCTCAAACTCTGGAACAGGCTGTCGCTATTACGTTGGCAACCAACCCCGAGATAAAAAGCATATTTAATGAGTTTGAGAGTGTTAGAAAGCGTAACGACGCCTCTGGTGGAGCATACAGACCAAGCATCGATCTTGATGCCGGTATTGGCTATGAAGGCATAAACCCTGCACCAAACAATGGCCCAGATACCGACCTCACGAGAAAAGAAGCAACGATTTCCCTCACCCAATTGTTGTGGGATGGTTCAGCGACGCTCTACGATATGGATCGTACTGCTGCAGAAGCCGAATCGGTCCGGTTACAGCTATTAGCAGATGCTGAAGACAAAGCGCTTGAAGTTACACAGGTTTACCTAGACGCGGTAAAAGCGACTGAGGTATTAGCCTTGTCTGAGAGTAACCTTGCTATACACAAGAAAATTTACAAAGACATCAAAAAACGAGCAAACTCAGGTATCGGCTCAACAGCAGACGTATCACAAGTAGAAGCAAGGATCGCAAAAGCTCACGGCAACTTACTTGCTGCACAAAACAACCTTATTGATACGCACACCCAATTTAGAAGAATCGTGGGTCAAGAGCCACTCGGCTTGGTTTACCCAAGAGCCGATATTTCAATGATCCCACTGTCACTGTCGGATGCACTGGTTGATGCGCTAGACCAACACCCGGTTATCAAAGTCGCCAACGCGGATGTCGATTCAGCACACTTCCAATACAAGCAATCAAAAGGTGTGAATTACCCAACATTCTCCATTGAGGCATCGCAATCGTGGCGTGATGACGCTGGCGGTGACGAAGGTTCTAGCCAAGAAACATTGGCGATGCTGAGAATGCGATACAACCTGTACAACGGTGGCACAGACAGCGCGAACTCGGAAGCCGCCGCTTACCAACTGAATAAAGCAAAAGACTTGAGAGACAGAGCTTATCGCCAAGTAGAAGAAGGGCTTCGTCTATCTTGGAGTGCATTAGACTTAACACTACAACAAAAGAACTTCTTATCTGACCATGTGGATTCAGCATCAGAAACGGTTATCGCTTATGGCAAACAGTACCGAATAGGTAAACGTACTCTTCTTGACTTACTAAACACTGAGAATGAATTGTTTGAAGCTCGAAAAGATTACTTAGATGCCCATTACGCTGAACAATATGCTAAGTATCGAGTAATGAATGCGACAGGTTCTTTATTGAACGCTCTGCTGGTTGATATTCCAGATGAGTGGACAACGGCTGTGGAGTATTGATCATGAAGATAACCTACTTACTGCTTCCTGCACTAACAATGTCCCTACTCGCTTGTTCTAGCCAACAAGAAGAGGAATATATTGAGACACCCGAAGCCGAGCAAATATCCGATCTACAAGACGATGACAAAGACGGTGTTGTTAATGCGAGAGACACCTGCCCTGCAACACCTCCAGCGTCACTAGTCGACAACGAAGGTTGTGGAGAAATCATACGCGCGGAAGAAGTTAGACAACTCAATATACTATTTGCCAACGACTCATACGAAGTAAACCCGATTTTTTCAGACCAGATAACCACCATGGCTGAATTTTTGGAAACCTACCAAAGTGCTTCCATTGAGATCCAAGGCTACGCAAGTAAAGTTGGTTCTAGCGAATACAACTTAGAGCTCTCAAAGAAACGCGCTCACAACGTCGAAGATGAGTTGCTATACAACGGTATCGACTCAAGCCGAGTTAGAGTGGTAGGTTACGGTGAGGATCGTTTAGAAAGTGACGGTGACGATGCAACATCACACGCTTTGAACCGCAGAGTAACCGCAACCGTGGTTGGATTAAGCGAACAAATCGTTGAGGAGTGGACTATTTTCACCACACTTGAAAAATAGACAAAGACTCGATTGTTATAGAGCGAAAAGATAAACTGCTAAGACAAGCATAAAAAGAGAAAAGCCGCGATAGGATTGCCTATTGAAGTGACCCCGTAAAGTTGGACATTTCTGTTAAGCGGCTTTCAAGGCCTGAGTTCGATATTCTATCGGAGTCAGGCCTTTTAGTTTCACTTTTATACGTTTGGTATTGTAGTACTCGATATACTCTTTGATTTGCGCTATCAGAGCATCTGCATCTTCAAAGCTTTGGTTGTGATACATCTCTGTTTTGAGTAAAGCAAAAAAATTTTCAGCAACAGCATTATCCAAGCAGTTACCTTTTCTCGACATGCTTTGCGTTAACCCACTCTCCGCTACCTTTTTCTGATACTGTCGATGACGATATTGCCAACCTTGGTCGCTATGTATAATTGGCTTTGAGTTGGGTTTAAGCGTTGATATAGCCTCCGTTAGCATATCCGTGACAAGCGGCAAGCAGGCATTCTTGGCCACTCTATAAGCAACCACCTCCTGAGTAAACAAGTCGACAACGGGAGATAAGTATACTTTCTGCTCTTTGACTTTAAACTCCGTGACATCAGTTACCCATTTTTCATCGGGTTGAGTCGCACTAAAATCTCTTTCAAGCACGTTGGGAGCAGCTGTTCCGGACTCTCCTCGGTATGAACGATACTTTTTAATCCTGACCGTCGATTTAAGGTTGAGCTGAGCCATAAGCCTTTGAACCGTTTTGTGATTAAGCACGAACCCCCGATTTTTTAGTTCCAAGTGAATACGGCGGTAGCCGTATCGTCCCTTATGTTCATGATAAATTGACTTTATCAACCGCAGCTCACGTTCGTAGCTATTTGGGCGCTTGCTCGTTTGAACTTGATAATAAAAGACACTTTTTGCCAGCTGTAGAGTGTGCAGTAAGTGCTTTAACGGGTACTTGCCTTTAAGAGTTAGAGCTATGACCGCTTTTTCTTTGTTCGACGGTTTTTTTCCTGCTCCAACTCTTCCAACTTTTTTAGAACGGCATTCTCGGTTCGCAAGTAGAGCAACTCCTCTTTTAGCTCCTCAAGCGTCATTTCATCATCAGGCTTAGTGGTACGTTGAGGGTGCTGTTTCATTGGAGGTCTTCCTTTCTGGCGCATTTTGAGCCCTTTGATACCGAGCTCATTAAATCTTTTGAGCCAGACAGAGAGTATCCCAGGGGATGAGAGGTTTAATATTGCGCTAGTGTGCGTGAGAGACCAATCATTCGTCCACATTAAATTCAATGCTTTTCGTTTTTCCTGAGCAGTAGCAGCATGCTTAGTTGGTAAAAATGAGTTAGCACCATGGATGGCAAAGACTTGAGCCCAATACCGTATCTGTCTTGAAGAAATTGAATATTGTTTTGCTAAGTAGAGAGATGATGTGCCATCTAAGTATTGCTTAGCAATGATACATTTTAGCTCTCGGTTATATTTGGACATAAAAAGACCCCCAATAATTGGTGTCCAACTATTGGGGGTCAGTTCATATCGCGGCTTTTTGTTATTTGTAGCCACATCGCTCTCGGGAATGGTTCAGTGGCTGTTGCTACTCAAGAGTTAGCTTATTCCTTGGTAACTGGCTCGACGGTTAGCCGAGCCAGTTACCGATTAAAGTTTTACTTCTTGGTGCTTAGTTTTCGGTAAAGAAATACTTAGCAGGAAGTAACCTAAGATAGCTGCAGTCGTTGAGCCCATCAGGATACCTAATCGAGCAAGCGTATCGAAATCTGCGTTTGTAGGGCCAAATGCCAGCGATGAAATAAAGATAGACATCGTAAAGCCGATACCACACAACACAGACACTGCGAAGATGTTCATGAAGTTGACACCTTCAGGTAGCTTAGCGACACCCGTTTTCACAGCGCCCCAGCTGAATAGGAAGATACCCAGCGGCTTACCAACCAATAGACCCATAGCGATACCAAGAGGTAGCATGCCCGTAAGGTTTGAAATTGAGATACCTTCCAGTGAGATACCTGCGTTTGCAAATGCGAAGATTGGCAGAATTGCAAAAGCTACGTATGGGTGCAGTGCGTGCTCTAGGTGTTTCAGTGGAGAGTGCTCTCCTTTATTGCCTTTCAGTGGGATAGCAAAGCCAATTACTACACCCGCCAATGTTGCATGAACACCAGACTTCAATACTGCGAACCACAGAATGGCACCAACAATCAGGTAAGCGCTCAGTTTAGTCACATGCTTGTTGTTTAGCATGAACAGCACACCTGTTGCGATGAAACCAACGGTAAGTGCAAGCGTTGATAAGTCACCTGAGTAGAACAATGCAATTATAACAACAACACCTAGGTCATCGATAATTGCTAGAGCTAGCAAGAACACTTTCAAACTTACCGGTACACGGTTACCAAGAAGTGCCATGATACCTAACGCGAATGCGATATCAGTTGCAGCCGGGATAGCCCAACCTTGAAGCGCTTCAGGGTTACTAGAGTTAAATAGCACGTAAATAAGTGCAGGAGCCAACATACCACCTACCGCAGCGATAGCTGGGAAGATAGCAGTCTCTTTAGACTTTAATGCGCCTTCTAAAAGCTCACGTTTAACTTCTAAGCCAATTAGAAGGAAGAAGACAGCCATTAAGCCATCGTTGATCCAGTGAGACACAGACATACCGAGAACGTAACTGTGCAGGACGCCCTGGTACATTTCGTTCAGTGGTGAGTTTGCTACAAACATTGCGATCGCCGCAGCGATAACTAGGATGATGCCGCCAGCAGATTCCATTTTAAAGAAGTCACGGATGACGTCGGTCATGATTTCGCCCTTATATTTATTATTTAAATAAACGAATAACAAAGAATAACCATGAGTTTATATCCAAGCTTTATCGATAGATAATCACTTCTTTGGATGTTTAACTTCGGTTTTTCCTACAAATACTAAACAATACGTCGTATATTCCATAATGTTGTTATGCACCATAAATTAAGTATAGATGAGAACATCACACCTGTATGCACAATTCATTGAGTGCTAACAAAACTAGGACACATAAAAAAAGGCTATCAAATGATAGCCTTAGGTGTTTTTTAGTAGCCGGTGAGCTGCATAAAGCCTGTCGCTTCATGGCTGCCGCTAGCCATTATTGGCCCTTCCCAATAAGGTATGACAAATGGCAGCCACATATCTCGGCGTATGATACGTGTAGTCAGGTTAATATCGTGCTCAGGGACGTTAATGATCCACTGAAGCGGCATTCGTCTGCCATTCATTAGCGTTGTGTTCTGCAAAGGCTGAATCGAGATATCCGATTCCGTTAACTGGTAAACCTTGCCAGAACGAGTGGCTAACGTCCCGAACACATAGGGTAACTGCTGATTATGGCGATAGCGGTTGATGCTCAGTGCTGTACCGTCATCAAGGTTAAACACAAACCAATCCCAGCCTTGCTGACCAACTCCAAGTAAGCCACTGCCCCACTCTTTGTGGACCCACGCTGTGCCTTCTACTTCCTTAGCTACGCCATCAAGGTTCAGTACACCACTCAATGATAAAAACGGCGCGTTAAAGTTGTACGACGCGACAGGTAGCAAATCATGCTTTTTCTGATAACCGTTATCGCCATTAAGTACATATGGCCCTTTCGCCACTGTATCTAATTGCAGCCCAAACGTATCCGTTTGTACTTGTAGACGACCAGGAAACGGTGTATTCCCCAGTGAGCGCCAGTTCCAATTATCAATCCAAATTCTAAATGGGCGACTGGTCATTCCCGCTTGGCCAATGCCACCTCGAGCCATTCGCTGCTCTTTCCACACTTTGGATTTAGAAGAGATCACCACGTTCGAAATGTAAACTTGTGGGCTCTGCCATCCCGGCGTTTCACGTTCATCCGTTGCAATGCGGAAGAAGCTCCACTGAACTGAATATTCTTTGCCATCGTCCCCTTTCAAAGACGCAAAATAGTGCCACCACTCGTGCTGAAATTCCGGGTGGAACTTGAAGTCTCGTGGAAGTGATACACCTCGGTCAGGCAAGACAGGTTCAAATACATTGAAGTGTTCGCTGACCAACACCGAATTAATCTCGTTGACTCCTTTCTCGCCAGGGTCGACAAAATAAGAATAGTAGCCCCAAACACTCAAAAAGATGCCAAAGAAACTGATTAACAGTAGCGAAGACAAAAAACGATGTCTTAACTTAGTTGAGCTGTTGCGTAGAAACATATTAAAGGGCATCCCTCAGTGACTTCATCGGTGTGTTCCGAATCATTCTCATCACTGGTAAAGCACCAGCTATCATCAATGCTGCCATTGCCCAAGCAAATGTCCCGAAATAGTCCCACGGGAGAACTTGTAATTCGAGTGACCACCCAAAAGACTGCTTAATGACGATATCCACTATCAAACTCGCCAACGCTGAGCCAAGAGGAACCGCGATTAAAGAAGAGATAAGCCCAAACACAAACAGCTGTAAACTACCGGTAAGAATCAACTCTTTCGCCGATACGCCTAAACATCGTTGCAGCGATATATGCCTTTGTCGCGAAACTTCACCAGCAACGGTAGCGAAAAAGATACCAAATACAGCAATCACAAGGGTGATATTTCCAAGGGTATCAGCAATGGCGAAGGTTCGATCAAACACGCGCATTGCCTGGCTATGAATATTGTTGTTATCGAATATGCGTTCAGAACCGAGCCTAAATACACTTTCCAGCCTGCTTCTCAGCCCAATAGCATTCACATCGTCTTTTAGTATGACACCCAGTCCGACATTACCCCGACCAGCAAAACCATACAGCCAGTTTCTATGGGACATCATCACTTGGTGATAAGGATTGCCATAATCGTAATACACACCAACGACCTGCCAGCCAGAACCTAAGTTATCGTAGAGATCAATATAATCGCCTGGGCGAATCCCTAGCTTGAGTGACATGGATTCACTGATCAACACACCTTTAGAATGGTGTAAGTGATACCAGTAATTCGGGATGCCGAGTTTAATCGTCAGTGCTTCAAGTTCGCCTTCTGAAGGTCCAGTACTCACCACTTGAATACTGCCCACTGGAGAAGCGACATCTTTTTCCCAGCGCCACCATACAGAATCTACTTCAGGTTGTTCCGACAGCCAGTTACTCATTCGAGCCGCGGCATTGTTGGTTGGATATATATAGAGGTCAGCGGCTAATCGCTGTGTCAACCACTTGTCCGTGGTGTCTCTGAAACTACCGACCATGGTTTCAACGCCAATGTTAGCAGTTAACGCCAACATAAAGGCCATAGTCGCTACACCACGGTAGCTCATGCTTGATGCTGCGTCCGCGAAGAACCAGCGAGCACGAACCCAACGTAATGAATAGGAGAGGCTGTTAAACAGTTTCCACATCAAAAACGGTGTAAACAGAGCCACACTCACCAGCATTAGCGCAATGATTGCAAAACCTGACTCTTGGGTTTGTGGTGCTTGATAAACCGCAACTGCGGCAACTAGGAAGCCACAACCAATCAACGCTTGCCAAGTGAACTCTGTGCCCGCAAAACGCATCAGGGATAAGCGAGAAGACAAACGAATAGGCTGAGATTTAAGTAAGCGAACCAATGGCCATGCGCACGCTAAGAAAGCACCAATCAATGCCATCATCAAGCTGTAACCGCTCCAACGCCAATTCCAGTCAATCGTTAAGCCAACATTGGCGTCATATAAGTCGCCTAGGCTAGAAGATACAGCAGGTAACAGTTGGTTAGCCAACATCACACCAAAGACATTACCGCAGATCCAGCTCAGTAAAACCAGAATCAATAACTCTAAACATAGTGCTTTAGTGAGCTGCCACCCAGACACACCAGTTTGTCTTAATATCCCCACCAGCGGCTGACGCTGAATAAAAGACAATGACATCGCTTGATAGAAAATAAATAAGCCCACGACAAACGACAGCATTCCCATCGCTTTTAGGTTTAAGTGGAAAGCGCTAGTAAGAGATTCAAGCTCTGCTTTAGAACTGCGCGAAATCGTCAATCCATTCGGTAGAATGTTTTTAAGGCGTTCAAACTTCTCAGTGGACATATCTGAACAGGCAATGACCGACAGTCCAGCACTGCGTTTCAACATTCTAAGTAGCGAGATATCAGCTATCAGCCTCGTACCATCAATGATGTTGTTTTGATCAACCATTAACGGGCCGAGCTCAGAACCATCCATAAGATGGATATAATCACCGTTATTCCACTCCATATGCTCAGCGAGATCATCACTGACAAGTATTGGGTATGGCGGCTTCATGAGGTTTAAAGTATTGAGATCTTTTAACGCTACCCCCGGCTGCAGCTGAAGCATAGAAACAGGGTCTATACCAATCAGCATGAAGTTTGAGCCGTTTTCATCAGTGATACGATGGTGATCAAAAGGAGAACACTGTTGAAAGCCTTCACGGCGAAGCTGGATATAAAAACCTTGCGGAATTTTATTGGCGTTGTGTTTTGGTCGAATACGGTAAGGAAGAGGATTCGAAAAGAGTTTTTCGCCATGCGCATAACTTTGCTTGGCGTGTTGGTTGATAGCAGTAACACCAACCAATAGTGATACGCCAAGTGTTAAGCCTAGCCATACCAAGATAATTTGTAGAGGGTAACGTCGATAGTGACCGAGTAGCGCCTTAACTACGGGCCATAACATGCAGCTGTCCTCCTTGTAGGCGGATCCGGCCGTCCATATGCAGTGCGACTTTCTCACTGTGTGTTACCAACAGTAATGTACATTCTAATTGACGAGCCAAAGAAGTCAGCAAGCGCATTACCGCTTCCGCATTACGCTCATCTAAGCTACCCGTAGGTTCATCCGCTAATAAGATCTTTGGTTCCATGTACAACGCACGAGCAATCGCGGCACGTTGCTGTTGTCCGCCAGAAGCTTCCTCAGGGTAGCGACCAAGTAAAGGCATAAGATCTAAGGCAGAGAGAATCTGCCTCCAAAGGCCTTTATCTTCAGGCAAGCCTTTTAACTGACGGCAAAAGCGGATGTTATCAGCGATATTCAACGTTGGTAATAAATTGAATTGCTGAAAAATATGACCAATATTGTTGCGACGATAAGCTGTGCGTTCTCGCTCAGTAGAATCGTGCATATTGAAGTGAGGAAAAACGATTTCGCCAGAGTCAGCCAAATCCAAACCGGCAATCAGGTTCAATAAAGTACTTTTACCTGAACCACTTTCTCCCATTAATGCTAGCTGGTCACCTTGGTTCAATGTCAGTTCAGCACCTTGCAAAACAGGGTGGAACTCCCCCCCATCGACATAGCCTTTACATAGGTCTGACAGCTTTAACATTAAACAGCTCGCATTAGTTAGAATTTGGAAGGAGAATCTACACTAATTCCCTGTTCGGAGGAAGTATTTTGAAAGATAGATCACATGCCAACGATAAAGTGATGCGATTGATGCGCCCTACTTCAACTTCCTATCAAGTTTTTAATCCATTTTCTTGTTTTCATGCGATACAGCGAACCGCTCCACTTAATCACCTCTTCAGTGAGGAAAAGTAAGTACACCCACTCAGGTGGAAATTTAAAGTAGATGGCCGCGATAGCCGCTAGCGGAATACCAATCACCCACTGTGCTATCAAATCTTGGTAAAGGCAGAACTTAACATCGCCACCCGCTCTCAACACACCAACAATTACAGTCATCGGAATAGAGCGAATAACAATGCCGACACTAAGGATCAAAATAAACTTCTCAGAAAGCGCTCGGGTTTCTTCCGTTAATGCACTAAACGCATTCAAGATTGGTGTTTGCACAAAGTAGAGGAAAATCGCGACCACAATACTGGTTAAGAAGCACAGAATAGTAATACCGAGCGCTTGGTAATAAACCGCTTCGTTGTTCTTGGCGCCGAGTTGGTTCCCAACCAATACCGCAGCTGCGTTCGACATCCCTATCAATAAGCTCAATGAGATAGATTCAACAGGCGTCAACCGATAAAGCTGCCAAGCCTTGCACGCCTGACTGACCCATGATGGCGTGATAAGCAAACAATCCACCGGCCCAAGCCAAGAAGTTGAAGGTGGTAGGCAGGGACAGCTTCAAGAAGCGAACCACTTTCTCTACCGTTGCAGCAGCTTTGATGTCACCGAACTTGAAAGCGAGTAAGTGTTTAGAGAAATACAGGTAACCAAACAAAGTCGCCACTTCGATAGCGCCACTTAATACCGTGGCTATCGCGGCACCTTTGATACCTAATGCGGGAAACCCTAGGTTACCGAAGATCAGCACCCAGTTTAAAAACACGTTGGACAAGATACCGATACCACTGAAGAAGGTACTTAGCCCAGGTTTGTGCATCGCTCGTAAGCCAACGGCCATGCTGCTAACGCACGACACCGCCAACATACTAAAAGAGGTAATGACGATGTATTCAACACCTAAACTGATCACTTCTTGAGAATCGGTCGTCACACCCATGATTTGAGCAGGGAAAGAGACAAAGAAGACAATAGTCAGAAGAGCAAACAAGGTCGAAACCAACCAAGTTAATGCGGTACTTTCCCTTACCCCTTGCCTATCACCGGCTCCCCAATACTGAGCAGTAAGTAGAGCACCACCAGTGGTCACACCCACCAGCATAATAGTCGTCACAAACATCGCACGGCTTGCGACACCAACCGCCGCAATATCAGCTTCCCCAAGTTGGCCTAACATCAGCACATCCACCAAGCCTCGGCTTGAAAACATAATGCTCTGCAAGGTGATTGGCAAAGCAATGGCAATCAGCCTGCGAACAAAATCGCCGCGTGTATGATGGATAATTGAAGAGAGCAGCATAGGCACACCTGAACGGAACGTGTTGATGGCAAAATAATTATTCTTTCAGTATATCAATGTTCGAAATTCAACCATACATAAATCATACTGAATGCATAAAATTCTGTATAACGTCTTTGACTGTCTCACTCTTCCAATCTAACCAAAGTAAACGTGCCACTTCCGACTTGAAAATCGAATCGTTTATCAAACAAACCATAAAACATGAATATCAAACACACACCATATATAAAACGCCCAACTTAATCCGGATTCCGCTAAATTGATGGAAATCAAAGTTAGTCCCGATGTTTATTTCATTGAATTTGTTATCAATTTTCACAACTCAAATTAACCATATGATTTCAATAGTTTTATTTCGTTAAATTTTTAACCATCTAGTTATTCGATTAATATTCATTCCTTTTTGTCATTTCATAAACTGCCGTTAATTCAATAACTTCCACCCCAGTTTCAATAGGGAGTTAAAATGAATAATAAAAAACTAATAATGAGTTTGGCGGGTGTTGGCATCTTGGCTTATCTGAGCATGGTTTATACGGTTGATAAAAACGACCAACGTCTTGCCGCTGAAAGCCTCGCGCATTTTCATTTTTGGATAAGTCATCTTTAGACTACCAAGCGATGAAAGTGCTCAGCGATAAAGGGTGTGCATACTGCCACACCAACGAAAGTGAAATGCCTTTCTACTCTGAATGGCCGATCGCAAAACCACTCATGAATGCCGACATACAAACAGGTATGAAACACTTTGAAATTACTCAACTCTTCAATGGTATTCAGAATAATGAACCAGTATCTGAAGTAGCACTTGCTCGTATTGAAAAGGTGCTTTACGACGGTTCGATGCCACCTAAACTCTATCAATCGATGCATTGGTCTGCTGGCATTTCAAATGAAGAAAAGCACACTTTGTTAAAATGGATACGCCAAACAAGAGCAAACATTCACCAAGACTCTCCGGTAGATGACAGCCGCAGGGAAGGCACACTTCAGCCAATCTACACTCAGTTTGAGGTAAACGAAGACAGAGTTAAGCTGGGCAAAGCACTCTACCACGACACTCGCCTATCCGGTGACGACACGGTTTCGTGTGCGACTTGTCATGGATTAGACACTGGTGGTGTCGATAACTTAGTTGGCTCTGTTGGTATTCATGGCCAAGTTGGTGGAATCAATGCACCAACCGTTTTCAACTCGGCGTACAACAAACTGCAATTTTGGGATGGTCGAGCAAATGACTTACAAGACCAAGCTGGAGGTCCTCCATTTAATCCTATCGAAATGGGCTCTGAAGGTTGGCAACAGATCATCGACAAGCTGAGCCGCGATCCCGAGTTAGTCGCTAAGTTCAACAAATCCTATAACGGTGAGATCACCGGTGACACCATCACGCATGCGATTGCTGAGTTTGAGAAAACCTTGGTGACACCGAACAGTCGATTCGACCAATACCTTACGGGCAATTCCGATGCGATAGACGACCATGAAAAGTATGGACTAACGCTATTTAAACAATACAGCTGCGATACTTGCCACAAAGGGCGCGAATATACTTTGTTAATCTGATGTAAAAAGAACTTTTTCCCTGTAATCTTTATTCCATGCGGCTTGGTTCATCTTTCTTGGTACAGACAAGTTACCCTCTGATTTTCTAAATAGGTTCTGCACAAAGCGACGACAACAAGCCATATTCAACGCTGAATCCCCAGCGTAAATTCGCTGCTCGTCTTCTTTGAAAATTACGTCCAACGCCCAGTGCTGCTGATTCTCAATATGCCAATGCTTTCTTGTTGCCTTTGAGGCTAACTCTAAAGATAAATGGTCTGTGCAAATATAGTACGAGGTTTCATAACTTCCTTTCCCTTTGACACTCCTATCTCTTACCACTGCAACAATGCTTTTTACGAGACACCACTTCTGTCTGAGTGCTTCGCTGAAGGCTGCAGGAAGCACGTAAACCTCACGAACCTCTTTTCTACCATGCCCTTTCTCTTCCGTGATGTATGATTCCTGTTTATCTTCAGGCAAAGCCCAATAGTCTTGGAATTGCACATCAATTTCTGCTAATAAACTTGGTTGATTCAGTTTAACTTGTACTAGGATATCTCCACCTTTATCAACTACTTTATTCAGTGTTTCAACCTGACAATGCAGGGCATCAGCAGTTAATAAACATCCTTTGATATCTAAAGCGTCTAGCATGTTTCTTATTGCTAGCAGCTCCATACCTTTGCCGTCACAAGGTTGGTGTGTGAGAGTCAAACCCTCGTCTACATCAAATGCCGAAACCATATAGAGGGGGTGCTGTTGTTTGCTTGCTTTTGCCCCTTTTAGAACCTTCCCATCAACACTGATTATAGGCTGTGCATGCTTCTCTCTGTGCAAATTGACCCAGCCCACCATAGCTTCCAATAGCGTCTCTGGCACAACGGATCTCATGATCGCAGCTATATTATGTCGAGTGGGAAGACCATTTTCGTAGGGGAAATACTCACGTAACCACTCGATATTTCCTTCACCGAAATCCTTAATCTCTGTCCATTTATTTTGACCACAAATCATGGCTGTTATGACCACGAAAGCGACTTCCATAACAGGATAAACTTGATTGATGTGCGAACGGGTATCTTTCACTTTTTTAAGTTGCTCAATGATAATCATGTGCGAATTTCTCATGTTTTTTTACTTCATGATCAGATCGTGATTATCTAAAAAAGTTCCCTGTAAAATAAATCCATTATTTTCAATGGTTAAAGTTCGATCCCGCCCTTACTTGCCACACAGGTGAAGCTATGGGTGGTGAAAACTTTGAAACCATGGGCATGAAAGCGGACTACTTTGCAGATAGAGGAACGAATATCACCCCAGAAGACTTGGGAAGATACAACGTCACTGCGATTGAATCCGACAAGCATAAGTTCAAAGTACCAACGCTTAGAAACATTGAACTCACAGCACCTTACTTCCACGATGGTCACGCAGAGACACTAGAACAAGCGATCTTTGATATGGGTAAATATCAAGTTGGTGTCGAAATGAGTGATGAGGAAGTCGATGCTATCAAGGCATTCCTCAAGACGCTGACTGGCGAATACAAAGGAAACAACCTTAGCCCTAAAGCTCAGCAACAAAGCTAATTGATGCCAATCGAAGCAGCACGATATCACCGATAAACTCAAGCCAATAGATTCTTTCTATTGGCTTTTTCATTGCCTATAGCTCAATTGGTTTTGTAGAAAAGTTAGCGTAGTATGAACAAAGGATGGTTTGATAAGCAATACATGGAGTAACGATGAAGAAAGTACTGGTTTTAGGCGCTTCTGGATATGTTGGTTCACAACTGCTTCCTCTGCTGCTAGAACAAGGTTATCAAGTAACCGCTGCAGCAAGGCACATCGACTACTTAAAAGCGCGAACCGAACCTCATAAGAATTTATCACTCGAATATCTCGACCTGGCTGACCAAGCGGCAACAAAGGCTTTAGTTCCTGATTTTGACCTCATCTTCTTCCTTGTCCATGGTATGGCGGAAGGTCATGATTTCATTGATTACGAGTTAAGCCTGGCCCGTAACTTTGTGTCCGCACTTGGTCCTAAAAACCAACACGTCATCTACTTAAGTTCACTTCAACCTCAAACCGGCGATTCTGAGCACCTTCAAGCGAGAAAGAAAACCGGAGAAGTGCTGCGTAAAGGCTCGGTTCCCGTTACAGAGCTTCGAGCTGGCGTCATCATCGGCCCTGGCTCGGCGGCCTTTGAGATAATGCGAGACTTCGTTTACAACCTACCAATCATGATTGCGCCGAAATGGGTAGACTCAAAAGCTAACCCTATCGCATTGAAAAACCTCAATCACTACTTGTTAAAGCTCGCGCAAGATACTCCAAGCGACAATCAGACCTTTGAGGTTGGCGGTCCTGATATCGTCTCTTATCGTAATCAATTCGCGCATATTGCTAAAACTGCCGATCGTCCACTTAGGTTGTGGGCGACTTCCCTACTCACGCCTAAAATCGCTTCTTATTGGCTTGGCGTGGTGACATCTGTCCCTTCCAACATAGGGAGAGCATTGCTCGCAGGTTTAAAGCATGACTTCATAGCCAACTCGACCACCATCCAAGAAAAATATCCGCAAAAACTCGTGTCGTTCGAGAGCATGGTTGAACAAGCGATTCACGCTGAGGGTAACTTTGTAAAAAGTAATGTGTGGGGCTTTGATAAAACCGCCTTTAAACGCTGGCAAGCGGGATACGGTTACTACCCGAAGAAAACAGGTGCAAGTATCACGTCGACTGCCTCACTAGAGTCGCTTTGGCACGTAGCACAACAAATTGGAAGCCCTAAACAGGGTTACTTTTTCGCTAACGCTTTATGGCGTACAAGAGAGTGGTTAGATCTTCTCTTTGGTGGCGGTGTACCCGTTCGACAAATGCCAGAAGGGCCAAAACTAAAAGTAGGCGACAAAATTGACTCATGGAAAGTGATTCGCTGTGAAGAGAACCAATTCTTATCGTTGCTGTTCGGGATGAAAGGTCCGGGCTTAGGGCGACTGGAAATCACGGTTTCTGATAACGGAGACACGCGCGAATTAAACATCACCGCTTGGTGGCATCCGAAAGGCTTTCTAGGGTTACTGTATTGGTTCGCAATGATGCCAGCTCATCTATTTATCTTTAAAGGCATGGTGAAAGCGATAGATAAGCAAGCTAAAAAATAGATGCGAGTAACGAGATGCGAAGAGACTAAAAAGCAGATTCGAGATTCGGGTGACGGGATACGATGAGATTAAAAGCAGATGCCTGATTCGAGTGACGAGATACGAAGAGATTAAAAGCAGATGCGGGATTCGAGTAACGGGATGCGAAGAGATTAAAACAAATGCGGGATGCGGGTAACGAGATGCGAGGAGATTAAAAGCAGATGCGGGATTCGGGTAACGGGATGCGAAAAGATTAAAAGCAGATGCGGGATTCTAGTGGCGACTGGCGCTATAAGAAGCAAACAAAAAGAGCGGATAATTCCGCTCTTCGTATCTCTAATCTCGCATCTCGTATCTATCCATTAACCAACAAAGCTAATTGGGATCTCAGCTAATTGGTTGCCTTGGTTAGCTGGGTACACGATGTATTCACCGTGGTACTTCACAGCAGACTTGTAGTCCGTCACTTTGTGAAGCATGAAGCCTGCTTCCATCGCCGCTTGAATAAACTCAGCGTGGTTACCACGAACAAACCAGTTCATCGGTTTAACCATCAACTCACCGTCGAAAGAGTCATCACACTGCTTACCACATAGCGCGAATGAGTGCTCACCATCGGTAAAGAACTGAATTTTTCCACCCGTGGTTAGCTCATCTTCACTCGATACACTCCAACCCATCTCGTACATTTTGTCCATAAAGGCTTCAACGTCACTGTCTTTGAGTGCTTTAGGCTCTTCACCTTCTGGGAAGAACTGAGCGTAAAACGCTGAAATACGCTTAAACGTAAAAGTTAAATCAGAGTTGTTACCCTTTGAGCGGCCCTGCTTTTGCCAGCGAACCAAATCAGGCACAACAACACGATCATACGCTTGTGCTTTGATTGCTTTAGTTACCCAGCGAACAAGGTATAGGTTGTTTGCGATAGGAGCGTCAATCGCTTTGCCTGACTTGTGTAACGCGTAAAGCTCACCAAGTGCGGTGTTCACAAGCTTCTGAATTTCAATATAGTATTTTGACATTATGCCTTCTTTCCTAATGTCCAATATAGTAATGCTGACAGTATTGCACATGCTGCCATCACCATAGCCATTGGGCCTGCAGTATCACTTGGTAGCATTGCGACAATTGCTCCAACCACAGAACCAGTACCAAATCTTAATGTGCCCGCGAGTGATGATGCCGTACCTGCCATATTCGGATACCCGCTTAGCAGCAGCGCCATTGAGTTACTACCAATAGTAGACAGTGTGCCGATAAACAGCATCACGAATGGCACAATGCCCCACAGGCCGATATCTAGAGACCAGCCAACCAACAAACCTAAACCAGCGAACAGCTGAATGGTTAAACCCACCCGAAGCATCGCGTGAGAACCGACTTTCTTCACGATTCGGCCATTAATGCTCGTCATCAAGATCATTGCAACGATGTTCAAGCCAAACAGGTAACCAAATAGGTCTGGGCGAACACCGTAGATGTCGATGTAAACAAACGAACCAGCGGTTAAGAATGCGAACATTCCCGAGAATGAAAATGCACCCGAAAAAATCAAGCCCATTGCCGTTGGGTTTTTACATAAACGAGCGTAGTTACGAATCGTCGTTTTGAAACGCAATGGCTGTCGGTTTTCTACCGGTAGCGTCTCTGGGATCTTCATCGATACCGCTAGAATGACGATCACTGCGAAGATAGCCAGTACCCAGAAAATTGAGCGCCAACCAAACCACAATGCCAAGTAACCACCAATCATTGGTGCAATAAGTGGTGCGACCGTCATAACCAAGGTTACGAAAGACATGGTTCTCGCAAAATCTTCACGATCAAACATGTCACGTACAACCGCTTGGATGATGACAGCTGCCGCTGCGCCTGCAAAACCTTGTGCGGTACGAACGTAAGTCAGCGCTTCAATGCCATGGGTTGTAGCACTCACCACAGAAGCAATCGCAAACAAAAACACACCGATCAAGAGTACTGGCTTACGTCCATAGCTATCAGCTAATGGGCCATGCAGCAGCTGACCCAACGCAAAACCTGCGGTATAAGCGGTTAGCGTTATCTGTACTTCGCCCGCCGTTACACCAAGATCTTTGGCAATGGTCGGCATCGCAGGCAAGTACATATCGATAGCAAGTGGCGTTAGTGCACCAATTGCACCGAGAATCAAAAATAGCACTAAGCCTAATTGAGGGGTTTCTGGTTGAGAGCTTGGGCTCTGTGGGGTAGATGTCTGCATGGTTCTCCGAATGTTTAACTGATAAAACTAGGACCGGCGTGAACACGCAAGTCAAAAGATTGGCTGAGACTTTCCTAGTACCAGTCAACATCATCAGCCGACGCTATCCTTGGTCGGCTTTGCAACGAGAGCGCTATAAATTAATAGCTAAGGGTTACTTCCAGATAGAATCAACTTCTTCTTGCGTTAGGTAACGGTACTCACCTAGCTCAAGAGATTCGTCCATCTCGATTTCACCAATGCGTTCACGGTGTAGTGCTTCTACCTTGTTACCAAGTGCTGCAAACATGCGTTTTACTTGGTGGTATTTGCCTTCGTGAATCGTTAATAGCACTTCACGCTCGGCACGCACTTCAAGGTGTGCAGGAAGTGTTAGGCCATCTTCGCTTTTCAGCTGGATGCCTTCTTTGAATTTTTCAACGTAGTCTGGTTCTACTGGATCAACCAACCACACGCGGTACATTTTTTCACACTTGTGTTTTGGCGCAGTAATACGGTGAGACCATTTGCCGTCATCCGTAATCAGAACAAGACCTGTAGTATCAACATCTAGACGACCTGCAAAGTGCAACTTGTCCATTTTGATTTCATCAAGCAATTCAAATGCGGTGCGATTTGAGCCATCTTCATGCGAACAAACAAACCCTTCTGGCTTGTACAACATGATGTAACGTGGGCCATGAACATTCAGCTCATTACCTTGCCACTCCACTACACACTGCTCAGTTACTTTAACTGAACCGCTTTTTTGCATGACATCATTCACTGTCACAGTCTTTGTTTTTAATAAGTGTGTTGCTTCTTTTCGAGTAATGCCTAGTGCATCGCACAGAAATTTATCTAAACGCATGAATACCTCAACTAATCTAAGTCGGGTATTATAGTCACCTTTGCTCAATTAGTTGAGCTATTTCACACTATTTGTTCTCCATTTTACAAGACGCGATATGTATACACTCCGCCCATACCAAGCAGACTCAGTAAAATCAGTCATTCACTACTTCAGAAAACACCAAACACCGGCTGTTCTCGTGCTACCAACAGGGGCTGGGAAAAGTTTGGTCATCGCTGAGCTGGCAAGGCTTGCCAAGGGGCGTGTATTGGTACTTGCTCACGTGAAAGAGTTGGTTGAGCAAAACCATGAAAAGTATGAAGGTTATGGGTTAAAAGGCTCTATCTTCTCGGCTGGTTTAGGCCGTAAAGAGACCGACCAACAAGTGGTCTTCGCGTCGGTTCAATCTGTGGTTCGCAACCTCGATTCATTCTCTAACCAATTTTCACTTTTGGTTATCGATGAATGCCACCGAGTACCCGATGAAAAGAACAGTAGCTATCAGAAAGTGATCACTCACTTGCGTGAAAATAATTCTGGTATCAAGGTACTTGGCTTAACGGCAACCCCTTATCGCTTAGGCATGGGGTGGATTTACCAATACCACACTCGTGGGCAAGTGCGCTCGGAAGAACCAAGATTCTTTAGAGACTGTATCTTTGAGTTACCGATTCGCTACCTGCTCGACGAAGGCTTCTTAACACCAGCTCGCATGATAGATGCGCCAGTATTGAGTTATGACTTCTCACAATTAAAACCCGCGAGCACAGGTCGATACAAAGAAGCCGAACTTGATATGGTGATCGAACAATCAAAACGAGCGACACCACAGATTGTCGATCAGATCATTCACCTCGCCCAAGACAAACTGGGCATCATGGTGTTTGCAGCCACCGTTCGACACGCTCAAGAGATCCTAGGCTTACTACCCGAAGGTGAAGCCGCGATTGTCATTGGTGACACGCCAACACTCGAGCGTGACCAAATCATCAACGATTTCAAAGAACGAAAAATCAAATTCTTGGTCAACGTGTCGGTTTTAACCACTGGCTTTGACGCACCGCATGTCGATTTGATCGCGATTCTTCGCCCAACCGAATCCATCAGTTTGTATCAACAAATCGTTGGCCGAGGTCTGCGTTTATCTCCGGGCAAAAAAGAGTGTTTGGTGCTCGATTACGCGGGTAACAGCTATGATCTTTACCAACCAGAAGTCGGCGACCCTAAGCCAGACTCAGACAGTGAAATCATTACCATCCCCTGCCCGGCTTGCGGCTTCAATAACAATTTCTGGGGCAAGCTAGACAGCAATGGCTTCTTACTTGAGCACTTTGGCCGCAAATGCCAAGGATACTTCACAGATGAAGACACCGGTGAGCGTGAGCATTGTAACTATCGCTTCCGCGCTAAATACTGTGGCGAGTGTGGCGCCGATAACGACATCGCGGCCCGTATTTGTCATGAATGTGATGATACCTTAGTAGACCCAGACAAAAAGTTAAAAGAGGCACTCAATCTAAAAGATGCTTTGGTGTTTGAGTGTTTAGAGATGGACCTTAATGTACTTAAGGACGACAAAGGCAAATCGCAACTTAAAGTCACCTACCGAGGTGAAAACCAAGCGCAAGTCCATGAGTTTTGGTCACTGACCACCAAGAAGCAAAAGCAGAACTTTAAAGATCAGTTTGTTCGCCCTCACCTTGCAGATAGACACAGACCTTTTGAGGAAGCGTCGCCATCGAAAGTGGTTGCTCACCAACATAGATTCCGCCCACCACAATTCGTTATTGCACGTAAAGTTGGACGCTTTTGGAAAATGAGAGACAAGATATTCGAAGACGAACTTCAACAACGTTAATTATTACTACCTTAACACTTGGCGGTTAGTCTCCGTGATGTGTAGGCGCTCTTCATCGTCAAATTTTTAGGTATCAATTTCTCATTATTAATCAGGTTCACTTTCTGTTCAGAATTACTTTTTTATACTGAACGCTATCAACCTTCTCTAGGATTCGCTATGTTTAGTAAAGCTATGATTTCTTTGTTTTCTATAAGCTTAGGCTTATTTGTTTCTGCTGGCGCATGGGCTGACTCACATCATAATGGTCACGACCTAGTACAAGACGTTCACAAAGCAGGAACCCGTATCGAATTCGAAGAAGATCAAGACGAAGTCTATGAAGCGGTTCGAGAAGGCTATATTCGCCCTTTCTCTGAAATGTATGCCGCGGTAGAAAACGATCTTCATGGCCGAATCATTAAAGTCGAACTTGAAGAAGACGATGATATTTGGGTTTATGAGTTAAAAATTAACTACCAAAACAACATCATCAAAGTTGAATACAACGCCGAAACGCTGGACATGCTAAAAATTGAAGGCCGCAACTTTAAAAACGCAATTAAACACGGCGACTAATTAAGCGCGACGAATAGTTAAGTACGACGAACAGTCATTACAAGAATTAAGAAGAACAATTATGAAAATTTTAGTCGTTGAAGACGAACCTCGTTTGGGCCAACAAATTATTGAAACACTTGAGGGAGCCGACTGGGTTCCAGAGCTTTCTCAAGATGGTATCGACGCTCTTTATCGCGCTACATCAGAAGAGTGGGACGCGATTGTTCTCGACTTAGGTCTACCTAAGCTTGATGGCCTAACCGTTTTAAAAGGCATTCGAGACGAAAACATCAACACGCCAGTGATTATCTTGAGTGCTCGTGACACCCTAACCCAACGTGTTGAAGGCTTAAACGCAGGCGCTGACGATTACCTGACTAAGCCATTCGAAATGGTCGAGCTTATTGCCCGTATTCGTGCGCAACTTCGCCGTGCGTCAGGCAGCGCTGCACCGGTTCTTCAAATTGGTGATTTAAGCTTAGACACTCGCAGTTCAAAAGTGTTGTGGCAGGGCCAAGCAGTCAGCCTAACGGCACTGGAATACAAGGTTGTTGCGTATTTCATGCATAACCAAAACAAGGTTATTTCGCGTACCGAGCTGGTTGAGCACATCTACAAACAAGACTTCGACCGCGACTCGAACACGGTTGAGGTATTTATTGGTCGTATTCGTAAGAAAATCGCACCAAAGATCATCAAAACCGTGCGTGGCCTTGGCTATCAACTTAATGCTGAATAAGTCTCTATTTAATTAGATCAACAAACGTCAATTAAGCTAAAAGAAATTCAGCATACTCACACACTAAGTGGACAGCCTGTACTGATCATCGAAATGCAATTAAATAACGGTGGGCAAAGGCAGGCTGGAAATGCATGAACCTAAAGAAACGAACTCTTAAAAACATCAGTCTAAAAAGCCGCTTGCTCCTCGCTGCGGCTTTTTGGCTTGGTGCGATGATATTAGCGGCAGGTGTCGGAATACCGAAACTGGTGAACGACTACCTAGTCGATGATATGAAGCAGCAGCTTTCCCTTACTATGGACGAGCTCACCGCCAATATCGAAACCAACGATAATGGCAACCTAATCATGGCAGAGCGCCTGTCTGACCCGAGGTTTAACCAACCTTACAGCGGTATTTATTGGCGTGCTTCAACTCAAGATCAAATCATTCGTTCTCGCTCTCTATGGGACAAAGACCTCACCATCAAGCGTTCTCCTATTCACACTTCCGTTAAAGGACCAGAAAAAGAGAAGCTGATTTACATTGAGCAAGATATCTACCTGCCTTCACTGAGCGACCCAATTACCATCACAATCGGTATTGATGAAGATCCTTTAGAGTCGACGCTGGCAGAACTAACAGCCAAGTATGGTTGATCCTGATGTTGTTGTTTGTCGGCGTTCTGATGTTAATTGGTATTCAAGTGAGCTGGTCTCTATTACCTCTTAGTAAGATGCAGCGTGAGTTGGTAATGCTGAGAAAGGGTGAACAGCAGGGGCTAAGCGATAACTACCCGAAAGAAGTTTCTCCATTGGTATCTGACCTTAATGCCCTACTCTTTCACTACCAAGAATTACTGGAACGTGCTCGTAACCACGCAGGTAACCTATCTCATGCGTTAAAGACGCCGTTGTCGGTGATGAAAAATGAAATTGAGATGCTGCCTGACAACGAGAAGAAACTGTTACAGCAACCCATTCAGCAGATCCAAAGCCAGATAGATTATCACCTTGGTCGTGCTCGTATGGCGGGCGCAATGAACATTCTTTCGGTGAAATCCTCGCCTTGTGAGCGTGTTGAAGCGATCTCGATGGCGTTTGATAAAGTTTATGCCGCCAATGAAGTCACTATGATCAATGAGCTGGACTCTGAACTTGAGGTCGCTGTAGAAAAAACGGACCTAGATGAGATGGTCGGTAACCTACTCGAAAATAGTTATAAGTGGGCGGGCAGTATTATTCGCGTTCACGCTAATGAACTGGCCGATGGCAATGTCGAGTTGATTATTGAAGACGACGGACAAGGTATTCCTGAAGAAAAGCTCGAACAGGTGACCAAACGAGGCGTAAGGTTGGATGAAACGACTCCTGGTACCGGTCTAGGTCTGAATATTGTGAATGAAATGGCACACAGTTACCGTGGCAGCTTAACGCTCAGTAAAAGCTCAATGGGCGGCTTGAAAGCATCCCTTGTTCTAAAAGTATCTCAGGCCTCTTAAACCAAGACACTCATACTCGCACTAGCCCTTCGATAAAAAATCAGGAGTTTGCATATCAATCGCAAACTCCTGATTTATCTTTATATGGTATAACTCAAACTGGGTTAGCTCATCGAATGCAGGCCAATAACATTGCCTTCGGTATCAATAACAACACTGATGAAGCCATGCTGCCCAATCGCCATTTTAGGCACTTGCAAAACACCACCATTCGCCGCCGCCAAGCTTGCTTCTGTCGCACAATCATCACAAGAGAAGTACACCATAGTGCTATTGCCTCCCGCCTTTACGTTAGGCATGGAACACAAGGCTCCTGTCGCGCCGTATTTTTCCATCTCGCAAGGGAACACCCACATTTCAATATCGATGCCCGTTTCGTTATCTAGCTTCTCCAACGTCACTTTAAACACAGCTTCGTAAAACGTTTTTGCTCTTGCCATGTCGTCGACATAGATTTCAAACCAACCAACCGGATTCATTTGCATCACTTTGTCCTTAGCTTTCGCCCTTGTTCACCCTTAATTAGGATAGACAAAGTTGGCGAAGTTAGAGTTGGGAGATGACTGAAAGAGAATGTAGGCTTCAGTCGGTATGAACAAATAGATAGAGATGAACAAGTAGAAACGACCGAACCCTGTTGAATTTAGCATTCAAACAAGGTTCGTATTTATCGGGAACTAAGTTAGAGAGCGTCTTAAAGCCGTACTTTATATATCATTCACTGCAACATCTAAGGTTTGTGAATCATCACTGTATGTCGTAGAGCCAATAACCAAGATCCTTCCGTCTGTATAGTAGTCATGTTGATCATTCATTACTTGTGCATTCGCTAGAGGTAAATTGACCAGTTCCATATTCGGGTAAGTGGATTTAATTTGCTGCGCCAGCCGATCGCGCTCTTCATCAACATTCGGATCTATTTTATGGAGTACGGTGACAATGCCAGAATACGGTGTCACTTTTAAACCGTCATCGTAGCTGATTGCCCCTAACCACTTTGTTTGATTACTGTTTCTGTCTAACCCCGCATTCCACCAGCGAATATGGCTTCTCTTCATCAGGTTTCCTGGCAATTGAAAAGCCATATCTTGTGGTTGATTTCGCCAATATAAGTCAGATACAGGCGGTGTCTTATCTTTTAGGAGAGTAAGGTAACTCGACCACTCAATATCATTTCGAGAGAACGTTTGATTTTCTATCCAGCCCAACTGGTTCATGAGTTCACGAGGCGATTCCCCGACATAAACAACATTGATCGCTTGCGCATCATAGATTGGAGAAAGCCCAGGAAATGCTTTATAAGTCACTTGTTGTAAGTCGACAGAGTTCATCTGTGCCGATGTTTGTTGATTTAGAAAGTCATCAGCTTTCCAGAAGAAATGGGCATAATTTGCATAACACAGCCAAGCCACCAAAAACACGCTGGTTTTCAAGGTCAACTTACGCCATTTAAGTTTGTTACCCACAACAACAAAAATGGTCACTGCAACTAAACCAATCAGCAAGCTTTGGTGCTCACTTAGGAAAACCTTAGCCGCTCCCAATAAAGGAAACTTTTCGACACCATGTGCTAACAACATACCCCAAGCAATAAATTGACCACCGCCAAGCAATAAACCTACCGAAGACAACAGCGTAAAACTGTGCCACTTTACGCGATGAGAACCTGCGATCACAGGAACAACCCAAGCAATAGGCCCCAAAAGGCGTGCCGCGACTATGATGTACGTGCCCTTCTTCGCAATGAGATAACGACACCGAGCGATCACTCTTTTGGTTTTTGGTCGAAATTTAATAAGCTTCTTTTGGGCTGTTCTGCCCCACTTTAAGCCAATGAAGTAACTCAGTTGATCCCCAACGAAACCACCTAACATTACAAACACCAACGCCATCCATGCACCTGAATACAGTTGAAAGCCCGCAGCGATAAAAAGGGCTCTCCCGGTACAAATAGGTTTGGGCCTATGAGAGCATCACCCAATGCTCCCAAAAACAGCCCTAGTCCATCAAACATAACAACCTCAATGCTTACAGCTCTTTGTAGTGACCAAACTTGTAGTTCATTTCGTTGTTACGCATTTCGCCTTTAAAGAAGCGTCTTATATTGGCTTTAAGGTAAGTTGAACCCGTCTTCACAACACCATCTTGGTCTAATCGACGTGGGTCAAAACCGAAGGTCATATTTAGGAATCTAAATCGCCATGTTTTGCTCGCCCGTTTTACGTAATCACAGTCCTCACAAAGGACAATCTCTTCATCGAAACCACCGATCTCTTCATGTGCTCGTTTGGTTGAGAAAATACACGCGCCAATCGCGGTCGGGAAAAAGAACTGAGTCGTAAATAAGCCCGCATTAAACAGCCCATAACCGAATTTATGAACCAGTGGCAGCCCTTTTGAACTCATGTATACGCCAGCAACTTCAAGCTTGTTTTCTTCTAACTCATAAAGCGCTTTCGCAAGGAAGTTACGAGGCAGGCTTACGTCGGCATCCAAGAAAAGGATTCTGTTGTATTGCGCCAAAGCCGCACCGGTGTTTCGGCCAAGGCTAACACCGCGTTCTTT
>AAZW01000052.1 GCA_000169995.1 Vibrionales bacterium SWAT-3 | reverse complement strand
ATGAGCACAAGCTCTGTTCAAGAAGAGAAGCGCAGCGTTGAGAAGTACGAGTTCAACGGTTGGGTACTAGATATCAACAGTCGTTCTCTGGTTAGCCCAGATGGCGAAGGCTACAAGCTACCTCGTTCAGAGTTCCGTGCTCTACTTCACTTCTGTGAGAACCCAGGTAAGATCCAAACACGTGCAGACCTTCTTAAGAAGATGACTGGCCGTGAGCTTAAGCCACACGATCGTACTGTAGACGTAACAATCCGTCGTATTCGTAAGCACTTTGAATCTGTTTCTGGTACTCCAGAAATCATCGCAACGATTCACGGTGAAGGCTACCGCTTTTGTGGTGACCTAGAAGACTAATTCGATTCGCGTTTCTAGTCGTTTAGCACATAGTGTTTAAACAGTTGAAGCGCAATCAATGGTTATTAAAAAGGGAGAATGCCAACGCATTCTCCCTTTTTTGTTGTTCTGAGTTGAATAAGGGTTAGTAAACCGTATCAACCTTAACGTCTTTCTCCACCAGCCACTTCACCGTCTCACCGTCTTTCAGTTCAACCGCAACATCAACCGGCTTTTCGCTGTCTATCTCTAGCTGCCATACAAACGCGACTTCCCACTGAGTCTCGCTGTGCGTTCTTAGATCAAGATCGTCAGCCGTTACTAACAAGGTATCTGCGCCTTGCTTAACGGTCACGCTCTCCACCGCCAGTGTTGCTGGTAATTCTGAATCTGACTCTAGGTAAATAGCGCCATGCAGAGTTTTGTCTTGAGTCTCTCCGATCGTTGGCATCTTGTTGTGCCAAAGGTTGCTTTTCATTGTGACTGTCGCTGCAGATACTTCAACTTGGTTGTCCTGCTGCCACTCAACTTGTGGTGCAGCACAGCCCGCTAATGCCACTACGCATGCGGCGAATGCTAATTTTTTCATTATTCTTCTACCTTTGGTTTAACCAACTCTTTAAGACTTCAATGTCATTCTGGTATTCGTTATTAATCTCATCGAACCAATCTGAAATATTTTCCCACCAAGCTGGTAGGTCTGGAGATTGGGCTTTTTGAGCTACTTGCTGGATGCGCTTCAAACCAATTGAACCTGCAGCGCCTTTTATCTTGTGTGCCTCAGAAACGATACTGGCTTGGTCTTTCGCGACCATATTGGAGTTCAATATTTCCATATACTCCGGCATCATATCTTCAAACATCACGATGCTATCTAAAACCGGCTTCGGTCCAACAATGTCAACATAAGACTCTAGCATATCAATATCAAGCAAACTGGTGTCAATCGAAGAAATCGTTGGCTTACTCTCCTCTACCTTTTCGGTCGCTCCGGCTTCTTTCACAGCCTCTGGTGCATCCTCGATAAGTTCGCTGATCACATCTTGAATCGCTCTCACGGATAGCGGTTTACTGATCGCTTCATCCATACCTTTCTGGAAGTACTCTTGCTTGTTACTTAGTACATTCGCAGTCAATGCCACTAACGGCGGTAATTGGGTGTATTTCTCACGGTAGTACTGGGCAATATCGAAGCCTGTCATATCTGGTAGCTGGATATCCAACAATACCAAGTCATACTCTTCTGGGTTGAAGGCAATTTGTGCCTCTTTACCTGTCATCACCACCGTCACTTCATGACCTAGGCTCTCCAACAGAGAGCGCGCAACCGTGATATTGAGTTCGATATCTTCAACCATGAAGATCTTAAGGTTCGACTGTTTTCGAGGTGTCTTAATCAAGGCTTGAGTATCATGATTAACAGGCACACGAATCGAAACCGTGAAGGTACTACCAAAGCCCTCTTCACTGGTCACTTCAATGTCGCCATCCATCATGTTGATCAACTGTTTAGAGACAGCAAGGCCAATACCGGTTCCCACTGCATGTAAGTTATCGGTGCCTGATTTCACCTGATAGTACATCGCGAAGATCTTCTCGAGCTCACTTTCAGGGATACCAATACCCGTATCTTCGACTTCCATGGTGATGTTGGCAAAGTCACCATCAATATCGGCGCTAACAGTCATCACCACACCGCCATCTTTGGTAAACTTCATCGCGTTACTAACAAGGTTCCACAGCACCTGTCTCAAACGAGTACCATCAACTTCAACAGCCACAGGAAGATCAGACAATCGTTCTAAGTCGAACCTCAATCCTTTCTGTTCAGCCATTAGTGCGGAAATACTTTCGATCTCAACAACAAAGTCTTCAAAGTTAATTGGGGTTGGGAATAGCTCAAGCTTGCGACGGTCAAACTTATCCATGTCGATAATATCGTTAAAGATATTACCCAGTGTTACCGCGCTCACTTTGATGGTTTGCATCTGCTTACGCTGCTCAGTGGTCAATTGACTATCGAGCAACATACGGCTCAAACCAATGATGCCGTTAAGCGGCGTTCTTAACTCGTGGCTAATGGTAGAGATGAAAGTAGTCTTATCGCGACTCGCTTTCTCGATAGACTCTTGGTGTTCTTTGCGTTCGGTAATATCACGACCAAAGCCCACCAAACCAAGGTGGCGACCATCTTTACTGTAGAAAGGCACCTTACGCAGTTCGAAGTAGCTCTTACGCCCATCTGGGTATTCGAGCCATTGGTCGTAGGTGAGTGCCTGGTTATCAGCAAAGACTTTCTTATCAGTTTCAACAACTTGCTGAGCGATTTCTTTGCTGTAGACATCCCACGGCGTCAAACCCACCAAGTCTTTTTCTGTCTTGCCAGTGAGCTCCTCAACTGCTCGGTTACAACCCGAGAACACGCCGTCCTCATTGCGGTAGTAGATAAGGTCAGGCGAGGCATCGATAAACGAGCGTAGCAGCGCTGTTCGCTCTGCAAGTTCCAGCTGAGTTCGCTCACGCTGAAACACCTCATTTTCGAGGTCATGCATCGCTTCAGCACGTGCTTCTTCAGCTTTTTCACGCTCTTCAATTTCTTGATTGAGCTTCTCGATATTGAGCTGTAGTTTGTTATTCAGCTCTTGGTCGCGCTCTCGCATATCACCAAGCTTAGAAACTAACTTAGCTAAACGCTGACGAGACTCTTCCAGCTGATCAACAACCACTGACAGAAAGTAAACGGCCCAAGGTGTGATCACTAAACCGAAGAATACTGAGCGGACAATGTCGATATCATCAACATTACCTTTAAGTGCGAGAGTGATGCCGACTTGCACGACAACAGCGAGGGCAACAAGCGCTAAGGCGAGTAAGATAGAAAAGCGGACAATCCCCAGCTTTACGAGTAGATCCACGTAATACTGAGCGAGATTTTTCATGGGTTTCATTTAGCGCTCCATGCGATAAGACTAGCAACATTCTACCCTGTTTGAAGATAGGAGGTAAGCTAGCTACATCACATGCAGCAAGAGAGCTGGGTTATATTGTTTAAAACAGATAACCCAAGTAAATAAAGGCTAAGTCAGTGATAAATTTATTTAGCGAATCGACGATGGATGCACGCTCGAACGATTTCGACCATCAGACTTCGCTTGATAAAGCGCACTGTCGGCTAACGCTACCGCAGACTCCATCTCATCTTCAGTAGTAGGAACATAAGAGATAACACCGATACTAACGGTGATAAACTCAGAAACGGTCGATTTTTCATGGATCAGCCCCAGTTTTAGCACTTCATCATGAATTCGCTGGGCGACCATCAATGCTCCGTCCGCCGTTGTGTTTGGCAGAATAAAACCAAACTCTTCACCACCATAACGAGCCACACAATCTGACGAACGGTTAAGTACCTTCTTAAACGCCTGAGAGACTTGAATCAGCGCATCATCACCTTGTTGGTGACCGTAGTAGTCGTTGTAGCCTTTAAAGAAGTCGATATCGCACAACATAATAGTAAGTGGTAACTTCTCACGTACATGGTAATGCCACAGGGTCGACAGTTGTTCATCAAAGCGGCGTCGGTTAGAAACCTGAGTCAGACTGTCCATAAAGCTGAGACGCTCAAGCTCAAGGTTTGCCTCTTCCAATTTCTGCTCAGCAAGGTAACGCTCGGTGATATCGCGAGCCATGATCAACACACCATTCGTGCTAGACGCTGGATCTCTAAATGGCGACTTCACCACGTCATACCAAGTGTATTCACCATCACTAGAGATCACCTTGTCGATATAACGCAGTGATTTCCCTTGATGAAGCACCTGATGATCGGACTCTGAGATACGCATATACATGCTATTTGGTACCACATCTTGAAGGCGCTTACCGACCAAATCACTGACCTCAGAAATACCAAGCGCTGCCACAAACGGCTTATTACAGGCTTGGTAAACCATGTTTTCATTAAAGATACCGATCGAGTCAGGGCTGGCTTCTAAGATGTTTTGTAAGATGGTGTCACGCTGAGCAAGGGCGACTTCGGTATCTTTACGTTTTTCCATCTCACCACGCAGTTTCTGCTGCATATCGTGCCAGTCGGTTACATCATGGCTAATAGAAAGCGTGCCGATGTTTTCTCCATCCTGAGATAACAACACACTTTGGTAGGTTTCAAGTAGGCAGCTTTTACCATCTTGGTCAGTCGTCCATGAACGTTCACTGACGCGGCCTTTTAAGGCTCCACCCGAAACGCTCAAAGTGCCCTCTTCCGGGCGACCATGCCAAAACTTCTTGAAGGAGCGGTTGCTTGCTAACAATTCACCCTTTTGGTCCTTTACATAAATCAATTCAGACAGGGAGTCCAAAGCGGTACGGGCGACATTCAGTTCACGCAGCTCTTGGGAGTGCTCTTCATTCGTGTTTTTGTAAGGTGATGCGTGAATCATCCACGCTTTTTTGTTTCTAAAGTGGATCTTACGCCCCACAAGATTGATCTTGAAGGACTCAAATTCAGACAGTGCCCAAAGCGAGTTCTGAGCAAATGATCGAGAGTTGATGTGATTAGTTAAGTATTGACGGAAACTATTCTCGCTTTCTACGGTAGGAAAACGAAAATTTACGCCAATCTGGCGGATACCAAGCAACTGCATTGCCTGACGGTTGGCATACAAGATCTCGCCATTTCGTACATCAACAAAAAAAAGAGGTGATGGCGTCGAGAGAAGTAACTTTTCAATATGAGACTGATAACGTGAATAAAGATGCCAGCAGATCAGAGCAATCAGCAACATGAAAACGATATAAACACCGTAGCCATACGCTCTGTCCCACAACCAAGTCATTACCAGTTCCATCTACTCTCAATCTATACCATAAAATCTGTGAGGGAAATGTTACCACTATTTACTGGTTTTATCTGCTGTTACCTACTTTCACCCTTTTCTATCAATTCGTTATGTTTAAAACAGGTAATGTGTACTCGAACGCAGAACCTGTTTTAATGCCTTGAGCACCGGTTTTATCCAATGATCGACCTATCTCTGTCATCGCGAGCCAACGGTTCTCACACCATAACGGAGATAGTAACGTAGGGCGTCTTGCCGCAGATGAAACACGATGGTAAACCACGTCCGCTGGCGTACGCTGAATGATATCGGTAGCAATGTCGATGTACTCTTCAAGGCTTGGAGCTTCTAGCTTTCCTGCTTTCCATGCCTTGGCCATGGTACTTCCCTCTACTATATGAAGGCCATGAAGTTTGATGCCATCCGTTCCTACCGCTAATACCTTATCTAGTGTTTCCAGGTTATCCGCTTTAGTTTCTTTTGGCAGGCCAACAATCAGGTGAGTACACACCTTAATTCCGAGAGCGCGTGCACGTTGAGTGATCGTTTCATACACCGCAAAATCATGACCACGATTAATGCGTTTGAGCGTGCTGTTATTGGCCGTTTGCAAACCAAGTTCCAACCAGATCTCATACCCCTTTTCTACGTATCCAGCCAATAATTCTAAAACAGAATCAGGTACGCAGTCGGGTCTTGTGCCCACGCAAAGACCAACGATATCGGCGCCAGGTGCTTTTAGCGCCTCTTCATACATATTCTTGAGCACTTGCACCTCAGCATAAGTGCTGGTGTACGCCTGAAAATAGGCCAGATACTTCTTAGCACGAGCAATTTCACCCGCACGATCTTTTAGTTGTTCTGCAATACTCTGAACCTGAGTTTGTTCATCGGCAAAAGACGCCACATTACAAAAAGTGCAGCCTCCACGGCCAATGGTTCCATCTCGGTTTGGACAACTGAAACCACCATGCAGTGTTAGTTTGTGAACCTTTTCGCCATAACGACGTTGAAGATCTTGGCCGATAGTATTGACCAGCTCATGTAATTGCATATTTTCAAAGCGCTCAAGTAAATAAGAATGAATATCAGTCTTTTTTTGAAAAAAAATTACATCCCTGCAAAATTCGACCAATTAGTTTACTCAAGGCTTTTTGCGAGCAACCTATCAAATATCAATAAACATGCAAAAAATCGGCTCTATTTGCCTAATGTTGCACATTTGTTAGACAAAAAATTCAAAATAAAACGAAAAAAATGGTCTACATGGTTCAACTTTCATTGCAATTCGCCTAAACAAAATTGTAGGATACTTACACATATTGGCTATTTTTGAGTATTTACTTACAACAAAAACTTGCTAATAAGTCGGTGATATCTAACTCCCACCTATATAAACCACTAGTTTGTGGCTAAAAATAAACGGATATCACCAAGGATTGTTTTTCTCGCAATACTTTTCCTGCGAGATACGGAAAGGATTCAAACCGCCAACATAGGCAGGTTTAGACTCATAAATATAAAAGGACAAGGCTGACTTTATACAAAGAAGTTGCGCCTAGATTTAACTGGAAGGATGTATCTATGGTAGATCAAGAGCAGAACTCACAGGGTCTGTATACTCCTGAACTGGAGCATGACGCTTGTGGTATCGGTTTTGTTGCGCATCTCAAGAATCGCAAATCTCATGATGTAGTAACTCAAGCACTCGATATGCTTGCACGTATGGAACACCGTGGTGGCCAAGGCTGCGATCCGTGTTCTGGTGATGGTGCAGGTATCCTGCTACAGAAGCCGCACGAATTCTTACTAGAAGAAGCCGTAAAGCTTGGAATTAAACTGCCATCTTTTGAAAAATATGGTGTTGGTGTTGTACTTTTCCCTAAAGATGAACACAAACGTGCACAGTGTCGCGACATTCTAGAACGCAATGCACAACGCCTAGAGTTAGAAGTGATCGGCTACCGTGAACTTCCGACGGACAATTCAATGATTGGTTCTGACCCACTAAGCACTGAACCTCAATTTGAACACGTATTTATCTCTGGCGGCCCTGGTATTACTCCAGAAGAGCTTGAGCGTAAACTTTACGTTCTACGTAACTACACCGTTCGCGTGTGCCTAGAAAGCGTTTCAAATATCGGTGATGACTTCTACATCAACTCTATGTCTTACAAGACATTGGTGTACAAAGGTCAGCTAACAACAGAACAAGTTCCTCAGTACTTCCTAGACCTGCAAAACCCAACCATGGTGACGGCTCTAGCACTAGTACACTCTCGCTTCTCTACCAATACATTCCCACGTTGGCGTCTAGCTCAGCCTTTCCGTTACATCGCACATAACGGCGAAATCAATACGGTTCGCGGCAACCTAAACTGGATGAAAGCGCGTGAAGCGATCCTTGAATCGGATCTATTCACACAAGCTGAAATCGACATGCTACTGCCTATCTGTCAGGAAGGTAGCTCGGATTCATCAAACTTCGATATGGCACTGGAACTACTTGTTCTTTCAGGTCGTACTCTGCCACACGCATTGATGATGATGATCCCAGAAGCATGGCAAGAAAACAAAAACATGGATCCAACTCGTCGTGCGTTCTACCAGTACCACGCGAACGTAATGGAACCATGGGATGGCCCAGCTTCGGTATGTTTCACTGATGGTGTTCAGGTAGGTGCAACCCTTGACCGTAACGGTCTGCGCCCTTCTCGCTACACAGTGACCAAAGACGATTTCCTAGTGATGGCGTCTGAATCAGGTGTTGTTGAAATCGCACCAGAAAACGTTGAATACCGTGGTCGTCTACAACCAGGTCGTATCTTCGTTGCTGACCTAGAGCAAGGCCGTATCATTTCTGATGAAGAAGTGAAAGATGGCATCGCGAAATCTCAACCATACGAAAAGTGGGTTGAAGAGAACCTTCTGAGCTTGAAAAAGCTACCAGATGCGAGCAACGAATTTAGCCAACCTTCTCCAGAGAAACTTCTCCACAAACAACAATCGTTTGGTGTGAGCTCTGAAGAAGTAAACGAAATAATTCTACCTCTTGCGAAAACCGGCTATGAGCCGCTTTCTGCAATGGGTGCTGACTGGCCGCTAGCGATTCTTTCCCATCAATCGCAGCACCTTTCAAACTACTTCAAACAGCTGTTTGCTCAAGTAACTAACCCGCCAATCGACCCGATTCGTGAGCGTATGGTTATGTCTCTGAACACTTACCTAGGTAAAGATCAGAACCTACTTGCTGAAACACCTGAGCACTGTCAAAAGGTAGAGCTTGAGTCTCCAGTACTGTCTAACTCTGAGTTAGAAAAGCTGCGTGCTATCGATAACGAGCACCTTCAAGCGAAGACGTTGGATATCGTATTCCAAGCAAACGGAGACCAAGGTAAGTTAGAGCGTGCTCTGAAACGTATTTGCCAATACGCAGAAGATGCCGTGATTGATGGTTACTCAATCATCCTACTGACTGACCGTGCGGTTAACTCTAACCACGCTGCAATTCCAGCAATGCTTGCTGTTGGGGCGGTACACCACCACCTAATCCGTAAAGGCCTACGTGCTAAGTGTGACATCGTGGTTGAAACGGGTGATGCACGTGAAACACACCACTTCGCAACGCTTCTTGGCTATGGTGCGAACGCAGTTAACCCATATCTAGTAATTGAAACGATTGTTGAACTACAACGTACTAAAAAACTAGACCCGAACGTTCACCCACGTGAGTTCTTCGATAACTACCGTAAAGGTGTTAACGGCGGTCTACTGAAGATCTTCTCTAAGATGGGGATCTCGACACTGCAGTCTTACCACGGTGCACAAATCTTTGAAGCGCTTGGTATCAGTAAGTCAGTGGTTGAAAAATACTTCACAGGTACAGTTTCGCGTATTCAAGGTCTGACGATCGATGACATCGCTCGTGAAGTACTTGTTCGTCACCGTGTTGGTTACCCTGCTCGTGAAATCCCAGCTCAAATCCTTGATGTTGGCGGTGTTTACCAGTGGAAACAACGTGGTGAGAAGCACTTATTCAACCCAGAAACGATTTCTCTACTTCAAGAGTCGACGCGTAACAAAGATTACGGTCAGTTCAAGAAGTACGCAAAAGCAGTTGATGACCAAGGCGACAACGCAGCAACGCTACGTAGCCAACTGGATTTCATCAAAAACCCAGCAGGCTCTATTCCTCTAGCGGAAGTAGAACCAATCGAGAATATCCTTAAGCGTTTCGCTACTGGCGCAATGAGCTTTGGTTCTATCTCGCATGAGGCTCACTCAACACTGGCTGTTGCAATGAACCGCATTGGCGCGAAGTCAAACTCAGGTGAAGGTGGTGAAGATCCAGCACGTTTCGAACGTAAAGAAAACGGTGACTGGGAACGTTCAGCAATCAAACAAGTAGCTTCTGGTCGCTTTGGTGTAACGTCTTACTACCTATCGAACGCTGATGAGCTGCAAATCAAGATGGCTCAAGGTGCGAAACCTGGTGAAGGTGGTCAACTACCTGGTGATAAGGTTGATGACTGGATCGGTGCGACGCGTCACTCGACTCCAGGCGTAGGTCTAATCTCACCACCGCCACACCACGATATCTACTCAATCGAAGATTTGGCTCAGCTAATCTACGATCTGAAAAACGCGAACCGTAACGGCCGTGTCAACGTGAAGCTAGTATCAGAAGCTGGTGTAGGTACGATTGCATCAGGTGTAGCAAAAGCGAAAGCTGACGTAGTACTTATCGCAGGTTTCGATGGTGGTACGGGTGCATCTCCGATGTCTTCTATCCGTCACACAGGTCTACCTTGGGAACTGGGTCTAGCAGAAACGCACCAAACACTACTGAAAAACGGCCTACGTAACCGTATCGTTGTTCAGTCTGATGGTCAGATGAAAACACCACGTGACCTTGCAGTAGCAACGTTACTTGGCGCGGAGGAATGGGGCGTAGCAACAGCAGCATTAGTTGTTGAAGGCTGTATCATGATGCGTAAGTGTCACAAGAATACCTGTCCTGTTGGTATCGCAACACAAAACAAAACTCTGCGTGAGCGTTTCGACGGCCGCGTAGAAGACGTAGTGACTTTCTTCCAATACATGGCTGAAGGTCTGCGTGAAGTAATGGCTGAACTTGGCTTCCGCTCTATCGATGAGATGGTAGGTCAATCGCACAAACTTAAAGTTCGTGACGACATCGGTCACTGGAAGTACAAGAACCTAGATCTAACACCTGTACTGCACATTGAGCAGGCTCGTGAAGAAGATGGTATCTACAACCAGACACAACAAAACCACAACCTAGAAGACGTTCTAGACCGCAAGTTGATTCAAGCTGCAATTCCAGCGCTTGAGAAAGGCGAAGCCGTGAATGCGACCTTCCCAATCATCAACACAGACCGCTCTGCGGGTACCATGCTGTCGAACGAAATCTCGAAGGTTTACAAAGACCAAGGTTTACCACAGCCAATGAACGTTAAGTTCCACGGTAGTGCTGGCCAATCTTTCGGTGCGTTCCTTGCGAAAGGCGTTAAGTTCGAAGTAGAAGGCGACGCGAACGATTACTGGGGTAAAGGCCTGTCTGGCGGTACTTTGGTACTGTACCCAGATGCGAAGTCTTCTATCGTTGCTGAAGATAATATCGTGGTTGGTAACGTATGTTTCTACGGTGCAACCTCAGGTGAATCTTTCATTCGCGGTATGGCTGGTGAACGTTTCTGTGTTCGTAACTCAGGTGCGAAGGTTGTTGTTGAGGGCGTTGGTGACCACGGTTGTGAATACATGACTGGCGGTGTTGCCGTTATCCTTGGCTCAACAGGTCGTAACTTTGCTGCGGGTATGAGTGGCGGTGTCGCTTATGTTTGGGACAAAGCAGGTGACTTCGAAACCAAGCTTAACCCAGAACTTGTAGACCTAGATCCAATTGAACAAGAAGATAAAGATCTTCTACTAGATATGCTAACCAAGCACGTTGAATTCACAGGAAGTGAAGTTGCTCAGTCTTTCCTAGACAACTTTGAAGCAAGTATTGCATCACTGATTAAAGTTATGCCACGCGACTACAAAGCAGTTCTTGAGAAGCGTAAAGCTGAAGCACAAACGGAAGAAGTGGAGGCAGTATAATGGGTAAGCCTACTGGATTTTTAGAACACGGTCGCGAGCTTCCAAAGAAGCTCGACCCATCGGTTCGTATCGAAGACAACAAAGAGTTCGTACTTAACGAAGAGTTTGGTGACAAGATCAATACTCAAGCATCTCGTTGTATGGACTGTGGTGTACCTTTCTGTCACAGCGGTTGTCCAATTGGTAACATCATCCCAGAATTCAATGACGCGGTTTACCGTGACAGCTGGGAAGAGGCTTGGAACATCCTAAGCTCTACCAATAACTTCCCTGAGTTTACGGGTCGTGTGTGTCCTTCTCCTTGTGAGAGTGCTTGTGTACTAGGTATTAACCAAGACCCAATCACTATCTGTAACATCGAGAAAACGATTGTAGAAACTGCGTACCGTGAAGGGTACGCAAAACCAAAAACACCTCGCTCTCGCACGGGTAAAACCGTAGCGATTGTTGGCTCTGGACCTGCAGGTCTAGCCGCAGCCGAGCAGCTAAACAGCGCCGGTCTCTCAGTGACGGTATTTGAACGTGACGAAAAAGTTGGCGGTCTACTGCGTTTCGGTATCCCAGATTTCAAACTGGGTATGGACGTGATTGATCGTAAGATCAACCTAATGGCTGAAGCAGGCGTAGAGTTTAAAGTTAACCAACACATAGGTGTTGATGTTAACGCTCAGCAACTACGCCAAGAGTTTGATGTGGTATTGCTAACTGGTGGTTCTACGGTTCCACGTGACTTGCCAATCCCAGGTCGTGAGTTGAAAGGCGTTCACTTTGCCATGGAGTTCCTTGGTCAAAACAACCGCCGAGCTAACAACCTAGATCTTAAAACAGAAGAGATTCACGCTAAAGATAAGCACGTTGTGGTTATCGGTGGTGGTGATACTGGCTCTGACTGTGTGGGTACATCAAACCGTCACAAAGCAGCGAGCATTACTCAGGTTGAGATCATGCCGATCCCACCAGAGAAGCGCCCAGCAAACATGCCATGGCCTCAATACCCAATGATCATGAAGACCACGACTTCTCACGAAGAAGGTTGTGAGCGTCACTGGAACATCTTAACCAAAGAGTTCATCGGTAACGATCAAGGTCAAGTGACGGGTCTACGTATCGCAGACATCGTATGGAAAGACGCAACTCCTGGTGAGCGCCCTACTTTTGATGAAGTAGCAAACTCAGAGCGTGTTATTCCTTGTGACCAAGCATTCCTAGCGATGGGTTTCTTACACCCAGAGCCAACAGGTGTGCTTGCTCAGCTTGATATCAAACTGGATGAGCGCGGTAACGTCGCTTCTGAAGGTTACGCAACCAACCAGAAAGGTGTTTTCGCTGCTGGTGATATGCGTACAGGTCAATCTCTAGTAGTACGTTGTATTAATGAAGGTCGTGAATGTGCGATTGCCATTGATGACTTCTTAATGGGTAACTCAAACTTAGAAGCGAAAGCTGATTCACTCATGCTTTCCGCATAATATTTCTCGGGCTAACGTCAATGACGTTAGCCTAGAGGAAAAGCAACACCCTTCCTAACTTTTATATTTGGCTAGCACTCGATGCTAGCCTTTTTTCTATCTAGCCTTTCCCTCTTACAACTACTCCGCCATTATAAATGTTAAATATCATTAACATTTACCACTCATATCTAACTGATATCAATCGACTATTTTAGATTATTACGTGGTTAATCGCGTTTACGCATGATAATTAACCATGAACTTGACCTTAAACACAATTAGCTATACGTTGTAAAACTGGTGAAAATAAAACCACTGGGTTTTGTTAACACAAGGGATAACGTTGAACTAGCTAAAAGACTATAAGTTCATAAAAAATAACAAGTACATGAATAGTTAGTCATTTACTGTCTGGATGACAGAGAAGCAAAAGGGAGAATTGCAATGGCTCTATATGATCCTAGTCTTGAAAAAGACAACTGTGGATTTGGTTTAATAGCGCAAATGGAAGGCCAACCTAGTCATAAGTTGGTAAGAACTGCTATTTCAGCCCTAGATCGCATGACACACCGTGGTGGTATCGCTGCGGATGGTAAAACCGGAGATGGCTGTGGCTTATTACTACAGAAGCCAGACTCGTACCTCAGAATTATCGCAGAAGAGAATAATTTTAACCTCGGCAAGCAATACGCTGTCGGCATGATTTTCTTCAGCCAAGACCCAGTTAAAGCACAATCCGCACAAGAGATCGTCAATAAAGAGCTCGCTCAAGAGACACTCACCGTTGCAGGTTGGCGTGTCGTGCCGACTAACACCGACGTTTTGGGTCCAATCGCAAAAGACTCGGTTCCTAATATTCAGCAAGTGTTTATCTCAGCACCTGCAGGCTGGCGTGAGCGTGATATCGAGCGTCGCCTATACATTGCTCGTCGCAGAATTGAAAAACAGATCACCGAAGACAAAGATTTCTATATTTGTAGCCTCTCAACACAAGTAATGGTCTACAAAGGTCTGTGTATGCCTGCCGATCTTCCGCGATTTTACCTCGATCTTGCAGACTTACGTATGGAATCTGCAATATGTCTGTTCCACCAGCGTTTCTCAACCAACACACAACCGCGCTGGCCGCTGGCTCAACCATTCCGCTATTTGGCGCACAATGGTGAGATCAATACCATTGAAGGCAACCGTCAATGGGCTAAGGCTCGCGCCTATAAATTCTCTTCACCACTGCTGCCAGATTTGCAAACCGCAGCCCCTTTCGTGAATGAAACCGGCTCTGACTCCTCAAGCCTAGATAACATGCTCGACCTATTCCTAGCCGGTGGTATGGATGTGTTTCGAGCGATGCGCATGCTTGTGCCGCCCGCTTGGCAGAATCACCCAGACATGGATCCAGACCTGCGTGCCTTTTACGACTTCAACTCCAAGCACATGGAACCGTGGGATGGCCCTGCTGGTATCGTTCTATCTGACGGTCGTTACGCGGCATGTAACCTCGATAGAAATGGCCTGCGCCCTGCGCGTTATGTCATTACCAAAGACAACCTAATCACACTGGCATCAGAAGTTGGTATTTGGAACTACGCGCCAGATGAAGTAGCAGAAAAAGGTCGTGTTGGGCCAGGTGAACTACTGGTTATAGATACTCGCCGTGGCAAGTTATGGCAATCTAACGAGATCGATAATGACCTCAAAAGTCGCCACCCTTACAAAGAGTGGATGGAAAAGAACGTTCACAAGCTAACACCATTTTCTGAGCTCGATGATGACCAAGTGGGTAAGCGTAGCTTCGACGATGACACGCTCAAAACCTACCAAAAACAGTTTGCAATGAGCAACGAAGAGTCCGATCAAGTATTACGCGTGCTTGGTGACATGGGACAGGAAGCGGTCGGCTCAATGGGCGACGACACGCCAATGGCGGTACTCTCTTCGAAAGAGCGTCTGGTCACTGATTATTTCCGTCAGAAGTTTGCCCAAGTCACCAACCCACCGATTGATCCTCTGCGTGAAAAGCATGTGATGTCGCTCGCCACCAGCATTGGCCAAGAGATGAACGTGTTCTGTGAAACAGATGGACACGCCTATCGTGTGACATTTGATTCTCCTGTTCTACTTTACTCAGACATGCAGCAACTTCTGCAACTGAATCAAAAACACTACCGCCATGCGATCCTAAGCATGCACTACGACCCAGCTCAGCAAGACCTTGAACAAGCGATCAAAGCGGTATGTGATAGTGCAGAACAAGAAGTCCGTGACGGTGCGGTTTTGGTTGTGTTATCGGACAAAGGTTTAGAGAAAGGCAAACTGCCAATTCCAGCAGCAATGGCGGTGGGTGCAGTACAGACTCGCCTTGCTGATACCAACCTACGTTGTGATGCCAACATCGTGGTGGAAACAGCAACCGCTCGTGATCCACACCAGTTCGCAGTACTGCTTGGCTTTGGTGCAACTGCGGTTTATCCGTACCTTGCTTATGAAGCGTTAGGCAAGATGCTCGATGATGGCTCTTTAGACAAAGACTATCGCGCAGCGATGCAGAACTACCAAAACGGCATCAACAAAGGTCTGTATAAGATCATGTCGAAGATGGGTATTTCAACCATTGCTTCTTACCGCTGTTCGCAGCTTTTCGAAGCCGTTGGCCTACATTCTGATATCGTTGAGCTCTGTTTCCGCGGAGTTACCACTCGAATCCAAGGCGCAAGCTTTAGCGATTTCCAGCAAGATATTTACAACCTATCACGTAAAGCATGGACCAAGCGTAAACCAATCGATCACGGTGGTTTACTGAAATACGTCCATGGTGGTGAATACCACGCTTATAATCCAGACGTGGTCGGCACACTACAAACCGCTGTAAAAACTGGCGAAACGTCGGATTACCTCTCTTTTGCTAAGCAGGTAAATGCTCGCCCTTCGGCTATGTTACGTGACTTAATGAGCCTAAAGAAAGCCGATAAACCATTAGCCCTTGAGCAAGTAGAACCAAGCAGTGACCTCTTTAAACGCTTTGACTCAGCGGCGATGTCGATTGGTGCCCTGAGTCCAGAAGCGCATGAAGCGCTGGCAATGGCGATGAACCGCTTGGGTGGTTACTCAAACTCAGGCGAAGGCGGTGAAGATCCACGACGTTTTGGTACCGACCGCAACTCACGCATCAAACAAATTGCGTCTGGCCGATTTGGGGTAACTCCACATTACTTGACCAATGCAGATGTTCTGCAAATCAAGGTCGCGCAAGGTGCGAAGCCCGGAGAAGGTGGTCAACTGCCTGGTCATAAGGTGACGGCAGAAATCGCTAAACTGAGATACTCGGTTCAAGGTGTTACGCTGATCTCCCCTCCACCGCACCACGATATCTACTCAATCGAAGATTTGGCTCAGCTGATTTTCGACCTTAAGCAAGTTAACCCTAACGCCTTGGTTTCAGTGAAGTTAGTGTCTGAACCGGGTGTCGGCACTATCGCGACAGGTGTAGCAAAAGCCTATGCCGATCTAATTACTATCTCTGGTTACGATGGCGGTACCGCGGCAAGCCCACTGACCTCAGTAAAATACGCAGGTTGTCCTTGGGAGCTTGGGCTAGCAGAAACTCAACAAGCACTGGTTGCTAACGGGCTTCGTCATAAGATCCGCCTACAAGTTGACGGTGGATTGAAAACTGGTCTCGATGTGGTTAAAGGCGCGATTCTCGGTGCTGAAAGCTTTGGCTTTGGTACCGCACCAATGGTGGCAATGGGTTGTAAATTCTTACGAATCTGCCACCTCAATAACTGTGCGACAGGCGTTGCAACTCAAGATGAAACATTGCGCCGCGAATACTTCAAGGGGCTGCCTGACATGGTTGTGAACTACTTTACTGGCTTAGCCGATGAAGTTCGCCAACACCTCGCTGACCTTGGTGTAGAAAAACTCACTGACCTCATTGGACGCACAGATTTACTGAAGGCTGTTGAAGGTCTTACTGCGAAACAGAGCAAGTTGGATCTTTCATCGATACTGGAAGCTCCGGTATCACCAGAGGGTCACCCTCTGTATTGGACCGAACCAAACGCGCCATTTGATAAGGCTCAGCTCAACCAGCAGATTCTGGATGATGCTCGCGATGCGATTGAGAAAAGACAATCCACCAGCCTTTACTACAACGTGATTAATACAGACCGCTCGATAGGCGCACGTATCTCTGGCGAAATTGCTAAGCGATATGGCAACCAAGGCATGGCAGGTTCACCAATCAAATTGTATCTCGATGGTACCGCAGGCCAATCTTTCGCTGTTTGGAATGCCGGCGGCGTTGAACTGTACCTAACAGGCGATGCTAATGACTATGTTGGCAAAGGCATGGCTGGCGGTAAGGTAGTCATCAAGCCTCACCAAGGCACTGCATTTACTTGTAACGAAGCAACCATCATAGGTAACACCTGTTTGTATGGTGCAACCGGAGGCAAGTTATTTGCTGCAGGTACGGCTGGCGAACGATTTGGCGTACGTAACTCAGGCACGGTTGCCGTGATTGAGGGTGCGGGTGACAACGCCTGTGAATACATGACCGGCGGTATTGTTGCCATTCTTGGCGCAACTGGCGTTAACTTCGGTGCAGGTATGACGGGTGGCTTCGCTTATGTCATGGATAAGAACGAAGACTTCCAAGGCCGAGTGAACAACGAGTCGGTTGAGGCGCTTTCTCTATCTGACTTATATATCCACCAAGAACATCTGCGTGGCTTAATTGCAGAGCACTTAGAAGAGACGGGCTCAGTACACGCTGAAGCTATTCTGGCGAACTTTGATGAATGGATTCCGAAGTTCTACCTAGTGAAACCAAAGACGGCGGATCTAAACACCTTGCTCGGCCACCAAAGCCGCAGCTCAGCTGAACTTCGTGTTCAAGCGCAATAATTGGAAGGAGCCAATAATGAGCCAGAATGTATACCAATTTATTGATGTGAATCGCGTAGACCCAGCGAAGAAACCAATCAAAATACGTAAGATTGAGTTTGTAGAGATCTACGAACCTTTCACTAAGCAGCAAGCGAAAGCGCAAGCAGACCGTTGTTTAGACTGTGGTAACCCATACTGTGAATGGAAATGTCCTGTTCACAACTACATCCCTCAGTGGCTTAAGCTTGCCAATGAAGGGCGTATTATCGAAGCCGCTGAACTGTCTCACCAAACCAACAGCCTGCCAGAAGTATGTGGCCGTGTTTGCCCTCAAGACCGCTTGTGTGAGGGCTCTTGTACCCTCAATGACGATTTCGGTGCAGTAACCATTGGCAATATTGAAAAGTACATTACCGACAAAGCCTTTGAGATGGGGTGGAAGCCTGACATGTCTCACGTTGAATGGACCGATAAAAAGGTCGCGATCATAGGAGCAGGGCCGGCAGGTCTAGCAGCGGCTGATATCCTAGTTCGTAATGGCGTAAAAGCTGTTGTGTTTGACCGCTATCCGGAGATCGGCGGTCTACTGACGTTTGGTATTCCATCGTTCAAGCTTGAGAAAGGTATCATGGAGAATCGCCGCCGCATCTTTAGCGAAATGGGCGTTGAATTCCGAATGAATACCGAAGTTGGCAAAGACATTCAACTTCAAGAGCTGGTCGATGATTACGACGCTGTTTTCCTTGGTGTAGGCACTTATAAAAACATGCGGGCAGGTCTAGATAATGAAGATGCTCCCGGTGTTTATGATGCCCTGCCTTTCCTAATATCTAACACCTACAAGGTAATGGATTTAGAAAACCCAGCCCCTTTCATCGACATGCAAGGCAAGAAGGTGGTCGTGCTTGGTGGTGGTGATACGGCGATGGATTGCGTTCGAACCTCTATTCGTCAGAATGCGGCAGATGTGGTGTGTGCTTACCGCCGGGATGAAGCCAACATGCCGGGCTCTCGCCGTGAGGTAAAGAATGCGCGTGAAGAGGGTGTGAAGTTCAAGTTCAACCTCCAACCTGTTGGCTTAGAATTAAATAGCACTGGTCATGTGGTTGGCGTCAAAGTCGTGAAAACCGCTTTGGGTGAACCTGATGAAGCTGGCCGTCGCCGCCCAGAACCTGTTGCAGGCAGTGAGCACATTCTTGAAGCCGATGCCGTTATCATGGCATTTGGTTTCCAACCTCACGCTATGGAGTGGCTAGAACCTTTCGGTGTCGAGCTTGATCAATGGGGCCGTATTAAAGCGCCTGGTCAGCAAGAGTTTCAGTACCAAACCACCAACAGCAAAATATTTGCCGGTGGCGACGCGGTTCGTGGCTCTGACTTAGTGGTAACCGCCATCGATGAAGGCCGCAAAGCCGCTGAAGGGATATTAGATTACCTAGAAGTGTGAGTGGGTTTCCTTTATTACTCAGTTCGTTACTATAAAAAAGGATCCAATTATGGATCCTTTTTTGAATTAGATACGTGGCTCTTCTCCGCTTAGATGAGTCTATAAACTAACAATAAAACCGCTAACACATTGATTTACAATCGCTTCCCACCTTATATATCAGTGTTGTAGTTTGTCGTTATTATCTTCCGCTCTATTTAACTTTAAAGGCCAATCCGTACAGTCTGTAACGCTTGAAGAAAGCTCTCATTCAGTACTCGTCAAGTGCAAGCGAGATAGACGCTGTAAAGTTGTTGATCCTGAGACTGGAGCTCCGCGCACCGTCGACCACTACGTTCACCGTCGCCTGTCGGATTTACCTGTCAGTGGTCGCCCTTGCGTTATAGAAATTGAATTGGCTCAGACAAGGGATAGGCTCGGCCGAAGGTTGATTGAAGAGGCTGATTTTGTTGATAAGGGGAGTCGTTATACAAAGAGGTTCTGTCACTTTATTAGTGGACTGTGCCGCTATATGAGCATCCACGCAGTGTCGAAGCATTTAGACATACGCTGGGAAACCGTGAAAAATATCGATAAAGCATTCCTTCTCTCTACCTTGCCTGCTTTAGAGCCTAAGAAGTTGACCAACCTTGTTCATATTGGCGTTGATGAAGTCGCCAGGGCTAAAGGCCATGATTATATGACCGTCGTTTATGATCTCGTTTCAGGACAACTTATTTGGGTTGACCATGGGCGGACTTCAAACGTACTCATCAACTTTTTTGAACAATTATCACCGCAAACGAGAGACGGCATCCAAGCGGTATCAATGGATATGGGGCAATCTTACCAATCAGCAGTGAGAAACGCTCTTCCGAATGCAGACATCGTTTTTGACCGGTTTCACGTTATGCAGAACTACTCTCTTCTGATAAGGAAAGAGCGTAATAAAGCGTTTAGGAAAGGAACACATGACGAGAAGAAAATGCTTAAAGGGACGCTATTTTTACTCCTCAAAAATGCGCCGAAATTAAGCGATAAGCAGTCAGATAGGCTAGATGATTTACTGGAAAGCAATAAGACTCTTTGTACGATTTATATGCTCAAAGAGCAGCTTCAAGCCTTATGGGATGAACGTAATTTTGACTTGATGATCGCAGCGCTTGATGCGTGGTGCCAGCTTGCTAAAAAGACGAGGATCTTATCTCTCATCAACTTTGCAGACGCGCTTTGGGAGAGAAGAGTTGGGATCTGCAACTATGCAAAATATAAGCTGACGAATGCCCGAGTGGAAGCAGGGAATGTATCGATAGGTCTTCTTAGACGGAGAGCCCGAGGAGTAAGGGATACTGATTACTTTAAATTGAAGATTAGACAAACCTCAATCCTAGAAACTCACTCTACCATTTATCCGGAAATCAAGCTCATCTAAGCGGAGAAGAGCCGATACGTTTATCACAAGCACAACAAAAAACAGCAAACAAGCCAATTCCGATAACTACAATTGGAATTAAAAACAAGCCATAGGAAACACTATGAAAAAAGCCGCTCTCCTCTCGCTATCACTTTTGACATTAACCGCTTGCAGCCAAGGAATCACGGACATGAAAGACAGAACATCATCACCTTGTGGTGACAAACCTAATTGCGTATCAACACAAGATGACCGTGAACAACATGCTTTGGCTGCATACGAGCTATCCGATTCAGCAAGCCTTGATGCTATTGAGCAAGTCGCTCTGACTTTGCCGGGCGCGAAAACGGCCAACAAAACCGATGATTACCTGCGTGTTGAGTGCACATCACGCATCATGCGCTTTGTCGATGACCTTGAGTTAAAAGTCGATGGAGACAAGCTCATCGTTCGTTCAGAGTCCCGCACTGGCTACTCCGACTTTGGTGTGAACCGTAAACGAGCAGAACAACTTCGTGCTAGCTTGCAAAGCGAAGGTCTAATCAAATAGACAAAGAATACTGGAGTAAATCCACACTATTCGGATGAGAAGTGCTTCTGGGCAGTCGCTCGACGCTTCTTATCCATGCTACAATTTCGCTCTACTGTTTAAATATTTTTAATTAAGAGACTACACATGAAAATCGGCATCATTGGCGCAATGGAGCAAGAAGTTGCGATCCTAAAAGCAGCTATTTCAGACATTACTGAAGTTAATAAAGGTGGTTGTACCTTTTTCTCTGGTCAGCTAAATGGTGTTGACGTTGTTTTGCTTCAATCAGGCATTGGTAAAGTAGCTGCAGCAGTTGGTACTTCTATCCTACTAAGCGAATACCAACCGGATGTCGTTCTAAACACTGGCTCTGCTGGCGGTTTTGATTCAACTCTAAACCTTGGCGATGTGGTTATCTCTACTGAAGTACGTCACCACGACGCAGACGTAACAGCTTTCGGTTACGAAATCGGTCAAATGGCAGGTCAACCAGCTGCATTCAAAGCTGACGAGAACCTGATGAAAGTCGCTGAGCAAGCGCTAGCTCAAATGGAAGACAAGCACGCGGTTCGTGGCCTTATCTGTACTGGCGACGCATTTGTTTGCACAGCAGAACGCCAAGAGTTCATCCGTAAGCACTTCCCGTCTGTGGTTGCTGTAGAAATGGAAGCTTCTGCGATTGCTCAAGCTTGTCACCAGTTCCAAGTACCATTTGTGGTTGTTCGTGCAATCTCTGACGTTGCAGACAAAGAATCACCAATGAGTTTTGAAGAGTTCCTGCCACTAGCAGCACAAAGCTCTTCTGAAATGGTTGTCAAAATGGTTGCCATACTAAAGTAAGCGACTAAGCATGCAAACACTGTTTGATCAGGTATTTGCAAATGGCGTGCTCCTTGTAATGTGGGGAGCACTGCTTTTTCATTTGATTCTACCTATCCCTCATGCCGCACACCCTACGACCTTATGGCATAAGTTTGCTGAGCTTTTAGCAAGCAAGGTTAATAACAACCAAAACTATTCCCAAAGCCTGATTTCTGGCACCTTAGCCTGGGGATTAATGGTACTTCCAACTCTGATTCTTCTCTTGGCACTGCAACCTTTGGTTTGGCAGACTCAGCTGTTTCAACTGGCTTTGTTACTGCTCGCCATTGATTGGCGTAATAATGAAAAGCTGGCAAACCAGCTCATCAAAACACTTAGCCGAGAAGATAAAGTGACTGCGCGTCAATTGCTGGCTCCGATTGTCAATCGTCAAACCGATTCACTATCGTCACTAGGGCTTGGGAAAGCTGGAGCTGAGACCATCATCATGGGCTACGGTCGCAATGTGGTTTGTGTGCTGTTTTGGTACGCCATCGGAGGCGGAGTCGCGGCGTTGATGTATCGCCTGATCGTCGAATTAGCTCGAGCTTGGTCGCCTAGCCGTAAGCAGTTCTCTCCTTTTGGCTCAACAGCCATCAAAATCGTCGCTATCCTTGAATTTATCCCAATGCGTTTATTTGCCTTGATGATCGTATGCGGTGATAAAGCGTCTCACACACTTAAGATGATGCTCACTCAAAGTCGCTCTTGGCCTCTGCCAGGCCCTGCGTGGTTGATTACAGCAGTAGGCAATAAGCTTGAGCTATCATTCGGTGGTCCGGCTATTTACAACGATACCAAAGCCATTCGCGCAAAATTAGGCGGAAGAATCGCCCCATCCGCACTGCACTTATCACAGGTTCAAAAGCTGCTATTTGGACGCATCGCTATTTGGATATTCTTACAAAGCTTAGCCTTACTCATTATTCACCAAGGGATTTAAAGTGAAACCCTCTCAACTTGTTACATCATGTGCAACTTTCGCGATCAGCTTTAGCTTATGGATACCAAGCACGCTTGCAACCGAAGTAACCAAGGCAAAACGCGTAGTCAGCTTAGCCCCTCACGCCACAGAGCTAGCATACAGTGCGGGTTTAGGCGATAACTTAGTTGCAGTGAGTGAACGAAGTGATTACCCACCACAAGCCGATAAGCTAGAAAAAGTGGCAAACTATCAAGGTATCAAGGTTGAGAAAATCATCGCGCTTCAGCCAGATCTTATCCTTGCTTGGCCAGCGGGTAACCCACCGAGAGAACTGGCGAAACTGGAGCAGTTTGGCTTTAATATTTATTACTCGAAAACCAAAAGCCTAGACAGCATCGCGACCAATATAGAGCAACTTAGCCAATACGCCAGCGATCCGAGTATCGGTGAGAATAATGCTAAGCAATACAAAGAGCAGCTCAACGCATTAAGGCTAAAATACAAAGATGCGGAGCCGGTCAGCTACTTCTACCAGCTAAGTGAAAAACCTATTATCACCGTGGCACAAGGACACTGGCCAAGTGAAGTATTTGAGTTTTGTGGCGGCCGAAATATTTTTGAAGACAGCGCTTCACCCTACCCGCAAGTAGGTATTGAGCAAGTTGTGCTGAATAAACCGCAAGTGATCTTCACTTCTCAGCACGCTATTGAGAATGGAACCATGTGGCAATCGTGGGCGGAAGAGATCCCAGCCGTCGCTAAAAATCAGATATGGTCGCTCAATTCGGACTGGATTAACCGACCAACCACAAGAACTTTGCAAGCTATCCAGCAAGTGTGCGATTACTTCGATAGAGTCCGAGAAAATCACTAACTTTTTAGTCTGTTTTTTCGTACAATTCGCCATCGACCTGTCCCTACAATTTTAACAATAAGAGCACCAGTATCATGGACTCCATGCTGCTTTATATTATCGATTTATTTGGCACTGCCATCTTTGCTATTTCAGGCGTATTTGTTGCTGGACGCCTAAAAATGGACCCTTTTGGTGTCGCCGTTCTCGGCAGTGTAACCGCTATCGGCGGAGGTACAATTCGAGACATGGCACTGGGTGCTACTCCTGTTTTTTGGATAACCGATACCACCTACCTTTGGGTCATTATCGTTACCTGTTTATTAACGATGATCATCGTGAGACGCCCCAAGCGTTTGGCATGGTGGATCCTACCCGTCTGTGACGCCATAGGTTTAGCTGTGTTCGTTGGTATTGGTGTTGAAAAAGCATTGGCTTATCAAGACTCAGCATTGGTTGCCATCATCATGGGCGTAATTACAGGCTGTGGCGGCGGCATTATTCGTGACGTACTTGCCCGAGAAGTACCGATGATCCTGCGAAGCGAAGTCTACGCGACCGCTTGTATCATCGGCGGTGCATTCCACACTATTGCTATTCGGATGGGCCACGATTCAGAGACCGCATTCCTAGCTGGCGTGTTCTCTACATTGTTGATTAGACTTGGCGCCATTCGTTGGCACTTATCGTTACCAACTTTCGCGATTAAATAAGCTATCGCTAAAAAGAAAAGGGCTCCACTTAGGGGCCTTTTTTAATCTTGCCACCTCTGCCATCTGCCCTTCCTCTCCCCTTCAAGTCACTTCCACATATCCACCTTTAACTTAGTAATATTTTTTATTTACTTAATTAATTGACGAGCTATATTAGTAAACGAATAACTTTATAAACATATTCATTTACTAACAATGAGGGCTCTAGGATGAGCAGTAATAAAATTGGAATTGTTTTCTTCTCTAAATGCGGCGCAACTAAGCAGGTCGCCGAACTGATCGCTGAGGGCGTAAACACTCAGCTACCGGACTCAGCCCTACTCATCGAAGTACTGCCCTCGGAGATCATTGAAGGCCGATATGACAATGACGAAAAGCTCAAACTCCTAGACAGTTGTGATGCGATCGTTTTTGGCGCTCCTACCTACATGGGTTCACCTGCCGCTCAGTTTAAAAGCTTTATGGATGCGAGCAGTGACAACTACTGCAAGAAGTTATGGCGAAATAAACTCGCTGCTGGCTTCACAACTGGAGGCAGTCTTAACGGAGAGCAACAACAAACCCTGCTTAGCTTTTTCACTCTAGCTTGTCAGCACGGCATGATTTGGGTTGGCTTAGACGCCTCAAGACACACAGATAATTTAGGGTTAAACCGCACTGGTTCAAATATTGGTTTAGTGTCTAGTATCGATGATGGTCAAGATAGCGTTAACCACAATGACTTACTCACTGCTCAATACTACGGTTCAAGAATCGCCAGCTTGGTTCAAGAACTCGTAAACAAAAGCTAGAGCAACGGCCTTGATTGAGATAAGTTGGACGTATCATTCCCAACTTTCATGAATATCATCAAATGCTACTCGAAGGAATCGAAACTCTCTTGGTTTTGAGTAAAGCCAAAACCATGAGCCGCACTGGCAGCTTGCTGTATATCAGCCAATCAGCGGTAAGCAAACGGATTGCTAACTTAGAAAAGAAGTTGGGGAAAAAGCTTATTGAGCCGAGCGGTCGGCAGATAAAACTCACACCAGACGCGATCGCACTGATCGAGAGTATTGGTCCTACGTTCAATGAACTTCGTGGTCTTATTTATGAACAGCAAGAGTTAGAAGATACGACTTTCATTACCTTAGACAGCTCTAAGTCTCTGATAGCCGGCTATTTAGGTGAAATGATGGGGCAGTTTATCCAACAAGATAAATACATCACCATAACCACCAACCACACGCCCAGAATCATCGAGCGAGTTCAGTCCGGTAAGGCAACCCTAGGGTTATGCGCAGGCTTGCTGCCACCACATCATGGATTGATGACGTTTCACCTGTTCGACGAGCCCTTTTTCATTGTAAGTAAATTGCCGCTGAACGGGCTTCCACCCAAAGTCATCACGAATGATATGACTAACCCAGCCAACTCTTACCAACTCTCAGTATTAGAAAAGTTTGGTATCAAACCTTTGATGGAGATGGATGCCTACACTGCCGCAGCGCAGCTTGCACTAGGTGGAACTGGTCCTGCTTTGATTCCGCTCTCTATAGTCAAAACACTCAATATTGAGTCTCATTATCTGTATAGCTTCGAGGAATTAGCGGGCTTAATCCGGCCGATTCATGTCTGTGTAAGACCAAATAGCTACCAGTCTCCACGAGTTAAAACACTGATAGAATCCATTGTTGATGCTGTTCCCAAAGCAGTTTAGACGCCATGAGCATCGACATCACGATCACAAGGGGGCGGATCCACTTCTGCCCTTTTGTCACCACCACTTTCGCGCCCAGCTGAGCCCCCATAAAGCCGCCAATTGCCATCACTAAGCCGAGCTCCCAAATTGGCAAGCCTGCCAAAATAAAGAAGATCAGTGCAGCGATGTTAGAGGTGAAGTTCAATACCTTGGTGCGTGCGGTCGCATCGACTAACGAGAAATGACCAATCGCAACAAAGCACATGGTGAAGATAGAGCCTGTTCCTGGGCCAAAGAATCCATCATAGAATCCCACGCCACCACCTACACACAGAGCAAACATCGCCTCAGAGATCTTCTGTTTACCCTCAGACGCTCTGGTTTGTGGTGCTAACAGGAAATAGAGAGATATAGCGATAAGCAGTAACGGAATCACACTGGTCAATAAGCTCGCATCAATGAACTGAACGAGTTCTGCACCAATCGCCGAGCCAATGAAGGTACACAAAATGGCGAGGCGCATCTCCTTAATACTAACGATACCGTTACGCACGAAGTACCAACTTGCGGAAAAACTGCCGAAAGAGCTTTGAAGCTTGTTCGTTGCTAGGGCTTGTGTCGGTGGAACTCCCGCTGCGAGTAGTGCTGGCAAAGTCAGTAGCCCGCCACCGCCAGCCATCGCATCGATAAAGCCCGCTGCTGTTGCGACAACAAACAAAATAGCCAATATTTCCAGAGTGATTTCCATATACCCAACGCCTCAAAGTCTCGTGTAGCGACAACTTACCATCCTGAGCTGGTGATCAATAACGAAACACAAGATTCTAACCTATTCCAAATATTCATCATTTAACTAACGCGGTATCACGGACATAAAAAAGCCCACTCCGAAGAGTGGGCTTTGAGCATTTATATCCGCTAACTTCAGTTCAGTTAGCTGAGCTAAGACAAATTAAGCTTGAGAAGCTTTCACCTGTGCGTGTAGCTCTTGAACAGAAGTTACTGTCGTCTTCGCGTCTGCAGTGTGCGCCATACATGTTGCAAATGCTGCGTTTAGCGTAGTCGTGTAGTTTACCTTCTCAGCAAGTGCACCACGACGAAGAACTTTAGAGTCTTCAATCGCTTGACGGCCAGCTGCAGTGTTCACGATGTAGGTGTACTCGTTGTTCTTGATACGGTCAAGAATGTGAGGACGGCCTTCGTGTACCTTGTTTACTAGACGTGGGTTGATGCCCGCTTCGCCAAGAATCACTGCTGTACCATGTGTTGCATCTAGCTGGTAACCAAGCTTAGATAGCTTAGATGCTAGGTCTACAACGCGTTCTTTGTCGCCTTCGCGAACAGAAAGAAGTGCACGGCCGCCTTCTGGGTAGATGTTGCCACAACCTAATTCTGCTTTAGAGTAAGCTTCTGCGAACGTTGCTCCAACACCCATAACTTCACCAGTAGAGCGCATTTCTGGGCCTAATAGTGGGTCAACACCTGGGAACTTGTTGAATGGAAGTACCACTTCTTTCACTGAGTAGTAAGGTGGGATGATTTCTTTCGTAAAGCCTTGAGACTCTAGCGATTGACCCGCCATTACACGTGCTGCAATCTTAGCGATTGGTGCACCCGTTGCTTTAGATACGAACGGTACCGTACGTGCTGCACGAGGGTTAACCTCGATTAGGTAGACTTGGTTGTTCTTAACAGCAAACTGCGTGTTCATCAGACCACGAACACCCAACTCGAACGCTAGCTTTTCAACTTGCTCACGCATTACGTCTTGGATTTCTTGGCTTAGCGTGTATGCAGGAAGAGAACATGCTGAGTCACCTGAGTGAACACCCGCTTGTTCGATGTGCTCCATGATACCGCCGATAACGACACGCTCACCGTCACAGATAGCATCGATATCCACTTCAACTGCGTCGTCTAGGAAGCTATCAAGAAGAACTGGAGATTCGTTCGATACGCTTACTGCTTCGTTGAAGTAGCGACGTAAGTCTTGCTCATCGTATACGATTTCCATCGCACGACCACCAAGTACGTAAGAAGGACGTACAACCAATGGGAAGCCGATTTCGCGAGACTTCTCTACCGCTTGTTCCATTGTTGTTACTGTCGCGTTCTCTGGCTGTAGAAGACCTAGACGGTCAACAGCAACTTGGAAACGCTCACGGTCTTCTGCACGGTCGATTGCGTCAGGGCTAGTACCGATGATTGGCACGCCAGCCGCTTCAAGTGCGCGAGCCAGTTTCAGTGGTGTTTGACCACCGTACTGAACGATAACGCCTTTTGGCTTCTCAACACGAGCGATTGCTAGTACGTCTTCCAGTGTTACTGGTTCGAAGTACAGACGGTCAGATGTGTCGTAGTCCGTTGAAACAGTCTCAGGGTTACAGTTAACCATGATAGTTTCGTAGCCATCTTCACGAAGAGCTAGTGATGCGTGTACACAACAGTAGTCAAATTCAATACCTTGGCCGATACGGTTTGGACCGCCACCAAGAATCATGATCTTGTCTTTGTCTGTTGGGTTCGCTTCACACTCGTCATCGTAAGATGAGTACATGTAAGCCGTATCAGAAGAGAACTCAGCCGCACACGTATCAACGCGCTTGTACACTGGGTGGATATCGTATTGGTCACGTAGACGACGGATTTCGCTTTCCGCTACACCTAGAATCTTAGATAGGCGCGCATCTGCAAAACCTTTACGCTTAAGCTTGTTTAGCTCTTCTTTATTCAGACCAGCAAAGCCTTTCGCTTTAAGCTCTTGCTCAAGCTTAACGATGTCTTCGATTTGAACTAGGAACCAACGGTCGATTTGCGTTAGGTTGAATACGCCATCAACAGACATACCCGCACGGAATGCATCCGCGATGTACCAAATACGCTCTGCGCCAGCTTCTTTTAGTTCGTGACGGATTGTTGTTAGTGCGTCTGGCGCATCTAGGTCAACCATTTCGTCAAAGCCTGTCGCGCCAACTTCTAGGCCGCGAAGTGCTTTTTGTAGAGACTCTTGCTGGTTACGGCCGATAGCCATAACTTCACCAACAGACTTCATTTGCGTCGTTAGACGGTCGTTAGCACCTGCAAATTTCTCGAAGTTAAAACGAGGAATCTTAGTTACTACGTAGTCGATTGTTGGTTCGAATGATGCTGGTGTCGCGCCACCCGTGATGTCATTTTGCAGTTCATCTAACGTGTAACCCACAGCCAGTTTCGCTGCAATCTTAGCGATTGGGAAACCTGTCGCTTTAGATGCTAGTGCAGAAGAACGAGATACACGTGGGTTCATCTCGATGATAACCATACGGCCATCTTTCGGGTTGATACCAAACTGTACGTTAGAACCACCCGTTTCAACACCAATCTCACGCAGTACTGCTAGAGATGCGTTACGCATTAATTGGTATTCTTTGTCTGTTAGCGTCTGTGCTGGTGCAACTGTGATTGAGTCTCCCGTGTGGATGCCCATTGGGTCAAAGTTTTCAATCGCACATACGATGATACAGTTATCCGCTTTGTCACGAACCACTTCCATCTCGTACTCTTTCCAACCGATAAGTGATTCATCGATAAGAAGTTCGTTGGTTGGAGAAAGGTCCAGACCACGACGACAGATTTCTTCAAATTCTTCTTTGTTGTATGCGATACCACCGCCAGTACCACCCATAGTGAATGATGGACGGATGATACATGGGAAGCCAACCATATCTAGAACGCCGTAAGCTTCTTCCATGGTTTTCGCCGTATCCGCACGTGGACACTCAAGGCCGATAGACTTCATCGCTTTATCGAAACGAGAACGGTCTTCTGCTTTATCGATAGCGTCAGCCGTTGCACCAATCATCTCTACACCGAACTCTTCAAGAACACCGTGTTTCTCTAGGTCTAGTGCACAGTTAAGTGCTGTTTGGCCACCCATTGTAGGTAGAACTGCATCTGGCTTCTCTTTCGCAATGATGTTGCGAACAACTTCCCATTGGATAGGCTCGATGTAAGTTGCATCAGCCATGTCTGGGTCAGTCATGATGGTCGCTGGGTTCGAGTTTACAAGAATAACTCGGTAACCTTCTTCGCGAAGCGCTTTACAAGCTTGAGCACCAGAGTAATCGAACTCACATGCTTGGCCGATAACGATCGGGCCAGCACCTAGAATTAGAATACTTTTAATGTCAGTACGTTTTGGCATTGTCTACTACTCCGAATTACGCTGTGTGCTTTTTAATTAGTTCAATGAAGTGGTCAAATAACGGCGCTGCGTCTTCTGGACCTGGGCTTGCTTCTGGGTGACCTTGGAAGCTAAATGCTGGTTTGTCTGTACGGTGGATACCTTGTAGAGAACCATCAAATAGCGACTTGTGCGTTGCACGTAGGTTTTCAGGTAGTGTGTCTTCGTCAGCAGCAAAGCCGTGGTTTTGTGAAGTAATCATCACAACATCACGATCTAAATCTTTAACTGGATGGTTTGCACCGTGGTGACCAAACTTCATCTTCACTGTCTTAGCGCCTGACGCAAGAGCAAGAATTTGGTGGCCTAGACAGATACCAAAGATTGGTAAGCCTTTTTCTAGGAACACCTTTGTCGCTTCAATTGCGTACGTACATGGTTCTGGGTCACCAGGGCCATTTGAAAGGAATACACCATCTGGGTTTAGTGCAAGCACTTCTTCAGCAGAAGTTTCAGCTGGAACAACCGTTAGGCGGCAGCCGCGGTCAACGAGCATTCGTAGGATGTTTCGTTTTGCACCGAAGTCATAAGCAACAACGTGGTATGGTAATTCTGAGTCTGCTTTCGCTTCAGGAAGTCCACCCGTAAGCGTCCACGAACCTTGTTTCCATTGATACGCTTCTTTTGTTGTAACTTCTTTCGCAAGGTCCATACCTTTCAGGCCAGGGAATTCTTTTGCCTTAGCTAGAGCCAAAGCTTCGTCTAAGTTTCCGTCGTTTACTGAAGAGCCAGCTACAATACAACCGTTCTGAGCGCCTTTTTCACGAAGAATACGCGTCAGCTTACGAGTATCGATATCAGCGATACCAACAACGTTTTGCGACTTAAGGTAATCAGAAAGGGATTGTTCATTACGGAAGTTAGAAGCGATTAGAGGGAGATCGCGAATCACAAGGCCTTGAGCGTGGATTGAAGAGGATTCTTCGTCTTCGGAATTGGTTCCGGTATTGCCAATGTGAGGGTAAGTAAGGGTAACGATTTGTTGAGAATAGGAAGGATCAGTGAGGATTTCTTGGTACCCCGTCATCGAGGTATTAAAAACGACTTCACCAACTGCAGAACCTACAGCGCCAATGGCTTCACCGTGAAATACTGTCCCATCTTCTAGGACAAGTAGTGCTGACTTTTTCAAGACAACCTCCAGAAATAAATATGCATTAAAATTGATTTAATTTGCAAATCTACCTTCCTGCAACACTTAAAAGTGAGTGTTTATGGAAATTAGACAAATTGGCGGTATTTTAGTGATGTGCGTGATACGTGTCAACATTTAACGCAAAAGAAATTAAAGATTTGTACGCACTAATTCAATTTACCCTTCCAAAGCTCCAAAAGTTCAACTTTCATGGTCAATTAAGCACGATATTGAGATTTTCCAATTTTATCCCATTACTTTTGTCTGCCTTTAAGTACTAAAAACATCACCAACAAAAAGCAATCGATAAATACAAACAGAAAACATGAAGATTTAAAGATCTAATCCAAAAATAAGACCAAGACAACAAAACAACAAGAAAAGTGAGGTAAAAACGATGTTAAAAGGTAGGTTTAAGAGAGAGGTGATAAACAAGAATACAGCGTTAAAGCTAGCAAATAAAGAAAGCGCCGGCAATTGCCAGCGCATAATTATCTATTTATAGATCATTCAAACCAAGGACATCTGTCATGGTATAAAAGCCCGCAGGCTTGTCATTGAGCCAAACAGCAGCTTTGATCGCACCGTTTGCAAAGGTCATTCGGTCAGTCGCTTTATGAGTAATCTCCACTCGTTCGCCGATATCTGCAAACATAGCAGTGTGTTCTCCAATGATGTCACCGGCACGAATCGTTGCGAAGCCAATCTCATCTTTCGTACGTTCGCCAGTGATGCCTTCACGTGACCATACCGCCACATCGTTCAGCTCATTACCCATAGCACCGGCGATCGCTTCACCCATACCAATCGCAGTACCTGATGGTGCATCCACTTTATGACGGTGGTGGGCCTCAAAGATTTCAACATCACAGTAATCGCCCATCACTTTAGCGGCTTTCTCTAGTAGCTTAAATACTAGGTTAACGCCTACGCTGTAGTTTGGTGCCATTACAATAGGCATCTCTTTTGCAGCAGCGTCAATCACCTGCTTCTCCTCTTCTGAGAAGCCTGTCGTACCGATGATAAGTTTTTTGCCGTGACGTTTACAAAGTTCAATATTCGCTAATGTGCTAACAGGTGCGGTAAAGTCGACAATCACATCAAACTCTTCGATGGCTTTAGACAAATCATCCACTAGAGCAACATCAAAGCGACCTTCACCACATAGCTCGCCAACATCAACGCCAACTAATGATGACTCGGGACGTTCCGAGCCAGCGCCAACACTAGCTTCTGAATTATGATGAGCGGCTTTCACCAAGTTGCGGCCCATACGACCCGCTGCTCCTGCTATTGCAATTCTTACCACTGCGAATATCTCCATTGTTTTGGTTACTGTTGCCGCAGTTCTCTTGCAGCAACGTTCATTCGATTAATCTCTTTAAACTAACAACAATCTCAAACTCAGGCTAGCAATTAAGAAAACTCTTTTACCACTCGCTCTAAAATTGGCACATTTGCTTCAGGAAAGGCGTATTGATTCAATGATTCAAGGCTGACCCATTCACCTTGCTGACCTTCTTTACCATAAGGCTGCTCTTCAAAATCAGTCACGAGAATGAAATCGAACTTAAGTGACTTATCCGTGTAATCAAATTCAAGATGCTCAAACAGAGACTGCTCGGTCACCTTGATACCGATCTCTTCATCAAGCTCACGGGTCATCGCTTGCTCAATAGTTTCGCCCTCTTCAACCTTACCACCTGGAAACTCCCAAAAGCCACCTTTGTGCTTGTCATCTGGACGCTTAGTGATAAAGACCTGTGACTTATCTTGATTGAAGATAATACCCGCTACGATATGAATTCTTTTCATTGATGGTGTTCCTTCTATGTCTCTACCGTCATTCCCTACAATGAGGAACGAATTAGATAGGGAACCAGCTCTTTTGTTAGTCCGAAAGATCCCCGACTCGCTCGTCCCTCACTCTCAAGAATGACGCTATCGAAACCTTATTATTTTCACATACAAAAAGAGCCGCCTAAGCGACTCTTTATATTCTATTTGTCAGTTTTATGAAGCTAAGCTGTAGTGCTTGAGAGCAAGGCGGTGGCACGGAGCTTACGACTGTAAGTGAGTACCACCAACGCAGCTATCATGCGCTACAGCAACGATTCATTAAACTTACGCGATTTTACCGTGGCACTGTTTATACTTCTTACCACTACCACATGGGCAAGGCTCGTTACGACCAACTTTACGCTCATCACGAACTACAGTTTGTGGCGACGCTGCTTCTGCTTCATCATCGCCTAGCTGGTTTTCTGCAGTTGCGTGTTGTGCTTGTGCACGACGCGCTGCTTCTTCAGCTTGGGCCTGACGCTGCGCTTCCATCTTTTCTACTTCTTCTTGTTGCTGAACGCGAACTTTCGAAAGGATAGTAATAACGTCTGACTTCAGTACATCCAGTAGACCTTCAAACAGTTCAAACGACTCACGCTTGTACTCTTGTTTCGGGTTCTTCTGAGCGTAACCACGTAGGTGGATACCTTGACGAAGGTGATCCATCGCTGCCAAGTGCTCTTTCCATAGACCATCTAGCGTTTGCAGCATTACAGACTTCTCGAAGTTACGTAGCACTTGTGCACCAACCACTTCTTCTTTCTGTTTGTAAGCATCAACAGCCATGCCTAAGATACGTTCACGTAGTGCTTCTTCGTAAAGCTTGTCGTCTTCGTCCAACCAACCTTGGATATCAAAGTCTAGGTCGAAGTCGTTCTTCAGACGATCTTGAAGACCAGCGATGTCCCACATATCTTCAAGCGATTGAGGAGCAATGTACTCATCGATAACCGACGTAAACACGTCTTCACGGTTGTGTTCGATCATTTCGCTGATGTCGTCAGAGCCCATTAGCTCATCACGCAGCTCGTAAACCACTTTACGTTGGTCATTCGCTACATCATCGTACTCTAGAAGCTGCTTACGAATATCGAAGTTACGGCCTTCAACTTTACGTTGTGCTTTTTCGATAGAGCGAGATAGCATCTTAGATTCGATCGCTTCACCTTCATCCATACCACTCTGGATAAGGCCAGCCATACGATCAGATGTGAAGATACGTAGTAGCGAGTCTTCCATCGATAGGTAGAAACGTGAAGAACCTGCATCACCTTGACGACCAGAACGACCACGTAGCTGGTTATCGATACGACGAGATTCGTGACGCTCTGTACCAATGATGTGTAGACCACCTGACTCTAGTACTTTGTCGTGAACCACTTTCCAATCCGCTTTGATCTTGTCGATCTGCTCTTGAGTTGGGTTTTGTAGCTTCTCAACCTCAGACTGCCAGCTACCACCTAACACGATATCGGTACCACGACCGGCCATGTTAGTTGCGATGGTTACTGCACCTGGTGTACCTGCTTGCGCTACGATTTCCGCTTCTTTCTCGTGGAATTTCGCGTTTAGTACGTTGTGCTTAATTTTTGCTTTTTTCAGTGCGTTAGACAGTAGCTCTGATTTCTCGATAGAAACCGTACCAACCAGTGATGGCTGACCTGCAGCAACACGGTCTTTAATGTCTTCAATGATCGCATTAAATTTGTCTTCTTCTGTACGATAAACCACATCAGGCATATCGTTACGAACCATAGGTTTGTTAGTCGGGATAACAACCGTTTCTAGACCATAGATAGACTGGAATTCGAAAGCTTCAGTATCGGCTGTACCTGTCATACCTGACAGTTTTTCGTACAGACGGAAGAAGTTTTGGAAGGTAATCGAAGCTAGTGTTTGGTTCTCATTCTGAATCTTCACACCTTCTTTTGCTTCAACAGCTTGGTGTAAACCTTCAGACCAACGACGACCTGGCATTGTACGGCCAGTATGTTCGTCAACGATAACCACTTCACCTTCTTCAGTTACGATGTAGTCTACGTTCTTCTCAAACAATACGTGTGCACGAAGCGCAGCATTAACATGATGCAGTAGGCTGATGTTTGTTGGAGAGTAAAGCGTATCACCCTCTTCCATCAGGCCATTTTTAACCATTAGCTCTTCAACAAATTCTTGACCGTTTTCAGTCAGGTGAACCTGCTTAGATTTTTCGTCCATGGTGTAGTGACCTTCACCACGGTACTCTTCAGAATCTTCTTTATCTTGACGCTCAAGATGAGGAATCAATGTGTTAATACGCGTGTAAAGATCTGAGCTATCTTCAGCCGGGCCCGAGATAATAAGAGGTGTACGCGCTTCATCGATTAAGATTGAGTCAACCTCATCGACTACAGCAAAGAAGCGTTCGCGTTGAACACGGTCTTCAGCACGGAAAGCCATGTTGTCACGTAGGTAATCGAAACCAAACTCGTTGTTTGTTCCGTATAGGATATCCGCTTGGTATGCTTCTTTTTTCTCTGGTGGAGCCATGTTTGGCACGTTCACGCCAACAGTCATACCAAGGAATTCAAATAATGGGCGGTTAGTTTCCGCATCACGCTTAGCTAGGTAGTCGTTCACCGTTACTACGTGAACACCTTTACTAGGTAGGGCGTTAAGATAAGCAGGTAGAGTTGCTGTAAGAGTCTTACCCTCACCAGTACGCATCTCTGCAATTTGGCCAGCATTTAGAACCATGCCACCAATCATTTGCACGTCAAAGTGACGCATGCCGTAAACACGCT